>JAPLDI010000012.1 GCA_026391795.1 Bacteroidota bacterium
ATCCAGCATCCAGCATCCAGCATCCAGCATCCAGCATCCAGCATCCAGCATCCAGCATCCAGCATCCAGCATCCAGCATCCAGCATCCAGCATCCAGCATCCAGCATCCAGTATCCAGCATCCAGCATCCAGCATCCAGCAACAAAACGGATACCGCAACAAATTTCTATGGAATAATATCTGCTTTACTTACACTCAGCAAAATATTTTGGTCTATATTTATAAAATCAAATGGCGATCATGAAAAGAATTTTAATACTAATCAGTCTTGTTCTCCTTATTCAGGCTTCCTATTGTCAAAATCAATTAGGAATAAAAACCGGATTCAATTGGTTCAAAATTCTTCAATCTGACAACCTTTTTCATCCATCCAGCTTTAGCTACGATCGGTTTTCCGTACCCGTCGGACTATTTTTTTGTCAGAGAAATCATCTGATTAATTTCTATTCTGAACTGGAATTTCTGAACAGAAGCTACTCAGTATATGAATATTGGGGTGGTTTAGGTGCCGGAGGGCATGCAGATTATAAAATAAATTCTTCTTATCTGAATGCAATAATTGCACCTCAATTTGTAGTTGGTAAAAAAATAAAATTCATTTTCTATCCAGGTCTCTACGCAGGGATACCAATATATTCTAAAATTGATGGCACATTATCTGAATTTTCATCAGGACAATTTTCAAGAAAAGAAACTTTATCCGGGAATGCCAAAGGTTGTATCCCGGGTATTGATTTTGGTGCTCTTGCCGGGATAGGAATAGATATTCCTGTTTCAAAAAGCCTCATTATTACAATACAGGATGTTTTTAGTATCAGTTTATTAGGGTTCAAATCTCAATGGGGAGAAGAAATATACCGATACATGCAAAATAAATTTGAAGTTGGTCTAGCTTATCAATTCATTGGTAAAACGAAAGGTTCATCACAGTAATCCTCGCCTGTTCCCTCGTTGGCGCGCGTTTCCTGACGCGTGTACGGCTGTCTGGAGTCGGCAGTCGGCAGTCGGCAGTCGGGTACCAGTTAGTATAGGATTCCAATCCCGGAGATTCCGGGTCCAACCAAGCTCCAACCAAGCTCTAACCAAGGTGAAACCAATGAAACCTGGTTTCAGAGTGGTTCCAGGCAGGTGCTGACATGCTGGCAGACTGGTTTTCTCTGATCTGATACAGACAGGACTGAATACCCGGGAATGACTTACAGTTAATGGCAATTCCGGAATGACCGGACCAGATGAACAATGCCAGCATCCTTCTATTTTTTCGGAATCATCACAATCAATTAAAAACCTTTCCGTTACTTTGTCCGGAAATCGGATTCACTTAAGAATTAATCATGAAAACAAAAATTGCATTGGTAACAGGCGGCAGCCGTGGACTTGGAAAAGATATGGCACTGTCACTTGCAGGAAAAGGGAATGATGTGGTGCTGACCTACCTGACACAGAAAGATGAAGCTGAAAAAGTTGTTGCTGAGATCCGGCAGAAGGGGCAGAAGTCGGTTGCCATTCAGCTCGACATGTCTGACCTGAACTCTTACGACAACTTTATCAACGAGGTCTCTTCTTCCCTGAAGAAAATATGGAATACCGGTAAATTCGATTTCCTGGTAAACAATGCAGGCATCGGGGCAACAATACCCATTGGTGAGGCCACAGAAGATCAGTTTGATCACCTGCTGAACATTCATTTTAAGGGAGTCTATTTCCTCACGCAGAAAATGCTTCCGATGATGTACGACGGCGGTGTAATCATCAACCTCTCTTCAGGGACTACCCGTTTCTCTTTTCCCGGCTATTCAATCTATGCCTCCATGAAAGGCGCCATCGAAATCCTGACAAAATACCTGGCCAAGGAACTGGGAGAGCGAAGGATCCGTGCAAATGTAGTGGCCCCTGGCGCCATAGAAACCGATTTCAACAATGCAGGGCTGAAGAACAGCCCCCAGCGCAAAGCCTACATCGCAAGTCAGACACCCCTGGGCCGGGTCGGACAGGCAGATGATATCGGAAGTGTGGTGGCATTTCTTTGCTCTGAAGATGCAAAATGGATCAATGGGCAGAGGATCGAGGTGAGCGGGGGAATAAATCTGTGATGCTGGATGCTCGATGCTGGATGCTGGATGTGTGGGGGTGAGTGTAAGTGTGAGTCTGTGTATAATCTTATAATAGTAAATCAAACAATTCATTCTGAAATCGTAAGTCGCAAATCGTAAATCAAATCCCTTGTCAGGTTTCTTCAGTCGTCAGGTAGTAAAAGATTTTTCCATCCTGATCTTTATCCTCGGGGTATTGACGCTGTTGTTCCGGTTTACAAACCTGGACATCCGGCTGGAGCACTATTTTTATTCTGCCGATAAAGGCTGGATGCTGCAGTACCAGCCTTTCTGGGATTTCATTTACCGGTTTGGCATTTTCCCGGGATATCTGCTGGCGTTCGGCGGACTGATCATGATTTCGCTGTCGTACTGGAACAACAAGTATGTCCAATTCCGTAAAATTTCACTGGTCCTGGTATTTACGATGGTGGTGGGTCCGGGGCTGGTGGTCAACCTGGTGCTGAAGGATCACACGGGCCGTCCGAGGCCGAGAGAGATCACCGAGTTTGGCGGGACCGAAAACTACCTTTGCATTTGCCAGCAAGGGAAGACTAATGAAGGAAAATCCTTCCCCTGCGGACATTGTTCCATGGGTTTTTACCTCGCCATCCCTTACCTGTTTTACCGGAAAAGGAATAGATTGGCGGCCAATATCTTTCTGTCGGCAGGCATCGGTTATGGCATCCTCATCGGCATCGCAAGGATGATGGCCGGAGGACATTTTGCCAGTGATGTCGTCTGGGCAGGGGGACTGACATGGGGCGTCGCGCTTGCGGGTGTTTACCTTTTCAGACTCGACAAACCCATTGAGATTCCCGTTCTGAGCAGTGCCGAACAAAAGAAGAGGGCGCGCCGGGCCACCCTTATTACCGGGATCCTTCTCCCGGTGATAACCGTTGGACTGATGCTGGCAACACCCTACTTTTCAAAAAAATACATCGACGTCAGCAGTTCACAATTAAAATCGGTTCATTGCAAAGTCGTCGAGGTTGACCTGAAGGATGCTACGGTTACGATCAGCCCGGGTAAAGGTTTTCACCTCGATTACAAGGTAAATGCCTTCGGATTCCCGAACAGCAAGATCAGGGGATTATGGAGTACCGGTGATACCTGCCGCTACACCATCCAGCACATGGGCTGGTTCACAGAGGTAAAAAACAACGTTACTGTTGAAATCCCGGCCGGTGACAGCATCACCTGGCATTTCAGCATCCGCCAGGGAAGGATCATCTGCAACCTTCCTGACAGCTGCAAGGCCGCCTTCCGGTTTTCCATCACAAAAGGAGACCTCCTGATCCGGTCGAACCCTGCATCCCTGACCATGGTTGGAGACCCGGCCAGAATTGGGGATGCTAAACAGGGTAAACCCCGTTGTTTCCGCAATATACCGGCAAAACCGGAGGGAACCCTGATTGTATTTGAGCTCGGGAATGGTGCTGTAATTTTTTAATAACAAATACATAATATTCATCCTGAAATAAATTTTCTTTCATTAACTCTTTGTTAATTCAAATTATATATTACCTTTGGTTCGCTAATTTTAATTTTAATTGTTATGTCAACAGGTAAAGTAAAGTTTTTCAACGAGAGAAAAGGATTTGGTTTTGTCGTAGACGATGAAACTCAAGAAGACATTTTCGTACACGTCAGTGGCTTAATTGACCGTGTAAGGGAAAACGACCAGGTTTCTTTTGATATCACGGAAGACAAAAGAGGAAAGAAAGCGATCAATGTAAAGAAAGAGGGATAAACTTTTTTTACACATTGTGATGCAAAAAAGAAGCCGTCCGACAGGATGGCTTCTTTTTTTTGTTCAGGAGCAGGCTGCTGACAAACTAATTACAAGGGTTCGATGTGAAGCCTTATTTGCGAATCCAGGTAAATATTCATGGTTGAGTCAGGGAGCTGGCCGCTTGGTGTAGCCAGGATCCTGAGGTAGTAGCTGTTTTTAAAAAAGATCGGTTTGATGTCGATTTTGTTCAGGGCGAGGTCAATGCGGGTTGCAAGGGGATTTACTGCGGTGTCAGAACCCAGCTCTGTGACCTGCAGAAATGTGGAGTCGACACTACCCACCATCCGTACTGACTTGAGCCAGTTAAAAGTAGCTTTGGGAGGTGCTGTGATGACCATGGCAAGCCTTGACAGGTAAGCTGAAGTAAATATCCCGCTGGGAATATGATTGGCCGATAGAATACTGTCCATATTTACCGAAAGTTTCCCGGTATAAAGTGTCAACTCCGGTAACTTCTGCGACTTCTTGCCATAACTGAAATAGACTTTCGGGAAGGTGTAGGTCACATCGAATGCGGCCAGATGTTTGACACTGCTGCAGGAAGTCGATGTAAAGAGCGGCCAGGTAAGGACCGTGCACAGGAGCATGAAAAACAGCAACCGCATTTTCATAGCAGCTCTTTTAAGGGTAATAACATAATCTTTTCCGGGTTACTTATTGAGCATGACCGGCATCACCAGCATCAGGATGTCTTCATTTTTGTTCTCCTGGTTGACAGGAAGAAGGATACCTGCCCTGTTGGGGGCCGACATCTCCAGGCGCACCTCGTCGGTATCAATGTTGTTCAGCATCTCGATCAGGAATTTCGAGTTGAAGCCGATCTCCAGATCATCACCCTCGTAATCGCAGGTAAGGCGGTCCTTCGATTCTTTTGAAAAATCAAGATCCTCTGAGGAGAGAACCAGCTCTTTTCCTGAAAGTTTAAAGCGAACCTGGTGGGTCGACTGGTTGGCAAAGATGGCTACACGGCGGATGGTGGTGAGGAGTGCATTCCGGTCGATCGTCAGTTTGTTCGGATTCTCTGTCGGGATGACTGCATCATAATTCGGATATTTTCCGTCAATGAGGCGGCATACGAGGTGCACATTCAGAAACGAGAAGAAGGCATTGGTACGGTTGTACTCGATGCTCACGGGCATCTCCTGGCCGGCAATGATATTCTTGAGCAGGTTGAGCGGTTTCTTTGGGAGGATAAAAGAGGCCGATTCATCCGATTTGGCATCCGTCCTTTTGTATTTCACCAGTTTATGGGCGTCAGTGGCCACGAAGGTGATATCCTCCGGGGAGAGTTCACAAAAGACCCCCGACAGAACCAGCCTGAGTTCATCATTACCAGTAGCAAAGAGGGTTTTGTTGATGGCCTGGGAAAGAAGGGAAGATGTAAGCTCAATCGAGGTGGTGCTTTCAAGTCCCGGAACCCGCGGGTACTCATCGCTCTTATGACCGGCAAGTTTGTATTTTCCGTCACCGGCGGAGATCTCAACACCCTGGTTGTCTTCATTGATGGTGAAGGAGACAGGGATGTCGGCAAACGTCTTCAATGTATCAACCAGGATCTTGGCCGGAATGGCGATACTTCCGTTCTGAAGGGCTTTATCCGGTTTCAGTGTCACACTCATGGTGGTTTCCAGGTCGGATGAAGTAATCGTGAGATTGTCATCCTGAAGATCGAACAGAAAGTCATCCAGAATGGGCAACGTATTACTGGAGTTGATCACACCGATAATGGACTGAAGGTTTTTTAGTAAGAGGGAACTGGAAACGATGAATTTCATAACACTGTCATTTTACGTTCTACATAAAAATAATCACGACCAGAGGGGTCTGTAATCAAAATTTTTGTCAAATATACAATAATTAAATTTTAATTCAAACATGATTCCCTTGCCAACCTCACACACCTTCCTCCTTTTTTTTCCTCCTGAAATCAAATTTACTTTCTTCTCCGCGGATCAGCCGCTTTATGTTCTTGATATGCGTCAACGGCAGGAATAAAGCCACAACAATGGCGAGGATGATAAGGCCGGGATGATCTTCCCCGGTGATAAAAATGGCAATGAACGGGAACGAAATTCCGCAAAGGATGGATGAGAGGGACACATACCTGGTCAGGGCAATCGTTGTGATAAAAAGGCCAAGAACGATGAGCAGTGCTATAGGGTATAACGCGATGGCTGCCCCGGCAAGCGTACCTACGCCTTTCCCTCCTTTAAATCCGGCGAATACAGGAAAAACATGCCCGAGAACTGCAGCGAATGCCATGCATATCCTTATCCAGGTAATGAAATCATTTTTCATGTCAGCATGCGGAAAAAGGAAGATCACCTGGACGGCAGCCCACCCTTTGAAAACATCGAGTACCAGCACCGGGATCCCGGCTTTATATCCGAGTACCCGGATCACATTGGTTGCCCCGGCATTCCCGCTGCCATGTTTCCTGACATCAACACCATAGAACAACTTTCCCACCCACACCGCACTGGGAATGGAGCCGATAAGATAAGCGAGGAGGATTTCAAGGGTGATAAAGACAGGATGCATAGAGTACAAAATTACGAATTACGAATTACGAATTACGAATTACGAATTACGAATTACGAATTACGAATTCATTTTCCATTGCGAGGAGCGAAGCGACGAAGCAATCCCCATAGTAACGTATCCTTGTCATTGCGGGGAGCGAAGCGACGAAGCAATCCCCATAGTAACGTATCCTTGTCATTGCGAGGAGCGAAGCGACGAAGCAATCCCCATAGTAACGTATCCTTGTCATTGCGGGGAGCGAAGCGACGAAGCAATCTTCCGGTCTACTGGTTTTCGTATTTCCTTAAAAATTCTCTCTTTTTCCTGTCGGTTGCAATGGTGTAGCGGTATCCCTTAGCCAGTTTTGCCAGCCTTTTCTGCTCTGTTGTTGACTTGATCCCGGCATCCAGGGCTTCATTGAATTGAACATTCGAACTCAGGGCCATGAGGATGTTGTTACGGTAATTAAAGAAATACCAGTCATTTTTTGTCAGCTCGAAATAGAAGGTGAATTCATCCCCGTTCCTCTTCTTCTGAAATTCAAGAAGACCGCTCACATATTTGTTCACCTGCACCTTCCCGACACAACCAATGCCGATCGGACCGTATGAAACCCAGGTTTTATTCAGCGTATCCCACCGGAGCTTCACATCTGCCAGGAACATCGTCCGCATGAGTTCATCCGGGAACCGTTTGAACCGGCCAACCATCTCCATCTCCGATTTTACCTTGTCGAATTCCTTCTTCCCCAGCAGTATTTTCATGGCATCCAGGTAGGGCGAAGTTGAAAAAATCAGCCCTTGCAGGTTTATCGATCCCAGCTGGGTTGTAAATTTTGTCATGCAGTCGTCTGAAAAAGGGAAATTAAGTGCAATGGCGACACGTGCCTTGGTGGAATCGGCAATGACATAATGATCGATGGTTCCGTACGATTCCATCTTCAGGGCGCCGGAATTCAGGACAAGGTTGATTTTTCCGCTGCCGTGGAGGGCGCAATCCTTCGTTCCCAGCCAGAGCCTGTTGCCGGGAAGTGCAGGATCTTTGCGGAGGTCCATCTCCATGACCCGGTAGGTTTCGCTGGAAAGATCATAATCGATCTTGCCGATCGCGCTGACCATTGTGGAGTCGCTGTACGATTTCTTTGCAGAGAAAAAGGCAGGATAGATCCGGTTGCCGGTGTTGGAAAACAGGATCCCTAGACCGAGTTTCTGAAAATGGATATCCCTCAATGGATCTTCCAGCGGGATCATCACCTGCTGGGGGTTGATGTCACTGGAAAAATAGGTCCAAAGCTTATAGGTCGGGAAACAATCCATGACTGCGCGGAAGCCACCTTCAAAATTGAGGTTCCGCTGGGATGCACGGAGGCTGATGGTCCCCCTGAACTCAAATTCCGGGCTGAGGAGAAAATGTGTGGTGTCGGGAATAATTCCGTCTGCAACCGTCTCGTTTGCAGTATCCACGGCGATCCTTGAAAAGTTGATCTGCTGCCGTTGCTGGTCTCTGCCGATGTAATCATAAAATCCGTTGCCGGAATATCTTTTTCGTGAAGCAATGCTGACGCTGCAGTTGTAAAAATGATGGAATTTATTGTTGGCATTGGCAATGATGCCCGCCCTGTTCAGGATCCTCATCTTTGCCTCCGGATGGATGTAAACCTTGCCTGAATCAGGAAAGATGGCAGCATCCGCAACGCGTATCACCCTGACTTCTTCTGCGCTGATAATATTGGTCTTCAGATCATAGGTAGCCAGCTGGGAAAAGAAACGTAACGAATCCTGCAAAGGATGGGTCGACACGAACTCGGTACCCGGAAACTTGTAATTGACCAGTTTATCAGGACTCAGCGTGTCGGCAATATCAGCCTGCTGCGTATGCTCATTGAACAAACGGATGGATTGTTTCTCAACCAGCCAGTCGAACCGGTCCATGGAACAGGCATACTGGTTGACGGGGAAGTCAACCCTGGAGATACCGCGGCTCGATTTGAACTGGCCTTTCATCTGGTCAAAATCAAAGTGGGTAATGTAGTTCCGGGTAGAGATGCTTAACGCCTGCAGGTTCACCGATTTGATCCTGAAAACATCCACGGTTGCATCAAAGGCCCTTCGCTTGAATTCAAATAAAAAAGCCTCCATCTCGGCATCCCGGATCTTCACAGTACCCTGACCGGTGAGCCCGGCCGGTGTCAGGTTAAGGCTCCCTGCGATCGAAGCCTCATTCTTGTACATCGAAATATCCTTTTTAATGCTGGTGACTTTGAGAATATTCTTGTAGGGTTTCCAGAATTCATGCACCGAATCTCCCTGTACAGAAGGAGATTCCACCTGTCCCGACAGCTCCGTGGCAGTGAATGACTTTGCCACGGTCTTCATAGAATCCGGGTAAAAAATAAAGTCGTCGGACAACGAGGTGGAATTGAGATAGACCAGCTTGCCATCGCCCCTCAACCCCTGGTTGCTCATGTCGATCTTTGAATAGAATACCCCTTTCCCTCCATAGGCGGGCAGACCGCCCGGTCCGGTGGTTGATGCAATACCGAACGAATAATCCTGGCGCACCGAGAGCGGCTCCCGGATATCCGGGAAGATCCCCGAAGAAACCAGGACCCCTTTGAATTTCAGGCTGTCGGTCTGGAAGGCACCGATGCTCTTCAGGGTAAACGGATCGACACTGAAGTAGAATTTATCCTTCCGGTAGGCCCCGTTCTGCACCGCCCGCTTCTCCCAGTTCGCAGAAGAGACATTTTTACTGTTGAAGATCGGGTACTCCGGGAAATAGGTCAGCCCCGACTTGTTCTGCGGATCATCAATCAGCAGGTCACCGCTGAGATTGTTGATGTTGGTCCTCACTTTTACCAGGGGATAGGTCTGGGTTTTCGGGTCCTTCGTCCGGCTCCTGACATAGACTGCCATCGAGTCGATAAAAGGCAGGTTCAATTTGAATTTGTTGTATTCAAAGGAACTCATCTTGGTATAGTAGTCGAAAAGTCCGGCTTCGACCTTGCCGGAAAAGAGAAAATCGCCGTCCTTCTTCAGGATCACCTGCTGCCGGGAAGGATAGATATAGACCTGCTGCGAATCGCTGAGGAAGACCTTCGGCACCCCCTGGATCACCAGGTCGAAACTGTCGAGACTAAGGATCCCGTTGCTTTTTCCGGAGACTGTCGAGTTGAAAAAGATCACATCGTAGTCGATCTTTTCATCTTTTGCCTTTACATAGTTGATCAGCTTGTCCTTGATCCTCCCTGTTTTATCATCCGGGTCGTACATGAGAAACCCTTTGTAGGCAAGGGTCAGCAACTGTGCTTCCACCTGTTCCGGTGGTCGCTGCATGAAGGTAACGATCTTGTCGAGCGTAAAGTCGCGCGTTTTGTATTTCTCTGAATATTTGCGAAGAACATAGAGCGGGTTGAATTCATCGATCCCCTGCAGCTTATCATACCGTTGCAGGGAGAAATAATGGGCGGATTCGAAAACAGCCCGTCCCTCCTGGTTGGGTCCTGGCATCATCTCAAAATTCATCCGGGGTTCATTCAGCTTCCATGTCAGCGACTCGCAATAGATCTCGATCTGGTGCCAGGAATCAAACCAGGGACTTATCATCGTGATCCGTTCATCCCGCGTCAGCGTCAGTTCTTTCTTCTCATCCGTATATTTCATGGTGAGAACGGGGTTGTAGATGGAGTCATTTTCATGGTAAATGGTGATGGAGGCCTTTGCAGAGTTGATCCGGTTGGTCCGGATCACAAACAATTTCGAGAAGATCCTGATAAACTCTTTGTTGTTTTTCCTGAACACCAGCCTCGCATCTTCGGTTTTTGAGCCTGAGCCGAAGACCTTTGCGCCTTCCATCGCGAAACCACCCAGGTAATCAATATTCTTGAAGAGGTTTTTGATCCCGATGGTCTTATCATAAGAACTGAACGTAGGATATTGGGCATTTTCCTCCGTGACATTCGCCAAGACCTTATCGCTGAATTTTCCGGTAAGGGAAAATGAGAAGAATTTTTTGTTGAAAAACTCGACCGAGTCTGCTTCTAACCTTGAATAGTTCAGCTGGATCCTGTAACTTTTCAGGTTGGCATACACCTGCTCAGGATCCAGTCCTGCACGCTGCCAGTCTACCCTGCCTCCCTGTCCAACCCACTGAAAAGAGAGGGGGCGGCAAAACCCGCGGGTATTGTTGATCACAAGGCTGTCGTCGCTGGAATAACAGACCAGGGTGGTAGGGTTAAAATTAATGACAGGGACCGAGTCGAACTTAAAGTGGTAATCGGGATTTTTAAACTTCCACCGGGTCGACTGTGATTTATAGACCAGGTTGTCGCTGAACAGGTAAATGCACTGATCGACAAACTGGTGAAAGTAACGGATGTTCTTGTTGTTCTGGAGCCCTTTCAGAACGGCAAACCATTCATAGAACCGTTCATCGGGCTGATTGGTGGTAATGAAAAGGTCGAGGGCTTTGATATAATTGTAGAAGTCGGGAAAAGGCCGGGCGCCTTTCTTCAGCATAAGGTTGCCGATAAAGTAAATGAGCTTTTTCTTCGAAGGATCATATTTTTCGGCATTCCATTTCTGAATGAATTCCTTCATCAGGGTTTCGGTCATCTTCTCCTCATTGGCAACGACCGGGCTAAAGATGGTGTTGAGTTCGGTAATGAACTTGGTGGAATCACCTGAAAAACGGGTAATTTTTTGCGCGGCGGTAAACTGCGAGATCATCACGATAAAGAGCGGGATCAATCCCCAATGTACCGGCTTTGCAAAAGAATAGCTCATTTTTTAAATTGTGCTGCAACCCACCGGTTTTTTGTCACCTGACGATTGAATGTAAATCCGTTCGATTCTGCAGCCTGCCTGATCATGGGAAGGTCTTCTTCGTAAAAACCGCTCATCAGCAGCTCTCCTCTTTCCATGCATTTTGAATATTCGGGGAGATGCCCGATCAGGACATTCCGGTTGATGTTTGCCAGCAGGATATCATACCCCGAACCTGCAGCATCCACATCACCCATCTTCACAGTCACCCCGGATATCCTGTTTTTTTCCATGTTTTCCAGGGCATTGCTGTATGCCCAGCTATCATTATCGATCGCATCCACGGATGCAGCTCCCAGCTTCCGGGCAAGGATGGCGAGAATACCGGTTCCGGAACCCATATCGAGCACCTTCTTCCCCTTGAAATCCATCTCCATCATCATCCCGATCATCATGGAGGTGGTTTCGTGGTGAGCAGTACCGAACGACATTTTCGGCTCAATGATGATCTCATAAGGATAATCGGGACGGGGGGAATGAAACGGAGCCCGGATATAGCATCTTCCGGCAATCAGGACCGGTTCAAAGTTCTTCTCCCACTCCGTATTCCAGTTTTGTTCCGGGATCAGGCTTTCTGTGAACTTCAGCCCGAACGGGTTGCAGATCCGCTCCACCTCTTCACTCGAGAAAAGACCGGCCTGCACATAGGCAAGCAGTTCATCTTCCCCTCCTGCAAAACTCTCAAAATTTGTTTCGGCCAGGAGTGAAGTGATGATCTCTTTCATTTCCGGGGTGAGGGGATGCAGACGAACCTCGATGTATTCCATATCAGAAGGAAGTTACGATTTTCATAAATTCATCGGCTTTCAGGGAAGCACCACCGATCAGCCCGCCGTCCACATCGGCCTGGGCAAAGAGTTCATGCGCATTCTGGGCATTACAGCTTCCGCCGTATAGAATTGTAGTATCAGCCGCCATTTCATCTCCATATTTCAGGGCAACCTGTTCACGGATGTAAGCATGCATCTCCTGCGCCTGTTCAGGTGTGGCATTCACCCCTGTACCGATGGCCCATACCGGTTCATAAGCGATCACTGCCTGGCGAAACTGTTCCACAGCAAGGTGAAACAGGGATTCTTCCAGCTGCTTTTTCACCACATCAAAGTGGTGACCTCCTTCCCGCTCCGCCAATACCTCGCCGCAACAGAAAATCGGCCGGATACCGCTTCGCAGGGCAGCATCCACCTTTTTTGCCAGCAACCCATGACCTTCAGCAAAATATTTTCTCCGCTCCGAATGGCCGATGATGCAATATTCAACCTCCATGGAGGAGAGCATGGGTCCGGAAATTTCCCCGGTCCAGGCACCTGCATCATGTTCGCTGATGTTTTGGGCACCTACACTGAATACCGATTCTTCGGCAATATCCGTCGCCATTTCAAGATATACATAAGGAGGACACAATACCACCTCCTGTGGACCCATCTCCATCGATTCCAGCTTATCTGCAATCTCCGCTATCAATTCTTCAGCCTCGGCAAACGATTTGTTCATTTTCCAGTTTCCGGCAACAATTTTTCTTCTCATTTCTTCAGGGTATTACGTGTTAGTCATTGGGTACAAGAATGGGACCCCTAAGGGGTCTTTGGGTATTCGTTACAAGAATGAGACCCCTACGGGGTCTTTGGGTCTCCTATTATTCTTTCGCTTTTCGCTTTTCTCTTTTTAATACTTCCCCCTTAAATAAACTCGATCAGCCAGCCACTTATTGCACCCTCACCCTCGGATCCAGCATCCCGTATACTATGTCGACCAGGATATTGATGATGACCAGCATGATGGAGATAAGAAGGACAGCACCCATCAGCACCGGAAAGTCATATTTTTCCAGCGCATTGACGATCACAAGGCCGATGCCTTTCCAGTCGAAGATGTATTCGATGAAGACCGCTCCGGCAAGCAGAGAAGCCAGCCATCCCGACATTGCCGTTACGACGGGATTGAGAGCATTCTTCAGGGCATGACGCATCAGGATGCGAAAATTGCTTAAGCCTTTGGCCCGTGCCGTCCGGATATAGTCCTGCGAAAGCACCTCCAGCAATGAATTCCGTGTCAGTTCTACTACGATGCCCAGCGGACGAATACCCAGCGTGAAGGCGGGAAGAATGAGGTTTTTCAGGTCCAGGTATTCCCCCCGTCCGAAATCATCCACCGAATAAAGGCTGCCTGCCATATTCAGCCCGGTATATTTTCCCAGTATAAAAGCAAAGATCCAGGCCACCAGGATGGCGGCGAAGAAAGAGGGCAACGACATCCCGAATACAGAGAGAACAATAAAAAAACGATCGGTAAAGCTGTTTTTCTTAACAGCACAGATGATCCCGATAAGGATCCCGAAAAAGATTGCAAACGTCATGGCAACCACCGCGAGAATAATGGTATTGACAAACCCTTCCAAAAGGATCTCCCCGACCTGCTTTTTCGACTGGTACGATCTTCTCAGGTAAGGTTCCTTCAGCACGAGAACAGAGCTTTTTGATACCGGGAACAGCCTGACGAAGGAGGTATATTTTAAAGGATCCAGGTACCAGTAACTTGAAGGGTCAACATCGTTGTGTACCGATACCGGGGAAAGGTCATTCAGGTAGTTGAAGAATTGGGTCAGCAGGGGTTTGTCCCTTCCAAGATCTTTGTTGATGGCTTCAACGGAAGTGATGTCTGCCCGCTGACCGAGCATCATGCGTGCAGGATCGCCCGGGAGAACGTTGAACAGGAAGAAATTGATGACAATCACCCCGATGAGCACGAGAAACCCATACAACAGCCGTTTCAGTAAAAATTGTCCCATGCGCCTACCCTTAGTACCCGGTGAATGCCATTAGGGATTCCTGAATTTCTCCATCACGAGTTCATAGGAGGGAAATTTGCGGAACGGCCATTTGGCCAGTACAATTCCATTGCGGATGAGGATCAGGCCCGGGTTCGACCTGATCATCATCTTCAATGCCACGTCGTCGGCATTATAAAAACTGAAAGCAGTGCCGTTTGCCATCCTGAACTTATGTATATCGGCCTGAACAGAACTCGTCAGACAAACAAAGGAATACCCCTCTTTCGCGGCTTTTTTGTAAAAAGGAAGGATTTTGTGAAATGCTGCCGTATCTGTCCTGCCAAGGTCCCATGCCACAAGAATGAACTGAAGGTCAGGATTATCAATGATGGACCCTGAGACATCGGCTCCCCTTTCATCCTCGATCCTCAGTGCAAGTTCCCGGCCTTTTGAGGGATCCACTGCACGCTGTCCCTTGAATGCCCATTGCGACATCCAGACCGAATCCTTCCAGGGATAATCAGGTGTGAGGTATTCCTTTTCTTCACCGGTCAGCTTGTTTTTAAAGGTAACATAAAACTTCAGCGGTGAAGCCGGCACATTGATCTTGTTCCCGACCTTCCATCCCATGAAGTCGATAAACGGCAAATGACGGTAACAATACACCGAGACTCCCAGGAACGCCAGACCGAAGATCAGCAGGAATGTCTTCTGCGCCCAGAGAGGCGACCAGTTTTTGAATTTTTTTCTTCCCGTAAAAACGGGTATGACAAAGATCATCAGCACGATGTTTTTCAGGAAAGTCTGAAGATTTGTCAATGTGATGGCATCCCCGAAACAGCCGCAGTCGGGGACAAGGTTGTACACGGCATCGAAGAATGTGAGGCAGGTGAAGAAGATCATAAACCCAAGCAGCCACCAGGCTGACCACCTGATCCAAAGGTTCAACAGCAGGCTGATGCCGATCATGAACTCGACCGTGCAGAGGAAGATGGTGAGGTACAATGCGAAAGGATTGGCCCAGGGCGTTCCGAAGACCTGGAAATAATCTTCAAGCCGGTAAGTAAATCCCAAAGGATCAATCCCTTTTACAAATCCTGAAAAGATAAAAATGAGTCCGATGATGATTCGGCTGGCATTGCGAAAAACCTTCATACTATTCGTCTAGTTTGATCAGGGCAAAGATGGAATAATTGATGATATCCAGGTAGTTGGCGTCGATCCCTTCCGAGATGAACGTTTTCCCCATGTTATCTTCGATCTGCTTGATGCGCATCAGTTTCACGAGGATGATGTCGGTAAGTGAAGTGAGCCTCATATCCCGCCATACTTCATCATAATCGTGATTCTTGTTCAGCATAAGATCACGTGCGGAATAAACGTATTTTGAATACAGTTTTTCTGCATCCCGGGCCGTGAGGTTCAATTCGGCCTCCTCACCAAGTTCCAGCTGGATAAGGGCAATCACGGAATAATTCACAATCCCGATGTATTCCGGAATGATGCCTTCGTCAACTTTGCGGATCCCTTTTGACTCAATGCTGCGGATGCGATTTGCCTTAATAAAGATCTGATCGGTAAGTGACGGTATCCTCAATATACGCCACGAACTGCCGTAGTCTTTCATCTTTGCAAGAAAGATGGAGCGGCACTTCTGGATGATCCGTTCAAATTGTTGTTCCGTTTTACCAATGTCGTTCATAAGCTCAACGATCCCATTATTTTTATTGGTTAAAGGTAAGAACTATTTGAATTTTGATCGTATTTTTGATTTTTCTTTTTCAGAAATTCTTAACAGAAGTTGGGCATCAGGCATTCGGCATTGGGTATTAGGTATTAGGCATTAGGAAAGAGGTACATCATACCACCTTCTGCACACAGTGATCCCGGACAACTTTGTTACTTTGTGTCTCTGTAACTTTACAAACTTTACAAACTTTACAAACTTTACAAACTTTACAAACTTTACAAACTTTACAAACTTTACAAACTTTATAAACTTTATAAACTTTATAAACTCTCAAGTTGACCTCCTCTCTGTTCATTCTTGATTTTGCAGGAAAAAAGATCAGCCGGGGCACACCGGCAGTCATGGGGATCCTGAACATCACACCCGATTCCTTTTATGACGGCGGAGCGTTTGTTAACCTCATCGATCAGCTGAAACAGGTTGAAAAGATGATCTCCGAAGGGGCTTTGATCATCGATATCGGGGCCACATCCACCCGGCCAGGATCGGTGCCGGTGGATGAGAAGCAGGAAATGGAGCGGCTGATTCCATCGCTTACTGCCATAAAAGGGCATTTCAGTGAGGTGATCCTTTCCGTTGATACGTATCGCACACCCGTTGCGAAGGCAGCCATCGAACATGGTGCCATGATGATCAACGACATATACGGAGGCACGTACGACCAGCAGATGTTTGACTTTGTGGCACGCCACAACATCCCCTATGTCATGATGCATATGCAGGGAACGCCCGACAATATGCAGATCAACCCGCACTACAAGGATGTGGTTAAGGAAGTTAATGATTTCTTTGATTCCCGGCTCCGTCTTCTGCCTTCCGGGTTCAGCCAGGTGATCCTTGACCCCGGTTTCGGATTCGGGAAAACCGTCGCGGATAATTTCCGGCTTTTACATCAGTTTGAGACCTTCCGTTCTTTCGGGTTTCCGCTACTCGCAGGCCTTTCGAGAAAATCGATGATCAACCGTGTATTGCAGATCAAACCGAAGGAAGCGCTGAACGGAACCACCGTCCTCAACACCATCGCTCTGCTAAAAGGAGCCGATATCCTCAGGGTGCATGACGTTAAGGAGGCAGTTGAGGCAATTAAGTTGGTGAATGCTTCAGGGTAGAAGATGCTGGATGCTGGATGCTGGAGATTGAATGACAAAATAAAAATGAAAATTTCCCAACACACACCACACAACCAACAACCAGCATCCAGCATCCAGCATCAGGTATCACTATTTTTCTTACTTTTGCCCCATTCATAATTCATAATTTGCTTTTACTAAGCATTACCGGACTTTTCGACATCCGCATCGTTGACATCATCGATGTTATCCTCTTTTCGGTTCTGCTGTATGTGCTTTACAATCTTGTAAAGGGAACCGGTGCCATCCGCATCTTCATCGGAATCATCGCAGTTTACCTGATATGGAAAATAGTCAAGGCCTTCCAGATGCAGTTGCTGAGCGAGATCCTGGGACAGTTTATCAGTGTCGGATTCATTGCGCTTATCGTCGTCTTTCAGCCTGAGATCCGTCAGTTTCTTTTGCTGGTTGGAAATACCAGGATCATCCGGTCAACACGGAAACGTTTTCTCTTCTGGAAATTTCAGCTGGAAGATCCCATCCACCATCACATTGACACCATCGTGAAAGCCTGCCAGAAGATGTCCGATACCCGCACGGGAGCCCTTATTGTAATAACCGGGCAAAATGAACTGAAGAGCTATATTGAAACAGGACAGATCATGGATGCAAAGATTTCCGAGTTTCTACTCGAAACGATCTTTTTCAAGAACAGCCCGCTTCACGACGGGGCCGTGATCATATCCGGAGGAACCATCCGTGCAGCCCGGTGTATCCTCCCGGTCAGCAGCAACCCTGAAATTCCTGCTCATTATGGGTTGCGGCACAGGGCAGCCGTAGGAATTACTGAAAAATCAGATTCCCTGGCCATCATTGTCTCGGAAGAACGGGGTAAAATATCTTACAGCCACGAAGGACATTTGTCGAAAGAGGTCTCCCCTTCCGACCTGGCCAATGCAATGGAGAACTTCTTTAAGTAAATACGAAGGCAGAAGTACAACGTGCGACTAAGAAACGGATATCGACTTGCGAACTTCTGCCTGCGTACGTTGATTGACTGATTTATTTTTTCCTCGAATGCTTTCCCTTTTTCAGGGCAAGGAGTGAATCTGCAACCCGGAGGCTGTCAACCTTTCGCTGCTCCTCAAACTCCTGCATCATCTGCTCCGGAGATTTACCAAGATTTTTCAATGCAAGACGTGCATCACTGGAAAAATCGCCCGTGGGGTATTTTTCGATGAACTGAAGGTAGACCTCTTTTGCCTTGTCAAGGTTCTTGATCTGGTTCTCGTAGATATAAGCCTTGAAAAACATGGCGACCCTGGCTTTTGGATGATCCGGGTATTTTTCCATGAACTTGTCGAAAAGTGCAACTGATTTTGCAGCGTCTCCAACTGTCATTGCAAGGTTGGCAGCTTTGAATGTGAATTTGATGGTGAGGGAATCCTCAGGGAAACGACTCATAAACGATTCATAAGACGCAAGAAGGCTGTCAGCCTTTACTTTATCAAAGCCTGCAGTGTTGGGCGAGAAAAGCCGGGTTTCGAGAGAATTGATCGTAGCTACCGATTTCTCCCTGGACGGTTTGCAACCGGAGAGAACCGCAATGATCAGCACAAGGGCAATGTACAGATATCTTTTCATGGATTGGTTGGTATTAGGTATTGGGTATTAGGAGTTGGGTGTTGGATTTTAGATTTTATTCGGATTTGACCTTATTTTCTTCCTTTTTTTTGCAGTGGAAATATCATCTTGTAGAATATGTCCACATTCCCCTTTGAAATATCGTTCAGCTTTCCTTTCAGGAGCATTTTCCGCAGCGGGCTCAGGTGGTCAATAAAGAGAATGCCCTCGGTATGATCATACTCATGCTGGATCACGCGGGCCACAATTCCCTCAAAACGTTCATCGTGTTTCTGAAAGTTTTCATCCTGGTAACGGATGTGGATTACCGGTTTCCTCTGAACATCTTCGCGGACTCCCGGAAAACAGAGGCAGCCTTCGTTGAAAGCCCATTCTTCACCCTCTTCTTTGTAAATCTTTGCATTGATAAATATCTTTCTGAAATCCTTTGCTTCAGGATATTTATCCGCATAGGGAGCAGCATCGATAACAAACAGGCGGATGGACTGGTTTACCTGGGGGGCTGCCAGCCCGACGCCATCCGATTGGACCATGGTCTCAAACATATCAGCGATAAGTTGTTCAAGTCCCGGGTGATCCTGACTGATCTCCTGAGCGACCTTTTTTAATGTCGGGTGACCATATGCTATAACCGGAAGAATCATTCTTAAATAATTATGAATTACGAATTATGCCTGCCTTTCGCAGGCAGGAATTTTGGGTTTTAAACATGAACTGTACGAACGCAAATATCAGTTGGTCATTGCCCTCATCTCCATAAAAGATTGTAAAATCAATACAGCGCTGACAGTATCCACCAGCGACTTATCCCTGCGGTCTTTTTTTTTCGCCCCCGAATCCCTGATGGCATGCGTGGCCAGCAGGGAAGTGAACCGTTCGTCCATCCGTTCCACCGGGACACTCGGGATTGCTGTTTTCAGCCTGAGGATAAAGGGTTCAATATATTTTGCCGATTCCGATACCGTGTTGTTCATCTGTTTGGGTTCACCAACTACAAAACACTCCACCGGGTTCCGGCTTACATACTCTTTCAGGAAGGTGATGACCTCCCCGGCCGGAACCGTTCCCAGTGCCGTGGCGATGATCTTAAGCTCATCTGTCACCGCAAGCCCGACCCGCTTCTGCCCGTAATCGATCGCAAGGATTCTTCCCATGTTTTTAAAATCAGTGCAAAGTTAAAGAAAATGTTGATAAGCTGGATGGAAGATGGATGCTGGATGGAAGATGGAAGATGGATGCTGGATGCTGGATGCTGGA
>JAPLDI010000015.1:0-7916 GCA_026391795.1 Bacteroidota bacterium
GTTGATTATACAAGCCTCGCTTTCAGCCCATCTGGAGAACCGTATGTGGCATTTCAAGATTGGACAAATTACAAAAGAGCAACCGTAATGAAATTTAACGGAACAAGCTGGGTATTGGTGGGGGCAGCGGGGTTCTCAGCAGAAGAAGCTGATTATACCAGCATTGCCTTCAACTTATCTGGAGAACCCTATGTGGCATTTACCGACTCCATAAATTCTTATAAGACTACAGTAATGAAATTTAATGGAACCAGTTGGTTGAATGTGGGATTAGCAGGATTTTCAGCGGGAATGGCTGAATATACAAGCATCGCCTTCAGCCCTACTGATGAAGCATATGTGGCTTTTAAGGATAATGGTAATTCCTCTAAAGCTACCGTTATGAAATTTAATGGAGTTAACTGGGTGAATGTAGGTGTGGCGGGCTTCTCAGCGGGGATGGCAATGTATACAAGTCTCGCCTTTAATCTTTCTGACAGTTTGCCATATGTGGCGTTTCGAGATTCTGGGAATTCATATAAAGCAACGGTAATGAAGTTTAATGGAACCAGTTGGGTGAATGTTGGAAATGCTGGTTTCTCTGCTGGAGAAGTTCTATCGACAAGCCTTGCTATCAATCCATCCAACAATCAACCCTATGTAGCTTTTAGGGATGATGCAAATCCTAATGGTAAAGCCACCGTTATGAGGTTTAATGGAACCAACTGGGTGAATGTTGGAAATGCTGGTTTCTCAGCGGGAATCGCTTTTTATCCAAGTCTCGCCTTCAGTCCGTCTGATCAACCCTATGTGGCATTTGTGGATGGTGGAAATTCTGCAAAAGAAACGGTAATGAAATTTGATGGATTTAATTGGGTGAATGTAGGTGAAGCAGGATTCTCAGAAGGAATGGCTGAGTATTCAAGACTTGCCTTTAGCCAATCGGGTAAACCTTATGTAGCTTATCAGGATTATGGGAATTCTGGCAAGGCAACAGTCATGAAATTTGATTCTGTTTATGTCGGGATAGATGAAATTCAGGATTCAAGGTTATCAATTTATCCGAATCCTTCGACAGATAGGATAACCATTGAAATATCTCCAAAAGAAACCCAAAGCCGAGTGACCATAATGAACCTTCATGGTCAGGAAATCATCACCCACAAAATTACAGAGACCAAAACACAGATTGACATCAGCAATCTACCCAGTGGGGTATATTTTTTACAGTTGAATAATGACAGAACAGTGGAAGTGGGTAAAATTATTAAACAGTGATATAAAACTTATTCCCCTGTTGGCTTTCCAGAAGCAACATTTTTACTATTTCCCATAAATTGTAAACTGATGTGATATCAATAGAAAAGCCCACCTGATCAAACAAATGGGCTTTCCAAAACATTAGAAAGATTCTACTTTTTCTCGCTCTCTTCTTTTTCTTCCTTTTCATTCTTCAATGGGTGTTTCTTGAGGATATCACCTTTTGGTGAAAACTGGACTTCATAACCCTCTTTGTCGTTCTTCAAGTCCATCTCATAAATTAACCCACTATCACGTTTTTCCACCTTTGCAACCTCAGAAATTTTGAACCCAGCAAAGTTCTTGGTAACAGATGCAGAGACCTCTTTTGGCAGATCAGATTGTTTAATCTCGGTTTCTGTTTCCAGCCACTTCCCAGTAGCATCGAAATTGGCAGACATCTCAACCCCTTTGTCTTTGAAGTTGATTTCATAGTCTTTCTTCTCCATTTCATACTTGACATCATCGGTTGCAGCGGGAAACTTTTTGGCAAAGGCTTGCTTTACAGGAGTAGGAACCTTATCAGGAGTGATCTTTTGAGTAAAACCCATTAAGCTGATCAGCAAGCATGCTGACAGCAATACAATTAATTTTTTCATGATTTGAATGATTTAAATATTTAAAAATGAATGAATTCTGTTCTTATGTATGAATTCCTGATCTCGGAGGATGAAATACTGAACCAAGATCAGTACTTGTGAAGTTCTCGGTATATGGAAGATAGGAGATTCTCTGAAGTGGCTCAGGCTGAATCTCTATTATTGATGCCACTGTATAAAAGGTAATGGTTGCATTGACCGTTATCAAATCTATTGGAACTGGATGGCATTCTTTTTCGAGTGGCTCATCTAATGGCTCGTTAGCATCCTCAGGTGGGGAATAGGGATCAAGTAGTTCTTCCGACAGAAACTCATCAAAGGATGTGGTTCCGTTTACCTGAACAAACTCATCGTACAATTTTGAGAGCTGGGAGGTAAAGCCAAAGTCTCCTTTGGGGAGGATTGCTGTACCCACAAAAAAGTAAATGGAAAGGATTATGGAGATCGCCTTGATCATGATATCAAAGGTAGTGATTCCTTGAAAAATCATCCTCAAAAATCGTCAATTCTAAGATATCTGCATATTTGCGACCATTGGTTCTATTAATATTTCATTAACTTTACGGGTGATCGTTTAATGATCTTTGTTAGTGGTGCCATCAAATCTGGGTAACATGAAACTTGTGAAAAAGAATCTTACCCTTATCTTAACGATAATCCTCTCATTATCGCTATCCCTTAGTTTTGCTCAACGAAGTTATCACTCCTCTTCTCATTCATCCTACAAATCCAGCAGTCACTCTTCGTATCAACATTCATCCAGTAGTCATCATAAGAGCACATATTCTTCAAGTCCGAAATCTTCTTACCATACATCGAGTGGTCACCACAGGAGCACCTATTCCACAACTGCGAAACGTGATTCACATGGTCATATTCAACGCAGTTCCACAGCAAGAGAGCATTTTATGAAGGAAACTGGCTATCCAAAAGGGAGAAAAGGCTATGTGATTGATCACATTGTGCCCTTGAGTGAAGGTGGAGCTGATGATCCTTCAAATATGCAATGGCAGACCAAGGAAGATGCGAAGGCAAAGGATAAATGGGAAAGAGGGCAACAACCAAAATCGAAAAAGCACAAATAGCTGATTCATTCTTTAGCACCTTCTAACCAATTATTTCCAAAATGAGATCAACCACAACAGATAAGTTAATATTACCGCTTTAGCAGTAATTTATAGTCTTTTTATTAAAGAATAGGGCTATTTGACAATAATTTACTGCTCTGGCGGTAAAATATTGTTAAAAGTTTGTTTGTGTAATAGAAAATGCTTATATTTGCCGCTATAAAGGTAAAAAATGGAACAGACTCAGGAATTGGCACAAATAATAAGGATGCATAGAAAAGCTGCCAAATTAAGTCGTATGCAGTTGGCGGAACTTGCAGGGGTTGGAAAGACGGTGATTTTTGATATTGAGAAGGGGAAGGAATCTGTACAATTGGACACCCTGCGAAAGATTTTAAAAGTACTGAACATAAAGATAATATTGAAGAGTCCGCTTATGGACAATCTACAAAACTCTGAAAATGAGAAGAGCTAAGGTCTATGTAAAAGGAATTGAGGCTGGAATCCTTATCGAATTTGAGAAAGGTAAGGAATATGTATTTGAATATTTGTATCAGTACGATGGTCTCGTGGTTTCACGCACTATGCCGATCAAGGGAAAGTCCTTCAAATACAACAAATTTCCACCATTCTTTGACGGGTTATTGCCAGAAGGGATTCAATTGGAAGGATTGCTCAAGATCAAAAAGATTGATAAAAATGATTACTTCTCACAATTGATGGCTGTTGGAGAAGATATGGTTGGGGTTGTTACAGCTAAGGAAATTGCGGAATGAACTGTTGTCCGATCACATATGCTCCCTGTGGAGATGATCTGTACAGCGAAGCTGGACTCAGGCTTTTATCACCAGAATTGAAGCTGCTCAAGGAGCTTGAGTACACTGCTGAAGAGCAAAGAATAGAAGCATATAACCGTGCTTCAAAGATGTCGATTCAAGGAGTGCAGCCTAAGTTGAGTGCTAAATTGAGCATCAAAGACGGGAAATTTGAAATTGTTGACACAGGAGGAAAATACATCCTCAAACCTCAGCATCATCTTTATCCTGAAATGCCAGAGAATGAAGACCTGACCATGAGGCTTGCAAGTGAGATTGGCTTGGATGTTCCTTTACACGGTTTAATCTGGTCAAAGGATCACACGCTTACATACTTCATTAAGCGGTTTGACAGAAGGGGGCAGAACGATAAAATCCCAATCGAAGATTTTGCTCAGTTGGCTGGCATGAGTCGGGAAACAAAGTATGACTATAGCATGGAAAAAGTTGTTACTGTAATCGATGATTTCTGTACATTCCCTTCGATTGAAAAAGTGACCCTATTCAAACTGACCATCTTCAATTATTTGGTTGGCAATGAAGATATGCACCTAAAGAACTTCTCTGTTATCACAGAAGATGGAAAAGTAACGCTGTCGCCATGTTACGACCTTGTCAATTCGACCATAGAATATAGGAAACAGGACGAAGAAATTGCTTTGCCTCTGAAAGGGAAAAAGAAGCACTTGACCCGCAACATTCTGGTTAACTATTTTGGCACGGAAAGATGCGAATTAACTACAAAAAGCATTGACAAAGTTCTTGAGACGATCTCCGTAAATGTTCCAAAATGGGAGGAATTGATAGATATCAGTTTCTTATCAAAAGAGATGAAAGAAAAATACCACAAGTTGCTGGGAACCCGCCTCGCTGTGTTAGGAATCCAAAAATCACTATGAAAAAGATTAATCTTCTTCCCAAAGTGACTTCAATTTATTTTGTTTGATTTCGTGAGCTTTAGCTTTGATGGATTTCTTTAACATTGCAGGGCTGACCTTTTGATCCTCCAATGTCATGCTATTTGAAGTCCTTGAAACAATCTTCTTTGCTATGGCAAGTGCTTGCTTGTCAATCTTCTTTTGCAATGAACCTTCCAACGGAACAAAACCGTAAACAAATCTCATGTTCATGTCTTTGCCAAGTTGTTCCATAGCGGCAATGGTAATATTACCATTCTTCTCACGGTCTTCCATGTCCTTTATACCTTGAGGAGTTATATTGGCAATCTTGCCTAATTGTCTCATGGACATCCCAAGAGCCTTACGGATAGTGTAAATCCACCCTTGTGGTTGGTTATCGGCTGCAATTTTTGCCAATTTTCGAATCCTGTTGTCAGTTTGCTCTAAAATCAATTCTTGAGTTTTCATAAAGCGATCTCTTTAAATATTGTTTGCAAATATAAAGCTATTACTTTAATTGGCAAAATTAATTTAAAGCTATAACTTTAATATTTATATTAAGAAATTAAAATAAAAACCATAAGGAATTCAGCAGTGCCAGTTTTTTTGACTTTTAAACTGCCAAATTTCGGTTTATTTGGCTCTAAAATCTTCAAGTTTCTAATTTATTTGACCAAAATTTGACATTTCACCCTCCTTTTTTAAAGTTTTCCGAAGAAAAACTCTATGCAGCTTCATTGAGTAAAAAAAAATGAGTTTTTGGAATTAATATATAAGGTATCCCGCAAGGGAATATTTCATAAAAGATGGATAGAACCCCTTTCAGAACTCAGTGTCTAAAGGGGTTCCTTTTTTTCTTCAGCACTTCCTTGGTTAAAAGAGTCGGGGAGGGGGAGGGCAATTGGATCACTCCATTTTTTTTACTCGTCAAAAAGAATAACTTTATATCTTTGCAGCGTTAAAAAATGACGGGTTGAGTGCCACATTCGTTACCCCGCTTTGAAAAGAATGTAGGATTGAAATTTTGACGTTTTTTAAGTTATTATGAATCAGTGCAATAAGGCATAAATTCACATGACTTGGGAAACGTGGGGGTCGGAAGTTCGAGTCTTCTCATCCCGACTCTTTTGGTAAGGGCGGTTCAGTTCAGCAGGGGCGGGTTCAGAACCCGCCCCAACAAAAAAACGCCTCTTTAGCTCAGTTGGTAGAGCAGCTGATTCGTAATTAGCAGGTCGAGGGTTCAAGTCCCTTGAGAGGCTCAAAGATAGGTAACCACTTACAGCAACACGTGTAAGTGGTTTTTTATTTGTCTGCCAGGATAAAAACTAAGGTATCCGCACAGATGTGCGATTATTCTGATTACTATATAATGATTTACATTGGGAAAAGCCACTCTTCAAAAAACCCCATATTTCATTCGCCTTCATATTTAAATGATTAGCCAGTCAAAATCATCAATTCCTCATATTCAGATATTTCTGGCACAACTATTGCATTTCTTTCTTGTTTCGGCGGGAAACTAACTTTTTGATTTTAGGTAAATCGGATTCTGGCAACTCAGGATTGGATTTAACTTTTAGGTCAGTGACAGCCTGAAACCCAATAAAGAGTGAATATCTAAAACCAATGGTATTTATGACACATTTGATCTATCGTTCTATTATTTCATCCTGCGACAAAATGCAGCCAATCGGGCTACTATATTCTTACATAAATAACCAATTATATTCCCCTTCGGCAAGTATCCTGTTTTCAACCCAAAGCAAAATCCCACTACACATGAAAAAACTATTTGTATTGCCAGCCATCTTAATACTATTTGTTTTTGCAGGATGTAAAAAGAGCGACAGCGTTAACACCACCACAGCAAGTGTTTATACGATTGCTGTGCTGGCCGACAATCATTACATGGATCCTTCTTTGCTGATACAGGATGGGCCCGCATTCCAGGATTATCTTGTAACAGACGGTAAACTCCTGGCTGCGAGCGATGCCATCATGAAGGAGGCTATTCAGGAATTAATTCAGGCAAAGCCCGACCTTGTCCTTGTTCCCGGAGATCTTACCAAAGATGGTGAACTTGTTGGTAATGTCTCGGTTCACTTATACCTCCAGCAATTGATTCAGGCCGGGATCAAAGTCCGGGTTATTACTGGTAACCATGACATTTACAACCCGCATTCGTTTGTATACAACGGTGCTACAAAGACAAGGGTTCAGAATATCGGTCCGGATAAATTCAGATCGATTTATTCAGATTGTGGATACAGCGATGCGCTGTATACCGATCCATACTCCCTGAGTTATGTATCCGAACCTTTGCCCAATCTCTGGCTCATCGCAATTGATTGCTGCAAGTATGATAATTTAAACGATTCGATCTATACTGCAGGAGCGATCAGGCCGGGTACCATGAAATGGATCCTTGACCGGCTGGCGGAGGCAGCTCGGAAAGGAAAAACAGTTTTTGGCATGATGCATCACGGAATAGTTGAACAATTTACCGGCAAGGACAAAACATTCCCTGGCTTTATGCTAGATAATTTTAAAGATGTGTCAAACCAACTCATGAATGCGGGCTTAAAGATTATGTTTACGGGACATTTTCATGCAACTGATGTTACAGAACAACAATCTGGAAATCAGTTCCTATATGATATTGAAACCGGTTCTATTATTGTTTACCCCTGCTCATACAGATTGATAACGTACATTAAGGATTCTGCATTGATCCTGACAACGAAGCACATTTCGGATGTAAATTATTCAGACATTGCACCTTACCAAACGTTTTCGCAATATGCTGAAGGTTTAACCCGTACAGCCGTGGATACCCTGTTTACGACGTCGCTCATGACGGGTAAGCAAATCTCCTATAATGATACTGCCTGGCATATCAGCCATTGTATGGGGACAGCATTAATGGTCCATGGATACGGTGATGAAGATAAAGGCCTTGAGGATACAGCATTTATTGGGCAAACCGCAAGACAATACAAAGCTTCTCTCTGGCTTCCTGATTACTGTGATTTCCTGTGGACTGATAAAATACCCAGAGACAATTCCCTGACAATTCTGCTGAAATCGGGTATTTCTTATTAATATGGTGGAAAACTGGGCTTTCTTGTGCAGGTATCCTGCAGGATACGCGGTACACGGTTCACGGTACACAACACTTGCAGGGGCGGGTGCTGAACCCGCCCCAATAGATTCCGGCCAGGGTTTGATTAGCAGGGGCGGGTTCTGAACCCGCCCCAA
>JAPLDI010000015.1:8008-205953 GCA_026391795.1 Bacteroidota bacterium
CTGAACCCGCCCCAAGAGATTCCGGCCAGGGTTTGATTAGCAGGGGCGGGTTCTGAACCCGCCCCAATAGATTCCGGCCAGGGTTTGATTAGCAGGGGCGGGTGCTGAACCCGCCCCAAGAGATTCCGGCCAGGGTTTGATTAGCAGGGGCGGGTTCTGAACCCGCCCCAACAGCCTGAGCGTATAAAAAAAGAGGATGCCCTTTTGGGACACCCTCCTTTAGTTAACAAGTGGCAAAGTCTTACTTGACTTTTTTGCTGAGTTCAGCGCCAGCTTTAAACTTTACAACTTTTTTTGCTGCAATTTTGATTTCCTTGCCAGTCTGAGGATTGCGTCCCTTACGGGCAGCTCTCTTGGAAACGGAGAAAGAACCAAAACCTACTAAAGCAACCCTGTCGCCTTTGCTTAACGCTTTTGTTGTGGCGATGATAACTGCTCCCAGAGCCCTGCCGGCTTCTGCCTTGGTCAATTTTGCATCTTTTGCAATTGATTCGATTAATTGTGCCTTGTTCATTTTTTCAGGTTTTAAGTTAATAGTTAATGAAAATCCCTGCAAAGATAAGGCATCTGAAATAAATGTCAAGATATTTATTCCTAAAACCCCTGTAATTGTTGATAAATTGGGAATTTTGTTAATATCTGCATCCCTAAAACGGTTAAATACCAAAGGTTTCAGTAAATATTTTTGTCTTAAACATCTGGAAATCCATGCTGTTCCTGACCTGCCCTCGGGTATAAATCCAAAATGCAATCCTGAATCATTACTCGAAATTCGTAAATATGCCTTATCCTGCGTCCCCAATCCCTTTCGCCAATACTTGAAAAAATAGTACCTTTCAACCAAAAATCGGGGTATGATCAATTACGATGCATTATTCAAAATATCCTACGGGCTTTACATTGTCTGTTCGGGAAACAAAGATCATGGGAATGGATTCATCTCGAATACCGTTTTCCAGGTAACCGCCGAACCGGTAAAATTCGCAGCCTGCTGCAGCAAGAAAAACTATACTGCAGAAGTTATCCGGGAAACCGGTGCCTTTTCGGTATCGGTATTGCATACCGAAGCCTCGCCTGACCTGTTCGGGCGATTTGGATATAAAAGCGGAAAAGATTTTAACAAACTGGGAGGACTCCGCATCCGGTACGGCGAAAATACCGGGGTTCCTGTTGTTTTGAACGACACCATTGCAATTCTTGAATGCAGGCTCGTCCAGACGGTGGATGTGGGCACTCATTTTATCTTTATCGGCGAATTGCTGCATTCCGAGATCCTGGATGATGCAGGAGAGCCCATCACCTATTCCCATTACCGGCGGGTCAGGAAAGGGGCAGCTCCTGAAAATGCTCCAACCTATGTTGATAAGTCGAAACTCAATCCTGTGGAAAAGAGGTCAGATCATAAGAAATACGAATGCTTAGCCTGTGGCTACATCTATGATGAAGCCATTGAAGGAATTAAATTCAGCAACCTTCCGTCAGATTGGGTTTGTCCTTCCTGCGGAGTTGGGAAGGAAAATTTCATGGAAATAAAAGAGTAATCCGGCTGCAGAAAAATCATCCGGTATTTTTACCGACGTTTTTCTGCCCTTTATCGGGAATTCGGGTGATTCAACAGAAATTCACTGTTTCACCCCAGGTATTCGGTATACTTTTGCTTCGTCAACAACAAAAAAGTAAACCGAAATGAAAACAACAACGATAATTTTAGCAACCCTTCTCATACTCCAGGTCAATTCACTTTTCGCAAACAACGACGGCGTTCCTGTATTTTCATCAGCAAAAGAAATGAGCCTTGATGCAGTTCTCAGATCAGCCCCTGCAACTCCGAAGGAAGCAACCTTTGAGGACTTTTCAGCCGCTGCCTGGATTTTAACCGCTGCCCCTGCAACTCCGAAGGAAGCAACTTTTGAAGAATCAGCTGAAGTGTTTGATGTCGTGAACCTGGCCCCTGTAACCCCTGGAGAAGCTGATTTCAACGATTCAGAGCCGGAGATGAACAGCGGAGTAATCACGCTTTCACCGGTTACCCCTGCTGAGGCCGATTTTACCGACCTCCCCTGAAATATTCTGTTACCCTGAATGAATGAAAGCTGCCTGAGGGTGGCTTTTTTTATGCTGTCATAAAGCCATTTTTATACAGGAATTCAGGTCACAACAGAAATTCAACAATTCAACGGATGAAACCGGCAGGTTGTACATTCGTCTTTGTGAGAACCTTCCTCGCAGTTTACTTTTATTTTCATAATTTAAGAATTCAATAATAACCTAAAACAAGAATATCATGAAAAAGATCATTCTCTTATCATTTGTCGCACTGGCAGTGATATTTTCCGGTATAAGCCTGAATTCCTCTGCACAAAATCCTGGTAAACCCATCGGTATCGTCCAGTCGTATATTCATTATCAGGTCGTCATTCACCCTGATTATGGGGTCATTCATAATCAGTGCCCTATGCTGGTCATATTGACAGATGCTTATAACAACCCGGTCGGATTGCCCCAGCTATATCAACACGGGATCAATACCTATAATTTTTACGAGATGGGACCGGTTGCAGGAACAAGAATAGCAAGGCTGACAAATAGTTCCGATGACAACCCGAACGACGTTTGCACGATTGTGTCTATGGTCGATTCTAAAACAGGTATCTTCAACAATGGAGGAAATTATCAATTTAACTTGTCCGGCGGATATAGCGGAGATACGGTTCTTTACACAATATCCTACTGACAGGACAACCAATTAAAGCGATGGTGCATTGAAAAAGAAACCCGCGGTTATTGCGGGTTTTTTTTATTCGGGGGCAGGGCTCCCGGGGTTCCTGCCTGTGACTGGTGGCCCGTAAAAATTACACTATCAGGAACTTTCGGATCTTGCTGTAGTGCATTTATCGCTCCAGGATGAAGGTTGTGATCATCATATCCCTGTTGGATGTGACCTCCCCGCTGGCCGTGGAACTGACAATTTTAAATCCCTCTTTTCTTAATTTGTTAAGGGTGCGGGTGATGACCTGGTTGTTCTTTACCAGGTAGTCGTCATTGAATTTAAACGGAACGAGATCAATGATCTCACTTTTATCATCTGCATAAACCAGAATGATCTTCGAGCTGGTGACGGTAAAGTTCTCATAGATCCTCATCGTGATGTATTCTCCCTTCTGATCCTCCTTTTCTGTTGTGCGGAAAGAGACAAATACGACAAATACAGGAACCAGGAACAGGATCAGGCAGAAAGGATGGATTCTTTTCCCCCGAAAAGTGAATCGGGGGAAGTTCCTGAATGGAAATTTCTGGAGATTGTTTTTCATACCGGTTTTTTTTCAAAAATAGCAGGATTTAATAACTTATTGGTAAATAATTCGGGTTTTCACTTGACAATTCAAAATATAAAATATATTTGCTTATCGTTTATATGTTTCACTAAAACCCCATTGCAATGAAAAGAGCAACTTTTACTTTTATTTTGGCTTTGTTTTGTGTCTACGCTGTTAATGCACAGGATCTGACTTCCAGGAAAGGGATTCCTATTCTTCCCGAAAAAGGTGATTATTCCATCTCTATCGATGCAGTGCCATTTTTTGAGTATCTGGGGAACATGTTTCACGGAAACAACGCAACACCTGCACCTACCTTTGATTTTCCCGGCCTGGGAGATGTCCCCATGTGGACGATTCAAGGGAGAAAATTTATCAGTGCGACGACTGCTTACCGGGCAAGAGTGAGGCTGGGCTATTCCTGCAACACCATCAAGAATACCATTGAGGATCAGACCAACACCGGAACAAGCCCGGCGTATGTTGATGACAAATGGACAGAATCAAAAATGAACGTTGTCCTGGGGGCAGGGTTTGAAAAGAGAAGAGGCAAGGGCAGAGTTCAGGGATATTATGGTGCAATGGTCAACATTCTGTTTGCGACACACGGCAACCGGGTCGTTTATGGAAACACAATGGATGCTACCTATACGAATCCGCTCTCAACGGTTTATCCCTGGGTATCAGCACCGGAAGGCTATCAGACCGAAAATGCCAGTACGCGGGTTGTAAAAGACAATGCAGGTCTTTCGTTTGGTGCCGGCGCCAATGTTTTTGTTGGTGTCGAGTATTTCTTCGCACCCAAAATGTCGCTTGGAGGAGAGTTCTCCTGGGGTATGCTGTTCCAGATCACCGGGAAGTCAAGAGTACAATCAGAGACCATGAATGGTTCAGACAAGGAAACAACCACCTACAAGTACGGCGGAAATACTTTTTTCGGAATTGATAACAGTAATTCAGGAGGTGCCATCAACCTGAATTTCTACTTCTGACAGAACCCGTCAGCCATGAAATGAAGAGGCTGTCTCAAGACTTGAGAAAGCCTCTTTTCATGAAAAGAAATACGTATTGGAGGGTATGATGTTAAAGGCCGCAACCGTACTTTGCATCACAGGGCAGGGGGAAATCAGGATGTACGTGTTGTCCCTTCTTATTTATTTCACTGTTCCGGTTACTTTGAACGGTACCCTCGAAGGTTGATTCGTCTAAAGCGGAAATTTCTTCAAACGTGGCTTCTTTGGGAGTAGAGGGAGCAAGCGAAGAAACCGGCTGGAGAAGATGATTCACTTCCGGTGTATCCTCAAATGTAGCTTCCATTGGAGTGACGGGTGCAAGAACCGTCACTGGTGCTGAAAATTCTGTTACTGACGGGCCTTCGAATCCTTTCCTGTTCGTGTTGTTGTTATCTGCAAAGACGAAGCTCACATTCAGTGTGATAAGGGCAAGTATGACGAGAATTCTGGTTTTCATAACGATATTTATTTTTGATTTTGATCATAAGACGACCGAGTGTATGAAAAGTTACAGGGGGTGCAAAAAACCGGGAAATTACCGGATGGGATGCAATCTGTTCATTCCTGGGTTGTCATTCTGGTTGTAAATTAATTTGGTTACAAAGATATCTGCCCTTTTCCGGCTGGAAAAATCTATTCTGTGAACGGGCAAAAATAACAGGTGAAATATCTTTTCAGGATTTATCCAGTGAATGGACCGCTTCACAGAGCTCATGGATCAGCGATGGGTCTTTTTCAATGGCATTTCCCACAACAACGACATCAGCTCCGGATCGGGCTGCATCCCGTGCCTGCGTGGCTGTGCGGATACCTCCGCCGATGATCAGCGGGATGGTGAGGCTCTGTTTTACCTTTTTAATCATCGGAAGCCTGACCGGACTCTCAGCGCCACTGCCTGCATCCATGTAGATCAGCTGAAGGCCGAGAAGTTCCCCGGCAATGGCGGTACACATGGCGATATCATCCTGGCCGGCCGGTATCGGTGTCGTATTGCTCATGTATGAAACCGCCGTGGGATGGCCGTTTTCAATCAGCATATAGCCTGTCGGAAGAATCTCAAACCGGCACCTTTTTAGAAACGGGGCAGCAACCACGTGTCTCCCGATCAGCATTTCAGCATTTCTTCCTGAAATAAGGGACAGGAGAAGAATTCCGTCGGCATCCTCCGCAATCATCAGTTGATTTCCGGGAAAGAGAATTACCGGAGCTGAACAATGTTCTTTCAGAACGGAGATGTATTTATGGTGGTTGTTCTCCTTGACGAGACTTCCTCCATAAAAGATGAAATCGACCCCCGCTTTCTCTGACGATCGCGCAAATCCCCGGATCCCGCTTAGAGAGAATTTATCGGGATCAACCAGGGGTGCAAATTTCTTTTTCCCGTTGGCAAACTTGTTCAGTAAAATGGAATTCCCTGGCATGTGCCCTTTATTAAAATACTGCAGATGCAATCTGCCGGATGTTCTCTGATATCCCGATGGTGAAATAGTGCAATACCGGAACGCCATAGTTGATCAGTTCCCTGGATTGCTTGATGGACCATTCTATACCGACATGGAAAGCATCCTCGTTATTTCTGCATTTTCCGATCGCATTTACAAGCTCTTCCGGAATATCAATGTTGAAGACCTGCGGAAGAATATTGATATCGCGCAAGGTCGTGATGGGTTTTAAACCGGGAATAATCGGAACCGTAATACCGGCTTCCCTGCAGTTCCTCACAAATGCGAAGTACTTTTCATTGTCGTAGAACATCTGGGTAATGATGTATTCAGCCCCGGCCTCGATCTTCTGCTTTAGGAATGCAAGGTCGGAGGTGATATTGGGAGATTCGATGTGTTTTTCAGGATAACCGGCTACCCCGACACAGAAATCAGTAGAGACAGTGCCCTCCATCTCTTCGTCAATGTATTTTCCATGGTTCATGGCGATGATCTGCTCCACGAGGCCGGAAGCATAGGGATGTCCCTCTTTTTCGGGAGAGAATACACGCATTCCCTTGGGGGGGTCGCCGCGGAGTGCCAGGATATTGTTGATGCCGAGGAAATGAAAATCGATCAGGGCATATTCCGTATCTTCCTTTGAAAAACCTCCGCAGATGAGATGAGGCACCACATCCACCGAGGGATATTTATACTTGATGGCGGCAGAGATTGCAACCGTTCCCGGGCGTTTCCGTACCGTCTTCTTTTCCAGCAACCCGCTCTTGTGTTTCTTATATACGACCTCTTCCTGGTGGTAGGTGATGTTGATGAAGGAAGGGCTGAAGGTCAGCAGCGGATCAATGGTACTGTAAATCCCCTGGATGTTATGCCCTTTCAGGGGAGGAAGCAGTTCAAACGAGAATAATGTTGATTTTGAGTTATTAATGTGATCGATAACTTTCATAAGGAGTAGTTCAGGTTTGTGTTTAACAATTTTTCAGCCAGTTCAAGGCTGATGTTTTTTCTCCGGGCATAATCGGATACCTGGTCTTTCCCGATCTTTCCCAGTGCAAAATAATGAGCTTCGGGATGAGCAAAATAGAACCCGCTTACCGATGCGGCAGGATACATGGCGAAATTTTCAGTGAGGCTGATCCCGGTTTGTCTCTCTGCATCCAGCAGTGAGAAGAGGAGTGTCTTTTCCGAATGTTCCGGACATGCCGGATACCCGGGTGCAGGTCGGATTCCCTGGTAGGTTTCCTTCAGGATCTCCCGAAGGTTGAGCTCTTCTTCCCGGGCATATCCCCAATATTCTTTCCTCACCAGCTGGTGGAGGCGCTCGGCAAAGGCTTCAGCCAGCCTGTCAGACAGGATCTTGACGAGAATAGCCGAATAATCGTCAAGCTGGCTTTCATAGTAAGTGACCCATTCTTCCAGCCCAAGGCCTGATGTTACGGCAAAGCAGCCGATGTAGTCAACGGGTCCCTTGTCGGCCGGGGCAATGAAATCAGATAAGCATAAATTCGGTGAAGCGTCTTCTTTTTTCTGCTGGTTCCGCAGAAAACGGAAGCTGGCGATAACCTTTGAACGGGTTTCATCCGAATAGATCTCGACATCATCGCCCAGCGAGTTGCAGGGATAGAACCCGATGGCTCCTTTGGCAAGGATCATCTTTTTTGCCACCATTTCATCCAGCATCCGTTGGGCATCATCAAAGAGTTTCCTCGCTTCGGTTCCTTTGACCGGATCCTCAAAAATAGCAGGATACTTTCCGTTCATCTTCCAGGCGTGGAAGAAAAAGGTCCAGTCGATGTATTCCCGGAGTTCCTCCAGCGGAAAATCGTAGAAATATTTATTCCCGGTAACGGCCGGTTTATGGATCACATCATTGTTAAACGTGAGTTTCAGCCTGTTTTCACGGGCTTCACGCAGCGAAACGAACTGGGATTCCGAGCGGTTCGTCTCGTATTCTTTGCGAAGATCCTGGTAATGCTGTTTGATCTTTTCACCGTATGCATTTTTATCTTCTGATGCGAGAAGACCGGAAAGAACGCCTGCGCTCCTGGAGGCATCGCGAACATAGATGACGGGCGATGAATACTGGGGGTCAATACGGACGGCTGTATGGATCTCCGAGGTAGTGGCCCCGCCGATCAGCAACGGCAATGTCAGCCCTATCCGCTGCATCTCTTTTGCCACATGGACCATCTCTTCCAGCGAAGGAGTGATCAACCCGCTCAGCCCGATAACATCAACCTTTTGATCGATGGCTGCCTGAAGGATCTTTTCCGGCGGGACCATGACGCCAAGGTCAACCACTTCATAGTTGTTACAGGCAAGCACTACGCCTACAATATTTTTTCCGATATCATGAACATCTCCTTTCACGGTGGCGAGTAATATTTTCCCCGCTGAATTCGAGGCCATCGGGTTGTCAATATTTTCCTGTTCGATGTAAGGGAGCAGCCGGGCAACGGCTTTTTTCATGACGCGGGCGCTTTTTACAACCTGAGGAAGGAACATTTTTCCGGAGCCGAACAGGTCGCCGACCACGTTCATCCCGTCCATCAGGGGTCCTTCAATGATCTTCAGCCCCCGTTCATAGTGTTGCCTGGCCTCTTCGACATCCTCCTCGATATGATCCAGGATCCCTTTTATCAGCGCATGTTTCAGCCGTTCCTCAACGGTTCCTTTCCTCCATTCCTTCTCCTCAACTTCCTTCTTGCCGGTATTTTTAAGGGTCTCCGCATACATGATTAACCTTTCGGTAGCGTCTTTTCGGCGGTTCAGCACCGCATCCTCGATCAGTTTCAGCAGGTCGGGTGCAATTTCATCATAGACCGGCAGTGCACCGGCGTTTACAATGCCCATGTCCAATCCTGCCTGGATCGCATGATAAAGAAAAACCGCATGCATGGCTTCACGGATGAGATCGTTGCCCCGGAAAGAAAACGAAAGGTTGCTGATCCCCCCGCTGACCTTGGCCATCGGAAGGTTCTCCTTGATCCACCGTGTTGCCTTCAGGAAATCAACTGCATAATTGTTGTGTTCTTCCATCCCTGTAGCGATGGTGAGGATGTTCGGGTCAAAGATGATGTCTTCGGCAGGGAAGTTAACCTCGTTGATCAGAATGTCGTACGCACGCTGACAAACCTCTTTTCTTCTCTGTAACGTCGAAGCCTGTCCTTCTTCATCGAATGCCATCACGATCACGGCGGCCCCGTAATTCCTGATCTTTTCAGCCCTTTCCCTGAATGCCGCTTCGCCCTCTTTCAGGCTGATGGAATTGACGATGGCTTTTCCCTGGAGGCACTTCAGCCCGGCTTCGATGACGGTCCATTTGGAGGAATCGATCATCACCGGGACCCGTGCTACATCCGGGTCGGATGCAACCATGTTCAGAAAACGCACCATGGCCTTTTCCGAATCCAGCATGGCTTCGTCCATGTTCACATCGATTACCTGCGCGCCATTTTCAACCTGCTGCCGGGCAACCACCAATGCCTCTTCGTATTTCTCTTCCTTGATGAGCCGCGCGAATTGCCTCGACCCGCTTACATTGGTCCGCTCGCCGATGTTGATGAAATTACTGCCTTTAAAAATGGTAAGGGGTTCGAGTCCGCTAAGCGATAATTCATGTTTTGCCTGCGGAACCTCTCTTGGCATGGCATCGGCTGCAGCTTCTGCAAAAAGCCGGATATGGTCAGGTGTTGTACCGCAGCACCCGCCAATGATATTGACAAAACCGCTGGAAAGAAAATCCCGGATAAAGACCGACATTTTTTCCGGTGATTCATCGTATTGTCCAAACTGATTTGGCAGTCCGGCATTCGGATAGACACTTACATAGAAAGGGGCCTTGGCGGAGAGTTCTTCCAGGAAGGGTCTTAATTCCTTTGCTCCGAGTGAACAATTCAGCCCGATCGAAAACAGTTCGGACCGGGAAAGAGAGGTCAGAAAAGCATCAACGGTCTGTCCGCTGAGCGTTCTGCCGCTTGCATCCGTGACCGTTCCGGAGATCATCAGGGGTATGGCATTGCCTCTTTCTTTGCGGATATCGAGGATCGCCATCACAGCGGCTTTCGCATTCAGTGTGTCAAAAATAGTCTCGACCAGCAGCAAGTCAACCCCTCCGTCGATCAAACCGTTCACCTGTTCGGTATACACCTCGTAAAGGTCATCAAAGGTCACAGCACGGTATGCAGGATCGTTCACATCCGGCGACATGGAGGCAGTTTTATTGGTCGGACCGATGGCTCCGGCAACAAAACGTGGCTTTCCGGGGGTGAGGAAGGTATATTTCAATGCGGCTTCGGCGGCCAGCTGTGCTGCCGTTTTATTGATCTCGTAAACCAGCGATTCCATGTGATAGTCCGACAGGGAGATCCGGTTGCTGTTGAAGGTATTGGTCTCAATGATATCCGCGCCGGCAGCGAGGTATTGATCATGGATTTCCATGACAATCTGCGGCTGGGTCAGTGACAGCAGGTCGTTGTTCCCTTTGAGGGAATGGGGGAAATCGCGGAATCGTTCACCACGGAATCCCGCCTCATCCAGCATATACCGCTGGATCATGGTTCCCATGGCCCCGTCCATCACCAGGACACGGTTGGATATTTCGTTAAAGATATTTTTCTTCATTTGTTGCCATCCGTCTTCAATGCATAAACCAGCATATACCCGGAGATCTTTTCGTAAAAAACATCAAAGAATTCATTCCCCTCCGGCGTATTCATCCGGGCGGTGCACCGGCCTTTGCCGGTGCAAAGATAAGGAAAGGTGCCGATATAGATATCACGTTGAAAGTCAACTTCAGGCCTGCCATAGATCTTGTAGACCGCTTCCTTGGCCCCCCAGCATATGGTTAACTTTTCAAGCCTGCTGTCTTCCCCTACATTCCGGATCTCCTCGCTGGATAAAAACCGCTCACTGATCCGGTAAATCCGGTCTTTAAGAGTCTCGATGTCGATCCCTGCAGGAGTGGTCTGACTGGTTATGGCGGCAGAATAGTTCCCCGAATGGGAGATGGAAAGGAACAATGTGCTGTCTCTCAGCCGGGGCTTTCCATACCTGTCGTACTCGAGATGAACCGCATCTGCAGCCAGCATTTTTTTCAGCAGGATCCGGTAGCTGAGCCATTGTTTCTTCCTGATCTCGCTTTTAAAGGAAGCATACCGGGTTTCCTCGTCAGGATCCAGTTCTGCAAGTCCCTCAAGGGTTTCTTTCGTTTCATCAATCTTCCATAATCCCACCCGGGCATGATCAAACACTTCCCTGTCAAAAATCAATGGCATGATCGCATCTTTAATAAAAAGAGTGCAAAAATACGGCATTAAAGTGAAAAGTGGTTTCAGGAGAGGCGAACGGGACGGACAGACGTCATGGGACCGTTACCGTCATGGTAGCGGTATTCAGCGGATAATCCCGGGCAGTTGTTGTTATAAGGGTGCCGGCAGGAGGGATGTTCTCCTTGCTTGCAGCAAAATACCAGCGTTTTCCGGAATCATCCGGCTGGCAGGGACCTTCTTCGATCAACCTGCCGTCAGGACGAGTGATCCGGACCCGGACCTCCTTCAGCCGGAAATCGTCGGTGGCGGTGACAACGACCGGATCGCCTGCATGACCGTTGTAACAGGATGCATCAATTTCTGTAACCCGGGGAGGGCGGAGGTAATCGGTCATGGCCGTGGCGTGTGCCGTCATTCCCATTCTTGCCGCATTCCTGTAAAAGGCAAGTGTTTCCGGATCACGGAGCACCCATGCAGCCCATTTATGCGCTTCCTGAAATCGTTCACGGACCGCCTGCTGCTTTTCTGTGGGCTTCCTTTTCTTTTTCTTTTTGGCCGGGACATTGGCCATTATGGTTTCTCCGTTCAGGAGCCGGAAAACGACCTGGTTTCCGAATTTTCCACGTAAACCGCGGACTACGATGTTGTCATTTGCTTTTGTCATGGCATGTGTGAATTTAAGGATACATGGTTTGTTTTGACCCCGCGGAGCGGGGCAGAATTACGGAATTTTTCTACAATCTTTGTGCCATTATCTGGTTTTCTCATCTCTTTTAATAAAGATTTTGCAGGCCGGAATGTGCTGTCAGGAACCATCCGGGCTTGCAAATCGCTCCTTCTTCTCCTTCAGATTTTATCATCTTCTGTTCGGGTTCCCTTTCAGCTTTCGTTCAGCTTCCTTTCAGCTTCTCTTCAGGTAGCTTTCAGGGTGAAATGAAAAAAACAGTTCATCCTGAAAGCTACCTGAAAGCTACCTGAAAGCGACCTGAAGAGAATAATGATCCCATCTGCTCATAAGATGATGCCAGGAGGGTGAAAAGATAAAGAGAAGATGGAGGATGGAGGATGGATGCTAGAGGATGATGTCCTCCGGCTTTTTATGTTGAATCGTTCAGCTTTTCTTTCACTCTTGTCATTTTCTCCGGAAATTCCTACTTTTGCAAAAAGAATTTCAAACTATGGAACAGACAAAAACAGATACGGTAATGAAATATAAAGTAGCTGACCTTTCCCTGGCCGACTGGGGAAGAAAAGAGATCTCCATCGCCGAGAAGGAAATGCCCGGACTGATGTCGATCCGGAAAAAACATGCAAACGAAAAGCCCCTGAAAAATGTACGCATCAGCGGTTCCCTTCATATGACCATTCAGACTGCAGTCCTGATTGAAACCCTTATTGAACTTGGTGCTGATGTAAGATGGGCAAGCTGCAACATCTTCTCCACCCAGGATCATGCTGCCGCCGCCCTGGCAGCGATCGGAATCCCGGTGTTTGCCTGGAAAGGCGAATCGCTGGAAGAATACTGGTGGTGTACCAACCAGGCCCTGACGTTCCCGGGCGGGAAAGGCCCGAACCTGATTGTTGATGACGGAGGAGATGCCACGTTACTTATACACAAGGGATTTGCCGTTGAAAATGATCCTTCGCTGCTAAAGGAAGTTCCCTCGAACGCTGAAGAAAAAGCGGTTCACAACCTCCTTCAGTTGCTTTATGTTGAAGATAAGACAAAGTGGCACCGGACCGTGAAAGAGTGGAAGGGTGTTTCGGAAGAAACCACGACCGGTGTTCATCGTCTTTATCAGATGATGGAACAGGGAACCCTGCTGGTCCCGGCGATCAATGTGAATGATTCGGTCACCAAATCGAAATTTGACAATTTATACGGATGCCGTGAGTCACTTGCTGACGGTATAAAACGTGCCACGGATGTCATGATTGCCGGGAAAGTCGTTGTTGTCCTGGGATACGGGGATGTCGGAAAAGGCTGTGCCAAGTCGATGAAAGCTTATGGTGCCCGGGTCCTGGTTACGGAGATCGACCCGATCTGTGCCCTGCAGGCTGCCATGGAAGGTTTTGAAGTAACCACCGTTGAAGATGCGCTTTCCGAAGGGAATATCTGGGTAACAACAACCGGGAACAAAGATGTGATAACGGCAAAGCATCTTTCACTGATGAAGGATGAAGCCATCGTTTGCAACATCGGCCATTTTGATAATGAGATCCAGGTTGCCCAGATGGAAGCCTGGCCGGGGATCAAAAAAATTACGATCAAACCCCAGGTGGATCAGTATATTTATCCGGATGGCAAGAAGATATACCTGCTGGCCGAAGGCCGTCTCGTTAACCTGGGATGTGCAACGGGGCACCCCTCTTTTGTCATGAGCAACTCTTTTTCAAATCAGACCCTGGCACAGCTGGATCTCTGGAAAAACAATTACGAGATCGGCGTTTACCGTCTTTCAAAGCAGCTTGATGAAGAGGTTGCACGTTTGCACCTGGAACAGCTGGGGGTAAAACTGACGAAACTCACCGGGGAACAATCGGTCTATACAGGAATACCGGTTGAGGGTCCATACAAACCGGAGCATTACAGGTACTAAGGAAAATCCGCCTGCCTGCCGGCAGGCAGGAAGTACGAATTACGAATCCGGATTGGCATCGTTAAGTGATTCACCTCTGATAATTTCCTTAGTTGTAAATATAAAGGATGGAGCCGTTGTAGGTAGTCCTGTATTGCTTCATCGGATAGGGCGAGGGACCGGAAATCGGGGAGCCGTCGGTCAGGATGAATTTTGAAGTGCAGGAAGGGCAATAGGTTGTCATTCCCGAAGAATCGACGACCATCCTTGAACTGGTCTTATCCCAATCGTAAGGACAAGCCCTCTCATAAGCCATGAACCCGTTGGGGGTCGCCCTGTAAACGATGATTCCCCGGTACCCACCGGTAAGATATTCCCATCCGGTTACGGTATTCAAACGGAGGTATTCGGTGGAATTTGGATCGAGTGCGATATTGACGGCAATGACAGGAATATCGTTTTGCTGCTTCTCTTTTTTACATTGCGGAAGAAAGCAAACAAACAGAAGGATCAGTAAAACGGATGCTGTGTATCGAAACCCGGGATTCATCTCTTTTATCAGTTAAACGCAATATTAATAAGAATATTTTATACGGAATGAAGCGGTCAGGTTTAAAAATGAAAGGGATTATTTTCATCCTTGGGATGATGTTGTTTTCGGCTCCCCTGGTATATACCTCCTGTTCGCCGGGGAAGAATTCCAGCCAGCACAAGATGGAAAAGCAAAGAGCGAAAAAAGACAAAGAGGCGAAGAAGAAATATGACCAGGCGATCAAGCAACATCAGAAAAATCAATCCGCGGCAACCAAGGCCATGATGAAGGAGGCAAAAAAAGAATCCCCAAAGAATACACCCCTGAAACCCTCCTCCGGAAAAAAGTGTAAGTAGTTAGCAACAAGTGGTTTTCAATGCGCTGTGAGCCCCTATTTAGAAGGAATTTATATTTCATTTGCGGGGTAAAAATCATTTGGAACTTATTTTAAAATGTTGTTACCTTTACCATCTTTTTAAGCCCAAAATATAATTTAACATAAAATTAATGGTATGTTAAGAAATTTACTATTAGCTATTGCATTGGTTCTGACGACAAATCTGTTAGTCCATTCACAGACCGGATCCGGAACCCTCAAGGGGAAAATTACCGATAAAAAAACGAAAGAGGCCATTCCGTTTGCCAACATCATTGTTGAAATCGGGGGTGTACAGGTTGGGGGATCCACAACAGATTTTGATGGTAATTTTATTATCAAACCGATCCCTCCCGGGAAGGTTGATCTGAAAGCCACTTTCGTGGGATATACACCTTTTACCATGAAGGGGATTGTCGTGTTTGCCGATAAAATTCAATTCCAGAATGTTGAATTGCAGCCACAGTCGGTTGACTTGAGTGTAGTGGAGGTAGTAGATTATAAAGTTCCATTGATTTCGAAGGACCAGACGGTTTCAGGGGGAACAGTTTCTTCTGAGGATATTGCCAAGATGGCAAACAAATCGGCTGAAGCCGTTGCAACGACGGTTGGAGGGGTTGGCACCGATGCTAATGGAGGGATTACCAGTATGCGCGGGCAGCGTTCAACGGGTACGGTTTATTATATCGATGGTATCCGTGTCATTGGAAATAACGCCCTGCCGCAGTCGGCCATTGAACAGGTGGAAGTCATCCTCGGTGGTACGCCTGCAAGTTACGGGGACGCAACAGGGGGTATCATCAGCGTTACTACGAAAGGACCTTCCAGGGAAACCAGTGTTGGAATAGACGCCCAGACCTCCAAATTCCTTGACCGTTTCGGATATAACAGGGTCGGGCTGAACGTTACCGGACCCGTTTTCTCCAAAAAAGATACGATCAATAAGACCAAGACCCCGGTCATGGGTTACTTTGTTGCCGGTGAATTTGTTTACCAGAAAGATGGTGCCCCGGGTGCCTACAAGTATTACAGGGCAACCGATGATGTCATCAACAGCCTCAAGTACAACCCGATCCGCTTATCTGCCAACGGTCAGGGTGTTGAGCTGAATGCTGAATACCTTACGAAAAACGACCTCATGCAGGTAAAAAATACCCAGAACACATCCTATTATAATGTCAACGCATCGGGCAAACTTGATTTCCGTCTCTCCCCGACCATCAATTTATCCTTTGGAGGAACATTTACCTACAATGACAACTACGGGTTCAATTATGCCGGATCGTTGCTCAACTGGGAGTACAATTCACACAACACGAGCAGCACCTGGAGGTTGAACGGACGCTTTACACAGCGTTTCCCGACCGCACCCGACAGCAAATCCTTTGTAAAGAATGTATATTATTCCATCGGGGCCGACTTCTCCAGAAGCGATGCCAAGTCGGAAGATTCACAACTGAAAGAGGACCTCTTTAAATATGGTTACATCGGTAGTTTTGCCACACAGAAAGTACGCGGATATACAACCGGACTGGAAAGGGATTCCCTTACCGGTAAGATGGCCCGTCTCCACAATGGCTGGAGGGATACCGGTGTCATCTTCACGGCCAACAATTACAATCCTGAAGCCGTAGCATGGGTGGATGAATATTACAACCTGCTTCCGAAAGTCAAGACTGACGGTACCGGAAACGGAAACTATCTCAGTACGAGCGATATTACAGGTAACCGCGGCCTTATCAACGGTATGGAACCCATCGGCGTATATGCCCCGAGCATGTGGCAGAATGTAGGAACCCGGAGGAGTGGCTACGCTTACAATCAGCAGGATCAGACCAATGTCCAGGCTTCCTTTGCCGCCGACTTCGGAAATCATGAAATCCAGGTAGGGTTGCAATACCAGCAGCGAAAAAACAGTGCGTATGGAGTTGATGGTCAGGATATGTGGCCTTTGATGAACCTGGAGGCCAATTCACACATCAATGAACGGGATCTGTCCAATCCGCAACTTGTTTACCGGGACGGTTTCTTTATGGATACCATCAACTATTTCAGGAAATATTCTTCCACGCTTCAGAAAAACTTTGACATTAACCTGCGGCAAAAACTCGGATTGCCTCTGGATGGCACAGACTGGATCGATGTCAATTCCTATAATTTCGATGCCGGCACCATCAATTATTATGACAAGAACCAGAAAATGCATACCATCAGGCTGAATGAGAACCTGCTTTCGATCGACATGTTCACTCCTGACGAACTTTTCCAGAACGGATCGCCGCTGGTGGCCTATTCAGGATACGACTATAAAGGTAAAAAGCTGAATCATCAGCCGACGCTTGATGACTTCTTCAACAAGACAGACGCCAACGGCAATTTTACCCGCGAGGTGGCGGCCTATCAGCCCATCTATATGGCCGGGTACATCCAGGATAAATTCGCTTTCAAGGATCTGATCTTCAATATCGGTTTACGTGTCGACAGGTTTGATGCAAACCAGATGGTGCTGAAGGATCCTTATCTTTTCTACCCTGCAAAGACTGTGGCGGAACTGGATCCAAAAGTGTGGAAGAACATTCCAAGCAACATCGGATCCGATTATGTGGTTTATGTCGATGATCCCTCAAACCCCTCGGCAATTACCGGTTACCGGAAAGATAATCAATGGTACAACAAGGATGGTACACCTGTTTCTGACCCTAAAGCGGTTGATGCTACCGGCGTAAAACCGTATCTTTTAAAACCTTCCAATACAACCATGAGTACTGTGGTATTTCAGGATTACCAGCCCCAGGTTAACTATATGCCCCGTATCTCCTTCTCTTTCCCGATCTCGGATGATGCCTTGTTCTATGCCCATTATGACATTCTTACCCAGCGTCCTTCGAGCGGGTTTGTCCAGCTCGATCCTGTGGGTTATTATTTCATAGGCGTTACCGGTTCGAACGGAACGCATACAAACCCGGCATTGAAACCTGAAAAGACCATCGACTACGAGTTGGGCTTCCAGCAAAAGATCAACAACGCATCTTCGTTAAAATTATCCGTGTTTTATCGTGAAATGCGCGACCAGATTCAGCAGTACCGTCTCAGCGGCGCTTATCCCAAAACCTATTATTCCTATACCAACATTGACTTTGGTACGGTAAAAGGGCTCACCGTTTCTTATGATCTGCGCAGAACCGGAAATGCCCGGATCCGTTTCAGCTATACCTTACAGTTTGCTGACGGTACCGGATCGGATGCCAATGCTGCTTCAACCATCGTGCGGTCTGACCAGCCAAACCTTCGTACCATGAACCCGCTGAACTTTGACCGCCGGCATGCATTCAATGCCGAGTTTGACTACCGCTGGTCCAGTGGAAAAGACTACAACGGACCGGTGATAAACCGTAGAAAGAGCGGCAAACCTCCCGTTCAGTTTCTCTCCAACTTCGGAGGAAACCTGACCCTGACCGGGGGCTCCGGAACACCCTATACCAAATCATCGCAGGTGATCCAATACGGAGGAATGGGCCCGATCGAAGGTTCCGTCAATGGTTCACGTTTGCCATGGCAGTTCCTCCTGAACCTCAAAATTGACAAAGACTTCAACTTTGCCATGGGAAAGGGAAAGAAAAAACCCGCCACCATCAATGTTTACATTGAAATCCTGAACCTGATGAATACGAAAAATGTCACGGCTGTATACCCGGCAACCGGTTCACCTACGGATGACGGTTACCTCTCAGCCCCGGAATATCAGACCCAGATCAGTCAGCAGGTTAACGAAGCCGCCTACAGGGATCTTTACTCGATTTACATGGATCGTCCCTTCAACTTCAGCTCACCCCGGCAGACACGTTTAGGCGTTATGTTCAATTTCTAAACCGGATATCAATAACATGAGGATAAAAAGTAGTACAGGTAATCTCATAAATTCAATACCCATGAAAAATATATTTCGTTATTTTTTGATTTCTCTTGGCATGATCCTGATCTTTGAGGCAACGTACGCGAGGGAGAATATACGATCGGGTAAAAAGGACACCGAGGTCATAAAACAGACGGCTGCAGGATGTGCGGGTGGTGGTAACTATAAATATCTTGACATCAACAATGTCAGGACCCTGATTTATACATACGGAAACGGATGGTTCCTGGAAAATGCAGAATATGAAATTCCAAAAGGATCAAAGAAAACCTCCATGTTTTCCTTCTCTCTCTGGATCGGGGGCGTTGACTTAAACAACAACCTTAAACTGGCGGCATATGCTTATGGACAGGGCCCGACAGGTGGAACTGCTCATACAAAAAACGACTTCTTCCCCGGCCCATTGAAGATTGATGGTACTGCTGCTGTTGATGAGATTACATGCGCCAAGTTTGACCAGTTGTTTCAGATGACCCGGGCAGAAGTTCAGGCTTACCTGGCCTGGTGGGACAGCAAAGCTGATTTCCCGGATTACATAATCCCCAAATCGATCCAGGAATGGCCCGCCAAGGGAGACCGTGCAGGAGGTTATGCCTATTACCTGGCTCCTTTTTATGATAACCCGGATAAACCGGATGGAAAATATGATCCGAATGACGGAGATTATCCCTATTATGATTTTGCAAATTTGCTTTGTCCCAAATTCCTTAAACCGGGTGAGAAAATAAAAAAAGGTAAAATCGGCAATGGCGGTGCAGCGGATACCCTCGGCATCCTTGTCGACCAGGTTCTGAAAGGCGACCAGACACTCTGGAGTGTTTACAATGATAAAGGAAATGTTCACACGGAAACGCAGGGTCAGCCTATTGGGATGGAGATCAGGGCACAGTATTTTGCCTTTTCCACCAATGATGAAATCAACAACATGACCTTCTACAGTTATGAAATCATCAACCGTTCAACATCGACCCTCACCGGAACCTATTTCAGCCAGTGGGTTGATCCTGACCTGGGCTGGTATTATGACGATTATGTGGGATGTGATGTAAACCGCGGTCTGGGTTATTGCTACAACGGAAACCCGGTTGATGGTTCCGGACAGCCTCAGGCCTATGGCACTCATCCGCCCGCAGTAGGGGTCGATTTTTTCCAGGGACCTTATCTTGATGCTGACGGTTGTGATAATCCATCTTTTAAAGGAAGTACAGAAAAAGGACCCTCTTTTACGGGTGCGAATGCCTGCAACATCGTAGGTCTTGATGGCTCTACCATACGAATGTTCTATGGCCCCGGCGGAGCTGACAGCGGGAACTTTATTGTCCGCTCTGAAGCCATTAACGGGATCAATTTCGGAGATGGTATCCCCGACAATGAACGTTATGGAATGCGGAGGTTCGTTTACTATAATAATGATGGTACTGTACAGGGTAACCCGGGCTATGCCCCCGATTACTATAATTACCTGAAAGGAATGTGGCGGGATGGCCAGCCCATGACATATGGCGGAAATGCTTATGTCACCGGTGGACCGGAATGTGATTTTATGTTTCCGGAATTATCGGATGAATGCGACTGGGGAACAAGAGGAATCGCACCTGCCCCGAAATTATGGACTGAAGTTACCGCTACCAACCAGCCGAGTGACCGAAGGTTTATGCAGTCGGCCGGCCCGTTTACTCTGCGACCGGGAGCATGTAACTATATTACCGTAGGTATTCCCTGGGCAAGGGCGGCAGGATCTCCATGGGAATCTGTTCAGTTGTTAAAAATCGTAGATGATAAATGCCAGAAATTGTTTGATAATTGTTTCGCTGTTCTGAACGGGCCAAATGCCCCGGATCTGACCATCCAGGAACTGGATAAACAGCTGATCATCTATATTTCAAATAAAAAGTCGAATGATGCAGGAAATAATTACCGGGAGCAATATACTGAGTATGATCCCAATATCCCCAACCCGGATAACCTTCCTCACAATAAAAGAAACGATTCCCTCTACCGTTTCGAAGGATACCAAATCTTCCAGCTGAAAGATGCGACTGTAGCAGCCTCCGAGCTCTATGATAACAGCCGGGCCCGGCTGGTTATCCAGTGCGACATTAAAAACGGCGTTGCAAAACTGGTGAACTGGACCTATGATGCTGAATTGGGCGGAAATAAAGGCCAGGTCATGGTGAATGGAGCTGACATTGGAGTCCGTCATTCATTCGTGGTCACGGAAGACCAGTTCCCCCAAACCAATTCTTCTGCGCTGATCAATCACAGGCAATATTATTATATGGCCGTGGCTTATGGTTACAACCAATACAAACCCTACCAGCCGGATTCACTTGATAAAGGACAGGCACTGCCTTACCTGCAGGGACGCGGAAATATCAAGAGATATACAGCCATCCCGCACATCCCGATTGGAGATGTGATGAATTCAAACTATGGTGAAGGACCGATGATCACCCGGATCCAGGGACAGGGGAACGGTGGCGTGGCCCTCGAATTCACCGAAAATACCCTTGCTGAACTCCTTGCAAAACCAATAGCTGACTCTGTTAATAATATTTACGGGACGAACGAGTATCCGATTGTATATCACCCGGTATACAAAACCTCTGCAGGCCCCCTTAAAGTCAAAGTAATTGACCCCCTGAATGTTGTATCCGGAACGTTTATTGTGAAATTTGATTCGATGTCTCCGGGTCCTGCCAATTCTCCTTTGGTGAATCCCAAGATCAAATATGGAAACTGGACGTTGTACGATGTAACGACCGGAAAGACATATCCTCCGGATACAAATACTGTTTATAACACCCTTTATCCTTATGAGGAGCTGTTCCTTGACCTGGGGCTTTCCCTCTCGATCTACCAGGTTCCCTTTGCAGGTGATACGGCAAGGGATGGATCACATTATACCGGAAACGGGCTGCTTGCAGACCCCACAGCAACCTATGCCGACAGCACCATAAAGTGGCTGGGCGGAATCCCGGATAATGATGTTCCTGCAAGCCCGCAAAACTGGATCCGTTCCGGTATTTATAAAGGACAGGATGCCAACCTTTACGACTGGGATATGGCAACAACAGCCGCAGGAAACCCCTGGGATCCGGATAAGGTTTATGCCAAGATCCAGGCCGTGGAAACCAATTCGCCGGGAGGTACATGGGCCCCCTACTGTTTAGCTGTTTCCAGTGAGCAAGTTGACGTAGGATATCCCAATATTTCGCCTGCCTTCAAAACCGCCTCCAAGACCAGGGCTACCATGGACAAACTGGCATCGGTAGATATTGTCATTACTCCGGATAAGAAGAATTGGACCCGCTGTCCGGTTCTTGAAATGTGCCCGGATCCGAAATTAGCAGAAGGCGGAGCCCTTAAATTTGATCTCCGGAAGCACCGTTCAGTAAACGTTGATGGTGACAGCCTCGTTGTCAACTCCGATCCGATGAAGAACTCCGATTTTATCAGTCCTTACGGTATGGGCTGGTTCCCCGGATATGCAGTCAACCTTGAAACCGGCGAACGCCTGAACATCATGTTCGGGGAAAACTCATGGCTTGTTGAGGATAATGGACGGGATATGTTGTGGAATCCCTCGACACGGATCTACGATAAACCGGATCCCCTTCTTGGTCAGCCCGTATTCGGTGGAATGCACTATGTCTATATCATGGGATCGTACAAGACCAAGCTGACAACAGGGCCATTAACCTTCAACCTTGATTACCCGGCATACGATGGCGGCGCTTACTTTATCGCCCATATGAAAAGAGTTCCGCCACAGATCTGGCGTGACTATGGATTTGGAACCTGCATGTATGTGGGCATGCCACGGGCCGTTGAAGGAAAGGAATGGCTCAACAACGAGGTGAGAATAAAAATCCGCGTACAGAAGCCATACAGCCGCTATTTTGCAGGAAACCTGCCGAATTCCTATGCGGATACTGCCGAAAACGGATGCTGGCCGGAATACTCTTTCAATACCTCTACCATTGCGACCGGAAAACAGAATTCCGAAGTGCTTTCCAGCGATCTTGACCTGATCAATGTGGTTCCGAATCCCTATTATGGATACGATGATTATGAGCGGAACCAGCTGGATAACAGGATCAAGATTGTCAATCTGCCCCTTAAGAGTACCGTTACGATTTTCAATATGAGCGGAACCATGATACGTCAGTTTGTTGTAGACAAATCGGGGATCCCGGAGCCCAGGAGCTCCACCGCAGATCTGAACACAGATGCAAAGACATCCATCGACTGGGACCTCAAGAATTTTGCCGGGATCCCGATCTCAGGAGGAGTTTACCTGATTCATGTGAAAGCAGATGGAATTGGTGAAAGAACCCTGAAATGGTTTGGAATCTTACGTCCCACTGACTTGAATTCGTTCTAAACTTTCTTTGAACTGAGAACAGATTGATATATGGTTAGAAAAATAAAAAATCCGAATATGAAAAATATTTATAAACTCTTATTTGCAATATTCTTAGCAGGATTGATGGTCCTTTCTATGGATAAGGTTTTTGCCGGTAATAAAGACCGTTCAGGTCAGGCGGGGGCGTCAGAGCTGATGATCGATCCATGGGCAAGGAGTTCGGGCTGGGGAAGCGTGAATACTGCCAATGCTTATGGACTCGAAGCCATGTATTCAAATATCGCCGGTACAGCCTCAACAAAGGGAACGGAAATCATCTTTTCCTATACCAACTGGCTCCAGGGAACCGGGATCAGTATCATGAACTTTGGTTTTTCCCAGAAACTGGGGGCGAATAAAGGTGTGCTTACATTGTCAATCATGTCGATGAATTTCGGACAAATTGACATCACCACCGTGAATTCTCCGGAAGGCCAGCTGGGTCAGTTTAAACCCAGTTACCTCAACATCAACCTTGCGTATGCCAAGGCGTTTTCAAACAGCATCTATGGAGGATTGAATGTAAAAGTCATCTCTGAATCCATCGCTGACGCCAGTGCCACAGGAATCGCCATCGATGCAGGGATCCAGTATATCACCGGTGAAAAGGACCAGATCAAATTCGGGGTCGCCCTGAAAAACATCGGCCCGACCATGAAATTCACCGGTGACGGACTCTCTTTCCGCGGTATCATCCCGACCCATGGAAACGATAACGACTTATTTACAGTACAAACCCGTTCAGAAAAATATGAATTGCCTGCCACCCTGAGGATCGGCGCTTCCTATGACTTCCTGATCGGAGAGATGCATCGTATTACCCTGGCAGGTAACTTCACCTCAAACTCCTTTACAAAGGACCAGTTTACACTCGGACTCGAATATGCGTTAAAACCCTATTTTGGAGTGAGGGCCGGATACACCTACCAGTCAGGTATTTTCAATTCCTCCATCGTTGACAGGGGAACCGTATATACCGGCCTGAATGCAGGTTTCTCAGTTTCCGTTCCCTTCAACAAGGAAAAAGAAACAGGCATCGGGATCGATTACTCTTACAGAACTACAAACCCATATTCCGGCACACATTGTATCGGACTTAAGCTCAACTTTTAGAAATTACCTTTAGTACATTTAGTCCTAAACATTATTTTTTCATGGCATAAGGGCCCTTTCAAAGGGTCTTTTGCCTTATTATCTGGTCAATGAAAACTTGTAGCCATGGCTGAGATCAAGTATTATACGCAAGACGGGTTGGATAAACTCCAGGAAGAGTTGAACAAACTCACATCGGTGGATCGTCCGGCAATTTCAAAACAGATCGCTGAGGCAAGAGATAAAGGAGACCTCTCAGAGAATGCAGAGTATGCAGCCGCCAAGGAGGCTCAATCCATGCTGGAATTGAAAATTAACAAGTTGCAGGAGGTAATCAGCAATGCCCGACTGCTGGATGAATCCAAGCTCGACAGTACCAAGATCCTGATCTTTTCTACCGTAAAACTCAGAAATACCCAGAATAACGGTGTGGTTACCTATACCCTCGTTCCTGAAAATGAAGCCAATGTGAAGATCGGTAAAATTTCAGTCAATTCACCGATTTCCAAGGGGCTGCTTGGAAAGAGCATCGGCGATAAAGTTGAGATTACGGTACCCGCAGGTACGGTGGCATTTGAGATCATTGAAATATCAAGAAAAAACGGACATTAATGGCAAGCATCTTTACACGGATCGTTAGCGGGGAGATCCCTTCATACAAGGTGGCCGAGGATGAAAATTACTTTGCATTCCTTGATATCAATCCCCTCGCGGAAGGCCATACACTGGTCATTCCGAAAAAGGAAACCGATTATATCTTCGACATCGGAGATGAGGAGTACCAGGGGCTTTTTTTATTTGCCAAACGCGTGGCTGCAGCCATGCGGATGGTCATACCCTGTGAGCGGATCGGCATTGCCGTCATCGGACTTGAAGTCAGGCATGCCCATATCCACCTGGTCCCGCTGAAAACCATTTACGATATCGATTTCCGGAAACCGAAACTGAAACTATCACCCGGCGAATTTGCTGAAATAGCCGCGAAAATCAGCGGAGCCATGATCGGCTGATCAGGAAGGCTGATTTCCTTCGGATATGGCCTGCCACCGCATGGATCTCACCGGCAATTGCTCCTCACAAGCTGGGCCGCCTCGCGGTTGCCAAGCCGGGCCGCAGTTTTCCAGTAATAACAAGCCTGGGTAAGATTGTTAACCTGGAACAGAACTGTTCCCAGGTTCTTATAGGCTTCCGCATATTGATTGTTAAACCTGACAGCAGACCTGAGATCCAACTCTGCCCCGTGGATATCCTTTGACCGGAACTTTAGTATAGCCCTGAAATTATAGGCTTCCGCGTTAGCCGAGTCAAGCGCAAGACTTTTATTGCAATCCGCCCAGGCACCCAGTGCATCACCGGTATTCAGTTTTACCATCGCCCGTGTTGAATACAAAACGCTCGCATCGGGTTTGTTTTCTATCCCCTTATCAAGATCGGGAAGTGCCTTTTCCGGATCATTTAGTTGCAGATAGATGTAAGCCCTTTTTATAAACGAATCCGTATTTTCAGGATCCAGCTCGATGGCTTTTGAATAATCTGAAACGGCCTCCTTCAGCATCTGATGACTTGCAAAATAGTTTCCACGCTTTCGGTATATTTTAGCGATGGAGGGTACCGGAGGGTTCCTGTCAATGATGTTTGTGCTGAGCGTCAGGTCATTTTCCCATTTTTTATTGGCCTCCCATGTCTCATATGCATAAAACGATCCATAAAGAAGAAGAAACAGGGTCACCCCCTGAATGTACTTCCGGCCGGAGGAAAGATGGTTACATCCGAAGGAATGAAGAAACAGAGCCACAAGCATCATCAGTCCCAAAAACGGGAAATAAGCATACCGGTCGGCAACGATGACGCTTCTGACAGAAATCAGCGGAAGATTGATTGAAATGGCAAGAAGAAAGATCCCGACGCCTAGAATAAGATCCCTGTTCTTCCGGAATCTGTAAATGAGAATACCCAAAACCAGGATGAGACAAGTATAACAATAATAACCGGCCGGCAATCCCGAGTTTGTTTTCACTGGAAACAGATAGACGGCAGACAGGTCAACAGGAACAAGAAATTTCTGAAGGTAGAAGAAGAGGGAACCCCCGTTCAGAAAAAGGATGTCAAAAGTTGTAAATAGCTTCAGCTTCGAATGGGTGTAAACGGTTGAAGTTTCAGAATTGCTGAATGCAATGATGATAAAAACAAGGCTCAGGATCAGGAAAGGCAACTTCTCTATAAGAACAACTTTAAGGTTTCGGCGATTCGTGTAATAATCGAGCAACAGGAGAACAAGCGGAAGGGTAACGGCCTGCACTTTGGAGAATAAGGAAAGAATGAAGAAAAGCAGGGAGAGAAATAAAAGGTGGATCTGCTGAGAACCTTTGCTGTATCTCAGGTAAAAAATAAGCGAGAGCAGGTAGAAGCAGGCATACATTGTGCTGCTCCTGGCCGAGATCCACGTAACAGCTTCCACATTCATCGGATGCAGGGCAAAGAGGAAAGCGATCAGGATCGCAACCAAAGGCTTTTTAAGGAGGTTGTTGAAAAAAAAGAAAACCAGGATGATGTTGATCAGATGAAAAATCAGGTTGACAAGATGCAAGGAAAGGGGAGAGGTGCCCGTAAAATGATAGTTGATGGCGAATGTGAGGACCGTGAGAGGCTGATAAAGGGATGCATGGTAGGAGGAAAAGTACCGACCGATACTATTCCATGAAAGGTTCAGTATCTCAGGATATTTTGTAAAAAAAACGATATCGTCATTGGTGGTGATGGGATAATTCAGCATCCCCGAGTAAAGGAGGGTTGTAAGGATGCACAGTGCGGCCAGAAAAAAAAAGATTTTCTTTTCAGAAAAGAAATGTTCCATGGAGAAAGGTTCTGATATGAAAAAGGACCGATGAACGGGCAAATGGTATTCTTCTTATTTTGAGGCTTTAATAGGCCCTGACATTTCTTCCCTCGATGTAATTGATAAAGGATTTGTTCACCACCTTGTTTCCCCCGGGAGTAGGATAATTGCCTGTGAAATACCAGTCGCCGGTATGATTTGGAATGGCCGTGTGCAGGTCCTCGATGGTCTGGTAGATGATCTCAATCTTTGCTTTGACCGAAGAGGGAGTCAGGAGTTCAGAGACTTTTTCCGATATCCGTTGTGCTGTGAAAGGTTTGTAAATTTCCTTGACAAAATTCCGGATTTTCTCCTTCGGCAGATGTTCCTGGTCTTTCGATTTTTTGTAAACGTCGTTGATCACATTTTCCAGATGAGATTCCTTCAGCAGGTCGATGGCTGCTTTGAAGGCGATAAAGTCGGTAAGCTTGGCCATGTCGATGCCGTAGCAGTCGGGGTAACGGATCTGGGGAGCCGAAGAGGCGATGATGATCTTTTTCGGTTCGAGCCGGTCAAGGATGCGCAGGATGCTTTGCTTCAGCGTAGTTCCCCTCACGATGGAATCATCGAGTACGACCAGGTTGTCTTTTCCTTTCCGGATGCTCCCGTACGTGATGTCGTAAACGTGTGCTGCCAGGTCGTCGCGTTGTGAATCCTGTGCAATGAAGGTGCGCAGTTTCATGTCCTTGACAGCGACTTTTTCCACCCGGGGCCACAGTTTAAGGATGGCATCCAGTTCATCCGGGGTAAGTTTCCCCTGTGCTTCGAGGATCCTGTCTTTTTTGATGGTGTTACAGAACGTACCGAGTTCCTCGATAAGTCCGTAATAGGCGTCAATGGCAGTATTGGGTATGTAGGAGAAGACGGTATTCTCCAGGTCGTAATCAATGGCTTTGAGGATGGAAGGTGCGAGGAGTTTCCCCAGGTTCTTCCGTTCCCGGTAAATCTCTTTATCGGTTCCACGGGAGAAATAGATCCTTTCAAACGAACAGGCTTTCTTTTCCAGCGGGTTCCGGAATTGCTTTTCGGTAATGGTCCCGTCTCTTTTGATGATCAGGGCATGTCCCGGTTTTAATTCCTTTACGGATTCAAATGGCACATTGAAGGTGGTCTGAATGACCGGCCGTTCAGAAGTGGCGATGGCAATCTCGTCATTGTAATAATAAAATGCAGGCCGGATCCCGCTTGGGTCACGCATTACAAAGGCATCCCCGTGACCCAGCAATCCTGCGATTACATAACCGCCATCCCAGCTTTCGGCCGAATTCTTTAAAATCTTTTCAATGTTAAGATGTCTGGCAATCTCTTTTGTGATCTCCCGTTTCGGGAATCCCTCTTTTTTAAATTTCTTGTAAAGAGCTTCGTTCTCTTCATCGAGAAAATGGCCGATCTTCTCCAGTATGGTTATCGTATCGGATGTTTCAACCGGGTATTGCCCAAGGTCGATGAGCCGTTCAAAGAGTTCGTCAACGTTAGTGAGGTTGAAATTTCCGGCAAGAACCAGGTTTTTGGTCATCCAGTTGTTTTCGCGAATGAAGGGATGGATGTTCAGCATGGAGTTTTTGCCGAAGGTTCCATAACGCAGGTGCCCGAGGTAGAGTTCGCCGATGAAGTCGATGTTGTTTTTCAGCCAGGCCACATCACAAACCCGTTGCGGCTGTTTCTCAATGACATGCTGGAGCTGTTCATGGAAGGCGGAAAAGATATCTTTGATCGGGGAATCGGAATCGGAACGCAGCCGGTTGATGTATTTGTTACCGGGTTCAAGGTCAAACTTGATGCTTGCAATCCCGGCACCATCCTGACCGCGGTTGTGCTGCTTCTGCATGAGCAGATGAAGCTTGTTCATGCCATAGGTTGCCGTGCCGTATTTTGCCAGGTAATATTCGAGCGGTTTCAGAAGACGTACCAGCGCAATCCCGCATTCATGGTTGATCCTGTCGCTCATTCAGAAGTTCTTTAAATGAGGGCGCAAAGATACGAAAATAATCGTTCCCGATCAGCCCGAACCCGGCTGGAGAAAAGTAAAAATGCCCGATTTCATGATTATTGCTAAATTTATCTCTCAAATGAAAGAACAGATCCTCCCCGAAGAATTTTTAAAGCTGTCAAGGACATTTCCTGTAATCGACGTGCGCTCGGAGAAGGAATACCTCTCAGGGCATATCCCGGGTGCTATTAACCTTCCCCTTTTCAATGATGAAGAACGTGCCGTTGTGGGTACCCTTTTTAAGAATTCGGGGAGGGATGCTTCTGTGCTCAAAGGACTTGAACTGGCGGGACCGAAACTTGCGGATTTTGTGAAGAAGCTGCACAGAATTACCCTGCAGAAAGAGATCCTTGTTCACTGCTGGAGAGGAGGGATGCGCAGCGCCAGCATGGCCTGGCTCTTTGAACAGGCCGGTTATAAGGTTTTTTTGCTGGAAGGCGGATATAAGGCCTATCGCCGGTTTGTGAGGGAAAAATTGTCCCTGCCGGTGAAGATCATCATTCTTGGCGGGCTGACCGGCAGCGGGAAAACGGAGCTCCTTCACCTGCTTGAAAAAGAGGGAGAACAGATCCTGGACCTTGAACAGCTGGCAAGTCATAAGGGTTCGGTTTTCGGAGGACTCAGACAGCCTGTTCAGCCTTGCAATGAACAGTTTGAAAACAACCTCTTTTCTCAATGGGAACTACTTGACGCTTCAAGACCGGTGTGGATCGAGGATGAGAGCCGTATGATCGGAAATGTAGGGATCCCCGAACCCCTGTTTGAACAGATGATCCGTGCGGTCATGATCAAGGTTGAATCCAGCCGGGAACAAAGGATACGACGGCTTGTCAATGAATATTCGGAAATTGAAAAGCAGGATTTAAAGGATGCGATACTGAAGATCAGCGAAAAACTGGGAGGGACCAATGCGAAAACAGCCCTGGCTGCCATTGATTCCGGCGATTATGCTACCGTGGCGGGCCTGGCATTGTCGCATTATGACAAGAGCTACACCCATTCCCTGCTGAAAAGAGTGAACCTGGTAATCCATACTATTGTCCTCGAAAGTGACGATCCCTTAGAAAATGCAAAACTTGTCCTGAACGCAGGGAAATCGATCCCTGAAAATAATCCGTAGCCATGGAAAGCATTTATCTTGATTATAACGCCACAACGCCTATAGACCCCCTTGTTGCGGAAGCCATGCAGCCCTATCTTACCGGGTTTTTCGGAAACCCTTCCAGTATTCATGCGGAGGGGATGAAGGCTAAGGAAGCTGTTGAAACTGCCCGCAGCCAGGTTGCAAAAATGGTGAACTGCCATCCCGATGAGATCATTTTTACCAGCGGGGGCACCGAATCGAACAATTTTGCCATCAAGGGAACAGCACTCGCAGGCCGGAACAAGGGGAATCACATCATTACCTCCTGCATCGAACATCCTTCGGTACTGGAGGTTTGCCGTTACCTTGAAACGCAGGGGTTTACGGTCACCTATCTTCCTGTGGATGAATACGGGATGGTGGATCCGGAAGATGTGGAAAAGAGCATCACATCTTCCACGATCCTGGTTACGATCATGCATGCCAATAACGAAACCGGTACGATCCAGCCTGTGGATGAGATCGGCCGGATCACAAGGGAGCACCATATCCCGTTTCACAGTGATGCTGCACAGAGTGCAGGAAAAATTCCCGTGGATGTGGAAGCGATGAACGTTGACCTGCTCTCCCTTGCAGGACATAAGATCTATGCACCCAAGGGTGTCGGGGCCCTCTATATCCGAAGGGGATTCCATCCTGAAAAACAGATTCATGGCGCCGACCATGAGCAAAACCTTCGCGCGGGGACCGAGAATGTGTTGTCGGTTGCGGGTTTTGGTAAAGCCTGTGAACTTGTTGCAGAGAGTAAGGCTCAACGGGTTGAACCTGTTCAGAAGCTGAGAGATCTCCTGTTTCAACAGATCAGGGCGGAATTGCCGGAAATAAAGCTGAACGGCCACCCGGAACGGAGGCTTCCGAATACCCTGAACATCAGCTTCCCGGGAGTGGAAGCGGCATTGCTTCTCGAGCGAATGGCCCCTGTTGAGGCATCTGCCGGCGCAGCCTGTCATTCAGACAGTGAAGTTATTTCTCCCGTACTGACTGCCATGAAAGTTCCCGTTCATTTCGCGATGGGCTCCGTGCGTTTTTCCCTCGGCCGTATGACAAAACAAAACGAGATCGAAGAAGCAATACCCATCATAATTAATGCTTACAAAAAACTTTCAAATCCATCCTCCATTTTCGATCCTACATCCTCCAGCATCCAGCATCCAGCATCGAGCATCCAGCATCCAGCATCCAGCATCCAGCATCGAGCATCCAGCATCGAGCATCCAGCATCGAGCATCGAGCATCCGGCATCCGAAATAAAACTCACTCACTTTACCCACGGACTGGGCTGCGCCTGCAAGATCCGTCCGCAATACCTTGAAAAGATCCTGAAGGAGCTTCCGGTTTCCAGCGATCCCAATGTTCTTGTGGGCCTGAAGGATCCGGATGACGCAGCAGTATACAGGATTGATGAACAGACTACCCTTGTGCAGACCGTCGACTTTTTCACGCCGGTTGTGGATGATCCTTACGATTTCGGCGCTGTTGCCGCGGCCAATGCCTTAAGCGACATTTATGCCATGGGCGGGAAACCCTTGTTCGCACTCAGCATCGTAGGATTTCCTGATAAGCTTCTCCCTCCGGAAGTGCTTCAACAGATCCTGAAGGGTGCGTCGGATAAAGCTGCAGAAGCGGGGATCAGCATTATCGGGGGGCACACGATTGAGGATACGGAGCCAAAATTCGGACTGGTTGTGACCGGAATTGTCGATGCAGGAAAGATCCTGTCAAACTCATCTGCAAAACCCGGAGATGTGATCATCCTGACAAAACCGCTGGGTACCGGTATCCTTTCGACGGGCATCAAGCGTGGCCTGGTCGACAGAGAGACTGAAAGCCGGATGATATCCATGATGGCCCGGCTGAATGATAAAGCAGCAGCAGTCATGGCCGGATTTCCGGTAAGCGCCTGTACCGATGTGACCGGGTTTGGATTGCTCGGACATCTGAAGGAGATGATTCTGGGAAGTAAAACAGGTGCTGAGATCGATTATAAAAAGGTGCCGGTTTTGTCAACTGTATGGGCGCTTGCCGCCATGAACATGATCCCCGGGGGAACCCGCAACAACCTTCAGTATGTGGAGGAGATCACAGACTGGGATGAAGGTGTACCTGAACTGGCCAAAGTGATCCTGGCAGATGCCCAGACATCCGGCGGGCTGCTGATCGCCCTTCCTCCTAAGTATTCGGATGAATTTGTGGAAGAATGCCGGAAAGCAGGGATCAGTGAAGCTGTTGTGATCGGGAATATCAAAAAAGGGAAGAGGATCCGGGTGAAATGAACCGGTACTGTGATTGTGTCAGAGCCTCTGTTTTTCAATCCGGGCTGGACATATCATCCGGTTTTTTTGTAACTTTATTGAATAATTCTGTTCCACTATGCGTTCGCGAAAGCTGATACTGATCGTTTGCCTCCTGATGAGCAACATTGCTTTCTCACAGTTCCCGAATATCCTGATCGGCGACACCGACTGGCCGGAAGAACCTTCCATTGCCATCAACCCGAAAAACCCTGACCGTCTGGTTGCCGGGGCCAACATCGATCTGTTTTACACATCCGGTGACGGAGGTCTGCTCTGGTCGCAGGGAAACCTCACTTCTCCCTACAGCGTTTATGGCGATCCCTGCCTGGTGATCGACACGGCCGGGAATTATTACTATTTCCATCTCTCTAACCCCCCACTCGGCAGCTTTATCGACCGGATCGTATGCCAGAAATCGACGGATGGCGGACTTACCTGGTCTGACGGAACTTTCATGGGACTGAACGGCACCAAGGGCCAGGACAAAGAGTGGGCGGTTGTTGATCCGGTAACGAATACCATCTATGTGACCTGGACCCAGTTTGATGTTTATGGTACATCAGATCCTGCCGACAGCTCCATAATATTATTTTCAAAATCGACGGATGAAGGCGCCACCTGGAGTACTCCGAAGCGCATCAGCCGGGTTGCCGGTGATTGTGTTGACAGCGACAATACCGATGAAGGGGCCGTTCCGGCTGTAGGTCCCGGTGGAGAGATCTATGTTTCCTGGGCAGGACCGGCCGGGCTGGTTTTCAACCGTTCCCTTGACGAAGGCGCGACCTGGATGGATACCAATGTATTTGTTTCCGATATTCCCGGAGGATGGGATTATGCCATCCCGGGAATCTATCGTGCAAACGGTTTGCCGGTGACCTGCTGCGACCTCAGCAACGGGCCATCCCGTGGAACTATATACATAAACTGGAGTGATCAGCGGAACGGGTTTACCGATACCGATGTATGGCTCACGAAATCGACGGATGGCGGTTTGACATGGAGCCCCCGGAAGCGAGTGAATGATGATCCTCCGGGAAAGCAACAGTTTTTCACCTGGATGACGGTTGACCAGGTTACCGGTTTCATCTATTTTGTTTTTTATGACCGCAGGGCTTACCCGGATGAAGCAACGGATGTTTATATGGCGGTTTCCCGCGACGGGGGTGAGACCTTTCAAAATTTCAAAGTCAGTGAATCGCCTTTTACTCCAAATCACCTGATCTTTTTCGGAGACTATACCAACATCTCTGCCCACAACAATGTGGTGCGACCGATCTGGGCCCGGCTTGATAACAGCCAGCTCACTGTTTATACAGCCCTCGTCGACAGTCTTTTCATGAGTATAGGGCAGAAACCTGAATCCGGTTTTTCCTCTACCCTTGAACAAAATTTTCCCAATCCCGGCAGGTCGGTTACCTGCATTGCCTATAAAGTCCGCCGGAACACAACAATAAACCTCGAGGTTTTCGATCTTTACGGAAACAGGATCGCCACCCTGGTCGACCATAAAGTGAGTGCCCCGGGCCGTTATATTGAAAACTTCGACATCGCAAAATACGGACTTACCCCGGGCCTCTATTTTTATTCGCTGACGGACAATGAGAAATCGGTCAGGCGCAAAATGATCGTGGAATAAAAACACGAAAAAACTTTTTACCCTTTTTTTGTTTCTCGCGAAATTTCATTAATTTTGCCTTCCGGAAAAATCCTGTTCAACTCATGAAATGCTTATATATTCTCGCTTTGCGACAAATTCAAGGCAGGCTTTATCCCTCATTCCACGTTTAATTTAATAGGATCTTCATGGACAACACTTTGACAGATGTTCTGGAACGGGTAAGGGAATTGTTCTTCAAATATGGTGTACGCAGCGTATCCATGGAGGATATATGCCGCGACCTGGGAATTTCAAAGAAAAAATTGTACCAGCTGTTCTCCAGCAAAAATGAGCTGGTTGAGAAACTCCTTGAGCTTGAGCGACAGAACTTTGAGATTATCTTTGACACTTACAGTTTTGAAGGTGTAAACGCCATCGATATCCTGCTCACTGTCAGCAAGGAATTGGGTGAACGCTTCCGCGACATCAGTCCGTCCATCACCTTCGACCTGAAAAAATATTATCCCGACATTTATCACAAACACATTGATGACAGGGTTGATTTTATCTTTAAAAAGATCCAGATCAACCTGGAGAAGGGAATCAACCAGGGTGTATACCGTGATGACCTGAGCATTGAACTGATTGCCCGGCTTTACATCCGTCGCCTCATTGACTTGCATAACCCTGAATTTTTTCCTGCCGACAAATTTTCTTTCCAAACCCTTTTTGAGGCGATGTTTGACAATTTCATACGCGGAATCGCCAATGCCAAGGGAATTGAATACTACGAAAAACAAAAACGAAAAGTAAATTTTAGCAAATTCAACAAATGAAACGTATTTTTTTCCTGATAGCGGTTGTTTCATTCTTCTCGATCGGCTTAAGAACAGAAGCTCAACTAAAACCGGCACTTAAATTTTCATTGAAAGAGGCACAGGACTATGCCTATACAAACAACTACGACCTGAAGAACTCTGCCTATGACGTGCAGATTGCAAAAAAGATGGTTAAGCAGAACACCTCCATCGGGCTGCCGCAGATTGATGCCGGGATTGATTATGTTGATTACCTGGCATTACCTACATCCCTGATCCCCGGAGAATTCATTGGTAAACCGGGAACTACTTTTCCGATCCAGTTCGGCCAGGAGTACAATGCCACGTTGCGTGCAAGACTGACACAGCTCGTTTACAGCGGACAGTATCTCGTCGGGCTGCAGACAGCCAAAGCTTACCTGGAGACTGCAAAACAGAAAATGGTCAAGGATAAAATGGATGTCAGGGATGTTGTTTCCGAAGCCTATATCGGTTTGCTTATTGTGGAAGAGAGCACGAAGATTCTTGACTCCACGTATAAAACGGTGAACAAACTTTATGAAGACGGGGTGGCCACCCTGAAGCTTGGATTGATTGAAGATATCGATGTTGACCAGATGGAACTGAACCGCTCGAATCTGGACGCAAGCCTGATCAATATCAAGAGCCAGCGGCTGATCGCGTATAACACCCTGAAGTTCCTTCTTGGGATCGGCGATAACCAGGAGATCGAACTGACCAACGATCTGAGTTTTTTCCTGAATGAAATAAATGAAGACGCACTAATCAAAGAACAGTTCGATTATAACCATAATATTGAATACACGCTACTCAAAAAGCAGGAATACCTTGTACTGATGCAGTACAAGCTTTCCAAAACTGCATACCATCCCACACTTTCAGGTTTCCTTGGAGCCCAGGGAAATGCCCAGCGGAACGAATGGTCGTTTTTCAACGACAAATACCCCTGGTACAAAACCGTGAACTGGGGGCTGACCCTTGCTATTCCGATCTGGAGCAGCGGCGGCAGGAAATATGCTGTTGACCAGGCCCGCCTCAACGTGGAGAAGATGAAGGTGAACGATGCCAAAGTGAAGAACCAGCTTCTGCTGCAGGTGGAGACCCTGAAGAAGGATTTTACAAACTCCTACCTCGTTTTCCGGAACAAGCAGAAAGGGCTGAACGTCGCCAACAAGATCTACGAAAAGACATTTTCGAAATATAAGGAAGGTGTCTCATCCTCAACCGACCTGAACCAGAAATACAACCAGTTCCTGATGTCGGAATCCGATTATATCCAGTCGCTCTTCGATCTTCTGAAGAACAGGATCAGGCTGGCGAAGCTGTTGGAGAAAGTGTAGTAGAGGATAGAGGATATTGGGGTTGAAACAAAGTTGAGATCCCTCTGTGGTCCTCTGTGCCTTCTCAGTGAACCTCTGTGTAACTGACTTTTTGAGAGCCTGGGAATTACACAGAGAGCCACAGAGGTTCACAGAGAACCACAGAGGTTGATTACAGGCCAAAATAAATTGAGCGCCTTGGCGCCTTAGCGGTGAAAATAGTAACCCCGAAGACCTGGATTAATTTCGCAAGGGACTTCAATATTTGCCGGATAGTTTTGCAGGAAAACTTACCAAGGAATATACAAGGGTAGGTGCAATGCTCTATACTCCCTTCTCCAGCCTCCGTTTCCTCTCTTTCAGCCATTTCTTGTGCTTCCACTTCAGCTTCATCTCGTAATCGATGAGATAGAGTGCAGGAACGAAGATCAGCGTCAGGAAGGTGGCAAAGCTCAACCCGAAGATGATGGTCCAGGAGAGCGGGCCCCAGAAAGCGACATTGTCGCCTCCGAAGTAGATATGAGGGTTCAGCTCGGTGAACATGGTTACGAAATTGATGTTCATCCCCACGGCCAGCGGGATCAGTCCCAGCATGGTAGCGGTTGCTGTCAGGGCGACCGGGGTGATCCTGACCATTCCGGCCCCGATGATGGCTTCGCGGGTACGGTGCCCGCGGTCTTTCAGCGTGTCACCGAACTCCACGATCAGGATCCCGTTCCTGACCACGATGCCTCCCAGTGCCACGATGCCCAGCCCGGTCATGATGATGCTGATGCTCATGTGGAAGAAGAAGATGCCGAAGAGGACGCCGATGATGCTGAAAACAACTTCACTCAGGATGATCAGCGATTTACTGACCGACCCGAACTGGGTGATCAGGATGAAGAAAATAAGCCCGATGGCAACCATCATGGCTTTCATAAGGAACATCATTGTCTCGGCCTGGTCCTCCCGTTCACCCGTCAGGTTGATGTTAATGCCTTTCGGGAGAGGGAATCCCCGGAGTGACTGGTTGACCGAAGCCACCACCTCGTTGGCGGTATATCCTGAAAGCACTTCCGAGGAGATGGTGATCACACGTTTGAGGTTCTTCCGGTTGATGCCGCCATAGGTGTCCCTGTATCCCAGTTTTGCAACGGATGAGATCGGGATCTGCCGCAACTGGCCGCTGTTCATATCCCGGTAAGTGATCCTGGCGTTGACCATCTTATCGATATTTTTTCGCTGTTCTTCGCTATACCTGAGCTGGATCGGGTATTCATCTTCAGCCTCCTTGTACTTGGAAACTTCCTTACCGTAGATGGCGGTACGCAGTTCCATCCCGATCTGACCGACCGAAATGCCTTCACGGTTGGCCCTGACCCTGTCAATATCCACCGTGATTTCGGGTTTCTTGTTGTCGAAGTCGGACTTCAGCTTTTCGATCCCCGGGATCCGCAGCGAATCCAGGTAATTCTGGAAATTTATCGAGGTCACGATAAGGTCATCGAGGTTCTCTCCGGAGACTTCAATATTTACAGGTTTCCCGGTGGGTGGTCCCATCGTGTTCTTCCCGACACTGATCTGCACACCGGGAATATCCTTCACGGCCGAACGTATCGAATCAAGGAAGGGCATTGTGCTGACACCATGCCGGTAGCGGCTTTCGATGAAGTTGATGGCAACCTTCCCCTTGTTGGATGCCGTACTTCTGTCGAATATTCCCTCGCCTGCCCCGAAACCGACATTGGTGACGATGGATTCTACGAGCTTTTTGTTTTTCCCGATGACCTTGTCTACCTTCCTCTCGACGATTTTTGTGACGGAATCGGTCACGAGTTGGTCTGTTCCCTCCGGCATCTTGATGAGAACATTAATGGTGTTGGGATCATTGTCAGGGAAAAACAGCACTTTTGGCTTTGTGATCCCTGTGATGATGATGGAAAGGAAGAAAAGAACAATGACGGTAATAAAAAGATACCACGGGTTTCTTTTATGCAGGAAGAACCTCAGGTTCTTTTCATAGAAGGCAATGACCTTAGGCCAGCCCGAATTTTGAAACTTGATGGCGGCATTTTTTACAAACAGGCGGTAAACGGCATTCATCAGGAGGCAAAAGATCATCAGGTTCCCCATGCCAAAAACTCCTGTGAAGTAGAAAAGTAGTGCCATTGCAAGAAGAATCCCGCTGGCGGCAAGCAACCCCCGGTAGTTTGTTTTGTGTTCGGTTTTTTCATATTCATGTTTCATGAATGTGACGGCAAATACCGGGTTCATGATATAAGCAACGAACAAGGATGCAAAAAGGGTTATGATCAGTGTGACGGGAAGGTAATGCATAAATTTCCCAACGATACCCGGCCAGAATGCCAGCGGAAAGAAAGGGGCAAGGGTGGTCAGGGTTCCGGAGAGGATCGGGAGGAACACTTCCCCGGCCGCATGTTTCGCTGCTGTAATGACATTCGGGTCGTCCTTGTGTATTCGGTGGGTGTTCTCAATGACCACGATGGCGTCATCCACGATGATCCCAAGGGCAAAGATGAACCCGAACATCACAATCATGTTCATGGTGAATCCCAGCCAGGGCATGACGAGGAAAGCAACAAACATCGAAAGCGGAACTGAGAGACCCACAAAGAAAGCATTGTTGATCCCCATAAAGAACATCAGGATCAGGGTAACGAGTATGAACCCGATGATGGCAGTGTTGTTCAGTTCCTCCAGGGTACTCCTTGTAAACCGTGATTGTTCCCCGGTAAGGGTCACCTTAAGGTCGGGAGGATAATTGTTTACTTTCAGATCGGCCAGCATGGCCTTGATCTCATCGGAGGCATTGAGCAGGTTCTCACCGCTTTTTTTGATCACATTGAGGGTGATGACATTCTTGCCGTTGATACGTGAAAAGCTTTCCTGTTCCTTGAAGGAATCTTTGACGTCGGCGATGTCCTTCACATAAACGATAGCACCGCTTCCCGATTTGATCATGATGTTCTTGATCTCTTCCGGCGACTTGAACTGTCCCGCAACACGGATCGTACGTTTTGATCCGAACGTGGAGATCGTTCCGGCAGAAACGGTAACATTTTCACTTGCAATGGCCCTTTCCAGGTCGCTGAAGGTGACGCTGGCGGCCTGCATCTTGTACATGTTGGCATCGATCTGGATCTCACGGTCGAGGGCCCCCACGATATCCACCCGGGTGATCTCCTTGAGGGTTTCAATCTTATCCTTCGTGTCATCGGCAAATTTCTTCAGCCGCTGGAGGTCATAATCACCGGAGATGTTGACATACATGATGGGGATCTCGGAGAGGTCCACCTGCATGATGTCGGGCTCTTTCGGCAGATCGGTGGGCAGGTTGGTTTTGGCCTTGTCAACGGCATCACGTACGCGCTGTTTTGCTTCCGAGACTTCGATTCCGGGGTTGAACTCCACCACGATCGTGGAGAAATCCTGGATCGATTTGCTGGTGATCTTCTTGACATCGGCCAGGGCTTTGGTCTCCTTCTCAATCGGCCGGGTGACAAGGTTCTCCATGTCTTCCGGTGAGGTGCCGGGATAAAGTGTGTTTACAATGATGGTGGGAATGATGATCTCCGGAATCTGTTCCTTTGGAATGCTGATATACGACATTACGCCCAGCATCGTGATGATGATGGTCAGGACGTATATGCTGGTCCGGTTATCAATGGCCCAGCTGGTCGCAAAAAATTCCTTGAGTTTATTCTGTGCTACTTTCATGAGGGAAAAATATATTATTTATAGTCGATGACCTGTCCGTCGTACAGATCCTTATACCCTGCCGTGATCATCTTATCCCCGTCTTTCAAGCCGCTGAGGATCTCGGTGAGCCCGTTGTAGGTAACCCCGGTTTTAACGTAGGCTTTCCGGGCCACTTTCTTGCCGTTTTCCTCTTTTGCCAGGAAAACGTAAAGTCCCTCTTCCTTGGATGACTGGATGAAATTCTGCGACACGGCAACCGTTGAGCTGTTTGCGTAATCCTTGATCCGGATCACAGCGATCATGTTGGCACGATAAACCAGGTCGTGGGAGGGTGGAAGTTCGACTTCAACCACAAACGTACGGTTGGTAGGATTGATGAACTTGCTGGCAAAAGTCACATTCTGCTGAAGCTCGTCATTCAGATCGGGAAGGAAGATCTTTACCTGGTCGCCGGTCTTAATCTTCGAACTGTAGGCTTCGCCGACATCTGCAACGGCTTTGGCCTTCGCAAAATTTATTACACGGAAGGCTGGCGTCCCGGCAATAGCCATCTGGCCAACCTTAAGAGGAATATCTTCAACCGTACCATCGATCGGTGCGGTGATGCTCGACATGTTGATCTGGTCCTTCAGGGATGCGATTCGGTTCTCGACAGATTCCTTGGCGTTTTTGGCGGTCAGGTACTGAACTTCCGATCCGATCTTCTGATCCCACAAAGCCTTTTGCTTGTCGTACAGGTCGGACGTATAGGAGAGTTGGTTCTGCAGGTCGGCAAGGTTCTGTTTGAGCACCTGTGCGTCCAGTTCGGCAAGGACCTGGCCTTTTTTAACATAATCTCCTTCCTTTACGAGGATCCTTGTGACCACCCCTGCAGTACGCGGGCTTACCCCGATGTTCTCGTTGCCGTCGATCCGGCCCTGAACTTCAATATAATGTTCAAAGGGTTGTACGGTTAGTGACTGAACACTTACAATGGTGGCCGGCACTTTGTTGGTTGAATTCAATTGCAGTTCCAGGGCAGTGATCTGGGCTGCCAGCTGGTCGTGTTCCTTTCTCAGCTGATCGAGTTTCGCCTGTTTGTCAGGACTGCTGCATGCGAAGGCAAAAAGGATTATGCCAAAAATAATGAGTGATTTTTTCATGAATACGATTTGTTACAGGTGATGAACCAGGGGGTGAAAACAGCTGCAAAGATAGAGAAATTTCGTGGTTAAAAAACTTTCGGAGAACAAAAGTTTCCTGTTCCAAGGGCGTTTTCCTGTGGTTATTCTTTCAGCATGAGAGGGTCTGGTCCCGGTGAAAAGCCCGACTTGTTAAGAAGGATCAACCACCTTAACCTGCTGAGGAGATTCAGGGAAATGATTGTTTTGTCTCAGGATTGATGTATATTTGATCAGGGTCCGGAGAGGGGGAAAGAGAAAACCTGAAATCATGGATTTCCGGCTTGCTTTGTCAAAGATTTTTACCGTATGAGAAAAGAATGCTTCGTGGTGCTGATGGTCTTGTCCCTTTCCTTCCTGGAAGGGTGCGTCCCGAAACCGGTGAAACCAGCCGGACCGGCGGTACCGGATAACGGGTACGTCACAGAGTTTTCATTTCCGGATGTTTCAACCCGGCTCGAATCGGTCACCCATTCAGTGAGCAAATTGTTTACGGTGGCCTATTATTCAACCTACAGGTTTGGTGCAGCGGATCATTACAAACAGTATTCCCTTTCTTCAGGAGACTTCAAAAGCCGGGCTGCTACGAAAACAGTCTCGCATGAAACAATCAGCGGAACAATGACCCTGATTGCTCATTCGGAAAACCGGGTTGTTTTTCTGACCTGTGCCCACATCCTGGATTTTCCGGATACGGTGGTCACGTTTGCCGATCCGTCGCGGACGCTTTCCACCGACGAGGTCACAGCCATTGCCGTCAAAGAGAGGCAGGAAATTTATTGCAGGGCGCTGCCCGGATGCGGTCGGGTTGACATCCTGGCGATGGACCGGGAAAATGACATTGCACTGGTGGGAAAGGAATGCCCGGAGCCGGTCACGGGAATGAACCCTTTTATCTATCCGCTGGGCCGTGCAAAGGAGCTGGGTTGGGGATCCGCAGCGTATGTAATCGGTTTCCCCATGGGAACCATGATGGTCACAAAAGGAATTGTAAGCAATCCGAACAGCGATGAATCCGCAGGCTTTATGATGGATGCATTATTCAACAAGGGTTTCAGCGGAGGGATCATCCTTTCGGCAAGATCCGGGTCCTCCGGTTTTGAGCTGATGGGCATGGTGCGCTCGGCCTATTCGAAAAGGGACTATGTGCTTCGTCCCGAAAAGGAAATTCATGAATATACTTACAGCCAAAACGTTCCTTACACCGGGGGAATCTATGCCGCAACGGATGAATCCATCAACTATGGTGTCACCTATGTCATTCCTGCTGAGGCATTGAGAAGCTTTTACGTAAAGAACAGGGAGGCGCTTCTGGCAATGGGATACAACCTGGATCCGTTTTTTCTTTCGGGGAGATGATTCCTGAAAAACTTTTCCTGATAAATAGTTTCCACGGTTTCATTGTCGTATCTTTGCAGGATGGATGCCAAGACCCTAAATATCCTGGAGCAGGTGACACGGCTTTATAAGCGCTATGGTATAAAAAGCGTTACGATGGACGATGTGGCATCTCACCTGTGCATCTCCAAGAAAACCCTTTACGAACATTTCAAAGACAAAGAGGACCTGGTAAGAAATATCGTCCTGCTTGATTATAACAAACGGAACAAGTTTTTTCTTGAAATCAAACGAAAAAACCTGAATGCGATCGAAGAACTTTTCGAAGTGTACCGGATGATCAATTCCATGTTTCGTGATTACAATGCTTCCATGGAATACGATATCCATAAATATTATCCTGATCTGTTCTCGAAAGTTAAGGACATCCGCAGAAAGCAGATGTTTGAAACGATGTACAGCAATATGAACAAGGGAAAGCGTGAAGGGCTGTACCGGAAGGATCTCAATTCGAGAATCATCGCCCGCCTGCATGTCTTCAAGGTGGAGAATATGTTCGATAATGAGATTTTCACGATGGAAGAGCTTTCCTCCATAAAGGTGTTCAACGAGGTCTTCGTCTATCATATGCAGGGAATCATGAACGAGATGGGGAGATCCTTTTTTGATGCAAATTTTGCCCGCCTGAAGGCCGATCTGGGGTAGGGGCCGGTTCCGTTTTTGCAGGAGATCATTCCCCCTTCATTCCCCCTTCATGCCAGGCATTCATCGCTGCCGGCATTTCAGGATACGTTCCCGTTCTATTCTTTGTATCTTTGGGGCAGATCAGGCAACTATTTATTTGCCTTTATGTCTACTAAACGGCAAATCTTCGGATGATTGTTGATGAATCTATACTCGAGGGCTGTATTGCGGGTAAGCGGGATGCACAATACGAATTGTATAAAAAGTTCGCTTCCTCAATGCTGGCGGTATGTTTCAGGTATGCCAGGAGCCGGGATGAAGCCGAAGATTTCCTGCAGGAGGGATTTTTAAAAGTATTTCAGAAAATTTCATCTTTCCGCAGGGAAGGTTCTTTAGAAGGATGGATCAAGAGGATTATGATCAATAATTCATTGAACGAAATAAAAAAGAACAGGAAAATTCCTTTTCATGAAGATATAGATGTTATCCATGAAACGCAGATCATTGACCAGGATGAACCTGCCGGGGACCTGGATCCCGTACCGGCCGACCTCCTCCTTGAGATGATCCGGTCATTGCCGGAAGGCTACCGCGTCGTTTTTACATTATATGTGCTGGAGGATTACAGTCATAAGGAGATTGCCGGCGAACTGAACATCTCAGAGAGTACTTCAAAGACCCAGTTGTTGAAAGCAAGAAGGGTGCTGAAGCACAAACTGAACGAGTATTATACAATGAAAAAACACAATATTATCAATGAGTGAAGAACAAAAATACAAGGCTGATGCGCAGGGTGGATTGGACGACCTGTTCCGAAACACGTTGGAGAACCATCAGATTGAGCCTTCCACCGGTCTCTGGAAAGGCATCAGCCGGAAATTGCTGAGGGCGGAACTTGCCCGTTTTAACTTCAGCAATCTTCCTAAGACCTTATGGATAGGATTGGCAGGGGCCGTCCTTGTCGGGATGGTCTTTCTCATCTATACGGTTCCGGATAGAAAGACCGCAGAAACTGCAACTTCCTCCCCGGTCCTGAAGATGAGCCCTGAGGGCAAGACAACAGCTTCGCTTCCGGGGACAAAGGATGTACAGACTTCAGGAAAAATCCCTGTCGCCAAGGGAAGTATCGCAACACCAAGCACTGCCGGCTCCCCGGTACAACAAATCAGGACAAAGCGGGAATCTCCCGTCCTGGCAAGCAACACGACAAACCATACCGCGAAAACAGGCAGGTCAAACTATTCAGGTACATTCGTTTCCGCAACACCGGCTATCGCCGCTGCCCCGTCGGCAATCGAGGTGAAGGAAAGCAATGTTTCAGAATCAAAGCAAAGGAATACAGACAACACAAAGCTGAAATACATGCCTGTGCTTTCTGTTTCCGGACTTTCGCTTTCAGAGGATGAAGATACCCTGTTGCGGTTCACAAATCTCTATGGCATTACCAATGTCCCGGTAAAGACGAAACCGGAGATTTCACAATTCTACAGTGTAAACATGGGCATCTCTCCCGAATATTCAGTTTACCGGAGCACTGACCGGTACGCGTCCACCAATTACTGGCTGAATGCCGGACTGACCTATCATATCGGAAGATTTTCCATCCAGACCGGCCTCGGCCTGGGGTATGTTTTTGATCATGCCGATTACCGGGTCAACTACCTGAGCAAAGACAGTATTGGTTATTTTACCAGTATCATCTCGTTCGAGGTGACACCCGGGAATGTTATTGTTTACACCACCAAGGATATCCCGGTTTATGACAGCCTGCAGCATTTCGCCGACGACCGCGCCATCAACCGGTACACCTACCTGCAGATCCCGCTCCTGGTAGGATATGAACTGGTTCAGACCAGCCGGTTCAGCCTTGGGATCAAAGCCGGACCTTCCATCTCCTTCCTCATCGGATCAAAGGAAGCACAGCCTTTCATCGATTATCCCAATGCGAGACTGATCCGGGTTGACAACAACTCCCTGCAGCGTGTCAAAATAAACTGGGAGATCATGGCAGCCCTTGATCTTGAATACAGGCTGGCCAGGAATATCAGCATTTATGCGCAGCCTTACTATAAACATTATTTCAAACCCTTTACAACGGACGAGTCGACAACAACAACACCGGTGAAAGATCCTTTTGCTGTTGGAATCGAGATCGGTGCCAGATATAACTTCGGACGAAAAAGTACCAGACCATGATGAAAAACCGCCTACTCATTTTCTTTCTTCTTTTTACAACATTTATTACAGGCAATGCTTTCGGGGTAACTGTCTACATCAGCGGAACGATCACTGACATCCAGGGCAGCAGCGTGGTTCCAAATCACAAGGTGTACATTAAAACCGATTTTTCATCCCCGTTTCATTATTACAAGACGGTCTATACCGATAACCAGGGTTTATACGCCGATACCGTGCAGAATGTACCTGCCTACCCGGTATCGTTCCAGATCTCCACCTATGATTGCGATAACGAAGTCCATCTCATCTCTGATCTGAGTACCCATTCTCCCATTACCGGTAATTTTCAGATCTGTGTTCCTCCTTATTCCGGTTGCAGGGCTGATTTCAGCTGCGACAGCATCGCCGGGTTGAATTACCAGTTCACCGATCAGTCGGAAACCAATTCGACCCTTGTATCCTGGAACTGGAATTTCGGCGATCCGGCATCAGGCACAAATAACCAGTCTTCCCTGCAGAACCCAAATCATCTATACTCCGGCGCGGGTATCTACAATGTAAAACTGGTCATTCATGCCGTGAATGGATGCAAGGATTCGCTGGTAAAAACTGTTTTTATCCGGATACCTGAGAACGAGGTCGTCATTCATGGCAGAATAACCGATGATCAGACCGGCGAACCTATCTCAAGCCAGCCGGTGATGATCAATACCACGCTGATCCAGTATTCAAGGGTTGTGTACAGCACGCTCGCCGGAAATTATTCAGACACCATCCCCGCGGTACCCAATGGCATTCCCATCAGTGTTGCAACATATGATTGTAATAACATCCTGCATTCCAATACGGTTTACAGCTCTCCCGACCCCCAGGAGGTGAATTTTCAGATCTGCCTGAGTGCATCGTGTCAGGCGGCCTTTACGGCCGTGCTGGATTCCAATAACAAAACCCAGAATACTTTTTTGTTCGGCGATCTTTCCTATGGCGATCCCAACCGGTGGCATTGGAATTTCGGCGACGGCACTTCGAGCCCTGAGCAGAATCCCGTTCATCATTTTCCTCACCCGGGGAACTACCGGGTTTCTCTTACGATCACAAAAGAGGACTCGGCCGGGGGATGGAACTGCTACGATACGACCAGCATGAACATCTCCGCGAGCGCCTATTTCAATCTCGGCGGCCTCCTCTTTGCCGGGCTTTACCCGATCAACAACCCCAATCCTACAGGCGACACCGGGGTGGCCTTTCTTTACCGGTCGCACAACAAATGGATCGCACCGGTGGATACTGTCTATTTTACCTATCTCGGCTATTATGCTTTTCTGAATATCCTGGAAGGATCCTACATCGTTAAAGCAGGTTTGACAAAAGGATCGGTTCACTACCCCGACTATTTACCCGCCTACAGCAGCGACCAGATAACCTGGCAGACCGCAACCTCGTTTTTGCTTGATCAGAATATTTTTGATAAAGCAATCCACCTGTTTCCTGCCACTGATAGTATTACCGGGCCTGCCATGCTGAAAGGTTCTGTGGTCTATCACGGGAGCAGATGGTATCTTCCTCATGCGGAAGTATTGCTTTATGATGACAAGCTGATTCCGGTAAAGTCTGCTTTTACCGATGACCAGGGCCTCTTTGAATTTGCAACGCTTCCTTATGGAACCTATAACCTCTACCCTGAGGTTACCGGAAAATATGCGAAGGTTTTACAGGTAACCGTCGATGCTGATCATCCGGTTATTGAAAATAACGTACTGGAGGTTTTTGATTATGATGTAACGGGAATATCACCGGGAGAAGTGAAAAACGACCTTACGATCGGCAAAATCTTCCCGAACCCGGTTACGGAAGATTTTCAATTCCAGGTATTCTCTCCCCGGGCTGTGACGATCTCCGCCGAGATACTGACACTTACCGGAGAAAGGATTTTAATGAAACCTGTTGGATCCGTGACTGGACGAAGCCTGATGACACTTCCCATGGGAAATGTGCCTTCCGGAATGTATTTCCTGGTGATCCGAACCAGTGAAGGACGGATCGTAAATACACAAAAGATCTTAAAAAATTAATCCTGCAGACAACCTTTTAACATTCAGGTGTTTCTTATTTGCAGGGTTACATGATTTATTATCATACCAGCATAAAAGCAGTATTTATATAAAAAACAGATCATGAAAAAGTTATTCTCTTTTTTTGCAGTTCTGATGGCGCTGACATTTTCACTCCAGGCCCAGACAATTACGGTTCATGTTTCCGGAACTGTTCTTCGTGATTCCACCCAGGCGCCTGTGGTCAACCATCAAGTGATCATCACAGCCGACTCCAATTCTTACGGGTTTACCTTCGAGGCCATCCGCTACACCAATCCGAACGGTTTTTATGACTGTACCATCCAGAATGTACCGTCGACAGGTGCTGCTGTTACTTTTGTGGTGAAAACAAAGGACTGTGACAGCACATACATCGTCAAGACCTTCGAAGGGACTACAACTCCGGCCACGGTTAACTTTGTTATCTGCAACGGCAATAGCGGCGGTTGTGAGGCTGGTTTTCATTCAGTCGTGGACAGTATAAATTATTATATGGTGTATTTTTATGATTACAGCACGCCGGTGGGCAGCATCGTTTCCTGGCAATGGGATTTTGGAGACGGGTCACCGATATCAGTTGTACAGAATCCTTCGCATATCTATCCTGTTGCCGGAACCTATACGGTTTGTCTTACAATTTCGACCTCCGTGGGATGTTCGAGCACAGTTTGCCACGATGTCACAACCGGTCAGGGGGGGTGCGAAGCACATTATACTTTCCAGGCCGACAGCATGAATCTCCTTCATATCCATTTCTGGGATATAAGTACGCCAGCCAACCTGGTCACAACAAGGCTCTGGGATTTCGGAGACCCTGCTTCAGGGAATAACACGGCAACAACCGGAGATCCCTGGCATGTCTTTACCCATCCCGGTATCTACAACGTCTGTCTGACAATTTGGACTTCCACAGGTTGTACATCAACAAAATGCGACAGTATTACGGTTGGAAATAATTCTACAAACTGTGAAAACTGGATCACTTATACTTCAGACGGAGGATTCACTTATACCTTCGAGGGCCACACCCACAGCATTTATCCTACCACCTATACCTGGAACCTGGGAGACGGCTCTGCCGGACTTACCGGGCATGTTGTTACACATACCTATGCAACTTCAGGCCTCTATACCGTTACCCTGACCACCCTCGATTCAACAGGATGTGCCGCTACCAGTTCACAAACGTATGATGTACATTCAACAACGTATCATCTTTATGGGTTCGCATATTTATCAGATTCACTTTATGTGGATCATGGGCTTGCCGAGCTGATGCGTGCTGATTCAGGGATGGTGACTGTTGTGGATTCAAAGGAAATCGGCGATTCTTCAGGTTTGTATCATTTTACAGATGTTCTTCCCGGGCATTATTATGTCAGGGTGACCTTGCTGCCGACCTCCGCCTCCTACGGACAGTATGTTCCGACCTATTACCACGATGCGGTGAACTGGGGCAATGCAACCCTGATCGAGCTCGGTCAGCCAACCAACCCCTATAACGTTTATATGCATCATGTTCTCTCGTATTCCAGCGGAAACGGTACTATTTCAGGAACCATCACAGAGAGCGGCAAATACAGCGACAGCGGAACACCTGCTGCCAATGTGGAGGTTCTGCTCAGGGATGTTTCGGGGCAGGTACTTGCGTTCACGATGACCAATGCCAATGGCGAATTCACCTTTGCATCCATGGCAATGGGAACCTACCAGGTGTACCCGGAAATGATCCTGAAGAACACCACACCGACCACCGTGGTGCTGAGTGAAACAAATCCCGCTGCGAATCTGTTGTTCGCGATCACCAGCGGAAGCATTTCAGGCATTCATGATGTGGCTGCCCAGTCAGATTTTGTGATCTCGGATGTTTACCCGAATCCCGTTTCCGATGTTGCAAACCTCACCATCAGCAGCCTCCGTTCCGAAAGGATCTCGCTCTTCCTCTACTCAATAACCGGGGAATTCATCTCTGAGCAGACCCTGTCGTTGCACTCCGGTGCAAACAAGGTTTCCCTGCCGGTTTCGGATCTACGAAAGGGATTGTATTATATCAAGGTCGAAAAACCTGAAGGCGGATTTATTGTAAAGAAGTTTATCCTGGGGAGATAACCTCACTGACACGGAAAGAAAAAGAAGCTGCCACAAAAGCCATTTTTCACCGCAAAGACGCAAAGACGCAAAAAATAAGATTATTGATTTACAATTCTTAGCGTCTTAGCGTCTTCGCGGTACAAAAAAAATCTCAGGCTTTTGAGGCAGCTTCTTTTTTTATGGGAAAGGAGGAGGTGATGAACGGATGCCCAGCCATTCATGAGTGGCTGCTCAGCCATTTTGTCATGGGTCAGGAGGCTATAACTCAGACACGAATCGTTTCCCCGTGATTCATCACCCTGACTTCAGCAATTCCTTCCAGTTTCCCGGCAAATTCCTGCGGGTCTGCATACAGGTTGTAGTCAGGCTGGTTCTCCGGGTCTGCATCGACGACATCAAAATGCATCGGGATGACCAGCTTGGGACGGATCAGTTTAACAGTTTCAACGGCTTCGTCAATATCCATCACATAAAAACCGCTGATCGGGATTATCATGATGTCAATGTTGCTGATTCCTTTCATCTCGGGGATCAGTTCAGTGTCGCCAAGATGGTAGAGCGTTGTTCCGTCCGCCTCAACGATCCATCCCAGGCCAAATCCTTTCGGATGAAAAACGGCCCCCGGTTTTGGCCCCTTCACTAGGTTATAGGCATGCCGGGCGGTTACCCTGACAGCGTCAATAGTGTGGCTTTGGCCCGGGGCAAGCCCGATCCCTTTGACTGCATCCTTGTTTTCGTTCGAAGTAAGCACAACGGTTCCCGGTTTCCTGATCTTTGCAAGGGTGTTGATGTTCGTGTGGTCGCTGTGGCTGTGAGAAATGAGGACGATGTCGCCGGGTTCGTCATACGTGCCGAAAACAGGGTCGAAATAAATCGTTTTGCCGGAAGTTTTTACCTTAAAACAGTCCCAGCCAATCCAGGTTATTTCCATGAAAGTTTTAAGTGTTAAGTTTTACGTGTTAAGGATTATCGGTTGCGAACCACTCTGCGTAAGAATTTGCGGTTTCCCTCAGCCTCAGGGAGAAGAGGGTTATTCCCGCGGGAAGGAAGGCCATGATCTTTTGCGAAAAATCCACCAGCAGGTTTTCACTTGTGGGCTGATAATCGACCCAGACGACATTCTCAAAACCCTCATTCATCCTCTGGATATCTTCAACGGGGTAATCTTTGCTGAGGATAAGGGCATGATCAACAGAGTCGATCACATTCTTTTTGATCATTCTTTTCAGGTCGCCGAAATCCATCACCATGCCTTTTTTTGGCGACCCGCTCTCTTCAACCGGAACCCCGGAAACCGTTACGGAAAGTTTATAGGAATGCCCGTGGATGCTCCTGCAGGGGCCATCGTAACCGTGCAGTGCATGGGCGGCTTCGAAACTGAATTCTTTTGTGATCCGGATTTTAGTCATGGAGGATATTTGGAAACAAAGATAAAGAAGTTCGTAAAGTTTGTAAAGTTTGTAAAGTTTGTAAAGTTTGTAAAGTTTGTAAAGATTGTAAAGTTTGTAAAGTCTTTAAAGGTTATTGAAACAGCTCCTGATACTCACATCTCACATCTCACATCCCACATCCCACATCCCACTAAATTATCCCCAGATGGTTGAGCAGTATCTTGGTTCCGATGGCTATAAGGACGAAGCCTCCCAGGAGTTCAGCCCATTTTGCAGGGATGAAAGTGGATTTCGCACCTAACCTTGAACCGATGACAGATACGATGAACGTGATCACCGTGATGACCGAAGCCGCCTCCAGGATGTTCACCTTGATAAATCCGAAACTGATGCCTGTTGCCAGGGCGTCGATGCTGGTGGCGACAGATAAGGTAAGCAGTACAGAGGTCTTCCGGATGTCGACGGGTTTTCTTTTCGTTTCATGGACAAAAAACTGGCTGACCATCCGGATCCCGATGAAAGCAAGGATCACGAAAGCCAGCCAGTGATCCACATTCTGTATAAGAGACTGAAAAGAAGATCCCACCACCCATCCGATCACCGGCATGATGCCCTGGAAGATCCCAAAAAAGGCGGATGTTTTCAGGACATCTTTCCATTGAAGTTTGCCACAGACTGATAAACTCAGTGAAACAGCAAAGCAGTCCATGGAGAGTCCGAGGCCGATAAGGAATATTTCGAGGAAGGACATGTCTGGGTTATACTTTCTTTCTGTTTTTTATTGAAATGAAAACGGAGGTCGGAAATCGGAGGTCAGAGGTCAGAGGTCTGAAGTCTGATTTCGGAATCCGGTTTTCTGATTTCTGATTTCTGATTTCCGATTTCTGATCACCGATTTCCGACCTCTGATTTCCGACCACTGACATCTGTCAAATCAGTCCAACGATCTTCTCCAGGTTCTCCGCATCGATCTCATCGAAGGCGTTTAATTCTTCGCTGTCGATATCCAGGACACCGGTAATCTTTCCATTATTATCTTTCATCGGGATAACAATTTCCGACTGCGACCTGGAATCGCAGGCAATATGGCCGGGAAACTTGTGAACATCGGGTACAATGATTGTTTTTTGCTGGAGGATTGCCGTCCAGCAGACACCCGTATTTTTTTTCAGGATCTGGCATGCAAGGGGACCCTGGTAAGTCCTGACAATAAGTTCATCGTTCGTCAGGCAATAGAAGCCGGTCCAGAAAAAGGGTTCCATTTTATGATGAAGAACAGCCACGACGGTTGCCATCCTTGAATCGCGGTCGCCGGGCCGATCCAGGAGTTCTTTCAGCTGCTGATAGATCCGGAGGTAGCGTTCGGTTTTCTTTTGTGATGCCATTTCAGGAAAATCAGGCGAGATCCAGTTCAACTGTAAAATGCCGCATGATAGGGGCTTCCCGGATGATCTTCACGCCCCGCGTAATGGTGTCGCGGCGGTCGAAAACATTTTTCAGCGCAACGGCTACCACATCCATGTGGTTGTTTGTATAGACCCTTCGGGGAATTGCCAGCCGGAGGAATTCTAGTTTGGGAAAGCGGTTTTCGCGCGTAACAGGGTCACGGTCGGCGAGGATGGCCCCGATCTCCACGCCGCGTACGCCGGCTTCGAGGTAAAGCTGGATGGCCAGGGTCTGTGCCTGGAATTCTTCCCTGGCGACGGCAGGAAGGAACCGTTTGGCATCCACAAAGACGGCATGGCCGCCGATGGGGTGCTGAACCGGTATCCCGAATTCAATCAGCCGGTTGCCCAGGTATTCAACCTGCTTTATCCGGGTGTTGAGATATTCAAAATCAGTGCCTTCGTAAAGTCCCTGGGCGATGGCATTCATGTCGCGACCTGCAAGTCCGCCATAGGTGATGTATCCTTCAAACATAATGTTGAACGTACAGCATTGCCGGAACAGTTCATGATCGCGCATCCCGATGAAACCGCCGATGTTCACAATCGCATCTTTCTTGCTGCTCATGGTCATCACATCGGCATAGGAAAACATCTCCCGGATGATTTCCCGGATCGGGGTATCCTTGTATTTCTCCTCACGGATCTTGATGAAATAGGCATTTTCGGCAAACCGCGCCGAATCATAAACAATGATCTTTCCATACTTGTCGGCAATCTGCCGCACCGTGCGGAGGTTTTCCATGGAAACAGGCTGTCCGCCTGCGGAATTATTCGTGAGGGTGACGATGACAAACGGTACTTTATCGGCCGATTTCTTTAGGACATCTTCGAGTTTCTGGGGATCGACATTCCCTTTGAACGGATGTTCACAGGTGGTGTCGAAGGCTTCATCGATGGTGCAGTCGATACAGAATGCCTTCCGGTATTCGATGTGTCCTTTCGTCGTGTCGAAATGTGAATTGCCGGGGACCAGGTTCCCTTCTTTGACCAGAACCGAAAAGAGAACATTTTCGGCAGCCCGTCCCTGGTGGACAGGAAGAAAATTTTCGAACCCGGTGATGTTGAAAATGGCTTCCTTCATCTTGTAGTAGGAGGAGGCGCCGGCGTAACTTTCATCGCCCAGCATCATCTCCGACCATTGCTTGTCGCTCATGGCCCCTGTGCCGGAATCGGTCAGGAGATCGATAAAGACCTGTTCGCTTTTCAGGAGAAAAAGATTGTAGTTAGCATCTTTGATCCAATGCTGACGTTCTTCGGGTGTGCTCTTCCGGATGGTTTCAACCATTTTGATCCGGTACGATTCGGCAAAAGGAAGTTCCATAAAAGCGGCGTAAATTATGCATCAAAGATAGAAATCTTTTCTGACTAAAGATATTTTAGCAAGAGTTTGTGTAATTTGCAAATTTCATGTAGGTTTGCTAACAGAAAGAAACCTGGTAATAAACCATAACATTCATCTATTTTTGAAGGAGGAATACTAACCATGACTAAAGAGACTAACCCAATCACAGGATTGACGAAACTATCCGAACTTACCGAGCTCGCAAAAAAATCAGGAAAGAAAAAAGTCGCTGTTGCCGTGGCCCACGACGAACACTGCCTCGAAGCTGTTTGTGCCGTGATGAAGCAGGGGATCATCAATGCCATCCTGGTCGGGAATGAAAAAAAGATCAGGGAGATTGCCCAAAAGCTGAAACTGGATCTTTCGGAGGCCACCATTTTCAATGAAGAGAATGATGCGCTGGCCGTTAAACGGGCCGTTAAATTCGTGCGCGACAAGGAAGCCGACATCCTGATGAAGGGAAATGTTACTTCGGCAACCTTTCTCAGGGGCGTTCTGGATAAGGAACAGGGTTTACGTAAATCGGAGGTGCTTTCCCATCTCGCAATTTTCGAGGTTCCCACGTATCATAAGCTGATCGCGTTGACGGATGCAGCCATGGTCATCGCCCCCGATATGAAAACCAAGGTTGCCATGATCAACAATGCCGTTGATTTCATGAACAAGCTTGGATATCCGAAGCCGAAAGTTGCCATGCTTTGTGCTGTGGAGATGGTAAATGAGCAGATGCCGGCAACGCTCGACGCTGCGTTAATTGCTAAAATGAGCCAGCGCGGACAGATCAAAAACTGCATCATCGACGGCCCCCTTGCCTACGACAACTGCGTCAGCATTGAAAGCGCAAAACACAAAGGGATTGTGAGCGAGGTTGCCGGAGATGCCGATCTTCTGGTTGCTGCCGACATTGAAGCCGGGAATGCGTTGTACAAATGCTGGGGATTTTCTGCCAATGCCAAACTGGCTGCAGTGATCCTTGGAGCCGCAGCCCCCATCATTCTTACTTCCCGTTCGGACACGGAAGAGTCGAAACAGGCCAGTATCATCATGGCTGCTGCAGTGAACTGATCCCCTTTCCTCCCTCTCCGCAGGGAAGAAAGGAAAGATTGTACCTCCATCTAAACCTACAGGAACATGTCAAGCCGGTTGTTTGCCAAAAAGTCGATCGACGACCTGATGAGCCAGGCGTCAGATACTCATAGCGGCTTTAAACGGGCTTTGACGGCAACGAACCTGACAACCCTGGGGATCGGGGCAATCATCGGTGCGGGGATTTTCGTTCTGACAGGGCAGGCTGCCGCGCAGTATGCCGGGCCTGCCATCGTCATCTCCTTTATCATCTCCGGACTGGCCTGTGCATTTGCCGGACTTTGCTACGCTGAATTTGCTTCCATGATCCCGATTGCCGGAAGCGCCTACACCTATTCGTATGCAACACTGGGCGAGTTCCTTGCCTGGATTATCGGCTGGGACCTGATCCTTGAGTACCTGTTTGCCGCATCCACGGTTTCCGTTGGATGGGGCGGCTATGTAGTCAGTTTCCTCCATGATTTCGGCATTCACATTCCGACGGCTTTTACTGCCGCCACGGGCAGTGTCCTCGTGCAAATTCCGGAGATCGGCTGGCAGCAGACCACCTCAAACCTTGTTGCGAGCCTGCATGCCCAGGGTATCGACATTAACACCTTGCCGCATGTAACAGCCATTCTGAACGTTCCTGCGATGTTCATCATAGCGGTACTGACCCTCCTTCTCGTCATCGGAATCCGTGAATCGGCCAATTTCAACAACATCATGGTCATGGTGAAAGTCTCGGTCATCATCCTGTTCATTGCCATCGGGATCGCATTTATCAAAGCCCCGAACTGGCATCCGTTCATACCGAAAAATACGGGGGTGTGGGGCCATTTTGGCTGGAGCGGGATCCTTCGGGGAGCCGGCGTGATCTTCTTTGCCTACATTGGCTTTGATGCCGTTTCAACCGCGGCCCAGGAGGCCAAAAATCCACAAAAACACATGCCGATCGGCATTCTGGGTTCCCTGAGCATTTCCACGATTCTCTATATCCTGGTTGCGCTGATTCTTACCGGAATTGTCAGCTACACGGCACTGAATGTTGCCGACCCTGTGGCCGTCGGAGTAAATGCCATGGGAAAAGGGATGTTCTGGTTGCGGCCGATCGTCAAGATCGCAGCCATTGCCGGACTCAGTTCCGTAATTCTTGTTATGCTGATGGGACAACCCCGGATCTTCTACTCCATGTCAAGAGACGGACTCCTGCCACCTGTGTTTTCAAAGGTGCACCCCAGGTATAAAACTCCATACGTCAGTACACTCCTGACCGGGTCGGTTGCAATTGTTCTTTCCGGGATCCTTCCGATCAGTATCCTTGGTGAGCTTGTCTCCATCGGTACGCTGCTGGCATTTGTGATCGTGTGTGTGAGTATCCTGGTCCTTCGGCGCACAAGTCCCGATCTGAAACGACCCTTCCGGACCCCCTGGGTACCTCTCGTGCCTATTTTGGGTGCCCTGATCTGCTTCGTGCAGATGGCTGCACTGCCCCTCGATACCTGGTTGCGGCTGATCATCTGGATGGGAATTGGTTTTTTCATCTACTTTTTCTACGGGATCCGGAAAAGCAAACTGAGAAACCCGGGCAATCTTCCATGAGAATAAAAACCGTAATCATGCCATGAAAGAAGTCAGAATACTCGCGATCAATCCCGGATCAACCTCGACAAAAATTGCCGTATACCAGGATACGGAGCCGATCTTCCTGAAAAACATCAGGCATTCCCCTGAAGACCTTGCCCCCTTTCCAAAGATCTCAGACCAGTATCATTTCCGCAAAGACATCATCCTTCAGCAGCTTCATGAAGCCGACATCTCACTTGAAAATGTCCATGCAGTAATGGGTCGCGGAGGTCTTCTCAAGCCCATCCCGTCGGGAGTCTATGAAGTGAATGAAGCCATGATCCACGATCTTCAGAACAGTCCCCTTGGAGAACACGCAAGCAATCTCGGCGGACTTATTGCGCATGACATTGCAGGTGAACTCCCCGACGCCAAAGCGTACATTGCGGATCCTATCGTGGTCGATGAACTCGATGACATTGCCCGTGTCTCAGGCCATCCGCTTTTCGAACGGATCTCCATCTTTCATGCACTGAACCACAAGGCCATCGCACGTGAATATGCCAAGGCCAAGATGAAGAAGTATGAAGAGCTGAACCTGATCGTGGTCCACCTCGGGGGCGGCATTACGGTAGGGGCACATCAGAAAGGGCGGGTCATCGATGTCAACCAGGGACTGGACGGGGAGGGCCCGTTCACTCCCGAACGCAGCGGGACGTTGCCGGTTGGAGCCCTGATACGGCTTTGTTACAGTGGAAAATATACAATGAAAGAGGTGCTGACGATGAATAAAGGATGCGGTGGACTGGTAGCCCATCTCGGGACCAACAATGCGGAAGAGGTTGGAAAAATGGTGATGGCGGGTGATGCGAAAGCAAAACTGATCTATGATGCAATGGCTTACCAGGTGGCAAAATACATCGGCGAGATGTATACCGTGCTCAAATGCGAAGTCGATGCAATCCTTATAACCGGCGGAATTGCCTATGATAAATACTTCGTTTCCCTGATCCAGGAACGGGTCTTCAAGCTTGCCCCCGTGCATGTATACCCCGGCGAAGATGAAATGCATGCCCTGGCCATGAACGGCCTGTTTCTCATCAAAGGAGAATTGCAGGCAAAGGAATATAAATAGCGAAAAGCGAAAACCTCTGCACTTATCCCCACCCCCACACCCACACATCCAGCATCCAGCATCCAGCATCCAGCATCCAGCATCCAGCATCCAGCACCCAGCATCCAGCATCCAGCACCCAGCATCCAGCATCCAGCACCCAGCATCCAGCACCCAGCATCCAGCATCCAGCATCCAGCATCCAGCATCCAGCATCCAGCATCTCTTCCTCCTGCATTCCTGCATTAATTTACATTAGATTCCTTATCTTTGCCCAAAGAACATTAGATTAACAAACCTAACTCACTGATGAAGAAGATCCAGATGGTTGACTTACGCAGTCAGTACCTTCACATTAAGCCGGAAATCGATAAGGGAATCCAGGATGTCATCGATTCATGCGCATTTATTAACGGCCCTGCTGTAAAGAATTTTCAGGAAGGCCTTGAAAAATACCTGGGTATCAAGCACGTTATTCCCTGTGCCAACGGAACAGATGCCCTTCAGGTATCGATGATGGCGCTGGGATTGCAGCCCGGCGATGAGGTGATCACGACCTCTTTTACCTTCATCGCGACAGCCGAGGTGATTGCGTTGCTTAAACTGACACCGGTGCTCGTCGATGTTGACCCCGGCACTTTTAATATTGATCTGAAGGCCATTGAAAAGGCGATCACACCAAAAACAAAAGCCATTGTGCCCGTTCACCTGTTCGGACAGTGTGCCCCCATGGAAGAGATCATGGCGCTGGCAAAGAAACACAACCTGTTCGTGATTGAAGACAACTGCCAGGCGATCGGTTCAGATTATATTTTCAACGATGGCTCCCGGAAAAAAGGAGGAACCATCGGGCATATCGGATGCACATCCTTCTTCCCGTCAAAAAACCTGGGATGTTATGGTGACGGTGGCGCCATCTTCACCAATGACGATGAACTGGCGAAACAACTAAGGATCCTTGTGAATCACGGCATGGTTGTGCGTTATTACCACGATCTGATCGGTGTAAATTCGCGGCTCGACAGCATCCAGGCAGCCATCCTCAATGCAAAGCTCGGGCACCTCGACGAATATGCAGCCAGCAGAAGGGCAGCAGCTGATTTCTACGACAAGGCATTTGCCGGGAACCCGAAGCTTACAACTCCGGTGCGGTACGCCAAATCGACGCATGTGTTTCACCAGTACACGCTGGTCACCCGGAATGTTGACCGCAAAGGACTGATCGATCATCTCAATTCCAAAGAGATCCCGGCAATGATCTATTACCCGGTTCCCATGCACATGCAGAAAGCCTATGTGGACCCGCGTTACAAACCCGGCGACTTCCCGGTGACCGAGGCCTTGTGTGATTCGGTCTTTTCCCTGCCGATGCACACGGAACTTGATAAAGAACAACTGAACCACATCGTTACCTCTGTTCTGGAATTCGTAAACAGATAACCATGGAAAAGGAATACTTCGCTCACGATACAGCTGTCATTGACGAAGGCAGCAAAATAGGAAAAGGCTCGAAGATCTGGCATTTTTCCCATATCATGAGTGGTTGCAGGATCGGCGAACACTGCAACATAGGTCAGAATGTAGTGGTTTCGCCGGATGTTGTCCTGGGCAGGAATGTCAAGGTTCAGAACAATGTTTCGATTTATACGGGCGTGGTTTGTGAAGACGATGTTTTCCTCGGACCCTCGATGGTCTTTACAAACATTATCAACCCGCGCAGTCATGTCATCCGCAAAGATCAGTATGCCTGGACCTATGTCCGAAAAGGGGCCTCGATCGGTGCAAATGCCACCATTGTATGCGGGAATGAGATTGGCGAATATGCTTTTATCGGGGCCGGGGCCGTGGTGACAAAAAACGTGAAGCCCTATGAACTGATTGTGGGTAATCCCGGAAGACATGCAGGGTGGATGAGTGAATATGGCCACAGGCTTGAGTTTGACAGCAACGGGATCGCAGAATGTCCCGAAAGTCATGAACGCTATCAGCTGAAAGAAGGAAAAGTCAGTAAACGGGTATAGGTTCTTATGGAAAAGAAGATCAATCCATTCAATTTCGCCCTGACCGGAGCAGCCGGGTACATAGCGCCCCGGCACATGAAGGCCATCAGGGAGACCGGGAATACCCTGGTTGCGGCACTGGATCCCTATGATGGGGTCGGAATCATCGACAGTTATTTCCCGGAAGCCAACTTTTTTATTGAGCCCGAACGCTTCGACAGACACCTTGATAAATTGCGCCGGATGGCAGACTCCGTCGGTTCCGGAGAGCATCGGAAAGTGGATTACGTAAGTATCTGCTCCCCGAATTACATGCACGATTCGCATATCCGGCTTGCCCTGCGCAACGATGCCTTTGCCATCTGTGAAAAACCAGTCGTGCTGAATCCCTGGAACCTCGACGCCCTGCATGAGATCGAGAAGGAGACCGGGAAAAAGGTCTTCACCATTTTCCAGGTAAGGCTTCACCCGGTGATCAAAGCCCTGCGGGAAAAGATCCTGAGCAGTTCGGATGATAAAATTTACAATGTCGACCTGACCTACATTACCTCTCGGGGAAAATGGTATTACCGCTCCTGGAAAGGGAATGTTGAAAAATCAGGGGGAATCGCCACCAACATCGGCATTCATTTTTTCGATCTCCTGACCTGGATCTTCGGAGAGGTGAAAGAGAACACGGTACACCTGTTGCAGCCGGAGAAAGCCGCCGGGGTGCTGCATCTGAAAAGAGCCAACGTACGCTGGTTCCTGAGCCTGGATTACAATGATATTCCCCAGTCCTTAAAGGAAAAGGGAATCCGGACCTACCGCTCACTTGCCGTGGAAAAAGAGGAGATCGAATTCAGCGACGGGTTCACCGACCTTCACACGGAAAGCTACCGGCAGCTGCTGGCAGGAAACGGATTTGGCATGAAAGATGCACGGAGCAGTGTTGACCTGGTTCACCGGATAAGAAATTCAGCTCCGGTTGGAATAAAGGGTGATTACCATCCGTTATTGAAGGAGCTCCGGAAATAACCGGGGATCAATCGTAAGAGATAAAAAAATGAAAATTCTGGTTACAGGCGGAACAGGTTACATCGGATCGCATACGGTGGTTGAACTTCAGAAAAAGGGATACGAAGTTGTGATTGCCGATAATCTCTCCAATTCCACGGCCGACGTGGTTGATAACATTGCAAGGATCACAGGGATCAAGCCGGCTTTTGAAAAGGTTGACCTGTCGGATCCCGAACCCTGCAGGGATCTCTTTAACCGCCATCCCGGCCTGGCATCTGTCATTCATTTTGCAGCCTTCAAAGCAGTTGGCGAATCGGTACTTGAACCCCTGAAATATTATCATAACAACCTGGGGTCGCTCATGAACCTTCTCCGGGAGATCGAAACGCACGGCATCCGGAACCTGGTCTTTTCTTCCTCCTGTACGGTTTATGGCCAGCCCGATGAACTGCCGGTCACGGAGTCGGCTCCGATAAAAAAAGCAGCCTCACCCTATGGAAATACCAAGCAGATCGCAGAAGAGATCATCAACGATATCGTAGCGGTTACTGAGCTCAGGGCCATCATGCTCCGTTATTTTAATCCCATCGGCGCACACGAATCGGCACTGATCGGGGAGCTCCCTTTGGGTATTCCCAATAACCTTGTCCCTTTCCTAACGCAGACAGCCATCGGGAAACGTGATTTTCTGAGGGTATGGGGAAATGATTACAATACGCATGACGGAACCGCCATCCGTGATTATATCCATGTGGTCGACATTGCCCTCGCACATGTGATCGCCATTGAACGCCTGCAGGAAGGAAAAAACAAAACGAAAGCAGAGGCTTTTAACTTGGGAACGGGAATCGGATATTCGGTATTGGACGTCATCAAATCGTTCGAACGTTCAACAAAGGTAAAAGTGGCGTATAAAATAATGGACCGCAGGCCGGGTGATGTGGAAAAAGTGTGGGCCGATACTGAACTTGCCAATCACGAACTCGGATGGAAAGCCGGGCGCGACCTGGATGACATGACCCTGTCGGCCTGGAACTGGGAAAAGAAGTTAGCCGGGTTGTAAGGGGGCAAAAGCCCGAAATCTGAGGTCGGAATTCCGATCTCAGACCTCCGACCTCTGACCTCGGAAATAAACAGATACTAAAGTGAAAAACACCAGCATATGAAGACGATTTTAATCACGGGAGGAGCAGGTTTTATCGGTTCACACGTGGTACGGAGGTTTGTGAAAAAATATCCGGATTACCGGATCATCAACCTTGACAAGCTGACCTATGCAGGAAATCTTGCTAACCTGAAGGATATCGAGAACGAGCCTAACTACGAGTTTGTAAAGGCCGACATTGTGGATGCCGGGCAGATGAATGAGCTGTTTCAGAAATACGATATTGACGGGGTGATCCACCTGGCTGCCGAATCGCATGTCGACCGCTCGATCAGCAACCCGATGGAATTTATCTTCACCAATATTGTCGGGACCGTCAACCTGTTGAATGCAGCCCGCATCTCCTGGAAGGAGAAGATGGAACACAAACGGTTTTACCATATTTCAACCGATGAGGTCTACGGGTCGCTTGGAGAAACAGGAATTTTTACGGAGACAACAGGATATGACCCAAGGAGTCCCTATTCTGCCTCAAAGGCCAGTTCCGATCACCTGGTCAGGGCCTATTTCCATACCTATAAGCTGCCCATTGTGATCTCCAACTGCTCAAACAATTACGGTTCTTTCCAGTTCCCCGAAAAACTGATCCCGCTTTCCATCAATAACATCAAGAATAACAAGCCCATCCCGATCTACGGGAAAGGGGAAAACATCCGCGACTGGCTGTTCGTGCAGGATCATGCCGCTGCCATCGATTTGATCTTCCATGAAGGGAAGCAGGGAGAAACCTACAACATCGGGGGAAATAATGAATGGACCAACATCAGCCTCATCCAGGAACTCTGCAAAATCATGGACCGCAAGCTGAACCGGCCCGGGGGAACCTCTGCGCAGCTGATCACCTTTGTGAAAGACCGTGCCGGCCACGACCTGCGATATGCCATTGATTCATCAAAACTTCAGGACGAACTGGGCTGGAAGCCTTCTCTGCAGTTTGAAGAAGGACTGGAGAAAACAGTTGATTGGTATCTTGCAAATGAAGAATGGATGAACAACATTACCTCCGGCGATTACCAGAAATATTATGAAAGCCAGTATGGAAAGAGGTAAGCGTTAAGCCCCTTCAACCGTAACATTCTGCCCGATCTTGGCGATCAGTCCCTGGAGAACACTGCCGGGTCCCACTTCTGTGAAAAGAGTAGCTCCGTCGGCAATCATGTTCTGGATTAACTGTGTCCATAAAACCGGTGCAGTCAGCTGGGCAACCAGGTTTTCCTTGATCTTTTCAGGTTCGGTAACCCGCTGGGCTGTGGCATTCTGGTAAACAGGGCAAACCGGTGTATTGAAAACCGTTGAATGAATCGCTTCTGCCAGTTCGATCCGTGCAGGTTCCATCAACGGCGAATGAAATGCACCGCCAACTTTCAGCGGCAGGGCACGGCGGGCACCCGCAGCCTTCAGTTTCTCGCAGGCAATTTCAATCCCTTTCATGCTGCCGGAAATAACCAGCTGGCCCGGGCTGTTGTAGTTTGCCGGGACAACGACTTCCTCAATGGATCTGCAGATCTCTTCCACTTTGGCATCCTCAAGACCGAGGATGGCAGCCATGGTGGAGGGCTCGCTTTCACAGGCTTTCTGCATGGCTGTTGCACGCTTGGATACAAGCCGGAGCCCGTCCTCGAACGATAATGCCTTGTTTGCAACGAGTGCAGAAAATTCACCCAGTGAATGACCTGCTACCATGTCGGGCTTAAAATTTTCACCCAGGGTGGCTGCCAGGATGACAGAATGCAGAAATATTGCCGGCTGTGTAACTCTTGTCTGCCGCAGGTCTTCATCGGTGCCTGCAAACATCAGGTCAGTGATGCGGAAACCCAGGATCTCATTTGCCTTCTCAAACATCTCGCGGGCATGTGCCGAGCTTTCGTAAAGCTCTTTTCCCATACCGACAAACTGCGCTCCCTGGCCGGGAAATACGTATGCGTGTTTCATAAAGGTTGGCTTATTTCCTGTCACCTAAAAAGCGAAGAAGGAACAGGAACAGGTTAATAAAGTCGAGGTAGAGCGTGAGTGCCCCCATAATGCTCATTTTCCGCATATTGGCATCCTGCGAGTCAACGCCGATACCGGCGCCGATACGCTTCAGTTTCTGGACATCATAGGCGGTAAGTCCTGTAAAGATCAGCACGCCTGCAACACTGATGATGTATTCCATCATGCTGCTGTGCATGAACATGTTGATGACCATCGCAATGATCATCCCGAACAGGGCCATCATCAGGATCGACCCGAATTTTGTCAGGTCGGTCTTGGTGGTGTAGCCAAGTACTGCCATAACACCGAACATGGCAGAGGTTACGGCAAAAGTTTTGAAAACGGACGCTCCTGTATAAGCCAGTAAGACAAAACTCAGGCTCATTCCCATGAGGATCGCGAAAGCGATGAATAACAATGTCAAGATGACAGGGGAGAGGCGTTGGTATCCCATTGACATAAGAAGAACAAATCCCAGGGGGGCCAGCATGACGATCCATCCCAGAACCGAAAGGCCGGTGTATCTGCCGTTTGTCACATTCATCAGGCTGCCCATAAGTTCGGGAGTTGATGCAAACCAGTAGGCCGTGACAGCCGTGACGGCCAGGGCAAGTGTCATCCATAAAAACACATTGGCCATGTAGGTCTTTGCAACCGGTAAGGCTTGTGTTTTGTTGTATTCCTGTTCTATGATATTGAATCCTCTGTGTTGTGAATCCATTGTCTTTTTATTTTACTTGTTAGTTTTCGATTAATGCAGTTTTGTTCCGATGAGATGCAGAAACTCGGCCCGGGTCTTCTCCCGTTCGAAGGCTCCCACAAAGTCGGATGTCACAGTGACAGAGTTCTGTTTCTGAACGCCGCGCATCGACATACACAAATGCTGTGCCTCAATTACAACTGCCACGCCGAGGGGCTTGAGGGTGGTATTGATGGCATCCTTGATCTGGGAGGTGAGCCGCTCCTGCACCTGCAGGCGCCGGGCATAGATCTCCACAACCCGGGCCAGTTTGCTCAGCCCGGTGATGTACTTGTCGGGAATATAAGCCACGTGTGCCTTCCCGATAAACGGGATCATGTGATGTTCACACAGGGAATAGATTTCGATGTCTTTCACGATCACCATTTCACGGTAATCTTCCCTGAATTTTGCCGAAGAGAGGATCTCGACGGGATCAAGGTCATACCCCTGCGTCAGGAATTGCATGGCTTTTGCGACTCTCAGCGGTGTTCTCAGGAGTCCTTCCCGGTCGGGGTTTTCACCGATCAGGCGGAGGATTTCCCTGTAGTGTATACTCAGCTGCTCGGTTGTTGCGGCATCGTACTCTTCTACTTTTTCGTAGTTCATGTTCTTATCGTTCATAGGTTGCAGGTTTTTCGAAAGATTCAGCGGTTACTTCCCGAAATATTCTGCCCTGTTGTTTTCTGTTTCCTCAACACGGATGCAATGCAGTTTGGCCCCCAAAGACTCAACACCGGCTTCCAGTTCATTCCAAATTGAAATTGCAAGGTTTTCCGTTGATGCAAGTTTCCCTTTCATGAAAGGAACTTCCAGGTTGATGTTCCGATGGTCCAGGGGAACAATTACCTTCACGTTGATAATCCGGCTCAGTTCCTTGAGGTTGACTACAAACCCTGTTTCATCACTGACATCCCCTTTCACCGTCACAAGCAGTGTATAATTGTGACCGTGCCAGTTCGGATTGGAACATTTTCCGAAAATCCTCAGGTTTTTTTCGTCCGAATATTCCGGCCGGTAGAGGCGGTGAGCCGCATTGAACCTTTCTTTCCGTGTGATATAGACCATGCTCATAGGGGAGTGCAAAGGTAATGATTATTTCTTCTTCTTAAACCAGTTAAAGCGGGTACCAATCCAGAACCGCATCTGCGCAATGTCATAATAGAAGGTAGACTTTCCGGCCCAACCCGGAATTTTATCAAACCCTGAAGCAATGCTGGCGCCGATGTAAAACCGGTCTGTGTTATAACCGGCTGCAGCCCTCCAGGAAAGAGTGAATGTAAAGGCGGCAGAGGAAAATAATTGCTGGTCAGCCTCATAATTGTAATGCTGCCAGAGAACGCCCGGGAATGCAGCTGCATTCACGTAGAATTTTTTCAAAAAAACCAGGGTGTAGGCGTAGCCCGGTGCCAGTCCGAACGAATAAAAATCCCCTCCCTGGATGAGAAAATGCGGATTGACTGCATAGCTAAAAGCAAGTTCTGGCGGGATTATGCCACTGTCTGAGGTTACTTTGTAGTACAAGAATGTAGGCCGGAGAATGAAACTGCCGGCACTCTTTTTTTGCCTTTCATTCTGGATAAATGCCGAACGGATCGAAAACCGTTTGTGATTGTAGATATAGTATCCTGTAAATCCGAGGGAGAATATCCGCATATCGGGTATTTTGTAGTAATCTCCCTGCGGGTCTTCCGGGTTTCGTATATAAAATCCTTTCAGGTTCTGGAGATACAGTTCGGCAGCCACGGAGCTTCCATAGGCGTTTACGCGGAGGTCAAGCACGCTGGTGTTGCCATATTTATCCGTATTCCTTTTGAAGATTGCATTTCCCATCGATATTCCCAGTCCGAACCATTTGTAAAATCCCGCAATTCCGATCCTGCCGGATACATTCGGGGAGTAAATGATCTCATCTGAACTTCCCGGGTTCAATACCAGGGATGCGTCCTGGTACAAAAGAAAAAAACGGGCTGTCAACAAATGTTTATAATCGGCGATGTATACCGTATCAGCTCCCTGAACGGTATCCGTCGTCTTGTTCAGGTCCTGGGCGAAAACAGGCTCGACCGAACATCCTGTGAATAAAATCAGGAATGAATAATATCTTCTGAGAAAGTTTCGCATTCGACGTGTCAAATGAAACAACTATTTCTGCGATGATTTAAAATCCGATACCAGGTTGATAACCTCGAAGATCATATAACACAAGTAGAGCAGAAAGAACGTGATGGCGAAGGGTCCGGCATCCTGCCTGTTGTACCAGAGGTAGAGGAAGATCACACCGATGAAAAGAAACAATTTTACAACGGTAACGAGAAGGTAGGCGTTGATGAATTTGATGAATTTCGAGTCAATCGTCCGGAGGATAAAATAATACCCGATCAGCGTGACCGCCAGAAAAAAGATAAATAAAAAGGGAAGGGCGGGCGTAATGTACTTTACCGGAGCCACCATCCAGATGCCTGTTGCAATGAAGCCAAGAACAAATGAGAAAAGGAGGATCCGGCGAAGGAAGGAGAGGTATGGGGAGGCAGTATTCCATTTCATGGCAAAAAAATTACGAATTACGAATTACGAATGATGCGTTCACCTTGAGGATATGAGGGATTACTTTCTTTTAAGCAGATCGCGGGTTATGGAGTAGATGGCGATAAACACAGAGAGAATTGAGAAAACGATAATCAGGATTGGCCGGGTATGCAGCCACTGGTCCAGCTTGTAACCACCAAACACCCCTGCCAGGATAATGGCCAGCATCTGGAACCCCATGCCGGAATAACGGGCATAGGAATTAAGCTGTTGTTTCTTTGGGTCGGAATTCATCTTGTTTTGCAGGAGGAGGAACATTTACTTTAATGCCTGTACCTTCCATGATGCAATTGCCGGAAAATTTAGCACCCGGTTCGATCGATAATTTATTGGTTGTGATGTCACCCGTGTACCTGGCCGTCTCCTTAAGGGTCAGCAGTTCTGCAACTTTAACGGTAGCTTTTACTTCACCGGAGAAGTCAGCATTCTGACAGATGATTTCACCTTCAATGCTTCCTGTGGGGCCAACCACTACCTTACCTTTACAGTTGATCGTGCCAATGAAGGAACCATCGAGCCTGAAATCCCCGTTGAGCTTGATTTCTCCTTTTACCACGGTGCCTGCACTCAGCAGGTTGATGGAAGGAACTTCTACTTCTTTATTTTTCATAGATCTTAGGTATAGCAGCGAAAAACAATGAATTTAAAGACATTTCAAAGATAAATTAAAAATCCGGATCATCAACTAAAATATTACCGCGAGGCAAGAGCGGGAAAATAAGAGACCCGGCCTCTCACTTTTTCACCAGGTAATACTTCGCAAAAAAACGAAGATACAGGTTGATGTCTTTGCTCCGGTAAAAGATGGGATAATTGTCGGCCGATATTACAAAGTCGCTGAAACCGGTGTTTTCAAGTTTTGTGAATATATAGGGATTGTTCTGAATGGAGTTATAATAGGCCATGGCCCTTTCATCATTTTCGAAATTGTTCACGGTGATCATCTCCTGCGATCCGTCGAGCAGCAGGCTGTTCACCTGCAGCGTCTCATTGCCGTGGTATTTCGAATTGAAATCGGAGAGCCTGATTTTTAGTGCATTCACATCGATCCGGTTGTTATCGGCAATCAGGATAAAGAAATGGATCGAGCTCGGCATAAAGGCATAAAGTTTCGATATCGGTTCGGGCAGAGCCGTTGAGTCTGTCAGGATGGGCTCTCCCTTTGAGTTGCGCTGGTTTTTGAGGTAATCCAGTACTTTCTGGGCAAGTGGGCGGACAGGGCTTTTTGGATATTTTATCAGGATGCGCTGCATGCCTGTCACAAGTGAATCGACGACTTCGATCTTTCCGATTGATAAAGCCTTCAGGTATTCAAACCTTGGAATCAACGCCGTATCACCGGGAAATTTCGACAGGGCAATATCGGCATTGTTGATCACCATGTAATATTGCTGGTTGATGAAGGCTTTGTAGGTGTCTTCATACAGTGTGGTGACTTCTTTCCGTTTCGACTGTGCCTCCTTGTAATAATTCGGATTCACAAGCAATTTGGCAAAATCAGTCTCGGGGTACCGCGTAAGGATCACATTTTTAAAGGTGTCACTTTTGGGCTGATTTTCCAGCGCCTTGTAAATCATATGGAGTTCATAGTATGAAGCAACGCAGAATTTATTGTCCGGAAAGCGGTTGTTCAGGGTCTGGAATGCATCAATGGCATGTTCATAATCATTAAGACCTTCCACATAGATAAAGCCGAGGTTATAATAGGCCTGGATGATGGTGTCGTTCGAAATTTTTATCTGTGCGGGAGTGAACGGAATATCCTGGAGGTAAAAGGCCCGTTCCTTCGGATTTTTTGATTTGGGAAGGACCTTCTTTGTTTTGGTTGTATCGCCTCCGGCTATCGCCTGGGAAGTAGTGTCCTCAAGTGTTTCGGGCAGATTAGCTACAATCATTTTATTCGTTAAGAACCAGTTGTCTTCCAGTTTTCTGTGCCCGAATTTGCGGGCAAAACTGGAAAATCCGTTCGAGGTTGCCGAAGGGTTGTAGAAATACCACGCACCGGTGGTTGAGCCCATAGGCGAACCTCCCGGGCCTCCCGGTGTCTGCCCTCCGTTTTGTCCGAACAAGGTCAGGTTTTCCTGCCGCTCCTGTTCTTCCTTTTGCTTTTTCGATTCTTCGGCAAGCAATTTCTGGATGATCCCGTCGATCACTGCGACACGCTGGCTTTCCGACATGGCGGCAAGTTTCTGAAGGCTGTCCTGCTGTTCGATCAGCTGCAGAAAAGTAACCAGGTCTGTCAGCGTGGCCGTTTTCTTGGTAATCTCTTTATAATTCGGATATTCTTTCGGCAGAAACTGCAGGGTGCTGTCGTAGTATGCCTGAGCCAATTTATAATGTTTGTGTGAGAAAAGGATATCGGCAAGCTGCAGCGAGGAGATTGCTTTCTGGTAATTGTTCAGTTTGCTGTGAGCGACAGACTTTTTCAGGTAATCGACGGCGGCAGAGGTATCGGCATCTTTCAAAGCCACACTTGCAAGTGCAAAATAAACCTGGTCGAGGTAGTCTTTGTTCTTCTCATCCTTGACCATTTTTTTCAACTTCTTGATAATGTAGTCACGGTTACCTGACTTCGCCACATAACATACAGCCATGTTTATCTTGGAATTGAACTCCATTTCGAAGGAGGCATTCCTTTTGATCACCATCTGGTAATACTTCGAGGCCTCATCGAACTGGCCCGTATACTGGTGGATCTGCCCGAGGATAAAAAGGCAACGGGTTTTCATCGTCCGCTGGGGGCCGATCTCTATTGCACGATCAAGAAATTCAATGGCCGGCGCATAGTTCTTCTGAAGAATATAGAAATTCGCATAACAGAGGGCCAGCATCAGCTCGTCTTTTTCCGGTGCTTTTCCCAGCCGGATCATGTTCTGAACCATATCAAGCATAGGCTCGGCCCTGTTGAAATCACCCAGTTCCATATTGGCCAGCGATTGCCAGAGCATGGCCTCATATTTTACAGGATTGTTGTTGTACGTTTTAATTACAAACTCAAACGTACGGCGTGCCATCGGGTAATCCTGCTTGTAGAAATAGGATTTACCGATCAGCATATACGCATCGTCGATCCACCGGTTATATTCCTGGTTGTTAAAGAACATCGAATGCTTCTGGATGGTCTTGGTCGCCTTCTTTATTGCGATATCTGCATACTGGCTGATCTTGGCACTTCCGGCCTTGTCGCCGGTATAGTATACAGGAAGAATAACGACATAATTATCTTTGGCATTGAAATAATATTCCTTCAGCCCCTCCCGCATATTGTCCATTCCATTCCAGTATACATTGTAATGAGCCGTAAGGTTATGGTAAGCCCGACGGGTAAATGTATTTTTCTTGGTAGAACAGGATGAAAAAAAGATGATTACCGCGAGAAGAAAGAAAAGTACACAGGAAATGTATGTCCGGGATTTACTCAAATACGCTGGTTTTTTAGTACTCTGTATAAACTGAATTTTTACAAAAATATTTTAATTTTTTGAATTTTGACGGAAATTCTGGCAGAAATGGTTGCGGATACTTTTCCAGAGAAACCGGCGTTTTTCTTTTTCTGCCCTCTGTTTGCAATTTTTTCCGAAATTTGCAGACCCCTAGAAAAATGAACAACTCACAGGATGGCCCAGGATACTAAAGTCAAGAAGAAACGATCGTGGATGAGCAGGCTTAGAAATAAGTACCGGCTCGTGGTCATGAACGATGATACCCTTGAAGAACGGCTGACCTTCAAGCTTTCGCGGCTGAATGTCTTCATTGTTCTCGGAACCCTGACGATCATCCTGATCATCCTCACATCGATTCTTATTGCCTTTACACCCCTGCGTGAATATATTCCCGGTTATACCAACGTGGGGTTGCAAAAAAAGCTTTATGAATTGCAGATCAAAACCGATTCGATCGAAAAAGGACTTGAAAAAAGGGACCGCTTCATTCAGAACATGAAAGACGTAATGAACGGGAAAGACCTTTCAACCGATATTCCTGTTACCAGGGATACCCTTAAAAAATACACGAACATCAAAATAAAAAAATCACCGGAAGACTCACTGCTCCGGGTCGAAGTGGAAAACCAGGGAAAATACAACCTTTTCAGGTTTGAAAATTCGGAGAATGTCAGACAGAAGAATGCATCCATTGGGAAAGTGCTGTTTTTTGTGCCGTTGAAAGGAGTCACCACCAATGAATTCAACCCTTCGCAAAATCATTACGGCATCGACATCGTTTCCAAACAGAATGAAGCCATCAAATGCGTCCTCGACGGAACTGTGATACTCAGCAACTGGACCCTTGAAACGGGCTATACGATCGTCGTTCAGCATCAGGAGAACATCGTATCGGTGTACAAGCACAACTCTGCCTTGCTGAAGAAAGAGGGCGAATTCGTCAAAGCCGGCGATCCCATTGCCATCATCGGGCAAACCGGTGAACTTACCACCGGCCCGCACCTTCATTTTGAACTCTGGAGCGACGGTAACCCGGTCAACCCCAAAGATTATATCAATTTTTAGAGATTCGCAAAACTGGTGAAGAAGAACATTGCAATACTGGGATCAACCGGATCCATCGGGACACAGGCACTGAATGTGATCCGGCAGAATCCCGATATCTTCTCTGTCGAAGTTTTGTCGGCCGGATCGAATGCAGATCAGCTCATCCTTCAGGCCATCGAGTTCCTTCCCAATGCTGTGGTGATCGGCAATGAAGAATTGTACGATAAAGTCAAGGAGGCCCTGCGTCCTTTTCCGGTCAAGGTGTTTGCCGGCCAGGATTCCCTCTCCCAGATTGTGGAAATGGATGAGATCAGCCTGGTGCTGAATGCCCTGGTGGGATATTCGGGATTGCAACCAACTCTGAATGCGATCCGGGCAGGGAAAGACATTGCCCTTGCAAATAAGGAAACCCTCGTCGTGGCGGGCGACCTGGTCATGACCCTTGCCGGGGAGTCAAATGTCAGGATCCTTCCGGTCGATTCCGAACATTCCGCCATTTTTCAATGCCTTGCAGGCGAAACGCTCAAAAACATTGAAAAGGTCATCCTGACCGCCTCCGGCGGACCATTCAGGGGGAAAAAACAGGAACACCTGAACCTGGTGACCAAGGAAGCAGCACTGAACCATCCCAACTGGAAAATGGGAAACAAGGTTACCATCGACTCTGCTTCCCTGATGAACAAGGGACTGGAGGTGATCGAGGCAAAATGGCTGTTCGACCTCTCCCCGTCACAGATCGATGTGATCGTCCACCCGCAGTCGGTCATTCACTCAATTGTTCAGTTTGTCGACGGATCCATGAAAGCCCAGCTCGGACCTCCCGATATGCGCGGGCCGATCCTGTATGCATTTTCTTTCCCCGGCAGGGTAATGACAGATTTTCCACGGTTTGATTTTACTGCCTGTTCACAATTCACCTTCGAACTGCCCGACCGGGATCTTTTCCGTAACCTGGGACTGGCTTACGAAGCCCTCAACAGGGGAGGAAATATGCCCTGCATCCTGAATGCGGCCAACGAAATTGCTGTGCAGGCATTTCTCGAGGACCGGATCACCTTTATGGGAATGCCGCGTCTCATCGAAAAATGCATGCATACTGTCACTTTTGTCCAGAAACCAGCCTATGAAGATTATGTGCAAACCAACGGGGAAGCCCGGGCAAGAGCCCTCGAATACCTGCTGCTGAATCCTGAATCCTGAATCCTGAAAGTAATCATCTTTAATTCATTGTTGAATGGTCATCCTAATCAAAGTCGTACAATTGCTTCTCAGCTTGTCAATCCTCGTCATATTTCACGAGTTCGGACATTTCATCGCTGCAAGGGTCTTTAAGACCCGGGTAGAAAAGTTCTATCTTTTTTTTAATCCCTGGTTCTCCCTTTTTAAATTCAAGAGAGGTGAAACTGAATATGGGATCGGTTGGGTACCCCTGGGGGGATATGTCAAGATTTCAGGCATGATTGATGAATCCATGGATAAAGAACAGATGAAGCTTCCGCCGCAGCCGTGGGAGTTCCGGTCAAAACCGGCATGGCAGCGCCTGATCATCATGCTGGGTGGTGTGACCGTCAATATCATCCTTTCCATTTTTATCTACATCGCCATCCTTTCTGTTTGGGGAGAACAGTACCTGCCTACTTCCGAAGTAAAATATGGTATTGCCGTGAATTCCATGGGATATGAAATGGGTCTCAGGAACGGCGACCGGATCCTCACCATCGACAATAAAGAAGTCGAAGAATTTTCTTCCATCCCCAAGCAGCTTGTTCTTGAAGAGGCAAAGACGATCCAGGTTATCCGGGAGGGGAATAAAATGGATGTTGTGATCCCTGCAGGATTTATCAGCAAGTTGATCCAGTCGAAATCCATTGATTTTATTTCCGTAAGGTATCCCTTTGAAGCCGGTAAATTCGTTTTGGGATCGGTCGCAGAAAAAGCCGGGATGAAGCTCAATGACCGGATCATCGGGATCAACGATTCCTTGTTTCCTTACTTCGACGAGTTCAGGGTTGCGCTCCAGCGGTACAAAAATCAGAAAGTGAAACTTCTTCTTGTCCGTGGATCCGATACACTAAAGCTTCCGGTTACCATCCCGGCCGAAGGAAAGATCGGTGTCTACCACAAGGAACTATCTGCCTATTTCAAACTGAAAGAGAAGTCGTACAGCCTGTTTACCGCAATTCCCGCCGGATTCAGCATGACCTTTGAGAAAACCGGGGATTATTTGAAATCGATCAAACTGCTTTTCTCACAGGAAAAGGCCTATGAATCGGTAGGAGGGTTCATCTCCATCGGGAGCCTCTTCCCCGATGCCTGGAATTGGCTTACCTTCTGGTCGTGGACGGCTTTCCTCTCCATCATGCTCGCCGTGATCAACGTTCTGCCTATTCCGGCACTTGACGGGGGACATGTGATGTTTCTTCTCTACGAAATCATCTTCAGGAGGAAACCGAGCGACAAGTTTATGGAATACGCCGTGATCACAGGGATGGTTATCCTTTTCGCACTGCTGATCTTTGCCAACCTGAACGATGTGCTGAAATTGTTCAGGTAACTATTCCGTCACTTTTTCTTTCAGCGACTTAAACCCTTCGCCAAAAATCTCGGTTGCATCCAATACCGTCAGAAATGCCTTCGGGTCAATTTGATGAACATATTCTTCCAGTATGGCGAGCTCTCTTCGGCTTACCACGGTAAAGATAATTTTCCGGTCCGCCATGTTGAACATGCCCTTTCCGTCAATGTAGGTTCCTCCGCGGTTCAGGTTTATAATGATCCTGTCGCGGATCTCCTCATGCTTTTCCGATATGATAAAAATGCTCTTGTCACTGCTCAGCCCGGTTAATACAATATCAATGACCTTGCCGGTGATGAAGATGACGATCCAGGAATAGAGTGGAATCTTCCAGTCGCGGAAAACAAGGACGCCAACCAGAACGATGACGGAGTCAACATAAATCATCAGCATTCCGAGCGGCAAACGGGTATACTTGGCAATGATCATGGCAACAATATCTGACCCGCCGGATGTGGCCTTTGAACGGAAGATAAGGCCCAGTCCCAGTCCCACCATCACCCCGCCGAAAATGGAAGACAACAGGGCATCTCCTTTTACAAGCGGTTCGAAACCCCAAAAATAGGTCAGGGTATCCGTAAATACAGCTGTCAGCGAAAATCCAAGAACGGTCTTGTACCCGAACCGGGGTCCCAGTATTTTGATTCCGATGATGGTTAAGGGGATATCGAAGCAAAGTGCAACAAGCCCGACGGGGGTTCCGAACAGGTAATGCAGTACGATGGAGATCCCATAAACACCGCCGGGAATGATCTTGTAGGGAGTAATAAAGAGGACAAATCCAGAGGCAAGAATGAAGGAGCCGATGAGGATGAGGCTGTGCGAAATGAACCACTTCTTTGTGAAGGGTTTTTCATTTAAGAGAAAAAACGACATATGGTTTTTTTTATTTGTTATCCAGGATGATATTGCAAAGATAGTTCTTCCTGCAGATGCGGCAACAACAGTTGCCGACCTCGTTTTTATGGATCCGGTGCAACTTTTATCGCTGAAAGCTGTATAAAGATAATCCACGGTTTGCAATCAGGAATCAGGTTTTTTTTGAGGTAATTATAAGAAAAGGGAAGGGCATCATTGCCAAAAGAAAAATAAATAGTACTTTTAACCCCCAGTTTGTCACAACCCAATAAAAAACAGTTTGATTTTACCTTCTGAAAAATATCGTTTTTCATCCTCATACCAAAGGTTCCGCAGGATCCTTGCGGTCGCGATACTGACGGCAGGATTTACACCGGCTGTGGCCCAGCAGACCAGCAACATCACGCATTACATGTTCATGAACATGGCAGTAAACCCGGCGTTTGCAGGAAGCAGCGATGGTATCAATGTTACCGGCCTGGTCAGGCAGCAATGGATCGGTTTCAAAGACGACCGCGGAGGCAATACGGCACCGCAGACCCTCTTTCTCACCATCGACTCCCCGATCCGGTTTCTTCACGGCGGCATTGGCGCGACGGTGGTTTCTGATAAATTCGGCCCTTACAACAATACGGCGGTTACCCTTGGCTATGCTTACCGGACCGATCTTGGCCCGGGTGAGATCTCTGCCGGATTGCAGGTCAATTTTCAGAACTCAAAACTCAATGTAGATCAGCTCGAACCCCTGGTAACAATTCCCGATGCGGGGAAAAGTGATTTTATCCTGGATGGTTCCCTGGGATTGTTTTATAAAGTCCCCGATAAATACTACGTCGGACTTTCCTGTATCAATGTCCTTCAAACAAAGTATAAGAAATTATTGACCCGTGACAAAGGGACGTTTGATCTTACCGGCGGATACAATTGGGTGGTCCCCGGCCATCCTGCCTTTGAACTGCAGCCTTCAGCATTTATCACGACCGACCTTGCAACCTATAGTTTCAGCATCAGCACTCTTCTTCAGTACAATAAAAAAGTATGGGGAGGACTTGCCTACAGGCAGCAGGATGCCATCTCCGTACTTGCGGGTTTCAACATAAAAGCATTCAAGGTAGGGATATCTTACGACATCAGTGTTTCCAAAATGTCGAGGTACGAGAATGGAAGCATTGAAGTGCTGTTGAACTATTGTTTTAAGATTGAAACAGAGAAATTTAGGAAAAGTTATAAAAATACAAGGTTCTTATAATAGAAAAAGTTATTTTTGCCGTTGAAAAATTGAATTCAGAACGGAAAAGATAATAAACTCTACAAAGTAGCGTTATATTTCTTCATCTAATCGGCCAAAAAATGAAAAAACTGCTCATTTATTTTGCTCTTCTTGTTTTCCTTGCGAGCTGTGGAAACTCTGGAAATGGCGAACTGACAGGAGTAAAAAACCGAAAACGATATTACCAGCCGGATCCATACGGGATGCGTTATATTCCGATGGGTAGCTTCACAATGGGAGTCGGGGATGAAGACCTTCCATATGCCCAGCTGAATACCCCGAAAACGGTAACCATTCAGTCGTTCTACATGGATCAGACGGAAATCACAAACAACAAATACCGGCAATTTGTTTTCTGGGTTAGGGATTCGATCGCCCGCAGGCTGCTGGGTGAAGTGAAACCTGACCTCTACCTGATATCAGAAAACAAGAAAACCGGGGAAACATTTGATCCTCCGTTCCTCAACTGGACAACGAAGTTGGACTGGAATTCCGACCAGCAGGATGTACGTGATGCCCTCTCACAAATGTATCTTCCGGAAAGTGAGCGTTATTTCCGCCGGAAAGAAGTTGATACCCGCAAACTCTATTTTGAGTATTATTTTGTAGACCTGAAAGCTGCTGCCCGGAAAGATTACAGTACCGGCGGCGACATCAAAGAGGGAGGGCTTGCCAATCGTCCGCAGGGTCTTAAAGACCGTTCCGTCTATGTCCGTAAAGAGGTGATCAATGTTTATCCCGATACACTCTGCTGGATTCATGATTATGTTTATTCCTTCAATGATCCTCAGACCGAAAAATACTTTTGGCATCCGGCCTACGATAATTATCCCGTTGTTGGCGTTACCTGGAAACAGGCCAATGCTTTCTGTATCTGGAGAACACAGTTGAAAAACTCCTACCTATACGGTAAAAAGGGAGAATCTTCTGTAAGTGAGTTCCGTTTGCCTACCGAAGCTGAATGGGAATGGGCTGCACGGGGTGGCTACGACAACAACCCCTATCCCTGGGGCGGGCCTTACACCCGGAATGACAAAGGATGCTTCCTTGCCAATTTCAAACCCCTGCGCGGAAATTACATCGATGACGGTGGTGCAACAACGGTTGTCTGTGCGCATTATCCCGCCAATGATTTCGGATTGTATGACATGGCCGGCAATGTAGCCGAATGGACACGTTCGGCATATTATCCTTCTTCCTACAATTTTACCTGGGACCTTAACCCGGATTATACCTACAATGCAAAAGATTCAGATCCCCCCGCCATGAAACGTAAGGTTTTACGCGGAGGATCATGGAAAGATGTTGCTTATTTCCTCAGGGTTTCCACCCGTTCTTTCGAATTCCAGGATACCGCAAAAAGTTATATCGGCTTCCGCACCATTCAGCCTTTCCTTGGCAGGCAAAAAGATGATAATCCTGCCCGGGCTTCTCACGTGTACAATTAATCGGGAAAAAGATATTATCAAAATCAATCCTAATCTTAAACCAAATCAATCATTATTATGGGCTTATATGCTTTAGTCAGGACAAGACAGTACCGTAACTTCATGGCCAAACTTTATGGTTTAGGCGCTTCCGTTGTTATCATTGGTGCCCTCTTTAAGATCAACCATTACATGGGAGCTGATTACATGCTGATCGTGGGTCTGGGAACCGAGTCTTTGATTTTCTTTTTCTCCGCCTTTGAACCACCCCACGTGGAGCCCGACTGGAGTCTTGTATACCCTCAATTAGCCGGCATTTATCATGAAGGGGATAACGGAGCGCCCGAATTTCAAAAAACCGGCAGCGGGACACAGGAACTTGACAGGATGCTTGAAAAGGCCAAGATCGGCCCCGAACTGATCGAGAGCCTCGGCGCAGGATTGAGAAACCTCACCGAAACCACCTCCAAACTTACCGATGTAAGCAACGCAGCTGTTGCTAATGATAAATTTGTTTCTACAATGAAATCAGCAACCGAATCTGCTTCTGTGCTGAATGATTCGTATATAAAATCGGCAAAATCAATTGACCAGAATTTAGCGGCTTCCGTTGAGCATACATCAAGCATACAGTCTGTCTCCAAAAGTGCAGCTGCGCTATCGAGTGCCTATGGGCAGGTTTCCGACTCGATCAAGGAAGAGCTTGTCCAGAATAAGGAATTCGCGGCAAGCCTGATCAAAGCCACAGCATCCACCAATAAATTTGTCGAGAAATACAGCGAATCTGCAGACCTGATCTCCAAAACGTCAGAAGCACTTCATGCAGGTCTGACAGAAGAATCCAACTACAACAAACAGATTCAGAAAATTTCCAACAACTTATCTGCCCTCAATGCCTTGTATGAACTTCATCTGCAAACTTCGCACGAGCAGATGGAATCGACAGGCAAGGTCAATGAGACGTTGAATAAGCTGACGGTCAAATTGAATGAATCTCTTGAGAAAACTACAGAATTCAAGGAGGAAGTCGAATCCTTCTCCAAGAATATTGCAGCCCTCAACAAGGTGTATGGCAATATGCTTTCTGCCATGAGCCTGGGGAACCGCTAATCCGGAGATAACGTTGTTTAATTCCTGAAATACTAATTCATAAATAACCGACTAAATGGCTGGATATAAGGAGACCCCGAGGCAAAAGATGATCGCAATGATGTATCTTGTCCTTACGGCGCTGCTCGCATTGAATGTCTCGAAACAAATCCTTGATGCTTTTATTGTGGTGAATGAGAGTATTGAAACCACAAACGACAATTTTTCGAAGAAGCTTGAGACTACCATCAGTAAATTCAAAATCCAATATCAACTTAACCCGAATAAGGTTGGCCCATATTGGGAAAAAGCCCAGAAAGCTCATTCTCTTTCCAAGGAATTGGCTGCCTATATTGACAGTACAAAAATTGTGATTGTTAAACTTACAGACGGTCTTGAAACATGGAAGGAAGCCAAGGAGACAAAACTTAAAGATGTAAAGAGGAAGGACAATTACGACAGGACCACTACTTTCTTCATCGGAAATTCTCATGACGGATCAGCCGGGGAAGCCAGGGTACTGAGGAATAAAATGGAGGAATACAAGAAAAAAATGCTCGACCTCGTCGACCCCAAATTCCGCAGTGTAATCAAAATTGGCCTGGATACGCAGGGTCCGTTTTACGACCTCGATGGGAATAAACAACCCTGGGAAATGCACAATTTCTACCGTACCATCCTGGCTGCCGATGTGACCATCCTGAACAAGGTGAAGGCAGAAGTCTACAATGCCGAGTTTGATGTTACCAACTACCTTCTCTCTTCCATCTCTGCAGAAGACTTTAAATACGATAAGATCGATGCAAGGGTGATACCGAAAAGCAGCTACGTATTCCTGGGCGAAGAATACCAGGCTGAAATCGTGGTTGCCGCATACGATACAAAATCGAACCCTAACGTAAGGTACAGCGTGGGCATTGATTCGCTGACCCCTGCCAATTATAAAAATGCCACTCCGCTTGAAGGAACCAACGGCATTGTAGTGCTCAAACTTCCCGGAAACGGTGAAGGTTTGAGGAAATTTGCCGGGATCATTAAAATCGTGAATCCGCTCGGCGACACCATGACCTTCCATTTCAAGGATGAATTCATCGTTGCCAAACCCGGATTGACCATCTCTCCGTCAAAAATGAATGTGTTTTACATTGGCGTTGACAACCCTGTTGACATTTCCGTTCCGGGTGGTCCCGAGCGCATTGCCCCCACCATTTCGGTCGGTCAGATAAGAGCTGACGGCAAACAATGGATCGTATCCGGACTGCCAAATGGCGTCAAGGAAGCGATTGTATCTGTGAATGCTGTCTTCTCCGGGAAAACAAAGTCAATGGGATCAAGCACCTTCCGCCTGAAAAAAATACCCATCTTCAATGCCCTGATCGACCGTAACCCTGAAGGAGGCGTAATTTCGAGAAGCGATATCCCGGTGGGCTACATTGCAGCTGAAAAGCCTGTTGGTTTCGATTTTGATCTTACCTATAAAATCACCTCCTTTGTTTTCGTTTCCGATATCGATGGGAATGTGATCGAACGGAATGTTTCGGGTAACAGGATTCCAGAGGATCTTCTTGCAAAGATCAAAAGGGCTAAAAAGAATAACCGTATCTGGATCGAAAACATCATGGCCATTGGTCCGGGGGGTGAGCAGCAGTTGAAGAATATCAGTTATAAATTCAAATAAATCGAGTTTAACCCAATTCCTAATAAGGGAGGATTTATGAAAACTTTCTTAAAATGCCTGATCGTCATTTCCTTCGCAATGATCGCGGCCAGCACCTACTCCCAGGTTCTGGATACAGGTCCCCGGGACGGGATCTACGATAAGACAGCCATCCTGCAGATGAACCCGATCCCCTATGTGCCCCTGCGCGAAGCAGACGTTATCTGGTCAAGAAGGATCTGGAGAGAGATCAACATGAAGGAAAAAATGAATCAGCCTTTCTATTTTCCGGAAGCTCCCCAGGGAACCTGGAAGAGTTTCATGCAGATCGTCCTGGATAACATGAAGGAAGGCACCATCACGGCCTATGAAGATGATAAATTCATCCTCCCAAGGAATTATAATGAGATCATGAAACAATCGGAAAAAACGATCAAAAAGACCTTGCTTCGTGAAGGAACCGATGTTGAATATGATACAACCTATACCGAAAGTTTTCAGCCAACCGCTGTTACAAAGCTGAAAATTAAGGAGCAATGGGTTTTCGACCGCCAGCGTTCTGTACTGGAAGTCCGCATCCTCGGGATTTGCCCAGTAAAAGAAAGCTATACGGATCAGGGTGAATACAGGGGGGATATCGATATGTTCTGGATCTACTTCCCGGAATGCCGTAATATCTTTTCTAAAGTTGAACAATTCAACCTGAAGAACGGAGATGCCGGAAGACTTTCCTATGATGATGTTTTCATGAAAAGGATGTTCGCCAGTTTTATCTATAAGGAAGAGAATGTTTACGACCGCAAAATTTCCGACTATGCTACAGGCGTAGACGCACTTCTTGAAGCCGACAGGGCCAAAACATCCCTGCACGAATTTGAAATGAGCCTTTGGGAATATTAGCGGAATATTTGGATAAGGATAAAAACAACCCTCCCCGAAAAGGAGGGTTTTTTTATGCCACTTCCTTTAAAAGCCCTAACTTTGCTATGGATCAAAGGCTGGAATAATGACGGGAACTTTTCTTGAAACACCGGTTGAGTACCTCAAAGGCGTCGGTCCGGCAAGGGCCGATATCCTGAAGAAAGAATTGCAGATTTTCACTTTCGGTGAATTGCTCTCCCTCTTTCCTTTCCGCTACATCGACCGGAGTAAACTGTTCCTCATTGCCGAAGTGAAAGATGACGCTGCTTATGTGCAGGTCAAGGGAAGGATCACGGATGTTCAGACAGCCGGAAGCATGCGTGCAAAGAGGATTGTAGCCACCCTGGCCGATGATTCCGGAGAAATGGAACTGGTCTGGTTCCAGGGTATAAAATGGATCATCGACAAGCTGAAACCGGGAACTGAATACATTGTCTTCGGGAAACCATCCTGGTTCAACGGGCATCTTACCATTGCCCACCCTGACCTGGAAACCGCGAACGATCAAAGCACTTCCGTCGGCGATACTTTCCGGCCTTTGTACACTTCGACAGAAAAGCTGAAATCGCGAGGCCTGGACAGCAGGGGAATCTCCCGGCTGATGAAAACACTGATCCAGTCTGACCGGTTTCATATTCCTGAAAATCTGAGTGCGGAGATACTGGGAAACCTGAAGCTGATGAACCGTCAGGAGGCATTCATCAACATCCATTTCCCGGTCAGTCACGAAATACTCCAGAAAGCACAGGCAAGACTGAAATTCGAGGAGCTCTTCTACATTCAGATGAGGTTGTTGCTGCAGAAGTTCCAGCGGACGCAGAAACAGAGCGGGCACCCTTTTACCGTAGTGGGTCATTTCCTGAACGATTTTTATCATCATTATCTCTCCTTCGAGCTGACCAATGCTCAAAAAAAAGTCATCAAAGAGATCCGCAACGACCTGGGGTCAGGCAAACAGATGAACCGGTTGCTGCAGGGCGATGTCGGCAGCGGGAAGACACTGGTTGCGCTCATGACCATGCTGATCGCACTCGACAACAACTTTCAGGCTTGCCTCATGGCCCCCACTGAAATTCTTGCAAACCAGCATTACCACAATATATCAAAAATGGTTTCCGGGCTTGGTGTCCGTCTCGACCTGCTCACCGGTTCCACGAAACCTGCTAAAAGAAAGGAGATTGCGAACGGACTGGAAGACGGAAGCCTTCAGATCCTTATCGGAACCCACGCACTGATCGAAGAAAATGTCCAGTTTAAAAACCTCGGATTTGTGGTGATTGATGAACAGCACCGGTTCGGTGTTGCACAACGTGCACGGTTATGGGAGAAGAATGCCCTGACCCCTCATGTGCTGGTTATGACTGCAACCCCCATTCCCCGGACACTGGCCATGACCTTATACGGGGACCTCGACAGTTCAATTATTGACGAGATGCCACCCGGCCGTAAGCCTGTGATCACAAAGCACGTATATGAAACGAAACAGGAACAGGTCTTCGATTTTATCCGGAAGCAGATCACCGGCGGAACCCAGGTTTATATCGTTTTCCCCCTGATCCAGGAGTCTGAGACCCTTGACCTGAAAAATCTAATGGAAGGGTATGAATCGATCAAACAGATCTTCCCCGGGCCAGAATATGCAATTGGTATGGTACATGGAAAGATGAAACAGAAAGAAAAGGATGAAGCCATGGAGCGTTTCCTGAAAAAGGAGACCCAGATCCTTGTTGCCACCACGGTGATTGAAGTCGGCGTGGATATCCCAAACGCATCTGTGATGGTTATTGAAAATGCGGAACGGTTCGGACTGTCACAACTGCACCAGCTGAGGGGCAGGGTAGGCCGGGGTGCAGACCAGTCTTATTGTATCCTCATTTCCGGGTTTAAACTGACCTCGGAAGCAAAAAAAAGGATAGAAACCATGGTTGAAACCAATGATGGTTTTATTATCGCTGAAACTGACCTTCGCCTCCGGGGCCCCGGAGATATGGAAGGGACTCAGCAGTCAGGAATCCTGAATCTGAAAATTGCGGATATCATACGCGATGAAAAAATCCTCAAATATGCCCGTAACCTGGCTACAGATATTATCCGGGATGACCCCAACCTGGAGAAGGAAACAAACTCCGTCATCATGCGGCATTTGAAAATCATGAACAAATACAGGGAAAATTGGGGCCTGATCAGTTAAGATTCAGATAATTCTCAATACTTTTACATCCCCAAAAAATGGTACAAAAATGAAGATCTCCTATAATTGGTTAAAGGAATATGTTTCCGGTATTCCCGCACCGGAAGTTGTTGCTGATATTCTCACCGGGTGCGGACTGGAAGTTGAAAGTTCGGAGACCTGGTACTCAGTGAAGGGAGGATTGAAAGGTGTTGTGATCGGCGAAGTGCTTACCTGCATGAAACATCCCGGATCTGATCATCTTAGCCTGACTACAGTGAATGTCGGGCTTCCCGAACCCTTAAAGATTGTCTGTGGGGCGTCAAATGTTGCTGCCGGGCAGAAAGTTGCAGTTGCAACAATAGGGGCGACACTGTTTTTTAATGAAAAGGAGATTACGATACAAAGGGCTAAGATCCGCGGGGAACTTTCGGAAGGGATGATCTGTGCCGAAGACGAGCTCGGAACCGGTTCCTCACACGAAGGCATTTTGGTACTGGATCCATCGGCAATTCCCGGGACCCTGGCGAAGGATTATTTCAAGGTTGAAGAAGATACTGTTTTCGAGATTGGTCTGACTCCAAACCGTTCAGATGCTACCTCTCACATTGGTGTTGCAAGGGATCTTGCCGCCGTTCTGAACTGTATGCCCGGAAGACAGGATTCAGATCTTGTCAACCTGAAAATTCCGGGTACCAGTGATTTCAACGATTCCGGACAAGGCAGGAGAATTGAAGTGATCATTGAAGATGCAGAAAGCTGCCCCAGGTATTCAGGATTGACCTTTACGGGTATCACGGTGAAAGAATCCCCAACCTGGCTGAAAAACAGGCTTAATGCTGTGGGTCTTCGTCCCATCAACAACATTGTGGATATTACCAACTTTATCCTGATGGAACTTGGGCATCCCTTGCATGCTTTCGATGCAGACCAGGTCAAAGGGGATAAAGTGATTATTAAAAAATATCCGGAACAAAAAAAATTCATCACACTTGACGAAGTTGAACGTGAGCTTACCCCTCAGGACCTGATGATCTGCAATGCAGAAGGCCCCATGTGCATAGCCGGTGTCTTTGGGGGATTGAAATCGGGAGTCACCCCTGCCACAACCTCCGTATTTCTTGAGAGTGCATTCTTCAGTCCGCGCGGGATCCGAAAAACAGCACGTCACCATGGATTGCAGACAGATGCTTCCTTCCGGTTTGAACGCGGTGCCGATATCAGCATCACGGTTTATGCTCTCAAAAGGGCTGCTTCGCTGATCCGTGAGATTGCCGGAGGCGAAATCGCTTCCGCGATCGTGGATGTTTACCCGCAACCCAAAGAGCCGGTACAGGTTTTTCTGTCATTTGCTCATCTCGACCGTCTCATCGGAAAAACACTCAAAAGGGAAACCGTAAAGAATATTCTGGCCTCATTGGGAATTTCCATCCTTTCTGAACCCGTAGAAGCGCTTATTCTGGAGATTCCTTCCTACAAGGTAGATGTTACCAGGGAAGCGGATGTTATCGAAGAGATCCTCCGGATTTATGGCTATAACAACATTGAATTTCCATCTGCCATCCGGTCTTCCATTTCCGCATCACCCAGTCCCGATCCGGAAAAAATTATGAATAAGACAGCAGAAACCCTCTGTTCAAATGGTTTCACCGAGATCATGAACAATTCCCTGACGCGCTCATCCTATTATGAGAATAACCCGGACTTCCCGGCCGAACATTGCGTCCGGATCCTGAACCCCCTGAGCCGCGATTTGGATGTAATGCGCCAGACCTTACTTTACGGCGGACTTGAGAGCCTTGAATACAACCAGAACAGGAAAAATGCCGACTGTAAATTGTTTGAATTCGGGAATTGCTATGGATTGTATCCTGGTCAGGGGAATGAGAGTCCCTTGAAAAAGTACAGGGAGGAGAACCATCTGGCACTTTTTATGACTGGAAGAGCGCAAGTGGAAAACTGGAATTCACTGAACCGGAAAGTTGACATTTATGATCTTAAGGGTTTTGTGGATACGCTATTGTTTCGATGCGGAATTTCCGATTTTGTGTTAGAAACAAGAACTGAAACCTCCGGGGTTTTCAGCCAGGGTATAGCCTACCGGATGGGGGATAAAACATTGGTCACCCTGGGCACGCTTGCTCCGGCATTGATAAAGAAATTCGACCTCAGGCAGGATGTTCATTATGCTGATTTCAACTGGAGCCTGTTATTCAGCAAAGTGAAAGGCGAAGACAGAAGCGTATCTGAATTGCCGAAATTTCCGGAGGTCCGCAGGGATCTTGCCATAGAGCTTGACCGTACGGTTTTGTATTCTGATCTGGAGAAACTGGCATTTGCGACGGAGAAAAAATTGCTGAAGAAAGTCGGGTTATTTGACGTTTACGAAGGAGAAAAGATTGAAACAGGAAAGAAATCGTATGCCTTGTATTTTATCCTTCAGGACGATCAGAAAACACTTACAGATGAAGAGATCGATAAAGCCATGAACCGGCTGATCAGGGTTTATACTGACAAATTTAACGCAAGGGTCAGGTAAAAGGTCTCACATACTTCAAATATACTTTTAAATGGAAAAGGAAATTGCACGTCATTCCATAAGTCCTTCGGGCGAAAAATTCATCCTGCCCGGTAAACAGGATTATGCCAAAGAGCTGAAACGGATTGAAGATCTCGTGCGCATTGCAAGGAAAGAGAAGAAGGAAATTGTGGTCGTTATGGGTCTCGGTTTTGTCGGCGCTGTTATGGCCGCAATTGTAGCCGACACGAAAGACAAAAAGGGGATCCATTCAAAGCTGGTAATCGGATGTCAGCGGCCGAGTGCGCGCAGTTACTGGAAGATCCCCATGATAAACAAAGGGTTGAGCCCGGTGAAGGCAGAAGATCCAGAGGTTGACCAGCTGATCCGGAGTTGTGTTGTGACGTCAAAAACACTGGTTGCTACTTACAACAGCGATGTTCTCCAGTTTGCCGATTGTGTAGTGGTGGATGTGCAGTGTGATTTCTCAAAGAAAGAGCTGGGAAATATGAAATCGGGAACGGCCGATATGGCAGCACTGGAAGATACCATGCGGACGATCGGCGATAAAATTCAGCCCGGCTGCCTGGTCTTAATTGAAACAACAGTAGCCCCCGGAACTACCGAATTTGTTGCCTGGCCGATTCTGAAAAAAGCATTTGTGAAGAGAGGGCTTAAGGAGGTTCCATTGCTGGCGCATAGTTTTGAGCGGGTGATGCCCGGCAAGCAATACGTCGCCTCCATCCGTGATTTCTGGCGGGTTTGTTCAGGATGCGAGGATGTTGCCAGGAAACGTGTGGAGAAATTTCTTCATGAAGTGCTGAATACAAAGGATTTTCCATTGACGGTGATGGATCGTCCGATTGAATCGGAAACCACCAAGATCGTTGAAAATTCGTACCGCGCGACAATTCTTGCCTTCCTGAACGAATGGAGCCTGTTTTCGGAACGGAACGGTATTGACCTCATCAAGGTCATCAATGCAATAAAAATGCGTCCTACCCACAGCAACATGATTTTTCCGGGTCCGGGCATCGGGGGGTATTGTCTGCCCAAAGACGGCGGACTGGGATATTGGGCCTACAAGCACATTCTCGGATTTGAGGACGGGGATAAAATATTTCAGATCACCCCTGTGTCGATTGACATCAATGATACACGGGCGCTCCATGTGGCGGAGCTTACCCGCGATGCCCTGCGCAACATGGGAAGGTACATTGCAGGGGCGGAGGTATTGCTGTGTGGAGCCAGCTACCGGCAGGATGTGGGCGATACCCGTTACAGCGGAAGTGAGATGGTGGTACGAAAACTTACAGAAATGAATGCCGAAATCCGTATTCACGACCCTTATGTTGATCATTGGTATGAACTTGAAGATCAGGATGAATATCCTGCACCCGGACATTCCTGGAAACGTTTTTTCAGGAATCAGGAACAGCTTCAGAACACGGTCGTTCAGAAGGATCTTAAAAAAGCGATCAGGGGAGTCGAAGCATTGATCCTTGCGGTTCCCCATACCCCTTACCTTACACTGAAACCTGCCGACATCGTGAAATGGGCAGGTGGCCCGATCGCAGTTATTGATGCCTTCGGGATCCTTACGGATAAACAGATCAGGGATTATTTCAGGATGGGTTGCGAGGTAAAAGCACTCGGAAGAGGGCATCTTGCAAGGCTCAAACGGGAAGTGAAAGAGAAAAAGAGATAAATATTTCGTAATTTTACAGTTGTCAAAATCATACGAATGGATATTCTGTCAATAAAGCAACGGTTTGGGATCATCGGGAATTCGATTTTGCTCGATCGTGCCATCGACATTGCAAGACAGGTAGCCGCTACCGATATAACGGTTTTGGTTTCCGGTGAAAGCGGGACAGGAAAGGAGTTCTTTCCAAAGATTATCCACCAGCTGAGCTCCCGGAAGCACGGACCCTATATCGCTGTGAACTGCGGGGCTATCCCGGAAGGAACCATCGATTCAGAACTTTTTGGCCATGAGAAAGGATCTTTTACAGGTGCGCATGAAGCCAGAAAAGGGTATTTTGAAGTGGTCAACGGGGGAACGATCTTCCTGGATGAAGTGGCCGAACTTCCACTGTCAACGCAGGTAAGGTTGCTACGGGTACTGGAATCGGGTGAGTTCATGAGAGTAGGTTCTTCAAAGGTGCTGAAGACCAATGTTCGGGTTGTAGGGGCGACCAACATCAATATCCCGGATGCCATAAACACCGGGAAATTCAGGCAGGACCTTTATTACCGTCTGAGTACGGTTCCTATATCCGTTCCTGCGCTCAGGGAAAGAAAGGAAGATATTTTCCTTCTCTTCCGGAAATTTGCCTCTGATGCAGCCGAAAAATACAGGATGCCTGCCATCAGCCTCGGAGAAGACGGACAGCGTATGCTTACGAGTTATCGGTGGCCTGGAAATATCCGGCAGCTGAAAAATATCACCGAACAGATTTCTATCATCGAGAAGACCCGCAACATTTCTGCAGAAACTCTTGCCAAGTATATTCCTTTGCCTCAGAACAGTGATCTGCCGATGCTTTACAAGGGGGAAGATTCCGGGCATATCTCCGAAAGGGAATTGCTTTACAAGGTCCTTTTTGATATGCGTAAAGATGTCAATGATCTGAAACAGCTGGTCATGAACCTGATGCAGAATGAATCCCCCTCCTCTTCCCTGGGCGAAAACTCACACATCATCAAACGGCTCTACAAGGATCTCCAGGATGTAACGGACCAGGAGCAACCCATCCTTGTCACAACCCCTGAAAAATCAACCGATGAACCCATCCAGGAACCCGAAGAATTAGAAGAGTCGCTTTCGCTGGTTAAAAAAGAGATGGACTTCATCCGGAGAGCGCTTCAGAAACATGAAGGAAAAAGAAAGGATGCAGCCCGCGAACTGGGAATCTCTGAACGGACCTTGTACCGAAAAATTAAAGAGTACGACCTTGAGTAACTTCTCATTGTCCATGTTCAAATACATCAATCTGGGAGGAAATTGAAAAGCATGTCGGTAATACTCATCAGAAAAGCAGTGATCCGGGTAACCTGGTTCCTGATGGTCTCTCTTCTCCTGGCCCAGACCTCCTGCCGGGTGGGTTATTCTTTCACCGGTGCATCCATCTCGCCGGATGTTAAAACTGTTTCCATCCAGTACTTCCCCAACAACGCATCCCTTGTGATGCCTACTCTCAGCAGGACCTTTACGGACGGGCTGAGGGATTATTTTACGTCACAGACGAATTTGATCCTCGTTGACAGGAATGGCGACCTGAATATCGAAGGGGCTATCACAGCCTATGCAGTTACTCCGGTGGCTATCCAGGGGAATGAAACCGCTGCCATGAACCGGCTTACCATCGCCGTGACAGTAAAGTTCACCAATAAAAAAAACGAGAAACAAAATTTTGAGAACAAGACCTTTTCCCGTTACCAGGATTATTCGAGTTCTCAAGATCTTGCTGCTGTTCAGGGGACTCTGATCAGCCAGATTGACGACCAGCTCATCCAGGATATTTTCAACCAGGCCGTAGCTAATTGGTGATCCATGAACCGTCAGGAATTTACCGGCTATATTCAGCACCCCCATTCCCTCCATCCGGGAATTAAAGAGGAACTCCATACCCTGGCTGAACGCTATCCGTATGCTTCCTCTGTCCAGGTGTTGTATACACTTATTTTACAGGTGGTAAATGACCATGAAGTCAATTTTCAGCTGAAGAAATCGGCAGCGTATGCGACCAGCCGGAAAAGGCTGAAAGAACTGGTTGAAAAAATTATGATCCCGGAGCCAGAGAAAGTCGCTGTAAGCCTGGCCCAACAGGTTGCTGAACCCGTAAAAGCATCCGCCACCGGAAAAGATGAGTTGATGGAAAGGGTCAGAAAAAGGCTTGGAGAGATTGAAGCTGAGAGATACATCAGGATTTCTTCAGAACCCTCCGGTGAGTTTGTTCAAGTCACCGGAACAGAAGGGGATCATGCGTCAGATCTTCTCTCGAAGGCTGAGATTATTGAAAAATTCATCCATGAAGAACCGAGGATCTCGCCACCCAGGACCTCTTTCTTCAAACCTTCGGAGTATGCCCTGAGGAGCAACATTGATGAGACCGAAATTGTAAGTGAGACATTGGGAAGGTTGTACCTTGAACAGGGAAACCTTGTTAAAGCCCGTATGGTTTATGAGAAATTATGTTTGCTTTTTCCGGAAAAAAGCAGTTACTTTGCAGCCCAAATTGAAAAAACAGGAAATGATTGATCCCTTCAGGGGATAAATAAATGATATTCATAGTTAACAGAAACATTTTATGGGCGTTTACATTTTAATATCCGTTTTAATCCTGATCACCTGTGTTCTTCTGGTATTGATTGTACTGGTTCAGAACTCTAAAGGAGGAGGACTTGCTTCCAATTTTCAGTCTTCAAACCAATTCATGGGCGTCAGAAAAACTGCAGATTTTCTTGAGAAATCAACATGGACACTGGCAGTTATCCTGCTTGTGCTGAGCCTTTTCTCGGTATTGGTGATACCCAAGAACCAGGGACCTGTGAAAACACAGGAAAGCCTCATGGAGAAGCAAATTAAAAATACAAAAGCACAACCGGCAAAAGATCTTCAGGTACCTCCCTCCAAAAAGTAGCCATCCAGGGAACGGTTAAAATTAAAGTGTCAGAATGTCATACTGTTCTGACATTTTTTTTTCTATTCTTCATTATTCTGAAAAATTGTCTCATTTCGATACTGAATTTTCATTTGGCATAATATCTGACAGGGGCAGGTATCTTTATTCATCTGAATTTTTTTTAATGTTTAACTTAAAAATACTTATCTATGGCAAAATTGAAGATTAAACCTTTGGCCGACCGCGTTTTGATTGAACCCGATGCCGCCGAGGAAAAAACCGCAGCAGGTATTATTATTCCCGATACCGCAAAAGAGAAACCCCAGAAAGGTACTGTTGTCGCAGTGGGTACCGGTAAAAAAGACGAACCAATGACGGTAAAGGTCGGCGATACAGTTCTGTATGGAAAATATGCCGGTACAGAACTCACCATTGATGGGACAAACTATCTGATCATGCGCGAATCTGATATCGTTGCGATCGTATAATTTTTTTAAGGAGTCATCAAAAATAAATTCTAAAACAGTAAAACATTATGGCAAAAGATATTATTTTCAATATAAAAGCAAGAGAAGCATTAAAGAAGGGTGTTGATGAGCTTTCGAATGCTGTTAAAGTGACCCTCGGGCCCAGCGGAAGAAATGTGATCATTGATAAGTCATACGGCGCACCGATCATCACCAAGGATGGTGTTACCGTGGCCAAGGAAGTTGAACTGAGCAACCCGGCTGAGAATATGGGTGCCCAGATGGTGAAGGAAGTAGCTTCAAAAACAAACGAACTCGCCGGCGACGGAACTACTACCGCCACGGTCCTTGCACAGGCTATTTTCACAACCGGTCTTAAAAACGTGACGGCAGGAGCCAACCCGATGGATCTGAAAAGAGGTATCGATAAAGCGGTGATTGAAGTCATCAACTCGCTGAAGAAACAGACCAAGAAGATCGGCGACAGCCTTGAGAAGATTGAACAGGTGGCTTCCGTATCGGCCAACAATGATATGTTCATCGGAAAGATGATTGCCGAAGCAATGACGAAAGTTAAAAAAGAAGGCGTCATCACCATTGAAGAAGCCAAAGGTATTGAAACAACTGTAAAAGTTGTTGAGGGCATGCAGTTCGACCGCGGTTACATCTCCCCTTATTTTATCACGGATACTGAAAAGATGGAAGCTGTCTATGAAAATCCTTACATCCTGATCTATGATAAAAAGATTTCGGTCATGAAAGACCTGCTTCCTTTGCTTGAGAAGGTTGTCCAGACCGGCCGTGCACTGATCATCATTTCAGAAGATGTTGAAGGGGAAGCCCTTGCAACACTGGTTGTGAACAAGATCCGTGGATCCCTGAAGGTTGCTGCTATCAAAGCCCCGGGATTTGGAGACAGGAGAAAAGAAATGCTTGAAGACATTGCAGTTCTTACCGGTGGTATGGTGATTTCGGAAGAAAAAGGATACAAACTGGAAGATGCAACGCTTCAATATCTCGGAGAAGCTGAAAAAGTTACGATTGATAAAGACAACACAACGATTGTCAGCGGTAAAGGTCAGAAATCAGATATCGAGGGAAGGGTTAACCAGATCAAAGCACAGATCGGTACAACAACTTCCGATTACGACAAGGAAAAATTACAGGAACGCCTGGCCAAGCTGGCCGGTGGCGTTGCCGTTATCTATGTAGGCGCAGCCAGCGAAGTTGAAATGAAGGAGAAGAAGGACCGGTTTGATGATGCCCTGCATGCAACGCGTGCTGCTATTGAAGAGGGGATCATTCCCGGCGGCGGTGTCGGCTACATCCGGGCCATTGCTGCAATTGAAAAGATGAAAGGCGATAATGACGACGAAACCACAGGGATCATGATTGTTAAAAGAGCCCTGGAAGAACCGTTACGCCAGATCGTGGAAAATGCCGGACTTGATGGCGCTGTGGTCTCACAGAAAGTAAAGGAAGGGAAAGATGATTTCGGTTACAATGCCCGGACGGAAAAATATGAGAATTTATTCAAATCCGGTGTGATCGATCCGACCAAGGTTGCCCGTATCGCTCTCGAGAACGCAGCCTCCATTGCCGGTATGCTTCTTACCACTGAATGTGTTCTTGCAACACACAAGGAAGAAAAAGAACCCAAGATGCCGATGGGAGGCCCTGGTGGCTACGGTGGCGGAATGGGTGATATGTATTAATCATTTTTTTGCTTTACCTGTAAAGACCCCGGTTCCTCCGGGGTTTTTTTTTCTTCTTCGGCACCCTTTCATCCGTCGCGGAAACAAAAGGTTATAAAGGCCTACCGGTTAATAAGTTCCTGCAATAAAGGATGGGATTTTTCGTAATTAATGATAATATTGTGTTTCCAACTTTCAAGATGATCACCATGAGCCGCAACTTCACAATTTTCTTATTTTTTCTGTCATCGGTTGTTTATCCGCAAGTCAGTCAGCCTGTGCCCAACATGCCTCTTGATCCGGATACTAAGCTGATAAAATACAGGGATGTCATTACTCAGGAGGGGCCCAAAGATGTTCTTTACGACCGCGGGGCAGAATGGATTCGTTCCTATTACCTGAACCCCGGCAGTATCACCAAGGTCCAGGACCGGGTAAATGGCAAGATTGAAGGTACCGGCCGGATCCGGCTCTATTTTACTGATTCCGGAAATATACGGTCTGATGCCGGTGTGGTCTATTACGATATTTCCCTCGAATTTAAAGATAGCAAGTACCGGTATACGCTGACGAATTTTTCCCTCAAAAGCGCCTCAAGGATTCCCCTTGAGAAGTGGATGAACAAGAATGATCCAGCCTATAACCCCCAGATGGAAAATTATCTTTACCAGGTGGATACCACGATGCAGAACCTGGTCATCAAGTTGAAGCAAGGTATGAAACCCAAAGTGATAAAGAAGGATGAATGGTAGAAAAAGCAGATATCCGGTTCCTTACCTTTGCGGAAATTGAAGGGTTTTTCCTCGAAAATAACGAAAAGTCATTCCGGGCCAGGCAGGTTTATGAATGGATCTGGAGGAAAACCTGCCATTCGTTCGGTGAAATGACAAGCCTCTCGAGGGATACCCGCCAGTTGCTTGAAGATCATTTTTGTTTCCCGGTAATCCGACCGGAACAGGAGCTCCGTGACCCTGACGGGACTGTAAAATCAACTTTTCGCTTGGCAGACGAAGAGTTGATCGAAAGTGTTCTGATCCCGGCCGACAAACGAACCACTGCATGCATCTCTTCTCAGGCGGGCTGTGCCCTGGCCTGCAGGTTTTGTGCAACAGGGATGCTTGGATTCAGGCGAAACCTTACATTCACGGAGATCTTTGACCAGGTTGTGCTGCTGAACCGGCAGTCGGAAAAATTCCATGGTAAACCTCTGTCAAACATTGTTTACATGGGGATGGGTGAACCTCTGATGAACTATGATTCAGTGATGAAATCCATTGAGAGAATCACAGCAGAAGACTCCCTTGGAATGTCTCCTCAAAGAATTACGGTTTCGAGTGTCGGAATACCTGCCATGATCCGGAGGATGGCAGACGACAAGGCCCGGTTTCATTTTGCATTGTCATTACATGCAGCAACAAATGCCAAAAGAGACCTGATTATCCCCATTAACAAAAAGCATCCTTTACAGGAACTGACCGAAGCCCTGAAATACTACCACACGATAACCGGCAAGCGCTTCACCATTGAATACATTCTGTTCAAAGACTTTAACGACAGCCTGGAAGATGCAAAAGACCTGGCATTATTCTGTAAAAGTTTCCCGGTAAAGGTTAATCTCATCGAATACAACCCCATGAGGAAGAGCGGGTTTTCGCCAACCACACCGGAAAAGATGGTGGCTTTCAGAGAATTCCTGGAGCAGAAAAACATGGTTATCAACGTCAGGAAGAGCAGGGGTAAAAATATCGATGCAGCCTGTGGCCAACTTGCCCTGGTTGACAGGATGAACAGGCAGGAAGAGGGAAAGGCAACTACCTAAAACGAGCGGATATGGAAAAACAAGATCTTGAATTCAGGGGAAATATTGTTGATGTTTCAGGTGAAAGGATTTTTAAAGGTGTTGTCATTGTCAGGGATAAAAAAATCATCGAAGTCCGTGAAGAGGATACCCCTGAAAATCACTACATCCTTCCCGGCCTGATCGACGCGCACATCCACATCGAAAGCTCCATGCTGGTGCCTTCTGAATTTGCGCGGCTCGCAGTTGTGCATGGCACCGTTGGCACCGTTTCCGATCCGCATGAGATCGCCAATGTATTAGGCATAGAAGGAGTCAGGTTCATGATCGAAAACGGGAAACAGGTTCCTTTTAAATTTTATTTCGGTGCCTCCTCCTGTGTCCCGGCTACTGGATTTGAAACGGCCGGCGGCAGCCTGGGGGTTGCAGAACTTGATGAAATGCTTCAATCGGATGACATTCTTTACCTTTCCGAGATGATGAATTTTCCGGGTGTCATTTACGGTGATGAGCAGGTTGCACAGAAACTTGCCCTTGCAAAGAAATACGGAAAGCCTGTTGACGGGCATGCGCCCGGGCTGACCGGCGAACTTGCCGAAAAATACATCCGGGCCGGAATATCAACCGATCATGAATGCTTTTCCATGGAAGAGGCTGAAGAGAAGATAAAGTATGGAATGAAAATCCTGATCAGGGAAGGAAGCGCAGCGAAAAATTTTGAAGCACTCTCGGGACTGATTCACGAACATCCGGGCATGGTCATGTTCTGTTCGGATGACAAGCATCCCAACGACCTGGTTTCAGGCCATATCAACCAGCTGGTAAAAAGAGCGTTCAGTCTTGGGTACAACAAACTCAAGGTGCTCCGTTGTGCAACCTTTAACCCTGTTATGCACTATCATCTGGATGCTGGTTTGCTACGGAAAGGGGATCCTGCTGATTTTATCGTTGTGGATGACCTCGAAAACTTCAACATCCAGGAAACTTATATTGATGGGCTGAAGGTGGCTGAGAATGGAAAAACGCTGATCCCTTCTGTGGAGGTAACACCTGTGAACCAGTTCAATGCTGAACCGATAAGGCCGGAAGATTTGGTTATCAGGCCGGAAGGGAAAAGGATAAGGGTGATACAGGCTGTGGACGGACAACTGGTGACAGGATCTGTGATTATGGATGCCAGGATTGAAGATAACCAGGTTAAACCAGACCCGGAGAATGACCTCCTCAAAATTGCCGTGATCAACCGATATTATCCTGCTCCTCCTGCCATCGGGTTTGTTCAGGGATTCGGATTGAAATCGGGTGCGATCGCCTCCTGCGTTGCGCACGACAGTCATAATATTATTGCTGTCGGAGCCGATGATGAATCTCTCGTTGCCGCGATCAATGCAATAGTGACATCAAAAGGAGGGATCTCTGTGGCAGCAAATAACGAAGTGCTGGTGTTGCCACTGCCGGTTGCCGGAATCATGTCGGAGAGGGATGGCTTTCAGGTGGCAGAACTTTATTATCTTCTGGATGAAAAGGTGAGAAAAATTCTTAAGAGCACCCTGAAAGCGCCATACATGACTTTATCTTTCATGGCACTTCTTGTGATCCCCGACCTTAAACTTTCAGATAAAGGGCTTTTTGACGGAAGGACGTTTTCATTTGCCACACTTTTTGACAAATAATTTTAATATATCTACATATTTATTTTTATTATAAATTTTCTTATATTTGCAATACCTAAACTTGTTAACTATTTCACAATAATCCTTAACTCAAACTACATGAAAAAAGTTACATTAGACGTTGAAAAACTTGAACTGGCTGCCAGTAAGTTAAGAGCTATTGCCCACCCCATGAGAATAGCCATCATTGATTTATTAACAGTAAATCCGAAGATGACAGTAACCGAAATTTACGAATATCTCAGTCTTGAGCAGGCTTCTGCTTCCCATCATCTGAATATTTTGAAGAATAAAGGATTGCTGGATTCAAAGAGGGATGGGAAGATGATCTATTATTCCCTGAAGTTTGACCATCTTACGGAGGTGATCGACTGCATTAACCGTTGCAGCATAAATTAAAAGCAACTTGTTAGAATTTCCAGGATTCTGTTATATCCCAGTTGGCGCGAACTTCGATGATCTTATCGAAATACTGAACTTTTTCTGGCTGAAGTTTTGTTGAATACCTGCCGGTATCCCAATGGCCATTGCGGTTGTGGTCAAAAATGACTTTGATTTTATATTTAGCGGGGAAGAGGTATTCAAATTTTACTTTTCCTGAGGATGTAATATTTTTCTGTTCCAGTACATTCTCTTTTTCGGAGAGGAGCTGCACAATGTAATTCCCTGATGGATTATCAACCGTGATGTCCATTTCAATGGACCCGAAATCCCTTACCGAATAGGTTTTAAATGAAATCAGGACCGAGTCGTTCGACTGGCCGTTTATGGCGTGAAAGATTGAATCGGGGACAATAAGTTTGTACGGGTGCTCTTCTTTCCATTTGTAAGAGACGTTGAGTTTTCTTTTTATTGTATCTGCAAAAACCACCTTTGGTTTGACCGTATCCTTGCCGTCAACCAGCCGAATCCGGCTAAGGTCCTGGCCTGACAGGGGATAGGCAGAAATGATCAAGGGGTCCGTGGTGAACTGATTCAGCCGTGAAGAAGGCATATTCGTGGAAATCTGCAGCTTTGGTAAAACCACGGCGCCTTTCTCCCCCTTACTTTTCTTAGGGTTCTTTTTTCTAAGGTCGATCCTTGCCGTATCAATGATCTTATCCTTAGCCGAGAGACGAAGAACCAGCGAATCTTTCCTGACGCTCCTTAACCATAGAAAGACAGAATCTTTGCCGGCGTTGAATTCGGGTATCATCCAGCCTGTATTGTCGGGGATGTTCAGAGGGATAAACTCCGGTTTTACAGCCGGAAAACGATAGATGATCCCGACCTGGCCCGGTGATACCATATCGGCCTTCACGATCTTCTGAACAGAGTCGGATTCTTCAAACATAAGAAGGGTATTCATCGGAACCATTTCTTTATTCCGGATTGCCGTATCTTTTTTCGGCCGGATCGTGTCATGTTTTACAATCGAATCTTTTTTCAGCAGTTCGGGCGATGGTGGTTTGATATAGATTCCCTTTACGAGACTGTCACGGAATGCCACTTTTTCTCCGGGGGGATTAAAGATGTAGTCTCCGTTAAGGTCCTTCAGGGCGAATAACAGGAGGGGTACATCCCGAAGGTTCCGGAAGGTGAATTCACCTTTCTCGTCGGCTTTTGCAATGTAATAGGGCTTTACGTGAAACGGAAGCGAGTCGAGCGGCAGGGTATCATTTTCGTTAATGTAGAGCATCGCAACAACATCTTTCTGCGGGGTCAGGTCGAACGCACTAAGAATCCTTCCTGAAAGTGTCAGGGAGTCAATATAGGTCCCGGTCGAAAAGGTGTAGATGAAATCCTTCAGAACATTGTTCTCGGTTAGATCTGAGATTGAATTTCCGAAGTTTATGGAATAAGTCGTATTTGTTTTAAGTGTGTCTTTAAGGTCAATAACGATCGATTTTCCCCGCAACCGGATATCGGTATGAGGCAGGAGAGGCGGGGCGATAGTGATCTGGTTATTCTGGTCTTTCAGCTGGATGTACTCGTTGAAGGTAATCCGGATATCTTTATTGTGAAAATTTATGGTTGCGACGGGTGGTTCACTTTTGAGGACTTTGGGCGGTGTAATATCTTTCGGACCTCCTTCCGGTGTGACCGGGTTGGCACAATGGCACAGGAAGATCAGGAAAATCAGACTGGGAAGAAAAAAACATTTTGACCGGATCACCTTGACAGGATTTGGTTTTACTGAATACCCGGACCAAATTTACCAATGGTTTTTATATAAATAAGCCAATTTTTATTATTTTTACACAGAAAATTAGTAGCAATCACGAGAATTCAGGTAACAACCAATCACAACTTTTATGTCAGGGCATAATAAATGGTCAACCATTAAACGAAAAAAAGGAGCCTTGGATGCAAAGCGATCCAAGATCTTTTCGAAAATTATTAAGGATATTACAATTTCCGTCAAGGAAAGCGGCCCTGACCCTGAACACAACCCGCGTCTGCGGCTTGCCATCGCTAATGCCAAAGGTTCGAGCATGCCGAAAGAGACGATTCAGCGGGCAATAAACAAAGGAGCGGATAAAGATTCTGCCGCCCTGATGGAAACGACCTATGAAGGCAAAGGTCCTCATGGTGTTGCCATTTTTGTAGATGCTACTACGGATAACTTACAGCGTACGGTAAGTAATGTAAGGGCCTATTTTAACAAACACGGTGGAGAACTCGGAAAAAATGGTTCTCTTAATTATCTGTTTGACAGGAAAGGGATTTTTGTTGTACCCAAAGGTGAACTGAACCCGGAAGAGTTTGAGATGGAGGTCATCGATGCAGGAGCCGAGGATATCGTGCTTGAAGACGATGTTTTTACCGTTACAACTGCGATGGAGGACTTTGGTAACATGATGAAGAAACTTGAGCAATTGAAAATAGAACCTGAAAGTGCTTCCTTACAGCGTATTCCCAAGACCACGGAGACGCTTGATACCGAATCGGCAAGAAAAGTATTAAAATTAGTCGATATCATAGAAGAGGATGAAGATGTTCAGAATGTTTACCACAACCTTACCCTGACGGATGAACTGATGGAAGAGTTATAATCCATACACCGGAGAAAAAAAAGAGGCTGATCCGTAAGGATCAGCCTCTTTTTTTGAAGTCTTCTTCAGACATTGCAGATGAATTGAATCAGGTTTACCCCCTTTGGAAGGGAGAGCTTTTTACGGAGCCGGATGCGGGAGATTTCTGTACTGGGGGCTGTGATCTTCAGAATCTGCGATATTTCCTTTGTGGCAAGGTTCATCCGCAGCAGCGCACAGAGTTTATGGTCGTTAGGCGTAAGGTTAGGGAACTTCTCTCGTAACCTTTCGAAATACCCGGGATATATCTTTTCAAAATGAGCCTTGATCCGGTACCAGTCGTTCTCAAATTTTACATTCTCATCAACGGTTTTCAGGGTTCCGATCAGATCGGCTTTCGTAATGGTTTTTCCTTTCCTGATAAAGCGGTTCACGTCTTTCCGGATCAGCGCGATGATCTTGTTCTTCTGTGAAATGAAGGTGGCAGAAGTGGCCAGTTCGCGGTTGATTAAATCCATTTCCATCAGATGCTTCTGTTTCAGGAGCTGGTTTGCTTTATGTTCCGCCTTGATCTTTTCCTGCAACCGCGACTCATTTTCTTTTTCTGCCCTGATCCGCCGGTCAACCTCACTTTTGAGATCGGCGATGACTTTCGCATGCGACATTTCAAGGGTAAACTGGTAATAGGCTAATTCAATGGTCATTCTCAGCTGTTCAATATCGACCGGTTTTAGAACATAAGCATAAGGTTTGACCGCAATAGATTTATTGAAGGTTACCCTATTGTTCATGACGGTGAGAAAGATGATCCCGCAAGGGTATTTTTCCGTCAGAATCCTTGCCGTTTCGATTCCGTCCATTTTTCCGGCAAGTTTAATATCCATCAGAACGATATCCGGGCGGATCTTCCGTTTCTCAAGTGCCTGGAAAATTGGAAGAACCTTTTCTCCTTTTCCTTCCATACCCAGCACCTCATATCCACAATCTGTAAGTTGGTTTTTCAGATCATTGGCAATGATCATCTCATCTTCAACAATGAACAATTTTATTTTTCCCATGTTATTCTGTTTTGATACTAAAAAGAGAAGACCCTGGTTTCCCGCCGGATCTGTCAGAATTTCAGATCAGAATCCGTTACGATATTATAGGTATCAATGGCAATTACCAGTTCCTCGTTTGTAGGCATCACCATAACAACAACTTTTGAACCCGGACGGGTAACGATTAATTCCTTCCCGCGTTGCAAAGAATTCCGTTCATTATCGTAATCGATGCCCATAAATTCAAGTCCTTCAAGGATCTTGCGGCGGGTTTCGATGTCGTTTTCGCCGATCCCCCCGGCCAGTACAATAAGATCAACTCCTCCCATTGCAGCCGCATAGGCCCCGATGTATTTTTTAACCCGGTAAGCAAACATATCCAATGCAAGACGACAGCGGACATTTCCTTTTTCGGCAGCAGTTTCGACATCGCGCATATCGTAAGAGATTCCTGAAATTCCCAAAACCCCGCTTTTCTTGTTGAAGAGGTTATTCGTTTCTTTCATGCTCAGGTTATCCTTTTCTGCCAGGTAAAGCAGAACCCCAATGTCAAGATCACCACACCTTGTACCCATCATGAGTCCTTCCACAGGAGTAAACCCCATCGAGGTGTCGATCGACTGTCCTTTCTTGATCGCAGCCACTGAGGATCCGTTACCCAGATGACAGGTGATGATGTTGATGTTGTAAAAATCCCTGCCCAGATAACGACAAGCTTTCTGGCTGACAAATTTATGAGATGTGCCGTGAAAGCCATATCTTCTTATTTTATACTTTTCATAAAGTTCATAAGGAATCGGGTAAAGATAGGAATGAGGTGGCATGGTTTGATGGAAGGAGGTATCGAAAACGGCCACCTGCGGAACATGAGGCAGAATGGCCTCAATCGATAAAATTCCTTTGAGATTGGCAGGATTGTGCAGGGGGGCCATCTCAATGCATTTTTCAATATCTTTTTTAACGTTGGGTGTGATTCTGACACTGGTTTTGAAGTTCTCTCCTCCGTGTGCAACCCGGTGCCCGACGGCAGCGATTTCACCTTCATCCTTGATGACGCCGACTTCAGGGTCTTTCAGGGTTCTGAGTATAAGGTTAATTCCAACCTGGTGGTCGGGAACGAACTGGGTGGTCTGATACTTGTCTTTTCCCGGGACCTGGTGGGTAAGCAGGCTGCTTTCCAGTCCGATCCTGTCCAATAAACCTTTGGCAAGCAGTTCGTATTCCTTGCTCATATCAATGAGCTGGTACTTGATGGAAGAGCTTCCGCAATTCAATACTAAGATTTTCATAGCTTCTATAGGATCAGTTAGTTATTATGTTGAGTGATGGATTTAGCTCTATGGTCAGAAACCCGTTTATCAGGGCTTACAAATGTAGAAAAATTGGGGGTTGAATCCAAGTCCGGCAATAAAAATAATTTGTCATCCGTATTGAAGGAAAAGCATATCCGCAACTGCAGAATTGGGTCTTGCCCAAACCGGAAAGTTGAGTCAGATGAAGGTCGCAAAATTATCTGGAATCAATCAAAATATGACCCGGGCGAACCATGAGCCGCCATATATTGTATTTTTGATTCCCGATCACAATCTTTCCAATGGCAATTATAAATTCTGTTATCTCCTGGGTGATGAAGCAGAGGATCCATCAAATGGAACTCTTCATGAAGTATCCGCATGAGGTGCAACTTGACTGGTTCAGCCAGTTGCTGAGCCAGGCGAAAAATACCGAATGGGGTCGTACCTATGATTATAAATCGATCACCCGGCCGGAAGAATTCAAGTCCAGGGTTCCGATCAGCGACTATGAAACAATGAAACCCTGTATTGAAAGGTTGCGGAAGGGGGAGCAGAATATCTTATGGCCTTCGGAGATTAAATGGTTCGCCAAGTCGTCGGGGACGACATCGGATAAAAGCAAATTCATTCCGGTAAGTGAAGAATCTCTTGAGGAATGTCATTTTAAAGGTGGGAAAGACCTGCTGTCGATCTACTGCAACAACCATCCCGATACGCTGCTCTTTGACGGAAAAGGCATTGCCATGGGAGGCAGCCGGCAGGTCAATGAGATCAATAATGACTCATTCTATTATGAAGGAGATCTCTCGGCGATCCTCATCCAGAATCTGCCATTCTGGATCGAATTCCGGCGAACTCCAAATCTTTCCATCGCCCTGATGGATGAATGGGAGCACAAGATCGAGAAAATTGCCAGGGCCACCATCAGCCACGACGTCACCAATGCATCGGGCGTTCCATCCTGGACCCTCCTGTTGTTTCGAAGAGTGCTGGATATTACCGGGAAACAGAACCTTCTTGAAGTGTGGCCAAGATTTGAGTTGTTTATTCACGGCGGGGTTAATTTTGTTCCTTACCGGGAGCAGTTCAATCAACTTCTGCCTTCGCCTAAAGTCACTTACCTGGAAACCTACAATGCCTCGGAAGGATTTTTCGGGATCCAGGACCGTGACCGTGCCGATGATATGCTGCTGATGCTGGATTACGGAATTTATTATGAATTTCTGCCCATGGATCAGCTGGGGTTGGAACACCCCGACACCATTTCCCTGGAAGAAGTGAAAACAGATGTGAATTATGCAATGATTATTTCGACGAATGCAGGTTTATGGAGATATCTTATCGGTGACACGATCATGTTCACAACGTTGAATCCTTACAGGATCAAAATATCCGGGCGGACACGGAACTTTATCAATGCTTTCGGAGAGGAGGTGATCATGGACAACGCTGAAAAAGCCCTGGCGGTTGCCTGTGAAAAATGCCAGGCCATCGTCGCAGAATATACTGCCGGTCCGGTTTATTTTAACAAAACTGACAGGGGAGCTCATGAATGGCTAATCGAATTTGAGCAGGCACCTGCCGATCTCGGCTTCTTCATCAATACCCTCGACAATGCCCTGAAATCATTGAATTCGGATTATGAGGCCAAAAGGTACCATGATCTGGTTCTGGGTGAGCCCATCATCCGGGTGATGCCTAAAAATACGTTCTATTGCTGGCTGAAATCCAAAGGGAAGCTGGGCGGACAGCATAAAGTTCCGAGGCTGTCGAACGACAGGAAGTACCTGGACGAAATATTAGAAATGCAGAACCCTGTGTGAATAAGTTCTTATTAACAATTCTGCTGCCGTGTAACTTTTTTCTGTATGTTTGAAATGTAATAGAAATCTGAATTATGCATATTGCGATCGCTGGAAATATCGGATCCGGGAAGACTACGCTGACCGGACTGCTGGCCAAACAGTTTGGTTGGTTGCCCCATTATGAAGATGTGGATACCAATCCCTATCTGAACAGTTTTTATGAAGACATGCAACGATGGTCGTTCAACCTCCAGATCTATTTTCTGAATTCACGGTTCCGCCAGGTTGTTGAAATCAGGAGATCAGGGTCCACGGTGGTGCAGGACCGTACGATCTACGAAGATGCTCACATCTTCGCGCCAAACCTGCATTCGATGAACCTGATGAGTACGCGTGATTTTGAGAATTATTCATCGCTTTTTTCCCTGATGAGTTCCTTTATCCAGGCTCCTGATCTGCTCATATACCTGCGTGCAAGTGTCCCTACCCTTGTAAACCAGATCCAGAAACGGGGACGGGATTATGAGAACGCCATCCGGCTCGATTACCTGAAAGGACTGAATGAACGGTATGAGAACTGGATCTCGGGATATGACCTGGGAAAATTGCTGATCATCGAAGTTGACAACATGAACATTGCCGAGAACCCTGAGCATCTTGGCAACGTTATCGAACGCATCAACGCGGAATTACACGGACTTTTTTAATCGCATGAAGATACTCGGAGTGATACCGGCCCGGTACGGCTCCAGCCGCTTTCCGGGAAAACCGCTTGCGGATATACAGGGGAAACCAATGATTCGGAGAGTTTATGAACAGGCAAAAAAATGCCGGTTACTCGACGATCTGATCATTGCTACAGATGATGAAAGGATTGTTTCCTGTGTCCGTTCCTTTGACGGGAATGTGATGATGACTCCGGAAACTCTGACCAGCGGTACCGAAAGGTGCGATTTTGTTGTCAGGAATATTCGCGGGGGATCCGGTTTTGATGTGGTCATCAATATCCAGGGCGATGAACCTTTCATAAATCCGCTCCAGATCTCTCAGCTTGCCGGATGTTTCCTTTCGGGGGATGTGGTCATCGGTACACTGGTAAAAAAGATCACCCGGCAGGATGAACTCTTCGATCCGAATGTCGTAAAGGTCGTTTTTGATGATCATTTCAAAGCACTTTACTTCAGCCGGCATCCCATTCCATTTCTTCGTGGAGTTGAACAGGCAGACTGGCTGAAACATGCCGGGTTCTTTAAACATATCGGGATCTATGGTTACCGGACCCGGACCCTGGAAACCATCACACAACTTCCAGGTTCCATGCTTGAAAAAGCAGAATCGCTGGAACAACTCCGATGGCTTGGGAATGGCTATCCCATTCATGTAAAAGAAACTGATTATGAAAGTGTTGCCATTGATACCCCCGGCGATTTATTAAAAATTACGAACATTTCCTGACAAGGGATACCTGTTTTTCATACCTTAGCAGTTCCGTGGGAGGTCTGACTTTCCCGGTTTTATTCATAAAAGAATGAAAACCAACATTGTAAAATATATAACTGAATTGTTGTACCGGCATGATTGTGTGATCGTTCCCGGTTTCGGCGGTTTTATCGGGAATTATTCCCCTGCTGCAATCAACCCGGTATATCATACGTTTTTCCCTCCCTATAAATCCCTTCTTTTTAATATCCATCTGAAACAGAATGATGGTTTACTGGCTTCATGGATATCGCAAGCCGAACAGATTCCCTATCAGGATGCCATGGAACTGATCCGTGAGATGCTGGCCGACTGGAATTTTAAACTGGAAAACGGAGAGGAACTGATCATTGAAAGAGTGGGAAAGATCGTCAAAGAATCCGACGGTATTTTTCAGTTTGAACAGGATCTTTCCATTAACTACCTCCCTGATTCATTTGGGCTAAGTACCCTGGTTTCACCGGCGATCCGGCGGCCCGGCATCCAGGAAAAAATGGAGAAAAAGCTCGACCGGTATATTCATGATCCTTCAGGAAGACCTGGGAAACTGACCCGTACACTGAAATGGGCAGCCATCCTGGCACTTCCGCTGGGAGTTGCGGTTTACTTCAGCATTACAAATATGGATCAGATCCGGAGTCTGCATGAAAATTATTCCGGGTTCCTCTTCTCTAATTCCAGCCATGCAAAAACCGCCGTCAAATCTTCAAAGGTTATTCATCCTTCCGTAATACCGGAAAACTCCACTCAGAAAAGTACCAAAATACAGGCTACCTCCAATGTCATGGTGACTCCTGCAACAACCCCTGTTGTCACGAAAAAACCGGATGCCTCTGCAAAGAATGGGCATGCCATTATTGTTGGCGCATTCCGGTTCCGGGAAAATGCCGATAACCTTGTTGCAAAACTGAAACAGGAAGGATATGATGCTGGGATCTTTGACATCACAACCACGGGACTATTCAGGGTCACGGTCGGGACCTACGCGAGCCGGGAAGAAGCAATAGCGCAACTTGCTGTGATCCGCTCCGGCAGTTACTCCTCTGCCTGGTTGCTGTCCAAATAAGACCTGATGTGACCAAAAAAAAGCTGATTCACTTCCGGGAAAATCTCACATTTCCGCATCTCTTCCAACCCGGTTATTCTGAAATTGAAAAGGATTTTCATTATTCTTCCTGCTGGAAAAGGGATTTCTTCCACAATGACAACCCGATCATCCTTGAACTCGGTTGCGGGAAAGGTGAGTACACAGTAGGCCTGGCAGAGAAATATCCCGAAAAAAATTTTATCGGCATCGATTTTAAAGGTGCACGATTGTGGCGGGGATCGAAAACAGTGAAGGAAAAAGAACTTAAAAATGTCGCATTTATAAGAACCCAGGTTGACCATGTGATTAAGTTTTTTGGTCCGGGAGAAATTTCCGAAATATGGATTACTTTTCCGGATCCTCAGCCAAACAAGGAGAGAAAACGATTGACGGCACCGGTATTTCTTGACCGATACCGGAACCTGCTTGGCCCTGACGGCATTATCCACCTGAAAACCGATGACCTGGATTTCTACACTTACACCCTTAAAATCATCGGACAGGAAAATCATTCAACCTTATTTTCCACTACAGACCTTTATCATTCAGGGTTTTCAGAAGATGTAATATCCATTCGTACCTATTATGAAAACAGATGGCTGGAGCTTGGCAAAAATATATGTTATATCAAGTTTAAACTCAATTGCACATGAGAAAAAGGATTTTTTTCATTTTGCTGGCGATAAACTTTGCCGTTTCCCTCAGGGCTGAAGAGGGAATGTGGATCCCGATTTTACTGCAGCAACTGAATATTAAACAGATGCAGGACATGGGACTGAAACTTTCAGCAGAAGAGATCTACAGTATAAACCATTCTTCCCTGAAAGATGCAATTGTTCAGTTCGGGGGCGGTTGTACAGCCGAGATCGTCTCTCCGAACGGACTGATCCTGACGAATCACCATTGCGGACTCGGATCCATTCAGCGGCTTAGCAGTCCGCAGCACGATTACCTGGCTGATGGTTTCTGGGCAAACTCCCTGGGCGATGAGCTCCCCTGTCCCGGACTGACAGTCACGCTCTTAATCAGGATGGAAGAGGTGACCGGGAAAGTCCTTGACAAGGTGACCGATGCGATGCCGGAATTCCAAAGGGCCCAGATCATCAAACAAAACATTGCCGGAATTGAAAAGGAAGCCGCTGCAGGTACTTCCTATGAGGCAAAGGTCAGGGCGTTCTATTATGGAAACCAGTATTACCTCTTTGTTGCCGAGGTATTCAAAGATATCCGGCTGGTTGGGGCGCCCCCTTCAGGTATCGGGCAATTCGGCGGGGATACCGATAACTGGATGTGGCCTCGTCACGGAGGTGACTTCTCGGTTTTCCGGATCTACACGGATAGCAATAACCACGCTGCCGAATATTCAAAAAACAACATTCCCTATCATCCCAGGAAATTTCTGCCCATCTCCCTGAGAGGTTATCAGCCCGGCGACTTCACCTTTGTTTTCGGATACCCTGGAACCACGCGTGAGTACATGACATCTGCCGGAGTGGATCTGATTGCCAACCAGGAGAACCCTGTCCGGATCAGCCTGCGTCAGCAGCGCCTCGATATCATCAACAAGGAGATGAATGAAAACAAGCAGGTCAGGATTCAATATACTTCCAAGCACCAGGGTATTGCCAATGGCTGGAAAAAAATGATCGGCGAAACAGATGGGATCAGAAAAACCGGCGCCCTCGAAAAGAAAAAAGCATTTGAAGTAAAATTCCAGACCTGGGCGGATTCGTTATCCGGTGTACACCCGCAGGCAGGCGTCAGTCAGCCATCACCCTATGGCACTCTTCTCAGGGAATTCGACAAGCTTTACGAGGCTTACAAACCCATTGATATTGCCTCCGTCTACCTGATTGAAGCCGGAATGGGAATCGAGATCGTAAGGTTTACCAGCCCGTTTATGGATCTGGTGAAACAAAGCAAAGACAAAAACGCAAAGCCTGAAGATATAAGCAAATCGGTTCAAAAGCTGAGGAAAGGAGCGCAGGGCTTCTATAAGGATTATCAAACGTCCATTGACAGACAGGTTTTCATCGCAATGTTAAAATCCATGATGGAGAAGATGGATAAAAAATTCCAGCCACCTGCCATTCTGGATCTGGAAAAGAGATATAAAAATGATTATTCCGGGATTACGCAGGAGTTGTTTGACCGGTCCCTGATGCCTGATTCTGCTAAACTATTCCGTTTGCTTAAAGCCTATAAGGCGTCCGATTATAAAAAACTCGAGAAGGATCCGCTTTACAAGATGGTAGAAAGCATTTACGACCAGTATTCAAAAGAGATAATCCCGCTGTCGCAGAAATTCAATGCAAAAATTGACAGCATGCAACGGATTTATATGGCCGGCCAAATGGAAATGGGAAAAAGCAGACTCTATCCGGATGCGAATTCCACTCTTCGTATTACCTATGGGAAAGTGAGGGGATTCCAACCCTGCGATGCAGTCAGCTACAACTATTTTACTACCACAAAAGGGATCCTCGAAAAAGAAGATCCTTCCATCTACGATTATGCCATTCATCCAAAATTGAAACAGCTTTTAACAAGCAAGGATTTTGGCCGGTACAGCGACAAGGATGGGTCGCTGCATGTTGCATTTATTGCGACCAATCATACCACCGGCGGAAATTCGGGCAGTCCTGTTCTGGATGCAAACGGTTACCTGCTCGGGCTGAATTTTGACCGCAACTGGGAAGGGACGATGAGCGACCTGATCTATGATCCTGACCTGTGCAGGAACATCACGCTGGATATCCGTTATTGCCTGTTTATTATTGATAAGTTTGCCGGAGCACAGCGGATCATTGATGAAATGAAAATAATGAACTGAGGCGGTTTCGATTCAGACCCTGTAAAGATTCAACAGAGCCTTTTCAATGGTGGGGAACTCAAATTCAAAGCCGTTCCTGAGTAATTTTTCAGGGATCACATTTTGACCTTCGATCAGTGTGGATGAGGCCTCGCCGTAAATCAATTTCAAAACGGATACCGGAATTTTTAAAAGGGTAATCTGTTGCAGGACTTTCCCGAAGGTTTTGGTGAAATGCAGATTGGTGACAGGGTTCGGTGCAACAGCATTCACAATACCTTCGATATTTTCATTTTCAACGATCGTTTGATAAATATGCATCAGGTCACGGATGTGAATCCAGGAAAAAGGTTGGTCTCCTCGTCCGATAATGCCTCCCAGTCCGAAGCTGAATGGGCCATGCGCAGCTTTCAGGGCCCCGCCTTTTGCACTGAGGACAACACCGGTACGCAACAAAATTACACGGGTATGACCGGCAGCTTTTAAGGCTTCTGCTTCCCAGTCACGGCAAAGCTTCCCGAGAAAATTATCCGCAAACAGGTTGCTCTCCTCATTATGAACAGCAAAGGTGTCGTAAATCCCGATGGCAGAATTGGAAATAAAAACCCGGGGTTTGACTTTTGCCTTTGCGATCGCCTCTGCGATCTTGCGTGTTGTAAGAATACGGCTGTCATAAATTTCCTTGCGGTAATTGTCTGTCCATTTTTTTAAAATGGGGGCGCCGGCCAGGTTGATCACGACATCGGCCCTTTCAATCATCTTTTCGCAGAATTCATGATCCGGCAACCGGAGGGCATCCCGGCTTATGATCCGGAAAGACCATCCTTTACTGCTGAATGTATCAATCAGTTCACGCCCGATCAATCCGGTGGATCCGCATATACTTACCTGCATAAAACATCCTAATTTACTCGTAAATATACGAACAAATGATTAATTTTGTTGTTCTTTCACGATCGAACTCTAACCTGCTACCATCCTGTATTATGGAAAAGAAAGATAAAAACGAAAAGCTGTTTTCGGAGTTTCCACCGGTTTCAACTTCCAAATGGGAAGAAAAGATTAAAGCCGACCTCAAAGGCGACGATTATGAAAAAAAGCTGATCTGGAAAACCGATGAAGGTTTTAGCGTCAAGCCCTATTACCGTGCTGAAGACCTTGATGGTCTAAAATACCTTTCCGGACTTCCTGCTGAGAGACCATTTGTGAGGGGTGTGAAAACCGATAAGAATGACTGGATCATTCGCCAGGATATATTTACGACGGATATTGCAGCAGCAAACCGGATCGCACTGGAGGCGATCGGCCATGGGGCAAACGAAGTGGGCCTGAATGTCCGGGAAGTTACTTCGCATAAGCAGATGCAACAGCTTCTTGCGGGAATTGATTTAAAAAAGACCGGGATCAATTTCATTTCCTCCCGTTCGTACCCGCTTACACTCGAACTTTTCCTGTATGAGATCGCCGACCGGAGACTTGAAGGAATAACTCTGGCCGGTTCACTCAATTTCGACCTGATCAGTTTCCTGCTGCTGCACGGTGACTTCTATCAATCCGAACAGGGTAACCTGGATGAAGCGGAATACCTTGTCAGGACGATCGGCAAGCGCTTACCCGGGTTTCATGCCATCACTGTAAATGGTCATCTTTATCAAAATGCAGGTGCCACGCTTGTTCAGGAACTGGCCTTCAGCCTGGCATCCGGAAATGAATACCTGGCTGATCTTACTTCCAAGGGATTACCTGCCGACAGCATTGCTGCCTGCCTCAGGTTTTCATTTGCCACCGGCTCAAATTATTTTATGGAGATCGCCAAGTTAAGAGCCGCCAGGTGGTTATGGGCTGTAATTGTTGAGCAGTACAAACCGGAAGACCCGAAGAGCCTGAAGATGTTCATCCATGCGACTACTTCTCTCTGGAATAAGACGCTCTATGATCCTTATGTAAATCTTCTTCGCACAACCACCGAAGGAATGTCGGCGGTTATCGGGAATACCGACTCCCTGTCGGTTCTTCCTTTTGATATCCCGTTCGGGGAAGATCATGATTTTTCGAGGCATATTGCGCGTAACCAGCAGCTGATCCTGAAGGAGGAAGCCTACCTTGACAAGGTGGTTGATCCTGCCGGGGGCTCCTATTATATTGAAAACCTTACGCATTCCATTGCCATGAATGCCTGGAACTTATTCAGGGAGATTGAGGGAAAAGGAGGGCTGACCCAATGCATCAAATCGGGTTTTATCCAGGATGAAGTTGAAAAATCAAGCCGGAAAAAAGAGATGGATATTGCACAGCGTAAAATCATGGTCCTTGGAACCAACCAATATCCTAACCCGTTGGAAAACATGTCGGGAAGTCACATAAAACTTTCCGGATCCCAACAGGATACTCCTTCGCCTTATCGAAAAATGCATATTTACCGTGGGGCACAGGCCTTTGAGTCGGTCCGGCTCGCTACCGAAAAGGCTGTTGCAGGTGGAAGGAAACAACCTGCTGTTTTCCTGCTCTCCACCGGCAATCCCGGAATGAGGAAAGCACGTGCCGCTTTTACTGCGAACTTTTTCGGATGCGCAGGATACGAGATCATCGATAATGCCGGATTTGATACTGTGCAGGAAGGCGTGAATGCAGCCCTGGCCTCAAAGGCGGAGATCGTTGTTGTTTGCAGCTCTGATGAGGATTACGCCACCGTGGTACCTGAAGCCTGCAAGGGTATCCGGTCGGTGAACAAAGAGGTGATGATGATTGTGGCGGGTTACCCTAAAGAGATTGTGGAAATGCTGAAATCAAGCGGGGCCGATGATTTTATTCACCTGCGGACCAATGTTCTCGAATTTCTTGTGAACATTCAGAAAAAATTTGGGATCCTTTAAAATTTAAACATTCTGTTTACCTGAAAAGCTAAAGCATAACTACTTGTATGAGACCTGATTTTAAAAATGTCGACTTCATGAGGCTCACTGCTTCCGGTCAGTCTATCCCTGACAAGAAAGATGTAAGTGAAATCCGGAAGGATTGGATCACTCCGGAAAAGATCCCTGTGAAACCTTTTTATGGAAGTGAAGACCTTGAAGCGATGGAGCACCTCGCATATGCAGCAGGCCTTCCTCCCTTCCTGCGGGGTCCCTATTCGACCATGTATGTGATGAATCCCTGGACCATACGGCAGTATGCAGGTTTTTCAACGGCGGAAGAGTCCAATGCGTTTTACCGCCGAAATCTTGCTGCAGGTCAGAAAGGCCTTTCTGTTGCTTTTGATCTGGCCACGCACCGGGGGTATGACTCCGATCATCAGCGGGTTGAAGGTGATGTCGGAAAAGCCGGAGTTGCCATCGACTCCATCCTGGATATGAAAATCCTGTTTGACCAGATCCCGCTCGATAAGATGTCGGTTTCGATGACCATGAACGGTGCGGTTCTCCCTGTGCTGGCGTTTTATGTGGTAGCCGCCGAGGAGCAAGGGGTTCCGATGGAATGCCTGGCGGGTACGATCCAGAATGATATTCTGAAAGAGTTTATGGTGCGGAACACCTATATCTATCCGCCCATTCCCTCTATGAAGATCATTGCCGACATCTTTGAGTTTACGGCTAAAAAGATGCCCAGGTTCAATTCGATCAGCATCAGTGGGTATCACATGCAGGAAGCCGGTGCAACAGCCGATATAGAGCTCGCCTATACGCTGGCAGACGGACTTGAATACTTGCGGGCGGGTATCAATGCAGGGATGGACATCGATTCATTTGCTCCCCGGATCTCTTTTTTCTGGGGTGTGGGAATGAACCATTTTATGGAGATCGCTAAACTGCGTGCGGCCCGGCTGCTCTGGGCCAAGATCGTGAAGCAATTCAATCCGAAGAATCCGAAGTCGATGGCATTGCGCACCCATTGTCAGACCTCAGGCTGGAGCCTCACCGAACAAGATCCTTTCAATAATGTTACACGCACTTGCGTGGAAGCTCTGGCAGCCGCACTCGGTCACACGCAATCTCTGCACACAAATTCCCTGGATGAGGCCATTGCACTGCCAACTGATTTCTCGGCCCGGATTGCCCGGAATACACAGCTCTACCTGCAGGAAGAAACGAACATCTGCAGATCGCTCGATCCCTGGGCGGGATCCTACTACCTCGAGTTTCTGACCCATGAGATTGCCCATAAAGCCTGGACACTGATTGAGGAAGTGGAGGCGCTGGGAGGCATGGCCAAAGCCATTGAGACCGGGGTTCCCAAAATGCGCATCGAAGAAGCTTCGGCCCGCAAACAATCCCGAATCGATTCGGGAAAGGACAAGATCATCGGCGTTAATGAATTCCGCCTGGAAAAAGAGGCGCCCATCGAGATCCTGGAAGTTGACAACAGTGCTGTAAGGGAATCGCAGATCGTGCGACTGAAGAAATTGAAGAAAGAAAGAAATACAGCGGAGGTGCAAAAAGCCCTGGATGCATTGACAGCGTCGGCCGAGACCGGAGAAGGGAACCTTCTTGCACTTGCCATTGATGCTGCCCGCAAAAGGGCTACCCTGGGCGAAATCTCATTTGCACTGGAAAAAATTTACGGGAGGTACAAAGCTGTGATACGATCTATATCAGGTGTCTATTCCTCGGAAGCCGGGGATAGTGACAATTTCAAAAAGGCCCGGGAACTGGCCGATAAATTTGCGACGATGGAAGGACGGCGTCCGCGGATCATGATTGCAAAAATGGGTCAGGACGGGCATGACCGTGGAGCAAAGGTAGTTGCCACCGGGTATGCCGATATCGGATTTGATGTGGATATCGGCCCGCTTTTCCAGACTCCGGCAGAGGCAGCTAAACAGGCTGTCGAAAATGATGTCCATATACTGGGCGTGTCCAGCCTGGCTGCAGGACATAAGACACTGGTCCCCCAGGTCATCGAAGAACTGAAAAACCTCGGAAGGGAAGACATCCTGGTCGTCGTGGGCGGCGTGATCCCTCCGCAGGACTACGACTTCCTCTACCGGTCAGGTGCAATTGCGATATTCGGACCCGGTACCGTGATTTCCGATGCAGCAATCAAACTGCTTGAGATCCTCATCGAGAGCAGGAAATAATCCATGGAACTCCAAACCCATACGCTGCCAAACGGGATCCGGCTCGTCCATCAGTCCGTTCCTTCGAAAGTGGCACATATCGGCATGTTCATCAATGCCGGTACCCGTGATGAGAATGACCGGGAACACGGGATTGCCCATTTCATTGAACATACCATTTTCAAAGGCACTGAGAAACGGAATGTTTACCAGGTGCTCAACCGGCTCGAGAACGTGGGAGCTGACCTGAATGCCTATACCTCCAAGGAAGAGACCTGTATTTATGCCACGTTCCTGAATGAATATTATGACCGGACGCTTGAGCTTTTCCAGGACATCCTGTTTCATCCGACTTTTCCTGAAAAGGAACTTGAGAAAGAGAAACAGGTTGTGATGGATGAGATCCGCTCATACCAGGATAACCCTGCAGACCAGATCTTTGATGACTTTGAGGATCTTGTTTTTGCAGGCCATCCCCTGGGAAAAAACATCCTCGGAACAGTGAAGAGCCTAAAACATTTTTCACGTGAAGACCTGCTGGGGTTTATCAGGAGAAATTACTGCCCTGAAGAGATCGTGGTTGTTTCGGTTGGGAATGTTGAATTTCCAAAGCTGTTGCGATTGGTCACGAAATATTTCAGCCAGACTCCTGAACGTAGGAAACCTGTTCCCAGGCTGCCATTTGAGGGTTACGAAGTTGTCACCCGGTTGCAAAAGAAAAAGACATTCATGGTTCATTGCATGGTGGGTTGTCCCGGGTATTCCTTCAGCGATGAACGCCGGATCCCCCTGGCACTTCTGAACAACATGCTGGGAGGACCGATCCTGAACTCGCGTTTATCTCTTGCACTTCGGGAACGGAACGGACTTACGTATCATAACGAATCCAACTACACTGCATACTCCGACGCCGGTATCGTAAGCATTTATTTCGGGACCGATCCGGCTCAGTATGAAAAAGCTCTTGAAATAGTTCACCAGGAACTTGCCCGGATCCGGAATCAGAAACTGACAACCCTGCAGCTTCACACGATTCAGAAACAGCTGACCGGTCAGTTGGCCATCGCACAGGAATCGAACCTGGGACTGATGCTCTCCATGGGCAAGAATTTTCTTCTCCAGGACAAGTTCGATTCTCTTGAAACAATCATTTCAAAAATAAACGATTCATCAGCAGAGGAGTTGCTTGAAATTGCCAATGATATTTTTGATCCGGTAAAACTCAGTATGCTGACGTTCCAGGTCAGATAGCGTTTTCATTGATTCATTCAGATCCAATTCCCATGAATTCAGATGAGCTTTTTGAATATGCCGAACAACATTCCACACCTGAATTTCCGGTGCTGGAGAAACTGAACCGCGAAACTCACCTTACACAGGTGTACCCTCGCATGCTGGCAGGTCACATGCAGGGGATGCTGCTCAGAATGATCAGCCAGATGATCAGCCCCGAAAGAATTCTCGAGATCGGTACCTTTACCGGCTATTCAGCCATCAACCTTGCCGCGGGACTCCGTTCGTCTTCATCGGGGGAAGGGATTCTTCATACGATCGAAGTTGATCCCGAGTTGGAGGATACCATCCGGAAATATTTTTCGGAAGCAGGAATCGAAAGAAAAGTGACCCTTCATATCGGCCAGGCTGCCGATATCATTCCAACACTCAATGAAACCTGGGACCTGGTCTATATTGATGCTGACAAACCCAGCTACCTGAATTACTATAACCTGGTCTTCGACCATGTAAGACCGGGAGGCTTCATCCTTGCCGACAACGCATTATGGGACGGGAAGGTCCTGGAAACGAATCCCCGGAGCCGGGATACACAGGGGATCATTGAATTCAATGAGTTTGTCTCCGTAGACGACAGGGTTGAGAATCTGCTTCTGTCGTTCAGGGACGGATTGATGATCGTTCGAAAGAATGCTTAAATGCACAAACTGTCTGGAAATTTTACCCTGCCTTGAATTCGTACTTGACCTTCGATAATTCCTCGTTCGCCTTCACTACTTTGGTTTTTAGATCTTCCTTGAAGGCAATCATCTTTGTATGCAGCTCGGGATCGGAGGTTGCCAGGATCTCGGTTGCCAGGATTGCAGCATTCTGAGCCCCATTAATGCCGACTGTGGCAACAGGGATACCGGGAGGCATCTGAACTATCGCCAGCAAGGCATCAAGCCCTTCGAGCGAAGCTTTGATCGGAACCCCGATCACCGGCAAAGTTGTCATGGCCGCAATAACACCCGGGAGGTGAGCAGCCATTCCTGCAGCAGCTATGATGACACGGATGCCCCTTTTATGGGCATTCCTGGCAAACTCTTCAACTTTCTCGGGTGTGCGGTGTGCCGAAAGGGCGTTCATCTCAAACGGTATCTTCATCTCATTCAGGAATTTGGCCGCCGCTTCCATCACCGGAAGATCGGATGTACTGCCCATGATAATGCTGACTTTTGGTTCCATTTGCGTATCTTTGCTGGTTTCTGACAAAAATACATCTATTTTCGATTTTTTTTATGGAGACAATAAAAGTTAAGGACAAGGAATTTGAGATCAGTATTGATGCAAACACAATTGATGCTGCGATTCAGAAGATGGCAGTTGAGATAAACCACGACTATGAAGGCAAGCATCCCTTGTTCCTCGCTGTATTGAATGGATCGTTTGTTTTTGCAGCAGATCTTATCCGCAAGATCACCATTCCCTGTAAGATCTCTTTTGTGAAACTGTCGTCGTATTCCGGAACAGCTTCCACGGAGAATGTAAAGGAACTGATCGGACTGAGTGAAGACATCAGGGGAAGGCATGTGATTATCGTGGAAGATATCGTAGACACGGGGCTGACACTCGACAAATTTCTTCAGGATCTTGAAAAATTATTGCCAGCAAGCGTCAAACTGGCCTGTTTCACCTTCAAAAAAGAGGCATTTAAGAAATCCTTCCGGATCGATTACCTGGGCATCACCATTCCCAATGAATTTATCGTTGGATATGGTCTTGATTACGACGGGTATGGCCGCAATTTGCCTGATATCTACAAGATTGTTAAATCGTAACATATAACGCGTGACGCGAAACCAATACCTAACACCTAACACCGAATTCAACCATGTTCAACCTCATTCTCTTTGGTCCCCCGGGAGCCGGAAAAGGGACACAGGCAGTAAAGATTGCAGAAAAGTACGGCTGGGTGCATGTATCCACGGGTGATATACTCAGATCGGAAGTGAGCCAGGGAACTCCCCTGGGTCTCAAAGTAAAGGCGGTCATGGAAGCCGGAACCCTGGTCTCCGATGAACTGCTGATCGAGATCATGGAATCGGTTTTCAGGAAGAACAGCAAAGCAGGTGGATTTGTACTTGACGGATTTCCCCGTACGCTGAAGCAGGCAAAGGAACTCGAAGGTATGCTGGAAAAACTGGGAACGAAAGTTTCCCTTGTTCTTTCGCTTGAAGTTGAAAGCGAAGAACTGGCGAAACGGATGCTTAAACGAGCCCAGGAACAGGGACGGAAGGATGACACCGAAGAGGTGATCAAAAACCGCCTGGTTCAGTATCATCAGCATACAAAGCCGCTGATCGAATATTATGAATCGAAAAACCTGTTGAAAAATCTGATGGGGATGGGGACCATTGAGGATATATTTGAGTCGTTATGCAGGGAAATTCCTGTTTAACCGGAGGTATCATTTCATGATCATAGGGAGGGTGTAAAGGAAATGGCGGAATCGAACTTTGTAGACTATGTAAAGATCTTCTGTAAATCAGGTCACGGAGGACCGGGTTCGGCGCATTTTCTGCGCACGCGTGGGGTTCCGCATGGTGGTCCGGATGGAGGCGACGGCGGCAGGGGAGGACATATCATCCTGAAAGGGAACAAGCAGTTATGGACCCTTCTCCACCTTAAATACACAAAGCATCTTCGTGCAGAAGACGGTGAAAACGGTGCGAAGCAACTCCGGCATGGTGCGAATGGTGACGATGTTATCATCGAAGTTCCGCTGGGCACCGTTGCCAGGGACGCAGAGACCGGAAAGCATGAATGTGAGATCACCGAAGACGGCCAGATGGTCATCCTGGTGCCGGGAGGCAGAGGCGGTCTTGGAAACGATCATTTTAAATCCGCTACATTTCAGTCCCCGAAATTTGCCCAGCCCGGTGAAGAAGGCATTGAAAGCTGGAAAATCCTTGAATTAAAACTTCTTGCCGATGTCGGACTGGTTGGATTTCCGAATGCCGGGAAATCGACCCTGTTATCGGTGATATCCGCAGCCAAACCCCAGATTGCCGATTATCCCTTCACCACGCTCGTTCCCAACCTGGGAATCGTTCCGCTGGAAGGCAAAAAATCCTTCGTTATGGCTGACATCCCTGGAATCATTGAAGGCGCCCATGAAGGAAGGGGCCTCGGATTAAGGTTCCTGCGGCACATTGAACGAAATTCCATCCTTCTTTTTATGATTCCGGTCGACAGTTCCGATATCCTTAAGGAATATGAGATCCTGCTGAATGAGCTCCGGCAGTTCAATCCTGAATTACTTGATAAGGCCAGGGTACTTGCTGTTACGAAGTCGGATCTGGCGGATGCTGAAATCACCCGTGAACTGAAAAAAGAATTACCGGATGTTCCCTGGGTGTTCATCTCCTCGCATAAAAAACTGGGGCTCGACAAACTGAAGAAGATGATCTGGGACGAACTCAACCGGACTAACAGCGAATATTTTTGACCGGATTCCTGGATCATATCGACCAAACCCTTTTTCTTTTCCTCAATGGAATCAACAATCCTTTTTTCGACCGGGTTATCTTCGGTGCAACAAAAGGGTTGATCTATGTTCCCCTTTACCTCTATTTTCTTCTTTTTGTGATCCGGAAATATAAATGGAATACCTTGTGGATTCTTGTTTTCGCAACCCTGATGATCCTTGCCAGCGACCAGTTGTCGAACCTGGTCAAAGACTCCGTACAGAGATTGCGCCCTTCAAGGCAGCCGGGACTCGTGGTTCATATCGTTGAAGCCTATAAGGGAGGGACCTTCGGATTCTATTCCGCACATGCAACCAATACTTTTTGCGTGGTCGTATTCCTGATCGTTACCCTGGGTAAAAAATACTGGTATGTTATTCTTCCTGCTGTTTGCTGGTCGCTGTTAATGTCATATTCACGTATTTACCTGGGAGTTCATTACCCGGGAGATATTCTTGCAGGATGGATTGCGGGAGGATTGATCGGGTACCTTTTCGGGATGGGTGTCCGGAAAACGATGGAGGTGATGAGAAAGGAGAAACCTAAGAATCAGGTTGATTCGTAGATTAATTCACGCACATTTCCTTTGTGACCTTTGTGAAAACCCTTTGTGTTTCTTTGTGGTTAAGAAATTTTATCACAAATACGCACAAAAGTAAGGGACGGCTTTAATCCGAAAATTTGTAATTAAGCCCGACATTCAAGATCCCGTAAGACCCGAACCCGAATTCAAGAAATCCTCCGAAGGCACGTCCAAACCTCAGTCCCATCAGGGTAAGCTGGCCTCCCGGATAGAGTTTCCGTTCGTTTGTCTGCTCGCCATTGGCAAGGGCCTTGCCGAAATCGATGGTGAGACCAAGTCCGACTCCTGAATACATTCGGATAAAAGGTTTGTTAAGATAGCAGAAGGTCACCCTGGCAATCCCCGTCACCAGCTGGTCGGTGGCTTTGATATTTATTAACGAATCACTGCCATAGTTGGTGATATGTCCCGTTCCCGTATAACTGAAATTCTGATACCCGAATAAAAATCCGACCGAAACCACCTTGTTCAGGGTGCGGGCATAGCCCAGGAAAAAGGTCCCGGGTGAGGAAGCCTGATCGGGAAACTTCGTGTTTGAATATTTATTCTCTGTCGGATAATCATTACTGTGTGCCATTCTTCCGGTGAAATAGAAGATGGAAAGCGCCCCGTAGCCAGCGTAAATATCATTGTACAGCGTTGCCTGGGAGGTCTTTGCGGGTGGTTTTGCTGTTGTTTCAGTGTTTTGGGAAAAGAGAGGAGATGAACACATCAGCAAAAAAATCATGAACAGGGAAACGGAATTTTTCATATTTACATTTTTAGGTGTAACAATGAATCAGTCAGGTAAAAATACAAATTATTCAAGAGGGATACTGTCTTTCAGTGATTTTTTATAAAGCAACCTCAGGAAAGTCGGGAAAACAAACAGGAGCAGGGGCATGGCCATGATAAATCCGCCGATCACGGCAATGGCAAGCGGCTGCTGCATCTGGGCCCCGATGCCGATGCCCAGAGCCAGGGGTAAGAGTGCGAGGATTGCACCTATCGCTGTCATCAGTTTTGGCCGTATCCGTAAGGAGATAGCATACCGGATCGACTGATCCACATTGCCTGTGTTCTTCAGGGTCGTCATAAACTGGTTGACGGTAAAAATGGCATTTTCCGCAATGATCCCTACAATCATGATAATCCCGGTATAGCTGGCAACATTCAGCTGAATCCCGGAGACAAACAATGCCCAGATGCTGCCGCAAATGCCGGCAATGGAAATGAAAATGACCAGGAACGTGATCTTCAGGTTCCTGAATAGGAACAGCAACACGGCAAACACCAGCAATATCGCTGCGATCAGGATCAACAGCAGCTCACGGAAGGAAGATTGCTGTTCGGCATAGGTCCCACCGAAAACGATGTAGGTGCCGGGAGGAAGAAGAAGGTTTTTTCCGATTGTGGATTTTATTTCCGGGATGGCACCTCCAAGGTCACGGCCATCCAGCCGGGCAGTAACGACTACATTCGATTTCAGATTTTCGCGGGTGATGTCGGGATCTCCGGCAGATAATTCAACCCTTGCAAAATATTGGAGTGGACGGAAGGTCCCGTCAGGAGCAAAGATCAGTTGCTTTTTGATCTTCTCCAGGCTGTTCTCCCTGAAACCGGTAAAACGCATCAGGATCCTGATCATCTGCTCGCCTTCCTGCACTTCACCCACCTCCAACCCTTCATTGCAGGCCCTGATCTGGGTCTGGAATTCAGCCGGTGAGAGATTGAATTGTGCCAGTCTGGAAGGATCCGGGTCAATGGTAATGGTAGGACCATCGACAATAATCCCACTCTGAACATCGGCAACTCCCGGGATCCTGTTCAGAATATCCCGTGTCTTGTAGGCCAGTGACCTCAATTGTACAAGATCATCTCCGAAAATTTTAATCTCAACCGGTTGAGGTCGCCCGATCAGGTCGCCAAGGAGATCTGCTATCCTCTGCCCGAATTCAATTGTAAGTGCGGGCTCCCTTGAGGCTACCTCCTGTCTCAGTTCCGAGATCACCTCTTCCGTTTTCTTCTTTGTTCCCTTTTTCAGCTGGATGAGGTAATCCCCTTCATTCGGAGGAATCACACCGGTTGCCATGCTGATGCTTGAAGCCATGTTAGTACCGGTACGCCTCATGTAAGTGGAAACGTCGGGGTGTTTCATCACGACGGTATCGACCTGACGGAGTATAGCGTCCGATGCATCCAGAGAGGTTCCAGGGGGTGACAGATAATCGAGAACGATTGACCCTTCATCAAGAACCGGGAGGAATCCGGTCTTAAGCTGATTGATCAGGAAGACAGAGGAAATCCCAAGTGCCAGGACAAATACAATGGCGAACACAGGTTTGTCAAAGAACCAGATCAGCCAGGATAGCCTTGATTTGTTTTCCGGAACCGTCTTCCTTGACAGGAATGCAAATTTCCTATGGGGTCGGTAGCCGAATAACAAGTGAAGTGCTGGCAATCCGAGCCACGTGGAAAGAAAAGAACAAACAAGCGTGATCTCCATTGTCAGTGTAAGCTCTTTGAAGAAACTTCCGGCGACCCCGCTCATCATAACAAAAGGAAAGAAAATGACGATGGTACTCAGAGAGGAGCCCACCATTGCCGGGAATAGACTGTGGATTGTTTCTTTTACTACAGCATGTTTTTCCTTGTCCGGGTTTTCCTCATGGATCCTGTGGATCTGTTCGATCACAACGATGGCATCGTCGATGATGAGTCCGATGGATGCGGCAATTGCCCCAAGCGACATGATGTTCAGCGTGATGCCACAAATGTACAGAACCGCAAAAGTAAATGCCAGTGTCACCGGGATGATGAGAATTACGCTCATGCTTGCACGGAACGATCGCAGGAAGATAATGACTACCAGGATAGCAAGAATAAGGCCTTCATAAATGCACTCAAGAACACTGTCGATGGAACTGGATACAAAGGCTGACTGGTCGTAATAGGGTTTGAGATAAATACCCTGGGGAAGCTGGTTCCGGATCTCCCCTGCCTTCTGTTTTACATTGGCTGCAAAATCGATCAGGTTCACCCCTTTTTGCTTGACCAGGTCAATAATAACTGCATCCCGGCCATTGGCATTGATCCGGATGAATTCCTGCTGCTCCTGGATGTCGATAGTGGCAATATCAGATAGGAGAATGACCCGGTGTCCGTCGTTCCGGATCACAACTTTCTTCAGTTCTTCCAGCGTCTTGATCCTGGAATCGGTCAGGGAAAGATAGAGCCGGTGGTAATCTGCAAGAAGGCCATTCGACTCAACGAAATTGGTGCTTCCCAGGGCCGTCGTGATCTGCTGGGGCGTGATACCGAGTGCGGCCATCTGCACCTGCGACCATTGAAAATTGGGGCCGAACAAGGTAGAGCGCATTCTTTTTCAGTTCAACCTGGCCGAACGAATTGCTTTCAAGGGTGTACCCGATCACGGGATAGATATTCTGGCCCATGGCCTCCACCACAATATTAACGTTCGGCGGCAGCTGGTTCTTGATCTCGGCAATCCTCGATTCAAGCTGTGTTTTCGTACTCTGGATATCAATGTCCCAGGTGAAGAACGCTTCGATAATACAACTGCCTCGATTGGTGCTGCTTCTGACGAGGTTGATGCCGTTTACCCTTTTGATCGCTATCTCCAGTGGTTTGGTTACCGTGATCATCATTTTATCCACCGGCTGCTCCCCGTTATCGGCAATCACCGTTATTTTCGGAAAAACCACATCGGGGAAAAGCGAAGTCTGCATTTTGTGGTAGGACCAGAGTCCGACCAGCAAAGCCATCAACAGAACGAACAGGATGGGTTTGTGAAAGATTCGGTAATAACGGTGTTCCGGCATAGAAGGAATTGGATTTTCGGCTATTCAATTTTCTTTGTAACGACCACCCTCACGGTGTCACCCAGTCCGTAGTTCCCGGAAGCCAGGAAAAGATCGGAAGGTGAAAACAGGGGGGAGGTGATCTCGATGTCGGTGGCACTGCTGAGCCCTGTGGTAACCGGGACTTTGACTGCCATGGTATCATTGATCATCTTCATAACCCAGAAATGTTGCATGACTTCATCGGTAAGAATACAGGATTTGTTCAGCAGCACGGCTTTCGGGATGATCCGTTTAAGAATCCTGACCTTTGCGATCAGGTTTTCGGGAATATTTATGGATTCAGAAGGACGAACAATGTACCGTTGCGTTTGTGATCCCGGGGTCATGGAAGGAAGCCGTGACGATATCCTCCCGCTCAGGAGATGTCCGTCGGGTAAAGAAATTTCGCAGGTAGAAGCTACTTTAACAAACGAACCTGCTTCATACGGAACATCGAGAAGAAATACAAAACTTGACGGGACTGCAATGGTTGCCAGCTGATCGCCTTCCTGAACGAAATCCCCCACGGGATGATCGATCGAGAGAATGATGCCGTCGAGGTTGGCTTTGATTGTGATAAGTCCTGAGAAAGAATAGGGGTTAAGGGAGCCGCTTTGCAGGGCTGCAGACTCTTTTGTGCGGAGTTTGAACAATATTTCACTCTTCTTCACCTTGTCGCCAAGGGCAACCGTCATCCCATCCACATACCCTGCCGTGGGAGATTTAATGACCGATCGTACAAGGAACGAAGTAGTGGCATTCAGTTCCAGATAATCAGCCATTTCAGCAATACGGATTGTCTCAACGGTGACAGGTACTTTCGCCTGTATCTCCTTCTCCGCCTCGTTCTGCCTTCCACTGCAACCCGCCAGGAGAAATAAGAACGGCACGGCTATAAGTATGCTGGTTCGTTTCCTTTTCATAATTCCGGATTCATTATTCGTATTTTATTTCGTCAATTCGCATTTCGCCAATTCGCTATCTATTATTGGTAATAGTTGATCTCATTCTCCGTCTGAAGAACCCTTATCTCATATTCATTAAGACTTTTTCTCACGGAAAGGTAATTCCGGATGGCGATCAGGTACTCCATAATTGAACCGGAACCATTCATGACCAGCTCCTTCATCTGGGTAACAAGAAGCTTTGAATTTGCGACTTGCAATTTCGCGGTCGGAATCAGCGCCCGGGTCTGTCCCAGTTCATCCCTGAGCTGTTGCAACTGCTGGGAGTACTCCCGTTTGAAGGCTTCTGAATACCCGGTACGGATGTCTTCTTCACTCTTCAGCTTCTGCCTGTTCAGCTTCCTCTGGTTGCCATCATAAACAGGCAAAGTAAAGTTCAGTCCCAGGCTGAGCCCGAAATTCTGGTAGATCACACTGGGTTCATTGTTGATCAGCCCTGCATCTGAAAACCAACTAACAGAAGGTTTGTAGTTCCGGTCAAGAAGTTTGTTTTCATTACTGATCCGGAGACTGTCAAGATAAAAGCGAAGGAACAGGGGAGAAGTTTTATTGACGACAGGTACAGGAATTTCAAGTTCAGGTTTTACGGGAATAAAAACTGCTGTATCGGTTATCCCGCAAAGTACATAAAGATCCGAGATCTTCCGGCGGAATTGAAAGGTCAGCTCTCTGGCCTGGATCTCCTCGCCCTGCAGCGCAATCATGAATGAGAGGAAATCGGATTGCTTGTAGATCCCGTTTTCAGTAAGTGATTTTAAAATTTTTTCCTGCTCCCTGCCAAATGTAAGAATTTCCTGGCCGGCAATGATATCGGTATAAACCGACAACGCATCGAGATAGGTGGCGGTGATCGCTTTTTTCAGGCTTGTCTCGGTAAGCCGGAGCGTATTCGACAAAGATTGCTTCTGGAGATCCGTTCTGAGCAGGTTTGCCTCAATGGATTTTTTATTGAAGATCTGTTGCGAAACACTCATCACAGAGGTCAGGTTGGCGATGTTTGTCAGGACCTCACTGTATCCGAATCCATTTATAACCGGGGCATAAAAAGCATATCCCCTGAACTCCACCCTTGGTTTGGCCATGGCCTTGATCAGGAGACTGTCGGTATGGCTTGATCGTATCTGCTCATTCATGTCGTTGATCAGCGGACTGTTCTTAATTCCCCGGGTAAGAAAATAATCCAGATTCTTTTCCTGGCCTATGCCAGGAAAAAATGATAATAAAAATGATAAGACAAGCAAGACCCTTTGAAAAATCATCGTTCTGTTTCCAACAAAAGATTAAATGAACTGATATCAGACCTCATGGGACAATTGAAGTCAAAGATAAAAAATCCATAATATCCCTCTACGAAAATCTTGTTAAGATACTGATAAGATTCTTTTTCGGGATTTTATACAATAAGGCAGATTCGTGCGTTATCATATCCGTTTTCAAAAATGCAGGTAGCGTTGAAAACCATATTTTATGCCTGAAACGGGTATTCTTTGAAATTATCAGAGATTTTACTAAAAAAAAGCAATAAATATTTCTTTTTTAGCGATAATATATTAATTTTGTAGGTAGATTTTTAATGCACCAATAGCTACAAATTAAAGTAATTTTTATTTTCTAAGTATTGTGAAGGTATGCAGAATGCATTGCCTTCATGGCGAATTTAATTTTATAAAATCATGGCAATCAAAGAAAAAAAAACCATAACTATCACAAATAGAATCGCAGAAACCTTAAAGCAGGACATCAGTTATGGAAGGATTCCCGCCGGGGAGGCGATTATTGAACGTAAAATTGCTGAACGCTTCAAGGCCAGCAATATACCTGTCAGGGAGGCTTTACGTATCCTTGAAGGGGAAGGTTTTATCATTCACCGGAAATTTTCGGGATACAGTGTACGACAGATCAACCCGGAAGAAATGGTCGAGTTGTACGATATTATCACCTATCTCTCCGGTCAGCTTCTTTCCAAAGGGATTCCGCGATACACCGAATTGACCTATCACCGTTTCCGGACCCTGGTTGATGAGATGGACAAGACCAGAGACACGGATAAGACAGTTGCGCTCTTGATTGAATTTTCCGAAACGGCTTTTTCACCCGCCGGGTTGAAATACTCAATTGAACTTGCGTTGCAGATCCTTCAGCGCAATATCCCCATTATCCAGGGTATGGTTGAGAAGATCTACAAGGGTACAATACCAACGCGTTTCCAGCGTGAGTTCATGGAACTCTGCCAGAAAAAGGAGACAAAAAAGGCCATTGATCTTTGGATAAATGAATTTGAAAAAATGACCAAAGGCTTTGTTGCAATCATTAGTGATTACACACCATAGAATTGGATTAAAAACTAACTTTTAACCCATGAAAAAGAAAAAAGAATCTACCACGTCGAACAAAATCGCAGATTCTCTTCGTGAGGACATTCAGTACGGTAAACTCAGGCCAAGTGACAAAATCATTGAACGGGAGATTGCGGAGAAATATGAAGCAAGCCACATCCCGGTCAGGGAAGCCTTGAGGATCCTGGAAGGAGAAGGTTTTGTTGTGCACCGGAAATTTGCAGGCTATACTGTCCGCGAAGTCAACCCGGATGAAATGATCGAACTTTATAACGTCATGAGGTTCCTGACGGTGCAACTGCTAAACAGGGCGATCCCGAGATATACGGAGATCACCTATTATCAGCTGAAATCGATCACGGCTGAGATGGAAAAAACAAAGGATGCCGAAAAAAACATCGATTTGATCATGCAGTTTGCAGATGTGATTTTCCATCCTGCCGGACTGACATTTACCTTTAACCTGTCAAAACAGATTCTGAAAAGGAACATTCCGATTTTACAGGGGGTGATCCGAACGTTGTCCAAAGGCTCCATACCGGTAAAACCATTCAATCACTTTATCGAATTGTGTCAGAAGCATGAAATTGAAAATGCGATCATGTTTTCTGCTGAACAAATGGATGCAGCAACCAAGACTTTTGTCGCATTCATGAGTGAAACCAGGAGGGCCGATTAACGAAAGCAGTTCGTTGGAGGGGAAATTCTAGTAACCGTTTATTTTTCCTTCAAATTTGTCAACTTTGACGATCCAGCAACATACTTCGTTCAATGAAGGCGGGTTGTAGGAAAATTCTCCGGAAGTATAATTTTTCATGACGATGTTCATGATCTCAATTTTCTGTTCCGGATCTTCGATGAATTCAACTTTTCCGTAAGCAAGTACACTCCTGTATTTCATGGTATAGCTGCATCCCACTTTTTCGTTCTGAAAACGTAGTAGGTAATCCGTACTGAATTCAACACATACATTCGGATTACGTGTCAGGATTCCGATCTTTTTTCCTTCCCTTGACGAATGTAGGTAAATTACACCTTCTTTATAGCCGAAATTGAAAGGCAGGAGATAAGGCAAGCCTTCTGTGTCAACCATTGCAAGGTGGCAGACCTCGCATTTGAGGATTATTTCTTCCATCTCGGAACGATGGGTCAGGTAGCGGTGTCTCATTTTCAACTGAATAATTGAGAATAAAGATCGGTAATCTTTTTTACAGGAATGATCCTGATGGAAAATCGTTTCGGATCGATACCCTTCAGGTTGTATCTGGAGATAAAGATTCTCTCAAAGCCGAGTTTTTCTGCCTCTGAGATCCGCTGATCGACCCGGTTGACTGACCGGATCTCGCCTGACAATCCAACTTCCGCGCAGAAGCAGCTCTTCGAGTCGACCGGCAGATCCTCATTGGAGGAGAGAACCGCAGCAACAACAGCCAGGTCGATGGCCGGATCATCCACTTTGATACCGCCGGCGATGTTAAGGAAGACGTCTTTGGTTGCCAGCCGGAATCCGCATCTTTTTTCAAGTACCGCCAGCAACATGTTCAGCCGTTTCGTATCAAAGCCGGTACATGATCGTTGGGGTGTTCCGTATGCTGCTGAACTGACCAGGGCCTGGATCTCGATCAGCATCGGCCGCAAACCTTCAATGGTGGCAGCAATCGCAATTCCGCTCACCTCTTCATCGCGCTGGGATAAAAGGATCTCCGACGGATTGGATACTTCGCGCAATCCGCTGTCCTGCATCTCATAGATGCCCAGTTCGGATGTAGAACCAAAACGGTTCTTGGCTGCCCGAAGGATCCGGTATCCGTAATTGCGGTCGCCTTCAAAGTTCAGTACGGTATCCACCATGTGTTCCAGAATCTTCGGACCGGCCAGACTCCCATCCTTTGTGATATGGCCGATAAGGAATACGGGTGTGTTGGTGAGTTTGGAGAAACGCTGTAATTCTGCTGCGGTCTCTTTGATCTGCGAGATGCTTCCGGCAGAAGAATCAATGCTGTCGGTATGAAGGGTCTGAATGGAGTCAATGATCACCATGCCCGGACGCAGCTCTTCCAGGTGCTGGAAGATAATCTGGGTTGAGGTTTCCGTCAGGATAAAGCAATCGGTGTTTTTGATGCCGATTCGCTCTGCCCTCATCCGGATCTGCTGTTCGCTTTCTTCTCCGCTGATATAAAGTACTTTTATTCCTTTGCAGTTCAGTGCGACCTGTAGCATCAGGGTCGATTTTCCAATTCCGGGCTCCCCTCCGATCAGGATCACAGATCCCGGCACCAGTCCGCCTCCGAGCACCCGGTTAAGTTCTGCATTCCGGGTATGGATCCGCTGATCGGTATCGAAGGTGATGTCTGCAACAGGCTGAGGTTTCCGCTCCCTGCCGGTTGATCCCATCGACTGCCATTTTCCGGCTTTCTCTTCCCGTTGAACAACCTCTTCAATATATGTGTTCCATTCCCCGCAGGAAGGACATTTTCCAATCCATTTTGAAGATTGGGCTCCGCAATTCTGGCAGAAAAATGTGGTCTTTGTTTTTGCCATAATGGCTTACTGTTTTTTTCTTTTACCGCTAAGACGCTAAAACGCAAAGAACGCAAAAATAATGACATGTTATTTAGCGTCTTTGCGTCTTAGCGGTGAAAAAAAACATTTCAAACACTCTCCCGATGAGAAGTGTTTATTTTCTGTGAAGATCCAGGATCTTCTGCTCTATGGCCGTTGTGCTGTAACCTGGTGTAAGTTCAATCGTCTCTACCCTTCCGCCTTTTGCAACTACAATGTCATATCCAACAATCTCCTCGGGCTGGTAATCTTTGCCTTTAACCAGGATATCCGGCTGGATTATTTTGATCAGTTCGTAAGGTGTTTCTTCATCAAAAAGCACTACAACCCTGACAAAATCAAGGGAAGCAAGGACCATTGAGCGCGAATGTTCGTCATTGATCGGACGGCTGTCGCCTTTGATTCTCCGGACTGAACTGTCGGAATTCATCCCGACCACGAGTACATCTCCCAATTCTGCAGCTTTTGCAAGATACTCGATGTGGCCAAGGTGAAGGATGTCGAAGCATCCGTTCGTAAACACCACTTTCTGATTTTTGAAATTCCAAACAGCACTTGCCCGTCTGAGCTGCTCTCCGTTAAGGATCTTGGAAGAAAGAAAATCAAGCTTGTTCATCCGGATTTTTATTAAACGACAATAGGATCAATGACAATCCCCCGACAACGAAAATCATTGCGGTCTGTGCAGTCCAGGCGATCCAGCCCAGAGCTAGTCCGGTTGTACGTGACAGCCCATAAAGTAATAATGTTTCCTGTATGATTGCAGGATAGAGTCCGATACCACCGGGTGTGATCATGATCCCGATGCTTCCCAGTACGAGGGACGACAAACCGGCTCCCGGACCCAACTCACTGGTTTGCTCGAAACAGAAGAAACAGAGGTAGAGCATCAGGAAGTATAGAAACCAGATGGCCAGGGAGTAAAAAATAAACAGTACCGGTTTCCGGATCTGGCTGAGTGATTTGAACCCTTCCCAGAATCCAAGGAGCAGGTTGATAAACTTATGCCAGATATTGCTGTGGATTATCTTTTTTCTGAGAAAAACAAAAAGGAGAATAAGTATCGCAATGAACCCGGCAATCCCCCCAAGGATAAGCGGATTTGAAAACGGATGAATAAATGTCCCCTGGAGTCCGGGATATACATGTTTGTCAAGGTAATCATGCAGGGTTCCGATCTGGGTGAAGATCATAAGGAGAAATAACAGGAAAAAAATGATCATGTCGAGGGCCCTCTCCGTGATAACCGTCCCGAAGGATTTGTTGAAAGGGACCTTTTCGTATTTTGCCAGGACACCGCAACGGGTCACTTCTCCAAGGCGGGGAAAAGCCATGTTGGCGAAATAGCCTACCATAACGGCGTAAAAAGTGTTTTTGAACGAAGGTTTGTAGGCCATCGGCTCAAGTAAGAGCATCCAGCGCAACGCACGGATCACATGACTTAAAATACCCAGCAGGATAGCAAGAATAACCCAGTTATAATTTGCAGTGCGGAAGGAATTGATGATCTCTTGTTTTTCTGAGTGGGTTAAATTCCGGATCGAAAGCCAGATAATAAGGATCCCAAGTCCCAGAAAAAAAACGAACTTAATAAATGTGAGGAAGTTACTCCTGAGAGAAGAGGATTCAGTGTTGAAAAATGCCATTATTTGCGTTTTTTACCCTTAGCGATCCGGTTATTCTTGTCGGGAAATACAAGCTGTGGCTTGAATTTTTTCGCCTCTTCAAAATCCATCATGGCATACGAAGCGATGATCGTGATATCGCCAACAAAAAATTTCCGGGCAGCAGCGCCATTGAGGCAAATAATACCGCTTCCTTTTTTTCCTTTGATAACATAGGTTTCTATTCGCTCGCCGTTGTTGATGTTCAGCACGTGAACTTTCTCAAATTCGATCAGGTTGGCGGCTTTCATAAGCTCCTCGTCGATCGTGATACTACCAACATAATTGATATCCGCCTGGGTCACTATGGCCCTGTGGATTTTGGATTTCAATATTTCGATCTGCATCATCCGGCAAAATTACGAAAAAAGTTCCATATTATCGATGAGCCTCACATCTCCAAGAAAAACTGCGGTGACCGCCAGGGCATTCTCCTTTTCTCTCCAGCTTTGAAGACTGTGAAGATCATATTTATTGACGATCTCAAAATATTCAACCGAAAAGGCGGGATTTGAATTGATCTTTTTTATCGCCCATTGCCGGAGTTCTTTCACCGGTAAATGCCCGGCTTTCTTTTTCACCTTGCAGAGGGTCTCGTAGATGAGCGATGCCATCTCTCGTTCGCCGATAGTAAGCCTGAGATTACGCGAACTCATAGCCAGTCCGTCAGGTTCGCGGAAGGTTGGGCAGGAATGGATCTGAACCGGGAGCTTCAGCACCGAAACCAGGTGCCGGATGACCAGCAACTGCTGATAATCCTTCAATCCAAAATAGGCGTGGTCAGGGGAAATGATTTCAAACAGTTTTTTTACGATGATCGCCACCCCCTTAAAATGCCCGGGACGGAATTTCCCTTCCAGTACCTTGTCGAGGGTACCGAACTTTATATCAAGCACCGGCATTCCTGCCGGGTAGATCTCCCCGGTTTCCGGGGTAAAAACATAATCACAACCTGCCGCATCAAGTAAACCGAGGTCTTCCTTCAGGTTGCGCGGATATTTTTCGAGATCTTTTTTATTGTTGAACTGGATCGGGTTGACAAAGATGCTGCAGACAGTGATCCGGTTGCTTTTCCTGGATTTTTCCACCAGGGAAAGATGGCCGGCATGAAGTGCTCCCATGGTCGGGACAAATCCAATTGAATTTCCGGCCCGGTGCTCCTCCAGCATGGCCTTTGTCATTTCACTGATCTTGGTAACGACTTTCATCGGTCCCGTTGTAGGCTATTATGTTGTTGACATTAACGGATCAAAAGTATAACTATTTTAACAAGTGCGAGATTTATAATGCGAAATGAGTAGTCAGCTAAATCGCGAAAATTACTTGATAAATTATCCAAATCACAGATCAATATGTATATTAATAGTAAAGTATATCATAACACCTGATAATTTTAATTTATTCGTGATAAGTAAAGTTGCCTTAAATCCGCACAGATGTGCGATAATGGCCTGTTTTTTCACCTGTTTCTTTTCTTATCTGAACGGAATCTCAAAGGAGTTCCGGAGGCTTTAATTTATAAGTAAAACAAAATCAGGAATGTTATCTGCTATTGATTCGTAGAAGAATATTTATTGAGAGCATGGCATATAAGTTGCAAACGAGTATGAATCTGGACTGAAATTTAGCTTTTTATGGGAGAAATGTTATGAAAATACCTATTGTATCATTGTGTTTTGTCATTGCATTGGTGGGGATCGCAATGCGCCTTCAGGCTCAAATCAGCATTAATACTGACGGATCGCCGCCCGACGGCAGTTCCATGCTGGATATCAAATCTACAAACGGGGGTGTTCTCATACCCCGAATGACTACAGGTCAGAGGGATGGAATTTCATCGCCTGCAATCGGACTGGTTATCTTTAATACGACCACTGATTGCATAGAGATCTATAATTCAACCGGCTGGTGGAACCTGTGCGCACAGCACAGCCTGCCCACCGGTGTGATTGCATCTGCAACACCGAATCCGGTTTGTTCGGGAGGCACGCTGACCCTTACAGGAAGCGCAACAGGCGCCAGTGGCTGGAGCTGGACAGGCCCGAATGGCTTCACCTCATCCTCACAAAGTCCGACAAGAGCAAGCATGACAGTTGCCGATGCCGGAGTTTATACCCTGACCGCAAGTAATGCCGCTGGTCCTGCTGCCCCTGTTTCCACTTCTTCAGTCGCTGTTAGCACTTCTCCCCCCGATGCTGCGGGGGCCATTAGCGGAACCCCAAACATTATGCCTGCACAAAGCGGAGTTGCCTATTCAATTGATGCCGTTGCCGGTGCTACAGGATATACCTGGAATTACTCAGGAACTGGTTTTACAGTTGTATCAGGTGCAAACACCAATTCCATAACTGCAGATTTTTCTGCATCCGCAACACCCGGAAGTATCACCGTTATACCTGCCAATGCATGCGGTAACGGAACAATCTCGCCGGATTATCCGGTTACGCAGAATGCATATACGTGCGGCGGAGGCTATACGTACAATGAGGTAAACGCAAACGGCCAAATCTGGCTGGATCGCAATCTTGGAGCAAACCGGGTTGCAACTGCATCCAATGATTACTTTGCATATGGTTCTCTCTATCAATGGGGCAGACAAGGCGACGGGCACCAATGCCTGGCCTGGACATCTGCCACTGCCGGGACCCCTGTCAACGGTTCTACACCAACACAATGTTCGGGCGGGGGTTGTGGTGATGCACTTTTTGTTACAGGATTCTGTAACTGGTCAAACGACATTCCGGCACTCAACACTCTTTGGGATTACCCTAAAGCCGGTAATGACCCTTGCCCAACAGGTTACAGGGTACCAACTCAAAGTGAGTTAATAACACTGAATGATTGGGTAACGACAAATTACGGCGGTAGTAGCTCTGAGTTTTACGCTTCCCCTGTAAAAATGCCGGTTTCAGGCTGGCGAAACTACCTCACCGGAAATACCGACATGATGGGCAATACCGGATTCTACTGGAGTTCAACTTACCAGGACGACGTCTACCCTTATGCCCTCACCTTTAGCAACGGCAGCAGTGCTGTAACCAGTGGCTATTGTAAAGCATTCGGGATGCCCGTTCGCTGCATCGCGAATTGATTTTGTTGGATGATATCATTTCCAGGGACTTAACAATCAGAGAATCCGGATCCAACCAAGCTGCAACCAAGCTGCAACCAAGCTTCAACCAATTAAACCTGGTTTCAGACTGGTTCCAGGCCGATATCAACATGGCGCCAGACAGGTTGTCATCTGATGAAAAAAAGAGGCAGCCTTACAGGACTGCCTCAAAATGAACAGGTAAAGAAATAAGATTATAAACTGCCTTCGTCGTAAGCTTTTTCGCCATGGAGTGCGATGTCGAGTCCCAGTTTCTCATCTGCTTCGGTAACCCTGACCCTGACCACCAGATTGATGAGTGCAAGCATGATATACGTGAAGATGAAAGCATAAGCAGATGCTGCCAAAACGGTGATCAGCTGTTTGAAGAAAAATGTTGATTCACCAAAAGCCAGCCCGTTGATGGTGACCGCGGGATTGATCAGTTTGCTGGCAAATACCCCCAGGAGGATGGTGCCGAGAACACCTCCGACACCATGTACTCCCCAGACATCCAGCGCATCATCCCACTTCATCCGGTTCTTCCACTGAACAGCCATATAGCAGAGTACCCCTGCTGCAATCCCGATAAGGGGTGAAGCCCAGAGCGGAACAAAACCTGCACAGGGAGTGATGGTTGCAAGTCCGGCGATAGATCCGGTTAGCAATCCAAGTAATTTTGGCCTTCCTTCGCGGATCCATTCAATGACCACCCATGCTGCTGTGGCAAAAGAAGCAGCGATGTCCGTATTCAGAAACGCGATGGCTGTGATCTTGTCAACCTGCAGCTCACTTCCGGCATTAAACCCGTACCATCCAAACCACAATAATCCGGATCCGATGGCAACAAGGGGAATGCTGTTAGGTGTCGAATTTTTATCCACCCGGGCACCGATGTAGAAAACAGAGGCAAGGGCCGCAAACCCTGCAGTAGCATGAACCACAATCCCGCCTGCGAAATCAAGAACACCCCACTGTGCAAGCAATCCGTTACCCCAGATCATATGAACGAAGGGGTAATAAACAAGGATTTGCCAGGCAGTCAGAAAGATCATGTACGATTTGAAAGTTACACGGCCGGTGAAGGCCCCGGTGATCAAAGCCGGTGTGATGATGGCAAACATCATCTGGTAGGCGATAAAAACGATCTCAGGGATTTTCCCGTTTCCCGCATAAGCAGAATCGAGGCTCACTCCGTGGAGAAAAGCCTTGTCGAAATTTCCGAAGAATCCCCCTGCACCACCACTGAAGCAGAGAGAATAACCGAAAGCAAACCACAATACGGTTGTCCACCCCAGGGATGCAAAACTCTGGATCATGATGCCCAGGATATTTCTTTTTGTGGCCAGCCCCCCGTAAAAGAAAGCCAGCGCAGGCGTCATAAGCATGACGAGGCTTGCCGATAACAGCATGAAGCCCGTTGAACCCGTGTCAAATTGTCCCATTGTTTTTTAGAATTAGAATTATAAGTATGAATTATGAATTGTTTTCTGGTTTTAGGTACCAAGTATTGGGTATCAGTTATTATATTTTCGCCAGTTCACCACTTATAAACTGACTCCGAACACCAGAAAAATACTCTGTGCCTGGGGATTCGTAATGACCGAGGTAAAGACGGGCAACTCAAAATCTTTTGTGATCCGGATCGATTTTGAAACGGTCAGCCCGGCATTCACAACTCCTCCATATGGCCCGTACCACCCGCTGCCGAAAGGAATACCGCCTACGAAGGGTTTTACTCCGATTCCCCTGACCGCAAAAGGGTAGGAGAGTTCAAGGTAGGTTGAGTAATTGTTCGATGTTCCCAGTCCGTAAACGCCGGTCGAGTCTTTTCCTTTATCGGCTCCATAAATCAGGGTGCCTGCAAATACCTGCAGAGGGAATTGTTCCGGACCATTGAAAGTTAAACAGGCTTCAAAAGCGTGCCCGGTGGTCCTGGAATCATAGTTAAAGTACTTGTTGTTTTCATTTGGTGTGAGTCCGTTCGGAAAGAAATAATCTGTAACCCCTACCGTAAACCATTTCCAGGTATACGAAATATAAGGGTCAACTTCAGCGTAATTTCCTGAATTTTCATTGTAGATGAATCCGTAGGAACCCCATACCCCTACCTTGAAACCCGAAACTGAAAATGCGACATTTGGCTGTATGGACGGAGAATTTCCATAATCTTTTCCCCTCCAGATGTAGCGGCTCATGAGGTCTGCCCCAAGGCCGAACTTTGCTTTTCCCTCTGAACCCTTTTCTTCCGGGTGTGTGTCATCGTTTTGTGAAAAACAGGGAAAGATGGAAATTGAAATAAGGAGAACAGTCAGGAGCAACTTGCAGGAGCATACGGTTCTTTTCATCGGAGGCAGAAATGTTACAGATCAAATGAGTGCCACAATGTTACACTCATTTAAAATGCTGTACAATCCTGTAAATTACGGATATTAAAATAAGGGAGAAAGAGACCGAAGATAAGAGTATTACGTATTTTTTCTGATCAGATCTCGGCGATCTTGTTCCGGATGGCATATTTCACCAGTTCGACCGTCGATTTCAATCCCAGTTTCCGCATTATGTGGTTTTTGTGGGTTTCGACCGTACGGATGCTGATCCCGAGTTTATCGCTGATTTCCTTGTTGATCAGGCCTTCCACATAGAGCTTCAGAATTTCAATCTCCCGGCTGGTGATGGTTGCACCGGGACTGTCATTCTCCTTTTCCTCGCTGGTAGCCCTTTTTACGTAGCTTTTCAGCATGATTTTCGAAATGGAGTCGCTGAAGAATTCTTCCCCGTTATGGATGGCATGGATAGCAAGGAGGAGTTCCTCTCTTGAAGTGTTTTTTGGAAGGTATCCCCTGGCACCGGCATTCAGGGAATTGAAGATGAACTCTTCATTGGTGTACATGGACAGGATCAGGACCCGAATGTCAGGATGTTCACTGCAAATCTGCCGGGTGATCTCAATGCCGGAGATGCCGGGCAGGGATATATCCATGATCAGGAGATCGGGATTCAGGGTTTCCAGCTTTTTATTAAGTTCCTCCGACCCGGAAGCTTCCCCGATGATGGCAATATCCGGGACCCCCGTGAGCAACGCCTTGATCCCGTCCCTTACAAGCTGATGGTCGTCCACCAGGATAATTTTAATTTTCTTCATCTTTTTACAATACAGGTATATTGATGATCAGGGTTGTTCCTTCTCCTTCCGATGAGACGAGATTGATGGTTCCCTGCATCAGGGTGACCCGTTCACGCATGTTGTGCAACCCGTTTCCTTTCTCGAAGGCCGCATCTTCAACATCAAAACCCCTGCCGTCATCCCGGAGAATAAAAGTAATCATATCTTTTGACCGGGAGAGGGTAAAGGTAACTTCTTTTGCACCGGAATGTTTCACAATGTTGTTCAGTGCCTCCTGCGCGATCCGGTAGATATACGTTTTTGTCTTTGTGCTGATGTTTTCAAGCTCTCCTGTTGACTGAAAAAGGATCTCAGGGCCGCCATTTTCCTCTGTCTCTTCACACAGGTTTTTCAGTGCAAGTGTGATCCCGAACACTTCCAGCACGGAAGGCATCAGGTTGTTCGATATTCTCCTGATCTCATCGATGGTAACATTGAACTGCTCTTTGAGGATCCGGATCTGTTCCTTGACATCTGCATCCTCCATGTAGAGCAGGCTTTCAAGACGGAGTTTATGGGCAATCAAAGATTGTCCGATCCCGTCATGGATCTCGCGCGATAACCGCTGCCGCTCCTTCTCCCCGGCGTCGATTACTGACCTGAGCCTTCCGGTTCTCTCCATCTGAAGTTCGTGGTTTTTTTCCTTGATCTGGACGGACATGGAATTAAAAGTTTCGGTCAGGGCTCCGATCTCATCATTCGACCGGACTGGGATATCGATATCATACTGCCCCTTCCCAACCTTGAGGGCGGCCTCCTTCAGCTGAATAATCGGCTTTGTGATCCGTTTCGATATCATGAAAACAAAGACAAAGAAGATGACGGAGATCAGCATGCTCAGCAACATGATGCTGTTACGCATCCTGTAAATGGGAACCATGGCTTCTTTCTGATCGATCTCGGCGAGGATGAACCATTCAAGCCCGGGAATCTTCAGGCTGCTATAAGAGGACAATACCATGATCGATCGGTAATCAGTGGTGATGATATGTCCTTCTTCACCGCGGATTGCACTCATGATAGGCTGAGTGTGAACCGTCGTCTTCAATATGGAATTGGGAATAAACCGTGAACTTGACCTTATTTTAAAATCGCTGCCAACAAGGTATGTCTCACCCGTCAATCCCAGCCCGCTCTTCGGATCGTTGTTGAGCATGATGGTGTTGATCTCATCTGCAGGAAGTTCAAGAACAATCCGTCCAGCAGGTTGCTGCTGATCATTAAAAATGGGTGCTTCGATAAATAATCTCACATTTCCAGAAACAGGATCAACGATTTCATCATGAATAATGAGGGACGATTGAGAATTTTCGCCGTTGGGTTCAATTCTACCCTGTTCGATTCCTGAACCGGCGATAGTTCCTTTCATGAATCTTCCATTTGCCGATTGTATCCTGACGGTTGTAAAGTAGCCGGTAAGCGGTTTGTATTTTTTGAGGTAGGTTTTCAGCGAAGTTTCGCAATCCTTTTCAGGGGCTTTCCCCAGCATCCTGAGGATTTCCCGGGTATCTTCCAATCCTGAGAGAAGGTTCATTTCCCTTGTCCTGTCCTGAAAGAAGATCTCGACCTGGTTTTTTTTAGCAATCCTGAGGGAAGTGAGCTGATCGAAGGTACGGTCGATGAGCGCGTCACGCGTACTTGAAAAAGAGTAGAATCCGATGATGAAAATAGTACCCAGCCCGAGAAAGAGGAAATAGAGGATAAGTTTCTCGCTCAGGCTTATTTTCCTCATCGAAATTTTGCTATTTTTGGCTTTTTGCTCCGGCAGGATCATTAAAAACAAAGGATTTAAAGCTTATTCATATCTTTTAAACATGGCAAAGATCGGGATATTTTACGGCTCCACTACCGGCAACACGGAAAAAGTTGCCGATCTCATCCGCAAGGCTTTCGGTGAGGCAAATGCTGATGTGTTCAACGTGGATGTCACCGAACAACCGGATGTTGAAAAATACGAATACCTGGTCTTTGGAGTCTCCACGTGGGGCGTAAGTGATCTCCAGGATGATTTTGAAGATTTCATGGATATCCTTGACCCGATCGATTTTTCAGGAAAAAAGGTTGCCCTTTTCGGACTCGGGGATCAGAGCACTTACACCGATTCCTTCGTGGATGCCATGGGAATCCTTTTCGACCGGCTGAAGAAAAAAGGAGTAAAGATCGTTGGGTTTGTATCCCGGAAAGGATACAGTTTCAATTCATCCCTTGCACTCGTAAAGGACCAGCTTGTCGGGCTGGCTATTGATGAAGAGTTTGAGAGTAACCTGACAGGACAAAGGGTCTCATCTTGGGTGGATTTGTTAAGGAAAGAATTTGTTTGAGCGGAACAAGGTACACTGAACAAGGTGCACGGAACAAGGTACACGGTAAATTATAAACTTTGCACCGTGAACCGCTTGCCGGTCCAAATAGAAACAAAATGAAACAAAACCTGTTTACTCTATTCGCACTACTCACCATCTTGTTCGCCAACGGACAGGAGAAGACCACAACCTATGTAACCGATCCTTCCGGCACTCCGCCCGACCTCATCATTTCCCTGAAACACATCCGTGCAGATGTAAAGTTCAAGCCTGAAGAAAACAAGGTCCTGGCGAGGGCGGAATTTATTTTCACAACCAACCGCTACCAGACCGATTCGATCGTTTTTTATGCCCCTGAATTCAGTGTAAACTCAATTCAGATCACGGGGAAGGATCTCCTCTTCAAGCTGCGTTCTTCAGACTGGAAGCTCAATGGCTCAAACCTGGTCATTTATCCACCGGGATCGCTCCTCAGGTTTCATTCGGAGTATACACTTTTAATCGAATACACTGCCCAGCCAAAAGCAGGTGCTATCTACTTTATCGGCTGGAGACCAGAGGAAAAAGGCAAACGGAAGGAGATCTGGGCACATCGTCCGCACGGCTGGCTGCCATACATGGATGCACGCATCACAATGGACATGTACTACACGTTCGACCGTAAGTTCAACGTCTTTGCCAACGGTGACCGTATGGATGTGAGCGACAATCCCGACAGCACGAAGACATGGCATTACCGGATGGCAAAGAATCATCCCTATTTTTCAACGGCCATCGTTATCGGTGATTATAATTTCAGCTCCTCCCTGTCGGCCCGGGGGGTGCCCCTCGAATTCTGGTACTACCGTGGCCAGGAAGACAAGGTTAAGCCAACCTATCAGTATACGGAGGCAATGATGGATTTCCTCGAAAAGGAGACGGGAATGAATTATCCATACCCGATTTATCGTCAGGCTCCGGTGATTGATTACATGTATGGCGCAATGGAGACAACCACTTCGACCGTATTCGGCGATTTTATCTTCATTGATCCGCATGCCTTCTGGCAAAGGAACTACATCAACACCAATGTTCATGAGATGGCCCACCAGTGGTTTGGCAACTGCGTCGCACACCTTGTGAACAAGGACGTTTGGCTGACGGAAAGTTTCGCCACCTATTATGCGAAGATCTTTGAAAAGTCGGTTTTTGGAAAAGATCAGTTTCAGAATGTTGCGAATGACGAGCTGAACCTTGCCCTGAGTGCTGCAAAAAGCAACAACTACCCGGTAGGCAGTTCAATGGGGGGAAATGCAAGGATCTATCAGAAGGGTTCGCTGGTGCTTGCAATGCTCCGCAATGTAATGGGTGACGGTGAATTTCACGATGCCATTAAATTGTACCTCGACAGGTACAGTTTCCAGTATGCCCAGACCAGTGACCTGATACGATGCATCTATGATGCAACTGGAAAATCCTACGCATGGTTCTTTGAGGAGTGGATCCTTCACGGAGGGGAACCCGATTACAAAGTCTCTTATACCGTTCTTGATGATACGACCGGCAAACGCTCAACGCATATCACAGTAACACAGATGCAGGAGATCACTAATCTTGTAGGTTTGTTCAGGATGCCCATACTTTTTGAAGTTCATTACAAAGATCAGAAATCAGATAGCCGGGTTGAATGGATTGAAAATAAAACCAGCGAGGTTATCATTCCCAATGAGGATAAGAAACCAATTGATTTTGTCCTTTTCGATCCGGGAAGAAATGTAATGAAGAAAGTGACTTTTGACAAAAGTTTTGAAGAGTTGTCGGCCCAGGCCATGAGAGCGTCTGAGATGATCGACCGCTACGATGCCCTTGTTGCTTTGCGTTCATTTCCGGTTTCACAGAAAAAATCAGTCCTGCTAAACTGTTACATGAAAGAGACTTTTCATTTAACAAAGACGGAGATCATCGATCAGCTCTCGGCCGACAGGACCGATCCTGTCATTGGGCTCTTCCGCCAGGCTCTGAATGACAGCGATGCCAATGTGAGGAAAGCGGTTCTTAAAGATGTCTTTCCTGTACCGGTTTCACTTCAATCAGAAACCGAAAAAGCGTTGAAAGATTACTCGTACCTCAACCAGGAACTGGCCTTGCAAAACTTGTGTATGTCATTTCCGGAGAAGACCATCACCTATCTTGAGATTACAAAAGAGCTTACCGGTTGGAGGGGTTTGAATATCCGGATGAAATGGCTGGAGATTGCCATCGGGAACGGCAAAAACGAATTCCTGCCGGAGCTGATCACCTATTCCGGGCCGGGATTCGAGTTTGAAACCCGGATGAATGCCCTTCTGGTGATGAAAAGGTTGAGGTACATTGATGATACTGTGCTGGCCAATGCACGATCGGCGAGCCAGCACTGGAACAACAAACTCAGGGATGTTGGGAAGGAGTACTTGAATTATTTCGGAAAATAAGCAAGTTTATAAAGTTTGTAAAGTTTGTAAAGTTATAAAGTTCATAAAGGCACACTCTTTTCACAAATCTCAACACTCACGCATCCAGCATCCAGTATCCAGTATCCAGCATCTATGTCAAAGATTTTTACCCGAACCATTCTCCTGGTTTCCTTTGTCAGCCTCTTCACTGATATTGCAAGTGAGATGCTATACCCCATCATGCCGGTATACCTTCGCTCAATCGGATTTTCTGTTCTTCTGATCGGTATCCTGGAAGGAGTTGCCGAAGCCACTGCCGGCTTGTCAAAAGGCTATTTCGGAAATCTCTCCGATCTTCTTCAGAAGAGGGTTGTGTTTGTCAGGGGCGGATACCTGCTCAGTGCAATCTCCAAACCCTTGCTGGCCATCTTCACCTTCCCGCTCTGGATTTTCTTTGCCCGTACGCTCGACCGGTTCGGGAAAGGACTGCGTACCAGCGCACGCGATGCCATGCTCAGTGATGAAACCACCCCCGAACACAAAGGAAAGGTCTTCGGGTTTCACCGTTCGATGGATACTGTGGGTGCCGCCATTGGCCCTGTCTTTGCCCTGATCTTCCTTTATTTTTATCCGGAACATTACAAATGGCTCTTCATCATTGCATTTTTCCCCGGACTTATCGCAATCTCTCTCACGTTTTTTCTAAAAGACAAAAACAGCTCATCAACTCAACAGCTCATCAACTCAACAGCTGATAAGCCTGGTTTCTTCTCCTACTTCCGCTACTGGAAAAGAGCCTCACCTGGCTACCGGAAGCTTTCCTCAGGGTTGCTTGCCTTTACCCTCTTCAACAGTTCCGATGCTTTTCTTCTGCTAGCCTTGAAAAACCAGGGAATGTCAGATACATGGATGATCGGGTTTTACATTTTTTATAACCTGGTTTATGCCTCGCTCTCCTACCCGCTGGGCGCCATTGCCGACAAGGTTGGCCTGAAGACCATGCTCATCCTGGGCTTAACCGTATTTTCCTTTGTTTATTTTTTCTTCGGATTTGCCACCTCGATGGTTGCATTCGGAATTCTCTTTTTGTTTTATGCGTTCTATGCAGCGGCGACGGAAGGAATCTCCAAAGCACTTATCTCCAATATGGCCGACAAGGCTGACACCGCTACGGCGATTGGTTTTTATACCAGTTTTGCCAGCATCTTCGCACTGTTGTCGAGTACCCTTTCCGGTCTGCTCTGGTTTTCCATCGGGCCGAAGGCGATGTTCATGATCTCGGGGGCGGGTGTTTTTGCAGTTACCATTTATCTTATCCTGATCCTCGGAAAGAGAGCGCGATAAGCCAAACCCAAAGCCCGGATTATCTTCTCTCGGACATTGCGTAAAAAAAAGCAGTTTCCTTCGTAAATTAGCTTTGTTATATTCAGGAATACCTAAAATCATTAAAGATGAAATCAATTTTTACTGTTTTAGCTTTTCTGCCCTTGATCCTGGTTGCCCAGACCCGGATTCCTATCACCAACAACATGGTGATCAACAGCAACTCGAACATTAAATTCATTCCCGGTGATTATGTGTTTGCCGACCCGGAACTGAATGGCGTGATCCAGATCACGGGGAAACAGAACATTCTCCTTGACGGGGATAGCTGCACCGTGAACGGGACAAACTTCGGGGGGTATATGATCAAGATTGATAATTCCTCGAACATCAGGATCCAGAATTTTGATTCTGTTTTTAACTACAAGTATGCGGTGTATATCACCAATTCCAGTCACATCAACATCAACGGAAACGATTTTTCCCGGAACAAGGTCGATTCCAGCGGCTGGATCGATGTCTGGGCCGATTACCAGTCAGCACTTGGAGGCGGTGTCATGATGTACCAGTGCCGGTCTGCAAACATCTTCAATAACATCATGAAATACCAGAACGACGGTATTGCCCTCTATCATTGCGACAGCATCCGGGCCTACGATAATGACTTTGCATGGAACACTTCATACGGCATCCGGATGTTCTGGACTGACTCGTGTCATCTGTACAACAACCTTGCAAGCCACATCAACCGTCCGCTGACAGATCCTAGCGATTGCGGGGCTCTGCTGATGATCGTCTCCAATGAAAACCGGGTTGAAAACAATGACCTTTCATGGTCGGGTGATGGCGTTTTCCTTGGACAGTACCAGCATTCAGCCACACCGAACAACAATTATTTTGCCTACAACGAATGCTCATTCTCACCACACAACGCCATCGAAGCAACCTTTGCGGATGGAAATGTATACAAGCACAACAAGTGCAACTATAGCGATTATGGCTTTTGGTTAGGATATTCCTTTAACACCATCGTCGACAGCAATGAGGTGATCGCAAATTTTCATTCCGGTATCGCCATCGACAGGGGATTCAACAACTTCCTCTCGCATAATACGGTTAAGGGCAATCCTATGGGAATTGAGTTGTGGAAAGGCAGCCCGATCTCAGGATATTCGACACAACTCTCAAAGGATTATTACATCCGCAATAATCTGTTTGAAGGGAATTCACTGGCGCTCTCTTCCATCAACACCCTGCACCTTGTTGCAACCGGGAACCAGTTCAATTATAACCAGAACCCGTCGATCTACCTGGAAGCAACCTCTACCCAGGACACCATCAGCAATAACGATTTCAGGATGCCCACCGCCTACCACATCAATAACGCTTCCTCCAACGATATTTATGCTCCCGGTAACAGCTTCGAACCAAACGACTCGGCATTGATCGCAGGCAAGATCCTTGACAAAGATGATAACGGTGCGAAAGGAAAGGTCAACTGGTTTCCGTGCAACACTGGCCCTGCTCCCGTTTACCAGGAGAGCCCGCCCTGCGACCTGGCTGAACCCCTGTCGGTCTGGTATGCTTACCCGGCAACGGGTTATCCCGGCCCCCGTATCACCGATTCCGTTTCTTTCGACAGTACGGAAAAGATGACTGGTAATGCCTCTGTTAAACTGGTTTCAGGGAAAGGAGAGGATGTGGCATTGAATTACCGCCCTTCAGATGATTCACTTTCGCAATGGTCGCTGACTTCTGCAGATACTCTTTATTTCTGGGTCAGGACAATCAAAAATGTAATTATCGGGTTTCAGTATTTTCATATCCGCATCGGGGATGATGCAGGAAATTACTATAAATATACTGCCTTGGCGAGTCTTCTCACATCAGCCCACCTGAACTGGAAACGGTATAAGGTTCCCCTGACGGGAAATTCACAGTTCAACCGGAGTATGGTTGGCACCATGTCACTGGACAAGGTAAATTATGTGGAGTTTCACGCCGATACCTGGGATTACGGATTTACCCTCTGGCTGGATGGAGTTCAGTTTCATCCCTGCTCACCTGTTACCGGTATTCCTGGCGAAAGAACAACAGGTGTAAATCCGCTTCTCATCTGGCCTAACCCGGTTTCCGGCACCGGGTGGATCCGTTACCAGCTGGAAGCTGAGGGAACTGTTTCTCTTGAGATGTTCGATGCACAGGGAACAAAAGTCAAGGTGCTTGATCAAGGATACCGGCAGCCGGGTACATATACAATCCCTGTCGCAGCCGGTTCCCTGTCTTCAGGGATTTATTTGATCAGACTGACAACTCCCACAGGATCAACAACCCGGAAATTGATCCTCATCAAATAAATAACGTGATTATTCTTACCTTTGCAGCCTCAGATTTTAACCGTAAATTCCTGTGCAGGGTAAGAAAAAAGTTATCGTAGGTCTCAGCGGAGGAGTCGACTCCTCAGTTGCTGCTTACCTTCTGAAGCAGCAGGGTTTTGATGTTACCGGTGTTACAATGGCGATCTGGGACGGAAAACCCGGACAGGTCCCTTCCGGAAAACATGCCTGTTACGGCCCTGACGAGAATGTAGAGATTGAAGAAGCAAGGGAACTGGCAGGCATCCTCGAGATCCCTTACCAGGTTTTCAATTGCTCCCAACGTTATAAAACCCTGGTCCTTGATTATTTCCGCCAGGAATACCTTTCCGGACGTACACCAAATCCCTGTGTGAAATGTAACCAGCTGATCAAATTCGGGATGCTCCCTGATGCAGCACGAATGGAAGGACTGGAGTTCGATTATTTTGCCACGGGTCATTATGCCACTGTCGAATGGGATGATCAGCGGAAACGATATTTACTCAAAAGAGGGATCGACCCCCGAAAAGATCAGACCTATTTCATTTACCGCCTTACCCAGGAGCAGCTTTCAAAAGTCCTCTTCCCGATCGGGAAAATGACGAAGCTGCAAGTCAGGGAGATTGCCTCCAGGATCAACATTCCTTTGTCAGAAAAAGAGGAGAGCCAGGATTTTTACAGCGGGGATTACAAGGATCTTCTGGATGTCAAAGATACACCGGGCGATATCGTAGACCAGAAGGGTAAGGTTCTCGGGAAACACAACGGGTTCTGGAATTATACGATTGGTCAGCGGAAGGGACTGGGCGTTGCTTATTCAGAGCCGCTCTATGTGATCAGCCTGAACAAGGATAAGAACACGGTTGTGGTGGGAACCCGTGAGGAACTGATGACCGTTTCCTTCATTGTGGATGACCTGAACTGGATTGCTTTCAAATCACTGGCTGAACCGATGGAAGTAGAAGTGAAGATCCGGTCGGCACAGAACGCCGTAGGTGCTCACATCGAACCTTTCGAAAAAGATTCCGTTAAGGTGACATTCTATCTTCCGAATGACAGCATAACTCCCGGTCAGTCGGCTGTTTTCTACCAGGATGACCTTGTGCTGGGTGGCGGAGTGATAAAAGAAATCGCGAAATAGCGAGATGGCGAAAACTGCCTGCCGGAAGGCAGGTAGCGTAAATCAACAGTATTAAAAATTTCAAACGTATAACGTAACACTTCCTATGAAAAGAATTCTTTTTTTCCTGGTATTCCTGTTAATCCTGACAGATGTCGTTTTTGCACAACGCAATCCGAAGATCACTGCCAAAGAGCTCAAACTCGATGTCTATTTCCTTGCATCCGATTCGCTAAAAGGTCGTAAACCCGGAACGAAGGAAGCCGATTATGCTGCAACCTATATCCGCGACCAGTTCAGAGTGTCGGGATTAAAATTGATGTGCGAAAAGGGCTTCCAGTACTTTGAGATCGTCACCGATGTCACAGCAGGAGATCATAATGATCTTACATTTGAAAACTTCACCGGGACCCTGAAAAAAGATTTTATGCCGCTTGCTTACTCCTCCAACGGGACTGTCAGCAATGCAGTTGTATTTGCGGGATACGGTTTCGACATTGATCAGGACAGCCTGAAATGGAAAGACTATGAAGGCGTGGATGTAAAAGGCAAATGGGTGATGATCTTCCGGGGTGACCCTGAACTCGATAATAACGACAGCAAATTCATCCCGTATACCGAGATCCGGGGAAAGATCCTCGTCGCCAAAGACCATGGTGCTGCAGGGGTCCTTGTTGTTACTCCGGTTGCCCTGGATAAAGAAGATAAACTGATCGGGCTTCATTCTGAAAACAATGATGTAACCGCCGGTATTCCTGTGATTAACATCAAACGCGAGGTCGGGAACAGGCTGTTGAAATCATCCGGTTACAGGCTTGATTCACTTGAAAAGATCCTCAATAAATCAAGAATGTCAAAGACACTGATCCTTCCGGTGACGGTCACTGCATCCTCCGAGATCATTCAGAAAAAAGCACGAACTGAAAATGTTGTTGGAATGATCGAAGGTACTGACCCGGTCCTGAAAAACGAGTACTTGCTGATCGGTGGCCATTACGACCACCTCGGTTTTGGCGGTCCGGGCTCAGGCTCCAGGATGCCCGACACGGTTGCCATTCACAACGGTGCTGACGACAATGCTTCAGGAACCGCCATGGTTATTGAACTGGCAGGTAAGCTGGCAGCCGATAAAGACAAACTCAAGAGAAGCATCATCTTTGTTGCCTTCAGCGGAGAGGAGATGGGACTGCTGGGATCGAAATATTTTACGGATCATTCGCCCGTGGATCTGAAAAAGATCAAAGCCATGTTTAATTTCGATATGGTTGGTCGTTTCGACAAAGAGAAAAATTCTATTTCGGTCAGCGGAACCGGAACTTCCCTGGAGGGCGATTCCATCATCCTGATGTATGAAAAGAAGCTTCCCTTTACCGTCACGCATTCCCCCGATGGTTACGGGCCCTCCGATCATGCTTCATTTTATGCCTCCAACATTCCTGTCTTTTATTTTACCACCGGAGCACATACCGACTATCATACCCCGTTTGATGATGCTGACAAACTTGATTATGATACCGAGAAGACAATTGGGGATTTCAGTTGCAACATCATCGAAAATGTAGACAACCTGCCAAAGGCCCTGACGTTTCATGAATCGGGGAAAAAGGAGAGTGCAGGGAGAAGCGGCCGCAGGATGAAGGTCACACTCGGGATCATGCCCGACTTTGCAGGTACCGAGAAAAAAGGACTGCGGGTCGACGGCGTTACCAAGGATGCTCCTGCAGACAAGGGAGGCATGCTGAAGGGCGACATCATCATCTCCATCAACGGAATGCCGGTTTCAAACATCTATGAATACATGACCCGGCTGGGAAAACTGAATCACGGGCAAACCATAAGCGTAGAGGTGATCCGGAAAGGGAAGAACGAGGTTTTGCTTATACAACTTTAGATGGACTCACATTCATGAGGATGACAGATAACGTATTTTTAACCGCAAAGACGCAAAGGCGCGAAGCACATTAATTAATGGATGATTTTTAGCATCTTGGCGTCTTTGCGGTAAAGAGGCACTTCTAGTGGCATCTTCAGGGAGATGAACCGGTAATCAAAACAATCATTTTATGGAACTAAAAAACCTGGTTGATAAAGTGTTCCTTTTCAAATTCATTAAATTCTGCCTTGTCGGATTTTCAGGGATCTTCGTTGATTTCGGAACTACCTACTTCTTTAAGGAGGTCCTGAAAGTTCAAAAATATGTTGCCAATGCCATTGGCTTCAGCCTTGCCGCCACATCCAACTATATTCTCAACCGTGTATGGACGTTTGAAAGCCACAATCCACAAGTATTTCAGGAGTTTTCAAGGTTTTTTGTTATTGCCCTCATCGGGCTGGGGATTAACAGTGCGATCATCTGGCTGATGAATGGCAAGTTCAAGATCAATTTCTATCTTTCGAAACTGGTTGCGACACTCATCGTAACCCTGTGGAATTTCCTGATCAATGCATACTTCACATTTGCCTGACCCTGCAGGCATCAATCATCGTCGTCATCTCCTTCTGAACCGGATTGAACCGAATCCTTCTTCACGGTGTCGGCCTTTGCCGCCTTCATGGGTGCGGCTGTGCTCATGGCAGCAGCAGGTAAAGCTGGTGGAGCGCCAGCCGATTCCACCTGGGTTTGTGTCATGTCCTCAGGGATGCAGATGATGAAATCGGCTTTTCCAAGGTTCTCTTTTGTCAGTTCCCCCAGGTCATCCTGTTCAACGGAGGTGATTGTGACAATCTTCAGATCAGTAGCATTTCTTTTATTGTATTCTTTCAGGTACCAGACAATACCTTCATAATTTTCGGAATGGTAACTCCCGTTAAAATGAAAAAATAGGCTCCCTTCACTCAGGTTCTTGAGAATAAAATGAGCCATGGTCGCATCTTTAATTGCCTGCGCTTTGGGAATGTTTTCTCCCATGTGCGACTGGGAACCTGCAAACATGTCACCAATTTTCTTGTAGCAGTCCAGGTTGGGATTATATTTAAGCGGCAACGGGGCGATCATTCCCCGTTCCACTGCATTGATGCTGTCGAGACCAGAAAAACCCTTCAGGTTTACAACTGCTGAAAAACGACGTGGGATATTGGTTGCAATGACTTTTATACCTTTTTTGGCGGCAAAATCAACGATGGGTGCATAGTCGGTCTTATAATTCGGCCAAAGCTTGGCTTCCGCTTCGAAATCTTTCTTCCGGATCATCGAGGAGAGGTATTCGTTCAGCAACAACTGGTTGTCACGTTCGAAGATCTCTGAACCGATGATGAGCTGGCCCTTCTTGGCTTCAAAAAGGTCTTTGACAAGCTGTAATTCCAGCCAGTGACAGATCGGGTTCGTGTGGCTTTCTCCGAAAAACACCACGTCTGCATTTTGTGCCGCTTTCAGGATCTCCTGATAATCGGCGGAATGGCCTTTGGAATTGAATACACGGTAAGCCGGCTTATCGCTTTTTGCCGATACCAGCAAGGTCATGATCGTCAATATGGCAACATACGTTTTTATCTGCATAACTTGGGATTAATGACCTCGTACAATTAAGAGAAAAGGTCAAAGGTTAAATATAATTCGTAATTCATAATTTTTTTAATCCTTCTTCTTTGAATGAAAGCGGGAGCAGATCTTCCATTCCGCCTATGGTCAGCACTTTACCGGTTTCTCCCATCAGGATGATCCGGATCTTTTCCCGGCTCAGCATCTCGTATTCGATGATGGCCTGACGGCAGGATCCGCATGGGGTTACAGGGTTCGTAACCGGAAACTGCAGCGATCTTGCTGTGATGGCGATGGCTTTTACGGGGATCCCCGGATTTGCAGCTGCAGCGGAAAACAACGCCACCCGTTCGGCACAGAGGCCGGATGGGAACGCCATATTCTCCTGGTTGCTTCCGGTAACGATCTGCCCGTTTCCCATCCTTACCGCTGCCCCGACTTTGTAGTGCGAATATGGCGAATAAGCAGTATCAACTGCTTTCTTTGCAAATTCCAGAAGTTCCCGGTCGGAAGAAGATAATTCCTCCATTGAATCATATTCCAGGTAAGAAAAGGCATGGTGTTTTTGTTCCATAGAGAGTTCTTTTAGTTCCCCGTTTCCTCATCTGACGAATCGTCATCAACGGTTTTCTTGTCGGGGCTTTCCGGAGGTGCTTTATAAGTCCCGGCAAGGACTGATTTGTAAAGGATCTGATCGGTCAGTGTGTTGATGGCTCCTGTGATGTCTTTATCGGTCTTCAGCGAAGAAATGATCTTTCCTTTCTGATAATAATACCTGGATACAATCTCCTGGGTCAGCAATTCGCAGATTTGCGGTTTGAATTTTGTGAGATCGCTTTTCTTGTCATTCTCCATCTGTTTCTTCAGGGCATCGTATTCGGATTTGATGGCATTGAAATAATTCTCTTTCTCCGAATCTTTCCGAAGGTCTTCCAGGGCATCTTCACTCTTTGTCTTGTAATCATAATTTTTTCCGGAGAGAAAAGCAACGAATGAGTTGAAGATGGAATCGGTAACCTCGAATTTTTCAGGAGGAGGAATGGAAGCATGTTCTCTCCTGAACTGTGTTGCGAAGTCGAAAATCAGGTATTTTGAATAGAGTGCCATGGCGATGTTGCTGTATTCGACCCTGTCTGTATGGATATCGGGTTTGATACCTCTTCCTTCGTAAACAGTACGCCCGTCTTTTGTTTTAAAGGCTGCGATCAGGGAATCGGGGATCTTTGCAAATACACCTTCCTTGTTTTTATGGGAATAGTCGATTGCCTGGATGCATCTTCCGCTCGGGATATAATACTTGGCAACAGTAATCTTAATCTGGGAATTATAACTCAGCGGGACAACATTCTGAACCAAACCTTTCCCGAATGTCCTGCGGCCGACCACGACTCCGCGGTCAAGGTCCTGAATGGCCCCCGAAAGGATCTCACTGGCCGAAGCGCTCTGTCCGTCAACCAGAATAACAACGGGTAAAGTTACATCCACCGGTGCATTTGTCGTTTTATATGTTCGGTTCTTATCGGGAAGTTTGCCTTTCGTCGTTACTACATCCTGACCTTTGTCAACGAAGATATTAACGATATCCACGGCTTCATTCAGCAAGCCACCTCCGTTGCCCCTGAGATCAATGATGATCCCTTTCAATTCATCCTTTTCCCGCAGTTTAATAAATGCCTGTTTGACTTCTGCTGCTGCTTTCTGTGTAAAACTGGTGAGTTTGATATAACCGATATCATGGTCCAGCATCCCGAAATAGGGGATATTGTCGATCTTGATGATCTCCCGGTTTATGGTTTTCTCTATGAGTTCAGGTTCACCCGGCCGCTGGACCTTCAAACTGATCGTGCTTCCTGCCTGTCCTTTAAGAATGGCACTGACATCTGAATAGGTTTTTCCTTTGGCAGATTGCTTGTTGATCTCAACAATGATATCGCCGGCCCTGAGATCGCTTTTCTGTGCCGGGGATCCCTCGTAAGGTTCCGAGATAACCACATAATCCCCGTTCTGATGGATCAACGCGCCAATCCCGCCATATTCTCCGGTTGTAATGAACTTGTAATCTTCAATCTCGGTTTCCGTGATGTAATTTGTATAGGGATCGAGCGATTCGAGCATTGCATCGATGGCCGTTTTGGAAAGGTCACCTGCCTTGATATCATCTACGTAATTTGTATTCAACTCCTTCATTACATTTGAGAAGATGTCAAGATTTTTGACAATTTCAAAACCCTGTTCGTTGGGTGCCTGAGCCGGTGCCAGGTTACAGGCGCCAACCAGCAACATGATCAGGATAACTATTGCTCCTTTTCGTATCATAATCCTATTCAATTTTCATCGTTTATAATTCGTAATTCATCTGCCAGGCTTCTTTTATTTTTCGGGTACAGGATCGTAGCCGTTTCCTCCCCACGGATGACAACGTAAAAGCCGTTTCAGGGTCAGCCAGGATCCTTTGAAAGGGCCATGTTTGCGGATGGCTTCTATGCCATATGCCGAGCATGTGGGTGTAAATCTGCATGACGGCATCAGGTAAGGTGAGATGGCGCCCTGATAAAAACGGATCAGCAGGATGAAGAAATTACCCAGGAACTTGCGCATGTTCTTTCCATAAACGCTGTAAAAGTAATATTATTTTTTCCGTGATGAGGCTGGATGGCAGGATTTCTTTTGAGGTGTAGGCAATGCAAAATGCCATCTGCTGCTGTCTTTCCGCCAACGGTTCAAGAAGGATCCCCTTGTTCAGGCGGTAAGCCTCCCGCACCCTGCGTTTGATTTTGTTCCGGTCAACGGCTTTTTTATGATTGTGTTTCGGAACTGAGATCAGCAACTGGGCCGAAATGTTTTCAGGAATCACGGTCTCCAGAAACGTCACACGAAATGGTTGGAGATAAAACGAATGGCCTTCCCGGAAAAGTTTTGTGATCAGAATTTTCTTGCACAATCTTTCAGCCTTTGTGAAAGTTTGCTTCATGTCATTTTTTCTTCAACTCATTCTGCAGGTACTGCTCAATGGCCAGGGTCATGGAAGGTGCCGTTTTTGAGGGGGCCGAAACATTCAGCGTCAGTCCTGCATCGGTTACTGCTTTTGCAGTACTCGGACCAAAAGCTCCGATGGCGGTAGTGGTCTGTTTGAATTTCGGAAAATTCTTGAATAACGATTTGATCCCGGCGGGACTGAAGAATACCAGCATGTCATAATCCTCAATGCGGATGTCGGAAAGGTCGCTGGCAAGGGTACGGTAAAGAACCGCTTTTTTAAACTGGACCTTGTTCTCCTCGAGCATATTGGCAATCTCCTGCTTATGGATATCCGAACAGGGTAAAAGGAATTTCTCCGTTTTGTGCTTTTTGGTCAGTTCAACAAGGTTAGCAAAGTTTTCCTTGCTGTGAAAAACCTTCCTTTTCCTGTATTGAACATATTTCTGAAGATAATATGCAGTGGATTCGGAAATGCTGAAATATTTCATCGTATCGGGCACCTCGATCCGCATTTCTTTGCACATTCTGAAAAAATGATCTACGGCGTTGCGGGATGTAAAAATAACGGCAGTATAGTCGAGGATGTTGATGCGATCTTTACGGAACTCCTTGGCAGGGACCCCTTCAATCTTGATAAACTTTCGGAAAACAACATTAACATTGAATTTCTTAGCCAGATCAGCATACGGCGATTTTTCAAGATCTGAGGGCTGAGGTTGGGAGACAAGAATCGTTTTTATTTTCAATGTTGTGTGTATTTTAGGATTGCACACTAAAACTTAGATTCCCGGATCGTCACAAAGAATAACGCAATACAACTTTTATCAAAACGACCAGGGGTAAAATTTCAAGGCTGCAAAGATACACAAATAAAAATAACCAGGAAAATTTCGTGATAGAAATTCCGATCAGAAACCCTCTGGCAAAGCGAAAGAAAAAGAAGAGAATGAAAATAATTATACAAATCCATAGAAAAATATCCGATTTCAGATAAATCGTTAAAACCAAAAAGGGCAGGACGAAGAGACCCGTCACAATATTAAAGATCAGGATATTTAATATGTATTCCCGGGTGGTCTGACGGGTTCTGAAAATGAATGAAAGGAAACGGATCAAACCGATTTTCAGGATCCAGAAACCCAGTATACAAATACTGATCAGGGCAAACATCAGAAATCCCTGCGGGAAAATTGAATTCGTTGACTCCGGGGTAATTCTGAAGAGCTCGAAAATGAAAAGGGAAGTGGTTGTTACATAAATAAATCCGGCGGCCAGTGCAATCCGTTCGGAAAAAAGATCTCCATCCCTTACCAGCTGACTCAGAAATCGTCTTGAATAGGGCGCCATCATAACCTGGCGGAGTCGCCGGGGATAAAACACCTGGACCCAGGCGAGCAGGACAAAAGAGAGAAGGAGAATACCCAGGATCCAGTCGGGCTGATACTTGCTGAAATTCACGGGCCGGATTTCACGCACCTTGTGACCATGTGAAGTAAAAAAGGAGTGAGCGGTTATGCCGGGTGTTGACAGGAGGCTCTGAAAATCCGCAGTGGAATCCGCACTGATCTGCCAGGATACCAAATGAGGATCCCTTGAAGGAACCGTATCGGAGTTTATGGCTGTTTCTGCAGGCATGATCAGGATTTAAAGAGGTTCCTCCGTTTTGTTGTTTACTTGAATCAGAAATGAACTCCAGAGTTTGTCGTCCGGTGGCCTGGCAACCACTTCTATCACTTCTTTGCTTACAGGGTGCGAAAATACGATCTTCCTGGCATGCAGATGAATTGAACCATCCGGGTTCGAGCGGTCAAACCCATACTTCAGGTCGCCTTTTATCGGGCATCCGATCTTTGAAAGCTGACACCGTATCTGGTGATGGCGGCCTGTAAGCAGGTTCACCTCAAGCAGGAAATAGTTCTGGCTCCTTCCGATCAGGCAGTAGGTCAGCTCAGCTTTGCGTGATCCCGCAACCTCCTTGTCGGAGGCGAAAGACTTGTTTTTTTCTTCGTTCTTTTTCAGGTAATGGATAAGATGGCCATTTTCTTCGGATGGCAGGTTTTTTACAACTGCCCAATAGGTTTTGCGGATGCTGCCCGTTTTGATCATTTCGTTGAGACGGGTGAGCGCCTTGCTGGTTTTTGCAAAGATAACAGCCCCGCTCACCGGGCGGTCAATCCTGTGAACCACCCCGAGAAATACATTGCCGGGTTTATGGTCGCGCTCTTTGATGAATGCCTTTAACAGGTCGCTGAGTGGTATATCACCGGTTTTATCTCCCTGAACGATCTGGGATGGCTGTTTGTTATAAATAAGAATGTGATTGTCTTCGAAAAGAATATCTTTCCCGATCGAGTTCATGACCGTGGCTAGTATTGTTCCCGTTCGTTTGGGAAATCAAGGGATTTGACATCATTGATATAGGCGGTTACTGAACCCTGGACCGATTCCGCAAGGTTGTTGTATCTACGGAGAAAACGTGGAGAAAAATCAATCGTGATGCCCAGCATGTCATGCAGCACCAGCACCTGTCCGTCAACATCCCTCCCGGCTCCGATCCCGATGACGGGGATCTTTACCTCAATTGCCACCCTGGCTCCGAGTTTTGCAGGGATCTTTTCGAGGACAATGGAAAAACAGCCTGCATCCGTCAGAAGCCGGGCATCTGCCAGCAGTTTGGTTGCTTCTTCATCCGTAGTGGCCCTGACCACGTACGTTCCGAATTTGTGAATGGACTGAGGCGTAAGCCCCAGGTGACCCATGACCGGGATGCCGGCAGAAAGGATCCGGTCAACAGATTCAATGATCTCTTTTCCACCTTCCATCTTAACAGCGTCAGCCCCACTTTCTTTCATGATCCGGATTGCAGATGACAAAGCTTCCTTTGAATTGCCCTGGTAAGTGCCGAAGGGCAGATCAACCACAACCAGTGCCCTCCTGACCGCCCTCACCACCGAGGAGGCGTGGTATATCATTTCGTTCAGGGTGATGGGAAGTGTGGAGGTATGCCCGGCCATAACATTGGAAGCAGAATCACCGACAAGAATAATGTCAATGCCCGTTCCGTCAAGGATCCTGGCAAATGAATAATCGTATGCTGTCAGCATGGCGATTTTTTCCCCTTCCAGTTTCATTTCCTGGAGAACATGCGTCGTGACTTTCGAAACATTCCGGTAGGATGTTGTCATTATTTAACTATTTATCAGCAAAACTACAACAAATAATTAAAAATTCTTTACTTTTGTCTTCCTTTTCCAGATAGACTCAACCATGCGTTACATCAGATTTATCCTTGGAGCACTGTTGCTTATCCCGGTTCTCTTTTCCTGCAATAAAGAATTGAAAGTGAATGCAGACTGGAGAGACATTACCGTAGTTTACGGACTTCTCAACCAGAATGAGGATACTACTTTTCTGAAAATCACAAAAGCATTTCTTGGCGAGGGAGATGCAATACAGTTTGCCAAGATCCCCGATTCAAGTACGTATCCCAACAAACTGGATGTAAAAGTGGAAGCCTGGCAGGGAAGTACATTGATACATACCTATGATTTTGATACCATCACCATTCATTCAAAGCAGGCTGGCGATTCCATATTCTATTATCCTGATCAGCTTGTCTATTATAACAAAACCGGCCACTTAAGCCAAAGCTATACCTACAAACTCAGAATCACCCATCGTAATACCGGGGTTGTCGATTCTGCCCATACTACACTGGTCCACAACTTTTTGGTAACATCTCCGGATCCATATATAAAGCTGGAAGAATACATCCCCGGAGGTACATTTACAGTTGAGTTTCCGCAACCCTGGGGAGGAAAACGCTTTCAGGTGGTGATCCGGGTCCACTACCTGGAAACGACTGCATCAGGGACAACCGAAAAATCGTTTGACTGGATGCTTTTCAATAATTATCAGGTATCCAATCCCGATTTTGATTCAATTCAATCGACGCCTGAACCGATTAAGCTGGATTTTGCAGGAGATGTTTTTTACACGGTTATTGCCGGGAATATCAAGGACGATCCCAATGTCATCTCCAGGAACGCTCGCACAGTGGATTATATTTTCAGTGTTGCATCAGAGGATATGAACACCTATATGGAGGTGACAGAACCTTCGCTGTCGATCATCCAGGAACGTCCTTCCTTTACCAATATATCCAACGGGGTCGGGCTCTTTTCCAGCAGGTTTGTCAATACTGTCGATTCCATCGTAATTGGTCCGCGCACCCAGGATGAGCTGAAAGTTAATCCGCTTACCGCCAACCTGAAGTTCTGACAATCCCTTTCCATTTCCACCCTTTTCCTGTCGTTTTGTCACAAACTGACAGTCAAACCTGTTTTGGCATAATGATTGACAATAACCGGTGAAATTCCAAAAAACAATATTCACAATAAATCAGATTAAAATGGGAAAAATTATTGGTATCGATCTTGGAACTACCAACTCTTGTGTTGCTGTCATGGAAGGGAACGAACCGGTTGTCATCGCGAACAGTGAAGGAAGAAGAACAACTCCGTCCATCGTTGCTTTTACAGATAATGGTGAGCGAAAAGTTGGCGATCCTGCAAAACGTCAGGCAATCACGAACCCTCAAAATACCGTTTTTTCAATAAAACGATTCATGGGGGAGAACTATAACCAGGTTGAGAAAGAAATTAAACGCGTTCCGTACCATGTAGATCATGGCGATAACAACACTCCGCGTGTCAACATTAACGGAAAATTATATTCTCCGCAGGAAATCTCTGCCATCATCCTTCAGAAAATGAGGAAAACAGCCGAAGATTATCTCGGAATGGAAATAAAAGAAGCCGTTATCACTGTCCCGGCATATTTCAGTGACTCACAACGTCAGGCTACGAAGGAAGCAGGCGAAATTGCAGGACTGGATGTAAAACGTATCATCAATGAACCCACGGCGGCAGCCCTGGCTTATGGTCTCGACAAGAAGAACAAAGACATGAAAGTGGCTGTGTTTGACCTGGGAGGCGGTACCTTTGATATCTCCATCCTTGAATTGGGCGAAGGCGTTTTTGAAGTAAAATCCACCAATGGGAATACCCATCTTGGTGGGGATGATTTTGATCACCTTATTATTGACTGGCTTGCTGATGAGTTCTTAAAGGATGAACGGATTGACCTTCGCAAAGACCCGATGGCCTTGCAACGGTTGAAAGAAGCTGCTGAGAAGGCAAAAATAGAGCTGTCCAGTTCCACCGAAACCGAGATCAACCTGCCCTATATTATGCCGGTCGACGGTATCCCCAAACACCTTGTGAAAAAACTTTCACGTGCAAAATTTGAGCAATTGATCGATCAGCTGATGCGGTCGACGATTCCGCCCTGTGAACAGGCCATGAAGGATGCCGGAATGAAGCCATCCGAGATTGATGAAGTGATCCTGGTCGGGGGGTCGACAAGGATTCCCGCAGTTCAGAAACTGGTCAGGGATTTCTTCGGCAAGGAACCCTCAAAAGGAGTGAACCCGGACGAGGTTGTTGCCATTGGGGCTGCAATTCAGGGAGGTGTTCTGACAGGAGAAGTTAAGGATGTACTCCTTCTGGATGTTACTCCGTTGTCATTGGGGATCGAAACCTTGGGGGGTGTGATGACCCGTCTCATAGAATCAAATACTACAATTCCGACAAAAAAATCAGAAGTCTTTTCTACTGCAGCCGATAACCAGACTTCAGTGGAGATCCACATTCTCCAGGGGGAAAGGCCTATGGCGAACCAGAACAAAAGCATCGGTCGTTTCCACCTGGATGGAATCCCTCCTTCATCAAGGGGTATCCCGCAAATCGAAGTGACTTTCGATATTGATGCAAACGGGATTCTGAATGTAGGTGCCCGGGACAAGGCCACCGGTAAATCACAGCAGATCCGTATTGAAGCCTCCTCGGGGCTGTCAGATGCAGATATCAAAAAAATGAAGGAAGAAGCCCAGGTGAACGCGGATACAGATAAGCGCATGAAAGAGGAGATTGACAAATTAAATACGGCTGATTCATTGATCTTTCAGACTGAAAAACAACTGAAGGAATTCGGCGACAAGATCCCGGGAGATAAAAAGGAGATGATCTCGAAATCACTGGAAGAGCTGAAAACCGCTCATAAGAACAAGGATATTCCCGGCATCGATAGTGCCATGGCGAACCTGAATTCGATGTGGCAGGGTGCCAGTGAAGATATGTACAAGAATGCGCAACCACCGCAGGACGGACCTCAAGGCGGTGGCCAGCCGGGACCTGATCCTCAGCAAAAGTCAAGCAGTGATGAAGTTACCGATGTTGATTTTGAAGAGGTAAAGGATAAATAAGCCTGACCGCATAGCGAACCCGGCCCTCCTTTCAAGGATTGACGGGACCAGAATCGAGCCCTTTCACTGAGCTGATTTTTCAGGAGTGAAGGGGCTCTTTTTTATTGTTAATATTTTCTTAAACATAAATTGACCTGTGACAACAAAAATCTTTATACATTTGTTAACTAAGAATTGTTCCCGGTAATAGGTGATAAAAGCCATACCTGCCATCTGCCCGGGTTATACGGATTCGTTTCTGGCCATTTCTGTTGGACGGATGGTTTAATATGATATTGAAATTTCAGAGTAATTAGTAACTTATTGGAAATATAAACACTATGAAAAGATTTACCCTCGCCAACCTTGTTTTTTTTGTTGTTTCCCTGATCGGTATGAATGGAACCGGGCATGCACAGACCGTTCTTTATGAAGACTTTAATTATACCCCGCCAACCTACATCGGGGGCAATGGGAATGCCGGATCCTCATCCAACAACTGGACCACACACAGTGTTACCAGCGGACAGACCACCACGATTGACGTTGTAAACGGCAATTTATCCTATACCGGGCTATTCCCTTCGAATGGTTATAAAGTTTCCATGTTCGGAAATGCCAATCTGACCTCGAGAGACGTTAACCGTGCATTCACCTCTTCAAGCACAGTTCTTTATTTTTCCGTACTGCTGAATCTCGTCGATAATTCGGGAATTACCGCCACAGGTGATTATTTTATGCATTTCGGAGCAACAGCCGGTACGACTGTCACCATTTTTGGTGCCAGACTGGGAGCCAAATCCGTCAATGCAGGGGCAAACTATCGTTTCATAATCCAGAATACATCCGGAGGAACACCAACATTTACAGAATTTCCTCAAGACCTCAGCTTCGGAACAACCTACCTTGTTGTTGCAAAATATAACAGAAGTGCTTCACCCACTGTAGCCTACTTATGGGTGAACCCGGCCAGCCTCGGTGGAACCGAGCCTTCAGGATTCGTTTCGAACAACAGCGGTACCGGCGCATTTGCCACTTTTGCTTCCATTTGTCTGAGAAACAATGCCACCACACCTAAAGTTGAAATTGATGAGATCAGGGTAGGACCAACCTGGGCAGATGTTACCCCACAGGGGGTGATGATTAACATCACAACCAGTCCCGTTACCGGGATAACATCTACAACGGCCATCAGCGGAGGAAATGTCGTTTCCGACGGAGGCTCGCCGATCTTATCAAGAGGCGTCTGCTGGTCCACCAGTTCGAACCCGACCATTACTGATAGTCACACTACTGACCCAGGAACACTGGGCGTTTATACCAGTAACCTGACCGGGCTCCTGCCAAGTACATCTTATCATGTCAGGGCATATGCCACGAACGCGATCGGAACCGGCTATGGCAGCGATGTGGCTTTCACAACATTATGTGAACCCATAGCTCCTATTCCGAATTTCGGCGCAAGCAGCACCAACATTATGGTTGGACAATCTGTCAACTTCTTTGACTCTTCAAGGTACTGTCCGGATACCTGGAACTGGTCGTTTGTGGGAGGAGTCCCCATGACTTCCACAGCCAAAAATCCAACCGGCATTGTATACAATTATGCAGGTGTATTCAATGTCTGCCTTACCACAACCAATGCTTATGGAACTGCTACGATCTGTAAAAATAATTATATCACCGTCAATGGCCCGCTGAATTCAAAAATGGTGATTACGGAGATCATGTATAATCCTCCGGAAACGGGGACGGATTCACTGGAATTCATTGAACTCTACAATAACGACACTGTAACTGTTGATCTCCAGGGATTCTATTTCTCAAATCCGGTGACCTATACCTTTCCAAGCTATACTGTGGCTCCTCATTCCTATGTCCTGATTGCCAAAAGTGCATCCGCAATGTCGCATGCCTTCGGTGTGACTGCATTGCAATGGACCAATGGATCACTCAGCAATACCGGTACCCTTATCAGGTTCAAAGACCGTTTCAATGTCACTGTCGATTCTGTCCAGTATGGCGTTGCCGCACCCTGGGACTCTGTAGCAAACGGGCATGGTCCTTCGCTCGAATTGTGTGATCCGAATTCAAACAACACGGTTCCTTCCAACTGGCGCCACGCCCTGGAGTTTGCCGCTGTCAATGCAGCAAATGATACGATCTGGGCTTCACCGGGAAGAGGCTGTTCGTATCCGCCGGTTGCTGATTTCACAGCAGATAATACGCATATCGTTGCTGGTGATTTTGTTCAGTTTGCCGATTCCTCCTTGGGGCAGGCTGATGCATGGAACTGGGTATTCGAAGGAGGAACTCCTCCCACTTCGAATCTGCTGATCCCGCCACCGGTGCAATATACCACGGCAGGCACCTATGATGTTTCGCTCAGGGTGACCAACATTGCAGGAGGAAACACAAAGGTAAAATCATCCTACATCGAGGTTGGCACCACGGGATTGGGAAAGATAGACGGAAAAAACGCTTTTGTGATCTATCCGAACCCGACAACCGGTAAGTTCATGCTGATCTTTGCAGGGAAAAATTCCCACGAGGTAAAAATCATCTCCGGGATGGGCAACATTATGGAACAACGGCAGTCTGATGGTGAGAAGATGGAATTTGATCTCTCCGGATGGGCAAAGGGGATCTATGTTGTCCAGGTATTTGACAATGCAACCCATGTTTTGATATCAAAAAAGCTGATCATAAAATAATCTATATAATTTCAATTCATTCTTTTAACGACCCCTAAAACAATAATCAAATGAAAAAATTACTTTTACTCAGTTTATTCTTATCGCTCATCTTCGTTTTTCAAAACGCCCGGAGCCAGGGATTGGAGAATTTCGACAATTATCCTGAAACTGCAAATGCATACCATAACGGTACATTTCTTGGACAGGATGGCTCCACCTGGACCTACAATCAGTGCCGCGGAGATTCTGTGATTGTTGCCCCGACCCCGACACTCGGGAAAGGCAGAACTCCTACTGCAGAAGTTTTTTCAGGTACACTTACCGGAGGTTGCGGAACATTAAGTTTTGATTATGAACAGGTTTTTACAACCAGTGTTGCCCTTGATGTTTTTGTTAACGGAATTTTAATCACTACCGTTACAACCACCGGCGAACAGGGAATTGTGAAAAATACCGGCACCATCAATGTAAATACAGCAGGTACTTTTGTGCTCGATTTCAAACAGAATTCGACTACGTCCGGCCAGGTTTCCATTGACAACATCGTATGGACAGGCAACAGTACGGTTTTACCGGAACCCACTAACTATCCGACAAATTTTACGGCGACACCCGGATACTTTAAAGTTGTCCTAAACTGGACTGACGCTACGGGTGGACAAGTGCCGACATCTTACCTGATTAAGGCAAGCAATGCAAATAACATTGTTGCACCCGTTGACGGAACTCCTGTACCGGATGACCCGAACCTGGCAGACGGAAGCGCTGCTCTCAATATTTTGCCGGGTGTTCAAACCTGTATGTTTACCGGACTGGCTAGCAATACTCCCTTCTACTTTGCTATCTATTCGTATACCAATTCAGGATCACTCATCAACTATAAAACCGATGGAACTGCTCCTACTGCAACTGCAACTACCCCGAACGGTGTGATTATTTTTCATCGTGATTTCAATGACAGGGCGCTGTCACCGATGATTGCTCAAAATATTGTCGGACCGGATCAATTCTGGATGATTGATACCATTCACGGAACCTCTGCCTCCCCATGCGCAAAGATGAACGGTTACCTTGCGCCCAATAATGTGCCGAATGAAGATTGGCTGATCACTCCTTCGATGAATTTTGACCTTTATAACAGCGAGGTTCTGACATTCATGAATGCATACAGTTATGCAGGGAATCCACTTGCCGTAAAAATTTCCAATGATTATGACGGTTCGGGTGATCCCAATTCAGCCACATGGGTTGATCTTTCCCCGATCTTATCACCAGGCGGCTATGTCTGGACTTCATCCGGAGACCTTGATGTTCATACGGCAACAGGGGCCAGTATCTACATTGCATTCAAATATACCTGCGATGCTACGAACTCCTCAACCTGGGAACTTGATGATATCCTTGTTCTGGGCACACCTATTGTTGGTGTAGGAGAAAAGTCGAATTCAACCGATTTCACAATCTCCCCGAACCCGTCACAGGGAATGGTAAAACTGGTATTCGGCGATAAAGGAGGAAAAGAGATCCGTATCCTGAATGTGACCGGGAATAAAGTTTACCAGGGAACAACGGATCTTTCGAATCTGAACCTTGATCTTTCAACCCTGTCGGCAGGGATCTATTTTGTTCAGGTAACCGATGACAGGACATCAAAAATTACTGTGAAGAAACTCATTATCAGGTAGTCTTTAATTTCCTGGCTTGATGATGTTTTTCAGAAAAGTCAGGATGATCAATGGATATAAAAACTGCAATTCCGGGACATGGGGTTGCAGTTTTTTTTTTGTGAATTTTTTACAGTAAAGACACGAAGAGGCAAAGAATTTCTTTCTTGAAACACCCATTCATGCCGGCCCGATTCAAGATCATCAAAGGACCGAGTCAATCTTGTAATTATCAGGTATTGGCGACTTAACGTCTTTGCGGGTAAAGATTTCTAATGAATTATCCATAAATTTGTAGAGGTAAACCAGCCAAATGTTCACGAAGTTCCTTTTAACAGTAATACTTATCGTCCAGTTTCTCGCAGGATCCACTTTAAAAGGACAGGATTCACGACCTCCGTCCGGTGACAAATTGGTAAGGGTTGAAATTCCGGTTCGGTCAACTGATGAAACCTACCATATCATTCCCCTGGATTCGACAGGTATTCTGCTCTTTTTCAAAAGTGTCGAAACAGTCAATGATTCCCTTACGAAATGGTACTTCTCTCTATATGACAATAGCCTGAAACCCCTGTGGGTGAAAAGTGTTCCTGTGAGAACCGGACTTGAAATCAGGGATAATTTTCGTGGAAAAGAAATGATTACATTTTTATTTCTTGCAAACGAGAAAACAAAAATTGCGGGTGGAGGGGAGATGATCCTGAGGCTGGATTGTAAATCGGGAAAATTTACAGGAACCCGGTTTGCTTTGAGCGGGAATATTGTTCCTTCTGAGTTTCTTGTATTCAAGAACACTACTTTTCTGGGCTACAATCAGAAGAATGAACCTGCACATATGCAGATTACCGACCTGGACTCGGGTAAAGTTGCAGATTATCCGTTGACATTCCCAGGTGTAAAATCAATCCTGACTGGTTTTATTCTCGATACGTTGACAGGCTCCTTCTATGCCACGATCAATAAACCGGTTTCGAAGAATAATGTCGCTTGTGATCTTGTCAGGATGAGTTTTTCAGGTAAGCCTCTTTCTGAAATAGCGATCAATACTGTTTCTCCCATGTGGGAAATCCGAAATCCTCAACTTATCCTGGTCAATCCTGATGAACTCCTTTTAATTGCCAACTATTCCGTTTCCGGGCGTTCAGAGAAGAATGTCTCGTTCTCGGGAGCGTCCGGATTTTATACTTGCAGATTCAAATATGGAATTCAGACGGATATTCGTTTAAAGAATTTTCTTGATCTGAAAAATTTCAAAAACATCGTCGGGGAGAAGGATTTGGCGGCAATCCAGAAGAAGGCATCGAAAAAAAACAAACCTGTCAATGATTTTGTTTCAGAGATTAACTTATTGATACATCCCCTTTATATTCACAATGACCAGATCGTGTTTATGGGAGAGAGCTTTGTCCCGGAGTACCATCCGGAAAATTTCACAGAATTTGATTTCTACGGACGCCCTTACATTAATACTTACAATGTTTTTGACGGATATCGATATACCAGTGCAGTCGTTGCCGGATTTGATAACACCGGGAGCCTGAAATGGGATAATACGATGGAAATAAGGAATCTAATCTCCACGGAACTGACCCCAAAGGTGAACCTCTATTTTGCCTCCGCCGATACCATGGTGCTTTGTTATTCAAGTGAGGCAAGGATCGCTTCAAAAATTATCAGGATGAATGACATTGTGGAGAAGCTTGATTTTTCTTCTTTGGAGCAGATGAACCCGGAAGATAAAATGATCTCGGATACGAAAAATTTCATGGTTCCCTGGTATGGACCCTATTTTCTTTGCTATGGGTACCAGGAAATTAAAAACATCAATTCGTCAGAGAATAAAAAAAGGCTGGTTTATTACTTTACCAAGGTAAAATTTGATTGAGCCTGCGGGAGGGCCTTCCAAAAGTAGCTGTTACTGTATGATCAGCAATTGTTTATCACAGGAATAAATGGTCAGGGTAGTGTCCCTGTCAATCCCGGTAGCTGAGATATTGACCGAGTAAGAAGCATCACCAGTAAGATCAGAACAATGCATATTGTCTTTCAGAATCGGGAACTGGTCGTGAGTGGTTTTAATGGTTACGGTTATTGTGGAATCCAGTTTGTTGACAATACATAAAACACCCTTTCCATTACAGGGAAGAGCATCCTTCTTCTTTTTGCATCCTGAACTTATAATGAAAGTGCCGAGAATCAATAAAATGAGTAACGGAATATATTTTTTCATAAGCACCAGGTTAATGATTGCAAAAATAAGAGGATAAATTGAATAACAAAATTTATTTTGCAATATTGTTCAGGCAACCAAAATTATTAGTGCGTGTCTAAATGACATATTTGGGATATTGATAATAATTTTTTACTTTTGTTGGATAATGATGTGTTGGCGTTTTTCAGAGACCAGAAGCTGTAACCTTTTTTCTTAATTTTAGTATAAAAAATTGCATGGGAATCAAACATTCTAATAACAAAAATATGTTCCATAGATTTTTACTCTACCTCACCTGTACGTCCCTGCTCCTGGGTGTGAATTCACGATCGCTCAATGCCCAACCCTGTGCGGATACCCAGCCCGTTATTGCAGGAGCGCAAGTCGTAGTCAACAACCAATTGGGTGTTATTTATTCAACCCCGAACATTCCGGGACACACCTATCTCTGGAATATTGTTGGCGGGGCGATCACATCCGGTGGAAATTCCAGTATGGTTACAGTCAACTGGGGCCCGGTCGGAGCCGGCTCATTAAGTGTTACAGAGACAAACCCCTCAATTCCATGTTTCTCCACAGTATCAAAAAATATTAAAATTCAGCCCTTGCTTATCTCTTATTTTTATTACACCAATACCTCTTGTTACGGAGATATGCTTTCATACTGGGATAATTCAGTTAATGACGCCGCAAAACCCATTGTTAATTATTTTATTGATTTCGGAGATGGCACAGCGCCCTACAATTCTCCTGTTAAACCGAACCCGGTACTTCATACCTATGGAGCTCCCTATAACATTACTTATACCATTACTTACGTGGTTACCAACAATGAAGGAGCTACCGATACGATCTATGATGCAGTTTATGTGAACCCCAACCAGTTCATACCAACAGCGGCATTTAACTCTACCATCCCCAATTGTTCTTATCAGCCGGTAAGTTTTGACGGATCAATCTCAACAACTCCTTTTTTGACAACCCCCTTTGAACGGTATTCCTGGGATTTCGGGGATCCTGCATCCGGAGCAGCCAATTTTGATTCCTGTAAAACCTGCAGTAAGCCTACCCATTTGTTCACAGGACCCGGAACTTATAATGTCACGCTCAGCGTTCTCAATCACACATCATGCACGAATTCAATCACACAGCAGATCGTTATTGCCCAATCCGTACCCACTGCTTCTTATACATTTTCCGCGCCGACCTGCGAGAACAACCCGGTGTTTTTCACCGATAATTCAACATTCCCTGCAGGGAAAGATATTGTTTCATGGCAATGGTATTTTGGAGATCTTTCAGCACCGGTAATCATCAATACTCCGGCCAGTCCGAATGTCTCCCATACTTTTCCGGCACTCGGTCCCTATACTGTTGAGTTGAGGGTTACCAATAACCTTGGATGCATCGACTCAGCTTACCATAGTGTTACACTTACTCCTTCTCCCATTGCTGATTTTACTTACGGAGTTCCCTGTGCGGGAGATACAATGCATTTCCAGAATCATTCCAAACTGAATAACGGACCAGCTATCGTTTCTTACAGCTGGGATTTTGGCGATGCTGCTTCAGGAAACAATACCTCCAACCAGGTTGACGGAACTCATATTTATGCCAACGCCGGCACCTATACGGTTACACTTGCCATTGCAAACCTCACAGGATGTCCCGATACAGTCAGGAAAACGATCACCATCAACCCCAGACCTGCTGTTGAGTATTCATGGAATGTTGGAGCAATAAACAACCAGATTGCATTTCATGTTGATTCGACTATCACTGATCTTGGATTGGTAGGTTACATGTGCCATTGGAATTTCGGGGATGGTACTTACGGAGTTGGGCATAACCCGGTTCATACCTACCTCGGATCCAACAATTGGATAGCAACGCTTACCGTTACCGATACAATGGGTTGTTCAAATTCGATCAGCCATACCATCTATGTTCCTGAAATACCCATGGCATTCTATTCAAGCAATGCACCTGTCTGCCTGAATACGCCGATGTGTTTCACTGATCTTTCTTCCGTTCCTTCACCACCTTTTGGATTTATTACCACATGGGTATGGAATTATGGTGATCTGTCACCACAGGATACCATTCACTTTCCCAATAATCCGAATACTTGCCACACCTACGCAGTACCGGGAACTTACCTGGTTTCGCTTACGGTCACTGATAACTCAGGGTTTACCGACACCTACAGTCATAATCAGACTGTATTGCCTTTACCGATCGCAAACTTCTTTAATACTACGGGTTGCGAAGGTAAACTGGTGCAGTTTACGGATGCCTCTTTCCCCAATGGCGGTGGGAATATTATTTCCTGGGACTGGTTGTTTGACGATCCCTTATCCGGCATCGACAATACTTCAAATCTCCAGGACCCGACCCATATATTCAATACCGGCGGAGTAACTTACAATGTCAGGCTGATCATTCATAATTTTGACGATTGTGTGGATACGATTGTCAAACCGGTTTATATCTTCCCTTCCCCTCCGGTTGATTTCACAAGAGATACTGCCTGTTTGGGTGATCTTGTACATTTTTTTGCCAATACCACCATTACCCATGTAGATTCGATTGTAACATGGTCATGGGATTTTGGAGATGGAACCCCACCCAGTACAGACCCGATCAACACTTCTCATCTGTACACGGCTCCGGGTATTTATGTTTGTACCTTGACGGTTATTGATCACCACGGTTGTGTGAATACAGTATCTCACCAGGTAAAAGTTAATCCAAAGCCGATCCCGGAATTTTCATGGTCAGTGCCGGCTTGTACCGACAGCCCGATATTGTATACGGATCAGTCAACTGTTCCTGCTGGATATACAGGCTATATTGCAAAATGGATGTGGGATTTCGACGACGGGACAACCCAAACGATTACCATTCCGGCATCCCCGAATGTCACACATACATTTGCAACCGGTAGCCTTACTCATCTCGTCCGCCTGACTGTATGGACAAGTGACAGCTGTACATTATTCAAGGAACACCTCATTAACAGCATTCCTTCTCCTATCGCCAATTTTGATTATTCAACCATTTCCTGTAAAGGACAACCCGTTCAGTTTAACGACTTGTCTCAGGTAAACGGAGGGGGAGGCATCACCATATGGAACTGGAATTTCGGAGATCCTGGTTCAGGATTTAATAACCTTTCTACGCTTCAGAGCCCTGCACATACGTTTGCAGTTGCCGGCTCCTATACGGTTACCCTGATCATTCAGAATTCTACAGGTTGTCATGATACCATTGTGAAAACAGTTACGGTCAACATGCTTCCTGTATCTGACTTTCATGCCGATACAGCCTGTCTAAACAGTGTGACCCAATTCACCGACCTTTCTGTTCCTAACGCAGCGAACATCATAACCTATTCATGGAATTTTGGTGATGGTTCACCTTTGTCCTCCATGCAGAACCCAACACATACCTATTCGACATACGGGGTTTTCAATGTGAAGCTAACAATTGTCAATTCAAACGGCTGTACGAAAGATACTACAAAGCAGATCCTCGTGAACCCGCTGCCCATTCCTGAGTTTAGCTTCACTTCACCGAATTGCTTGGGCGCTGTGGTTTGCTATACGGACCTTTCACATACTGTATCCGGGTATCTTGGCAGTATTGTCAAATGGGTCTGGGATTTCAACGATGGAACTACTCAAACCGTACTATTCCCCGCCAGTCCGAATGTCTGTCATACTTTTGCCGGTAGCGTCCTTTCACATAATGTCCGGCTGACGATTACCACCAGTGACAGTTGTACTGCTTTTATAGACCATGTGGTCAACAGTATCCCTTCACCGATCGCTAATTTCTCATTCCCGGGGACCACCTGTACGAGCCAGTCGGTTCAATTCTCTGACTTGTCTCAGAACAACGGGGGGGGTGCCATCATCTCCTGGGATTGGAATTTTGGTGATCCTCCAACCGGGGTTGATAATACATCAAATGCACAGAACCCTGTTCACTTCTTCTCCGGCCCCGGAACCTTTACCGTTTCGCTGATCGTAAAGAATACCAGTGGTTGCCAGGATACCATTCTGAAAACGGTCATTGTAAGTCCATTACCGGTTGCAAACTTCACTGCAGATACTGCATGCCTGGGTTCCCTCACCACGTTTACGAACAGCTCTCTTCCGAATTCAACCAACATCATATCTTATAACTGGGATTTCGGAGATGGATCCCCTAATTCTCCTTTGCAGAATCCAACCCATACTTACGGTACCTATGGGATAAAGAACGTTAAACTGACGGTTGTGAACAGTAACGGATGTGTGAAAGATACGACCAAACAGGTCCTGGTACACCCGTTACCCCTTCCGGCATTTTCCTATACTACCCCAAACTGTATGGGCGCATCGGTTCAGTTTACCGATCAATCAACAACTGTTGCAGGTTATCTGGGATCCATTGTAGAATGGGTCTGGGATTTCGGTGATGGTGGTTCGACTACGATCTGGTTTCCCGGGAATCCAAGCGTAACCCATACATTCTCAGGAGGAGCCCTGCAGCATACAGTGCGGTTGACGGTTAAGACTTCCGACAGTTGTACTGCATTCATAGAGCATGTGGTCAACAGCATGGCTGCACCACTGGCCAGTTTCAGTTTCCCCACCAGCAATTGTGCACACCAGTCTGTTCAGTTTACAGACCTTTCGCAGGCAAATGGTGGTGGCAACATTATTCAGTGGCATTGGGATTTCGGCGATCCCGGTTCAGGTGTTCCCAACAATTCCACCTCACAGAATCCTACGCATATCTTCTCCACTTCAGGTGTCTTCACAGTGACGGAGATTGTATACAACGCATCGGCCTGTTCGGATACCACTACACGTACGGTTACAGTGATCCCTCTTCCGGTTGCTAACTTCCGTGCTGATACTGTCTGCCTGGGATCGCTTACCAGCTTCTTTGATCAGTCAACAGCTACAGGTACAATTACTCAGCGCTACTGGGAATTTGGCGACGGGCAGTTCTCGAATTCAACAAACCCGACGCATATGTATGCCACCTCAGGAGTCTTTATTGTTAGATTGACAGTTACAACCGCTGAGGGTTGCATAAAAGACACGACAAAGTCTGTATTGGTAATACCCAAACCTGCTGCATCCTTCACAACGGATGCACCGGCCTGTTCAAGTGATACGGTTCATTTTACGGATCTTTCAACAACTCCTCACGGAACTATTGTTACATGGAAATGGGATTTTGGAGACGGCAATTCTTCAACGATTAATTTCCCGGCTTCTCCCAATGTCAGTCATTATTATACAGCAGGAGGAACCTACACTGTTGTTTTGACCATTACAACCTCAGACAATTGTACAGATCAGATTTCGACTCCGGTTCAGATACAGGCTTCTCCTTTGGCCAACTTTACCTATGCCACTACACGGTGTGCCCTCATGCCTGTGCAGTTTACCGACCTTTCGCAAACCGGTGGAGGAAGTACCGTCACTCAATGGCTATGGAATTTTGGAGATCCGACATCCGGTTCTGCCAACACCTCTACCATCAAAAACGCTACACACAGCTTTACTCATAGCGGGACTTTCAGTGTTAACCTGATGGTTACCAGTGCGACAGGGTGCACGGATTCAATCAGCAAAACAGTCTCTATCAATGCTTCTCCGCAGGCAAAATTTGTTGCCGATACGGCATGCGTTGGAGGTAATACTCAATTCACCGATCAGTCAGTTGCAAATTCCACGAGTATATCCTCCTGGGAATGGAATTTTGGTGATCCTGCTTCCGGGACCAACAATGTTTCTAGTTTGCAGAACCCAATTCATACCTATGGTTCACCCGGACTTTATTCAGTAATGCTAACGGTAACCAACTCGAACAGCTGTGTTCATGATACCGTCATCCAGGTTGCTGTTAATCCTAAGCCACAGGCCATGTTCAGTGCATCTGTCTCCTGTGTAGGAGATTCGACGGCCTTTACTGATCTGTCGATTGCCCCGGGTAGCGGAATTTCCGCCTGGTTCTGGGATTTCGGAGATGGAGGTACTGCCACAATTCAGAATCCGAAGCACATGTATATGACGGCATCAACCTTCAATGTCAAACTGAGGGTAACCAATTTGTCTAACTGTTCGGATTCCATCCTCATTCCTGTAACAACACGTCCGAAGCCTGTCGCATCTTTTGCCTATACCAGTTTCTTCTGCCCGGCAGGTCAGGTGGTCTTCCAGGATCAGTCGACAGGAACAGGTGCAGCTATTGTTCAGCGTGAATGGACCTTTATGCCCGGATCCACTTCGTCCCTGATCAATCCTACCTTTGTTTTCCCGGTAACCGATATGAAGTACCTTGTTTCGCTCGTTGTAACAGACAGCTATGGCTGTTCAGATACGATAAGTGACAGCGTGTATGTAAAACCCGGATTTGCTTTTACCTTCAAAAATGACACGGTTTGCTTTAAGAACCCAACTCATTTTACCGCTGTTGACCTTGCCAAAGGTGATAGTCTTTACAATATTGTCTGGAACTTTGGTGATCCGAATTCCGGTCCAAATAATACTTCCTACCAGTTTGCCCCAACGCATACTTTCTCCCAGCCGGGAACTTTCGTTGTTAAACTGCGGGTAACGGATTCTGATAATTGTACCGACAGCATATTCCATGAAGTAACTGTTCATGCCTTGCCTTCTCCGGTATTTACGGTTCTTTCACAACCCTGCGACAGTGTTATACGATTCACTGAAACTTCAGGGCCCGGAAGCGGTACAATCAGTTCCTGGGAGTGGACCTTCGGAGATGGTTCACCACCTCTGATCATACCAGGATCAGTGGGGTCAGGAGATACTTCTCACATTTACCTTGCACAGAACATTTATCCGGTTGTACTGAAGGTTACAAACAGTTTCGGATGTTATGATACAATTATGCAGACCGCCGAGTTGTATCCCTGTATCCTTGCATCATTTTCTCACAGCGATACCTTGATGTGTGCAAGATACAACATCGCTTTCAAGGACAGTTCCCTGCCCGTTAGTATTATCAACCAGTGGAAGTGGATTTTCGGGGATGGAACGGATACGACCTACTTTACTCATGCTGGCATCATCCACCATACTTTTGCCAACGCCGGAACCTATAACGTAAAGTTGATCATACATGCCATGATCAGTTCGGGACGAACTTTTGTTGATACGAACATGCAGTCGGTCGTAATCCACGCAACACCATTGGCCGCATTCTCCAATCTGTCGGTTTGCAGAAAGCAGTTCACCGCATTCCAGGATACATCAAACACATTTGGAACGCCAAACAGCACGTGGAAATGGATCTTCGGCGAGTCGTATTCAGGATCGAAAGACACTTCCTACTTTAAGAATCCGTCCCACAAATATGATTCTGCCGGCGTGTATGATGTAAAAATGGTTGTCATGAACAAGTTCGGTTGTAAGGATTCCATAACCAAACCCACACGGGTATATGAGATCCCGACGGCCAGGTTCAATAACACAATCGCCTGCAGCGGCAATCCGACTGACTTTACCGATAAAACCCTGATTGCGGATACTGCGAATATTGCAAGCTGGTTATGGAACTTTGGAGAGCCAACATCCCACAAAGACACCTCCCAGATCCAGGATCCTTCTCATGAATATAAGAAAGAAGGCGATTACCTGGTCACCCTTATCGTAAAAGATCAGCACGGATGTTATGATACTGCCGACTCAACCATTGCGGTGCATGTAACTCCGGTGAGCTCCTTTACCTACACGGAAAATGTAAGCAATATGACCGGTAAACTGCAGTTCCAGAACCAATCCACCGGCGCCGATTCATGGGTCTGGGATTTTGGTAACGGTCAGACTTCAACTGATGAGAATCCTGTAGTTACCTATGCAGATGACGGATCTTTCATCATCATGCTGGTATCGAATAATGCTTTCAAGTGTACGGATACAACATGGTACAAATACGAGTTCAGGTTTAAAGGACTCTATATCCCGAACGCTTTCGCTCCTACAAGCCTGAGCCAGGGAGGCGCGAGCACCTTCTCACCTGTTGGTGTAAACCTGAAGCAATATAAGATTGAAGTATTTGACAACTGGGGGCACTTGGTGTGGAGTTCGACGCATCTTACTGCTGACGGTAGACCTGACGAATCATGGCTGGGAAGAGATACTGCCGGTAACCCATACCCATCTGGCACATATATGTGGAAAGCCAAGGCAACCTTCATTGACAATACTGAATGGGAGGGTTCCGATATCGGCAAGGGAGAGTACAAAACATTCGGCACGGTTACATTGATACGCTAAAAACCAATCATTTTTATAAATGAAAAAACCTATATTCATTCTGTTCTTTATTATTGGATTCCTGCTCCTCTTGTCACCTGCGAGAGGGCAGGATCCAAACTATTCACAGTTCTTCAGCACCCCCCTGTATTATAACCCGGCATATACGGGGATCAACACGGGGGTGAGGGCCCGGTTTACCTTCCGCGATCAGTGGCCAAATTTACCTGTGGATTTTCGTTCCTATTACTTCTCGGCAGATCTGGGCGACCGGAATCTTCCGGGATCTGGAGGTCTCGGACTGATCGTTAATTCGGACAATGAAGGGATCGGGTTTATAAAGAATCTCTCAGTAGGACTTACCGTTGGTGTCAGGATCCCCATCACCGCAACTGTTGTCACCCAGGTGGGGATAAAAGCTGCCATTGTTCAGAAAACCCTGAACTGGAATGATTTTGTTTTCAGCGATCAGCTGAGCGAAAAATATGGAAATATTTACCAGAGTGCCTTTGTTCCTCCCGATGCTAACAAAAAGGTCTTTCCTGATTTTGGAGCAGGGGGCTTGCTTCAGTTCGCCAATCCGGAAGGTAATGTTACCGGGGTGGCAGGGTTTGCCGTAGATCATATTTTTAAACCCGATGAATCATTTCTTTCTACAGCCTCAGCACCATTACCCAGGAAATACGTTGCCCATCTTGATGTTGTGATAGCAGCAGGCGGTGGATCTTCTTCTTCCATGTATGCTTCCGGGGGAAGCAACGATCCACTGAAGATCAATCCGGGAATCATTTATCAGAATCAGGATAAAATAAATTCACTGGAACTTGGGTTTAATATGCTCAAATATAATATCTACCTGGGCGGTTGGTTCAAAACAGGTTTGAATAACAACCCTTCGAGTGCAATTGCGCTCCTGGCTGGATACCGGTATACATTTGCAGAGGATATGAGCATCAAGTTCATGTACAGCTATGATCTGATGACCTCCGGCAGCATGCAGGGACTGGGAGGGGCTCATGAGATCAGCCTGATCCTGGAATTTGATAAACTTACCATCTTTGGAGGGGGGGGTGGCGTAAATACTCCCGGCCGTTCCACAAGGAACAATGCTGCACTTGAATGCCCGAGTTTCTATTAATCAAAGGGTGATTTCTTCAGGAAGATTGCTGCCAGGACTCTATAGGTCCGGGTACATTTTTTTCATCGAATTGCTGACAATTCTTCCTGCCATTCTCCGTGGCAATATCCTTGTAAGAAAGAAATAGGATAACCTGTTTTTCCAACCCGGAATGCAGGAGGGCTTTTTCCCCAACATTTTTATCGCATACTTTGCAACATCCAGCGGCGGCATTACATCAATAAATTTATTCCGGTTAACGGGTTTACTTTTCCAGTAAGTTGGGGTTGATGTGGGTCCGGCACAACAGGCCAGGATCTCAACCTTTTCGTCTTTTAGTTCATGAAATAATGATTCTGAAAAAGTCAGTGTAAATGACTTTGTCCCTGCATAGGGAGCAACCAGCGCAGGTCCCACGATCCCGGCCAGGGACGACATCAGGATAATCCCGCAGGGCTGGTCTTTTGGCTTTCGGTTCAAAAAGGAATTTACAAGATGGACGGGTGTCTTCACGTTGAGGGAGAGAAAACGGTCAATTTCTTCAGATGTATATTCTGAAAATTTCCCAACACAGCTGAATGCAGGAACATATACCATCAGGCGGATTTCAATCTCCCTGACCTTATCCAGGCAATCCTGACCGGCATTTTTTTCAGAAAGATCCTGGTGGATGCGAATTGTTTTGATAGGGTATGATTTTTCCAATTCATCTGCAATGAAGTTCAATTCCCGGGAATTAATATCCGCCATGATCAGATTCATGCCAACCCCGGCTAACACTGTCGAAAATGCAGCACCGATTCCTTCTGCTGCACCGGCAATCAACGCCCATTTACCAAATCTTGAAAAAGTCTCATCCATGAAAATTTCTATCTTTGCCAATTTACTTGTAAACTGCAATAATAGTTAATTCTTTACACTATGCAGAATTTGTTGTTTTCATTTCTGAATGTTTTGAAATCTATCCATCGCTTATGGTGTAAAATCAGGGGAATAAAACAGGAAGATGTTCATTCTGAAAGAGTGGTCTCCGGCAAGGCATGGGATGATTTCTGCGATCAGCTGAAAACAGCCGGTGCAGCCCTGATGTATCCCGGAGCCCCTGATGATCCTTTTCAGCAGGCGGAAGGTGTAAGGTACCTGACACGGCTGACACGGGCCGCACTTGAGGCATTTGTGGAATATAACGACCCTGCATTTCCTGTGTTCCGCAGAATGGTTCACGAAACCGTAAAAATGGGTGCAGATAACCCGGATAACCATTACTTTAACGCGCAGATCAGCGGTGATTTCGAATATCGTATCTTGGGGAAGAGAAATACAATCCATTATCTTGGATTCTTTACCCAGAATGGCAATTATGGAACCACCGGAAAAATGACACCATGCGGGAAACTTGAGCACACCGACCTGGAGATAAATTCAGACGGAAGCTTTGAGATCATCCTTAGTAAATCAAAAAAAGGAAAAAACTGGCTGAAGATTGAGACCAGGACTGGATTGGTCATTGTAAGACAAACCTTTTTAAACCGCTCAATCGAAACACCTGCAGAGCTTTTTATCGAAAACATGGATGGAAGGAAGTCCCCGGACCCACTTACACCCGGCTTAATTGATAGCGGATTGAAAACCGCCTCCTTTTTTGTAGCCGGCGCACCAGTTCTTTTCGCCAGATGGGCTAAAGGATTTCAAAAACATACGAATCAACTGCCCTTATTTGATCCGGAAACTTCAAACGAAGCAGGAGGCGATGCAAGCATTTTTTATTATCACAGCCACTGGAAGCTGAACCTGGATGAGGCGCTTGTGATCGATGTGAAACCTCCTGATTGCGATTCGTGGAATTTCCAGCTGAACAACTATTGGATGGAATCTCTTGATTACCGGTATTTTCATGTCTGCATCAATAAAGCCGGCGCCAGGTACAATGACGACGGAAGCGTTACGGTAATTGTCGCCCACCAGCAGCCCGGACATCCAAACTGGATTGAAACTGCAGGTCATGTTGAGGGAACCATGTGCTGGCGATGGTACCGCCTCGGTCCCGGTGAGCTGCCGGTGACCCCTCTGTGCAGGCTGGTTAAAATACAGGATCTCCTCTCAAAGGTAATTTTCTGAAGTAAAGTAATAAGTTATCCTGAAAGAATGACATCTGACAAAATTACACTGTCGGGGAATTTTCAAAAGCGCCCCTTCTGGTTTTCGATAATTAATAGCTCCTGGCAAGCTACCTATTTCCTCGGTTCGAAAATAAAACTCGATAAAGATGAGATGATCCGTTCAGCAAGGCGGATTACAGGCCTGGATGACCTGGGGAAGGATTTTTCAGATGAACCCCTGGAAAGGCTGTTATGGTCTGTGAATGAGGAAGCCAACCTCCATGCGGTAGGCAGGTTTATCACACGGCAGAGGTTCATCAGCCTCCTGAGTATCCGTCTCCGGGCGGAATATTTCTTCAGGCGTCATCCGGAGATTCTTGATCAGCCGTTATATCCTGCCTGGATCATCATAGGACTGCAGCGTACAGGAACTACAAAACTTCAGCGTCTTCTGGCTGCTGATCCTGATCACAGGGTGATACCCAGCTGGGAAGTTATAAATCCCCTTCCGCTTTCCCTGGATGAAAAAGTAAAGGATAAACGGATGGCTGTTGCACGAACCTCCGTTAGGGCTTTAAAACTTTTGTCACCAGGTTTTTTTGCCATCCACCCGATCGAAATCAATGAACCTGAAGAAGATATATTACTCCTGGACGTGAGTTTTCTGAGTACCACGCCGGAAGCCATGATGAATGTTCCTTCTTATGCCGACTGGCTCGAGAAAACTGATCAATCGTCTGCTTATGCTTATGCAGTCAAACTTCTCAAATTTTTGCAATGGGCAAAACCGGCTAAACGATGGGTACTGAAAACACCCCATCATCTTGAATTTCCGGATCTCATCGAAAAACATTTCGGAGAAGTTCATTTTCTCTGGCCGCATCGCCTCATTTATGAATCCGTCCCTTCCTTTCTCAGTATGGTTACTTACAACCAGATGATATTCAGTGATTATGTTGACGAAAAAAAAATCGCTGCACACTGGGTAAGGAAAACAGGATATATGCTGGATAAAGCGTTGGATTACCGTGCAAAACCCGGAAATTCAGATAAGTTCACCGATATTTATTATAACGACCTGATCCGGAATTCGGAGGAAGAACTTCGCCGGATCTATTCCATGAATGGGGGATTAAAACAGGATCTGATGGCACGTTTTGAAAAGCACGAAGAGGAAAACCCTCACCGCAAATACGGCACCCATCAGTATTCGCTGGCTGATTTTGGACTGACGGAATCCGATATTGACAAACACACATTCCGTTACAGGCAATTTATCACAGAACGATATGGAAGATAAGAAACAGGAAAAGTACAACAACCCTTTCGCTGCAACCTTTACCGGGATCAGGGACCTTTTCCGGAAGAATGAACCCTCAGGCGAACTGATGGCCAGTGACCGCTTCGACGGAAAAACAGTTCTGGTTGACGGGGCAAGTTCAGGACTGGGTTTTGCCGTTTCCGTCGAGGCAGCGCGGAGAGGGGCAAAGGTTATCATGGCTTGTCGTAGCGGGATTCCTGAAAAAGGTGAAAAGGTAAAGAAACTCACCGGGTCTGATAAAATATCAATGTTGAATGTCGATTTTTCGGATTTGAATTCCATTCGAAACCTGGTCGGAAATATCAGGGACCAATTCGGCAAGATTGACATTCTGATCTGTAATGCTGGTATTGTTCCGAAGAAAAGCCGGAAAACAAAGCAGGGCGTGGAGGAGATGTTCATGGTTAATTATCTGTCAAAATTCTTCTTTGTGAACCTTCTGATCCATGAAGACTGCTTTATCAGCGGAGTTGACAATGTGCCACGGATTATTTTTGTTTCTTCGGAAGCCCATCGTAATCCAAAGGAATTTGATTGGGATTCGTTTGGAATTTATAAAGAATACAACATCGGCAAAAGCGTTGAACTTTACGGGTATTACAAATTGCTACTGACTACCTATGCCGTTGAACTGTCGCGAAGACTTAACCGGGGAGATAAACCCTTTTCGGTTCTTGCGCTCTGTCCCGGACCGATTAATTCTAATATCGGAAGAGAAGCTCCGAAAATATTCCTCCCGGTTTTGAAACTTGTTTTTGCAATTTTCTTCAGATCTCCGAAGAAAGCCGCCCTCCCGGTCATTTACCTTGCCGCCTCATCTGACCTTGAGAAGAAACCTTTTGATTACCTGTTTCTGATGAGCAGAAAGGAGCCTTCTGACAACGCATTGTTACCTGCAAATGGAACGAAGCTCTGGACATTATCGGAAGAACTTCTTGTGAAGATTGAAGGTTGAAGTTTCGTATAGTGTCCAGCTTGGAGAGTCTTAACCAGTCCTGGAAATATTTTGAAATATTTACCTAAAGGGACTGATCATCCAATTCTTATTGTACATTTATGCGCCCGAAACCACTCGTGGCCGTAAACCTATGACACAACTCTTACTTGATGACGGAACGCGGATAGAAGGAAAACCTTTCGGTGCATTGGTTTCTGTTTCAGGAGAGGTGGTTTTCAATACAGCCATGACCGGCTATCCGGAGAGCCTGACAGACCCTTCCTACAAAGGTCAGATCCTTGTCCTGACCTATCCGCTTATCGGGAATTATGGCGTTCCGGGCAGAGCGATCCAGGAAAATCTTTCTAAATATTTTGAATCAGACCATATCCATATTTCAGGACTTGTCATATCCAGCTACTCGGCAGAATACAGCCACTGGAATGCACTGGAAAACCTGTCAGACTGGTTACTGGCTCATAACGTGCCGGGAATCAGTGGTGTTGACACCCGGGCTATCGTCAAGATACTTCGCGAACACGGTACCATGCTCGGAAAGATTGTTCAGAATAAGGGAGAAGATGTTGATTTCTATGACCCGAACAAGGAAAATCTTGTAGCACAGGTGAGTGTGAAAAAGAAAATGATCTACCCGGGGAACGAGTTCAGGATTATCCTTGTTGACTGCGGAGTAAAAAACAACATTATCCGGTGTTTGATGGCTACCGGCGCCACCGTGATTAGGGTGCCCTGGGATTATGATTTCACACAGGATGATTTTGACGGGGTTGTGGTTTCCAATGGACCTGGCGATCCGCAACTATGCATGGAAACCATCCGTAATCTTGAGACAGCCATATCCATTGGGAAACCCATCTTTGGTATTTGCCTCGGAAACCAGCTTCTGGCCATCGCTGCAGGGGCCTCAACGTATAAGCTGAAGTATGGTCACCGTGGATATAATCAGCCTGTGCTTTTATGCGGTTCGGAAAAGACCTACATAACCTCACAAAACCACGGATATGCAGTAGATGAAAGCAACCTGGGAAAGGATTGGGAACCCTATTTCATCAATCTGAACGATGGAACAAACGAAGGGATCATTCATAAGACCCAACCCTTCTTCTCAACGCAGTTTCACCCGGAAGCTTCTGGAGGGCCAACGGATACAAAGTTTTTATTTGTAGACTTCATGGACATGGTCAAAGACCATAAACTTCAAAACAAATGATCGGGGGTATCCATAAAGTGCTTATCCTTGGCTCCGGCGCCCTCAAAATCGGCGAAGCCGGTGAATTCGATTATTCCGGGTCACAGGCTTTGAAGGCTTTGAAAGAGGAAGGCATTGAAACTGTCCTTATCAACCCGAACATTGCCACCATCCAGACCTCCGAGAAGATTGCAGATAAAGTTTATTTCCTGCCCGTCACTCCTTATTTTACTGAAGAGGTGATCCGGAAGGAAAATCCTGATGGAATCCTGCTTGCTTTTGGCGGTCAGACTGCGCTCAACTGCGGGGTAAGCCTGTTTAAAGAAGGAATATTTGAAAAATATGGAATCCGTGTATTAGGAACTCCTGTTGAAACTATCATAAGTACAGAAGACAGGGATCTGTTTTGCAGGAAACTGGATGAAATCGATGTACGCACCCCGAGAAGCCTGGCTGTAACGGATGCAAAAAGCGCAAGGACAGCTGCCGAAAAGATTGGTTACCCTTTGATCATCCGGGCTGCCTTCGCATTGGGCGGGCAAGGAAGCGGGTTTTGTGCGGATGAGGATGAACTTGACCAGCTCGTTGCTAAAGCATTTTCTTATTCCAGCCAGATCCTTGTTGAAGAATCGCTGAAGGGATGGAAAGAGATCGAATATGAGGTCGTTCGCGACTGTAACGACAACTGCATTACGGTATGCAACATGGAGAATTTTGATCCGCTTGGCATCCATACGGGTGAGAGCATTGTTGTTGCACCTTCCCAGACCCTTTCCAACATTGAATATTATAAGCTCAGGGAGTTGTCGATTCGTGTGATCCGTCACCTGGGTGTGGTTGGTGAATGCAATATCCAGTACGCCCTTAACCCGGAATCTGAAGAATACAGGGTAATTGAAGTGAATGCCCGGCTTTCCAGGTCTTCTGCCCTTGCCTCCAAGGCGACGGGTTACCCGCTGGCATTTGTAGCAGCCAAGCTGGCATTGGGATATGGATTGCATGAACTTAAAAATTCTGTCACCAAGACGACAACTGCCTGTTTTGAACCGGCACTGGATTACATTGTTTGCAAACTTCCGCGCTGGGACCTGGGAAAGTTTGTGGGGGTATCGAAGCAGCTGGGTTCGAGTATGAAAAGCGTCGGAGAGGTCATGGCTATCGGACGGACATTTGAAGAAGCCATTCAGAAGGGTTTGCGCATGATCGGGCAGGGGATGCATGGTTTTATCGGGAATAAGGATCTGCATTCAGACGACCTGGAAAATGAGTTATCGCATCCTACCGATGTCCGGATCTTCAATATTGCCCAGGCCTTTTCAGAAGGTTATTCAATCGAGAAGCTCTGGGAGCTGACCCGAATCGATAAATGGTTCCTCTACAGGCTTAAAAACATTTTTGATACGGGTCAGACTCTTGAAAAATATAAGGATATAAAAGAAGTTCCTGACAACCTGATCCTGGATGCAAAACGATTCGGGTTTTCCGATTTCCAGCTTGCCCGTCTTATTGTTAAGACAGGTAGCAAAAACCCGGAACCGGATATGCTGAAAATTAGGGAATACAGGAAAGGGAAAGGGATTATCCCGTACGTGAAGCAAATTGATACCCTGGCAGCGGAATATCCTGCAATGACCAATTATCTCTACCTGACATACAGCGGCAGTGAGCATGATGTTGATTTTCCTCACGACCAGGCATCGGTGGTTGTCCTGGGCAGCGGCGCTTACCGCATAGGGAGTTCGGTAGAGTTCGACTGGTGCAGTGTCAATACGCTCAATGCGATAAAGGATGCAGGACTCCGGTCGGTCATGATCAACTACAACCCTGAAACCGTAAGCACAGACTATGACATCTGTGACCGGCTCTATTTTGATGAGCTGTCGTTTGAGAGGGTTATGGATATCGTTGAACTCGAGGATCCGAGAGGAATAATTCTTTCGATGGGCGGACAGATCCCAAACAACCTGGCCATGCGGTTACACAAGCAGAATGTGCCGGTTCTCGGAACATCCCCATTGTCAGTTGACAATGCAGAAGACCGCCATAAATTTTCCTCCATGCTCGACCGGCTTGACATTGATCAACCGCGGTGGAGAGAACTTTCAACGCTCGAAGACATTTTCGCATTCACCGAACAGGTCGGCTTCCCGGTGCTGATACGTCCGTCGTATGTTCTTTCCGGAGCTGCCATGAATGTGGTGTCCAACAAAAGTGAATTGGAGCATTTCCTGACACTGGCAACCAATGTTTCAAAAGAACATCCGGTTGTTGTTTCAGAATTCATTGAAGAAGCAAAGGAAATAGAAATTGATGCCGTTGCCAGAGAAGGTGAAATTGTGGCATATGCGATCTCCGAACACATTGAATTTGCAGGTGTTCATTCGGGTGATGCAACCATCATCTTTCCTCCGCAAAAAATTTATATTGAGACGGTCAGAAGGATCAAGCGTATCAGCCGTGACATTGCCCGGTCGCTGCAGATATCCGGACCTTTTAACATTCAGTTTCTTGCCAAGGATAATGATATCAAGGTTATTGAATGCAACTTGAGAGCATCCCGCAGTTTCCCCTTCGTTTCCAAGGTTTTGAAAATTAACTTTATCGATATCGCTACCCGGGTAATGCTGGATATCCCGTTTGAAAAACCGGATAAATCTTTTTTCGATATCGATTATATCGGCGTGAAGGCCCCCCAGTTTTCCTTCTCCCGGCTCCAAAAAGCAGATCCCATGCTCGGGGTCGACATGGCTTCCACCGGTGAGGTGGGCTGTATTGGTGATACCGTATATGAAGCCGTCCTTAAATCTATGCTCTCGGTGGGATATCGTATTCCGGAGAAAAACATACTTATTTCCTCCGGGCCGATAAAATCCAAAACAATCTTGCTTGAGGGATGCAAAATGCTTGCGGAGAAGGATTTTACTATTTTTGCAACCAGGGGAACGGCAGAATTCCTTCAGGATAACGGAATTGCCTCGAAAGTTCTGCATTGGCCTGATGAAGATGTTTCTCCCAATGTGATCGAGTACCTGAGAGAGCATAAGATCGATCTTGTGATCAACATCCCGAAGAACCTCTCAAAAGATGAGCTTTACAATGATTATACGATCCGCCGTGCATCGATCGATTACAACATTCCGCTGATTACCAATGCCAACCTGGCCAATGTTTTTGTAATGGCTTTCTGCAAACTCAAACCGGAAGACCTGGAGATCAAATCCTGGCAGGAATATTAAAATAGCCCCTTAATTAATTCTTCATGCTTCTGTTCAATCGAAACAAAGATTTCCTCTTCAAATTTCTTAAATTCTTTTTTACCCTTGCTGTATTTGATTTTTCCGCTCTCCAAGTAATGAATGAAGTCACATAAATTGGTCAGGGTTTCAATTATATGGGAAGTGATGATGATGGTTTTGCCACGATCCTTTATTTGCAGAAGGATCTGACGTATGATCCTGCATGTCTCAATGTCCAGTCCGTTGAAAGGCTCATCCAGGATCATCACCTGTTTATCCTGTTTTAAGAAGCCCATCAGGGCAAGCTTTTTCTTCATGCCCGATGAATAATCGTCGATGATGACATCAAGTGGCAGCAAAAACAACCGGTTCCATTTTTCAGTATCAAAAAGCGGATTTTTAAACAGGGCGAGGTATTCCCGTCCGGTGATATTTGAATAAAAGTAATTTTCGGTCACCAGGAATGCCATCTCCTTTTTGCTGATCTTTTGTTCGTTGTGCCGGATCGTTCCTGAGTCAATGCGTTTCAAGCCATAGATGGAGTTGAGAAGGGTTGTCTTTCCTGCACCGTTCAGACCCACGATCCCGTTTATGGTATTTTCTGAGAGGACAAGATCCAGCCCGTCAATGACGTTGTGACCTGAAACGTAGGATACAACTAACTTCTCAACGGTAATCATTCAGGTAAGGACTTAAGTTTTTTACAGATTTGAAATAAAAACGGATAGACAGGATCCAGACAACAGGAAGGAAAAAAGGAAGGAAGATCCCCAGGGCGCCAAGGGCCTGAAATACCTGTATGCCGTTTGATTTGCTGTTGGGCTTGTAAAACGCGTATTTTGCAAGGATGATGTATATGTGGATGGTTAAGAGGATGGAAAATTCAATAACAGGGATGTACCACTTGTCCGGATGAAAAATAAGAAAAGCGGCAACCAGGGGCGCAAGAATCACTGTGAAGATCAGGGTATGCATTTTGATCTTTTTCCACAGAAACCTTCCGGGCCCCGATTCATAAACCAGGATCATGCCTGCAGGCTCCCCTTTTTCATAAAAATTCATTGGGATCATACCCAACACAAAGATCACCAGCGGAATGCTGCCGATAAAAAAGGAAGTTCCTATACCTGCAACCCATAATACCATCCATAAGAGGAGGGTTTTTCTTATTCCTCCTTTCCATTCAAAACAGGAGGATGGTATCCTCCGCTGGAAAATGGTGTTCAGGTTTCGTTGTCGCGAGCTCCGATCCAGGCTTCCGATCAGGGGAAGCAGAGCGATGACTGTTCCCAGCGTTATCCATTGTTTATGAAAAAGCAGACATGCCAGAAGTGGAAATGAGAGCAACAGATATTCAGTTAACAATAACAACCTGAAGTTTGGGATATGAATCTTTAAAAATTGCCGGTCTGACCTTTTAGTCTGGATGAATAAAATGATCGTCATGTATATCCCGGCTGCATAAAAGGAACCCGGGATAGCGGCGGTGTAAAAGAACAATGCAAAAAGAACGCAAGCAGTCAGACCGGCCATAAAGAGCAATCTGCCCAGCCCCAGCTCCTTCATGGACCTGGAGAATTGTTTCAGACGAAGTAAGATATAGGCTTCTGTCATTGACGCAGGGTGGCGAAACATGTTTATGTCAGGGGTATTACTGTTCTGATTTTGGGCTCAGGTGGATTCGTTTAACTTAACTTAACCGGGGCGGCACTGATGTAGATCCTTTTCATCACCGTTCCGAACAGAAGGGCATCATACCACATATAATAAAACCGTTGTGCGTTGAACCAGGTGTACCCGTCCTTGTTATCGTCGTGCCGGTCATAGGGATCTGCAAAAATGATTACGTCGTCCATCAGGTCTGACGTGTTGCGGGTATCATAACCGATGACCAAAACCCAGTGACCACCCCAGTCACTCCATTCAACCAGTGTGGGTATGTTGTTTGCCAGATTCGCCCTCAGCAAGTCAAGGGTTCCTTCCGTATGCCAGGATGCGGTAAAACCATTGTTGTTCAGCCAGGTTGTCATCTGCTCAGGGGTTGTTCCTGTTGTAGTACTTGTTCCCATTTCACCGGCAATCGTCATCTCATCGCCCTCTCTCCCATAATGCTTTAACAGGCTGATTACAGCGGCAGGTCCACAGGTGTATTCGGTGGTTTGCTGGTAGGAACTGACATTCAAAAGGGTTTGTCCTACAGCAGGATTTCCCTTGACGTTCAGCACATAGTATTTGCTTGATAGCGGGTTGTCCTGGATCGTGGCAGAACTGTCGCTCTTCTGACAAGCCAGCAGCAGGATTGTCAGCAGGATAAATACCAGCGGGGTTGCATTTCTTCGCTCCATGAGATCAGGTTTTAACAGGTTGAAAATAGGATAAAATGTGTGTTTTTGTTCGAACTTGATGAAAATTATCCGGTAGCTTTCAAAACAACCAGATCCATCCATCCCTTGATAAATCCCAGTACAGCTTCCTTCCCGACTTCATTGTGAAGCTCGTGATAGAGTCCTTCCCAGGTCTTGAAAGTATGTTCAGCTGTCACTTTATGAATAAATTCCCTGCTGGCGGAAAAGGAGGTCAGCAGATCGTCTGTCCCGTGCATCAGCAGGAGCGGGCAGCCAACTTTATCGGCATGATTCAGAGCATATTCGCCTGCGAGTGTAATTTCCATGTAGGTCCTGACCGAAATCCGGTTGTGAACCAGCGGATCGGCGAGATACTCTTTCGCTACCGCTTTATCATGACTCAGGTAAGAGGGAATGATACGATCCTTTTGAGTCATGGAAGGGAATACCCTGTTGATCATCATTGCCATGACCAGTTTGTAAAGCGGTGGTTTGAAGTTGAGCCGTAGCCAGGGACTCGTAACGACGGAGGCAACAACAGCCGGAGTTTTCCGTATCAGGTAATTCAGGACCAGGTTGCCACCCATGCTGTGCCCGTAAAGGATCATGGGCAGTTGTGGATGACGGTTACGGGCTGCATCGATGAAGAGGGTGATATCATCCATGACCCTTTCATACGTAGGGAAATGCCCTCTTTTTCCAAATGATTTGCCATGCCCGCGAAGATCGACAATGACCATTGCATAACCCGCCGCAGCGAAATAAGCCCCCAAATGACGATAACGGCCGGAATGGTCGCTAAGTCCATGGATAAGTACGATCACTGCTTTTGGGGCAGATGAAGACCATTCACAGGCAAAAAATGACTGCCCTTCCCGGTACCGTATGGTGAATTCGCTTTCCGGCATTGGATAAAGGTAAAAAAATAGTTTGGATCAAATGGTTTCTCTGCAAAAAACCATGATCGTTATAGATCATCCCAGGTTGATTAAAAATTATATACACCCCCCCCTCGATCTGATGTAACTTTGTATTCGGATTTTTATATATGTTTTATTTTTTATCATAAATAACATAAAAGATAACGAAATGAACGCTATAGAGAAGAAAAGTATCAGTAAACCTGATGAAACAAGAACCTTCCCCAAGGGGAAGCTGGATCTTGTTTCATTGGACGGTGTCAGCTTTGGCAAGGCAACATTCCAGCCGGGCTGGAAATGGTCGGAATCGCTGAAGCCAATTCAAAAAACAGACAGCTGCCAGGCAGCGCACTTTAACTATCATTTATCCGGCAGGTTGCATGTAAAAATGGATGACGGCACGGAGAAGGAATACGGCCCCGGCGATGTCGGGGTCATACCCCCAGGTCATGATGCCTGGGTGGTTGGCGATGAACCCGTTGTGATTGTCGATTTTAACGGGATGACGCATTACGCGGAGATACATAAGTAGGGCTCATCGCACATCGTTTAGAAAAAAGCAGCAATTATGCTGCTTTTTTTATCTTCTCTCTTTTAATTCCTTCCTGGAAAAGACAACCTGAAACTGATCAGGGGTCAGCCGGTTAGGATAGCTTCTTTCAGTTTGTGTGCAGGAAAGTTTATTCATACTTTTGACCCTCCATTTATAAATTGTTAAACATCCGGAGCTTGATGAAAAAACTTACCGATATCAACGATCTGAACATCCTGGAATTCCCTGTAGAGGACAGACAGGGAACAAGTTATACCTGTGGCGCCGATTGTGTTCTGAAAGTAATGGAATATTATGGGGAAGACTTTCGGGAAATGGACCTGGCAGAGATCCTTAAATCTGATCCGGACCATGGAACTTATGTTAATAACATCGTGGAGTTTTTTCATAAGCAAGGGCTGAAAGCCGTTGTAAGGCAGAAAATGACAATCAATGATCTCATTGAAAGGATCAACCGGAATATTCCTGTGATCATCATGCTCCAGGCCTGGGGTAAAAATGAAAATTTGGAAAAAAACTATCGAAACTGCTGGGACGACGGTCATTTTGTTGTGGTGATCGGGTACTCCTCCGATTCAATTTTGATAGCCGATCCGGCTTTATTTTATACCGGCTACATTCCTAAGACGGAACTTATTGGCCGCTGGCATGATACCGATGAAGGCAATAAAAAGACCTACCAGCTTGGGATCTCCGTGTATGGGAAAAACCCTGAATTTAATAAAGATACTCTTGAAAGGGTAAGGTGAAAGAGCTTATTCTGCTTCGATAACCTGCGATATCCCCATAATTAACATCCTGTACAAAAGAAAATTAAAAGTCCAGATTCAAGAAAATAGAAAAGCCTTTTCGAAAAAAACGAAAAGGCTTTTCTGTTTGTCGGGGCGAGAACCCGATATAAAAATAATCTAATAACCTTAATATCAATTATATGACAACATTTATTAATTAATAAATGTACTAATCTTAATTAATATAATATTAGTACTGAAATACAATATGTTATAAAAATTATTTAGTTCAAAAATGGTTCAAAAATAATTTTAAGGTTCAAATACGGTTCAAAATTATGTCGTATGTTTGTTGAGTCATAAAATGTCGGCATTATGAATACTAATAGCAAATTAAAAGTTTTTAAATCAAATGGATATGAATATCTATACGTGTATTTTAAATTAGGTAAAAACATCCTTCGGATTCCAACCAATGAAAAGATCATTAAAGGCAAAATGATGAAAGACCTTCTATTTAGCACAACTGTTGATAATGCAGAGCGAAAAAACCGTGCTTTAGCAGAACTTAAACAAAAAGTAGATGACTATATTGCCGTTAAATCAAGAGAATACTATCCAGTTATAAGCCAAACTGAATGTAAAAAGTTCCTGCAAGAAAGATATATGCGGGGTGACCTAATGTCGGGAAAAAGGTATATTCCTCTTGCCCCGATACAGGTAACAAAAAAAACATTAACAAACTATGTAGAAGATTATATCCAACATCGCAAAAAAAATAATACTCCCCGTAATACCCTAAAGGAATTTACAACCCTGCTACATAGACTGACAAATTTTGACATTTATAAAAAAAGTCCCACTTACTTGGCAGACATTAACATGACTTGGTCCGATGATTTTGAAGCATTTCTAACACCAAAATATCAATCAGGCACAATAGAGAAGACATATACTATACTAATAACAGTCCTTTACCATTACTACGAGCGTAAAGAAGAAGCTGGTTTAGACTTAACGGACAAATTCACGATTAAAAACTTCAAAAGAGGAACTAAAAGCCGAAATATGGCAAATCCTTTGACCATTGAACAATTCAAAACCCTTTATAAACATAAGTTTGATGAAGATTATTTAGAAAAGACACGCATTAGGTTTTGTTTGCAATGTTCAACAGGTTTAAGATTTGGTGATATTCACAGGATTACACCTGAGATGATAAACAGTAACAGAATTATAATCGAGCCAGCAAAAACAAAGAAGTATGAAATAAAGGCTGTGATTGACATGAACCAGTATTCAAAAAAAATACTGGAATTGCTTGATTACAATACAAAAAGCCTAAAAATAGAGAATGCACCATATAACAGGAACATAAAAGCAATGTTTAAAGTCATGCAGGAGAAATACCCTGATATGAAATATCAAGCCAATTATGGCAGTCATAATGGTCGTGATACGTTTATTTCAACTGCTGTACAAGCTGGTGTTGATTATAAAACCATTTTAATTTGGACTGGTCAAAGTAGTTATAGCATAATGGACCGGTATATTAAACCAACAGATGAATATAAGGCAGGGCAAATGAGTAAAGTATTTGACAAATAACCACATATGATGTTTCTAACCTGTTTTGCGTAAAACATGGAATTTCTGGAGACACAAATTTTTTTCTGAAAATTTTAATGACATTAAATTTTGGGCAAAGGTTTTACCCCTCAGGATTCCCTTCTGGAGCACACTCTCCAAATACCCTACCGGTCCTTTTCAGGGGAGGGGGCGGGTGGATACCTTCGTGTACAATCTGATGATCATAGATGGAAACGATTGTACGATACACCAAATAACACTGAACCTGTAGCATGAACCACCAAGAACCCTTGATCGAAACTACCATACCAACCATAGCACTATCAGTTAAAGTTGATGCTGGCATAATCGAAGATTTTCTACCACAGATCGAAGAACAACGGATCGTCATAGTCCATTGTCAGTACCCAAACAAGATCGGCAAAAGGACACATCTTTGCAAAACAACCTATCTCATTGATAAAAGCTCAGGGACTAAAAGCAAGCTGCTTCACGCTGAAAATATAGTTTTTGCACCGGCATGGATGCCAATCCAAGAGGGAACAACCTTAAAATTCACATTATTCTTCTCTGGGTTGCCAAAGACCTGTATAACATTCGATTTAATAGAGGATTGCACTGAAGCTGGAAGGTTTTATGTTTTGAATATCCAGCGGAAAACAGATGATGTGTATAACGTTATAATCGAAACCACACCGATCAGCTTTTGGCACTGATCCGATCTCAAGTACCAATATCCTCAGGAATGTTATTGCTTTATGATCTTCACCATCTCAACGGTCTTACTATGATCAATTAGCGTTTGGGGTAGAATGAATTACCAGATTTTATCTTTGCTTTTCGTTTTAATGTTTGATAGCCAGGATTACTTTTCTTTACCAACTACCCCGCATTGCGGTTGCGGGCTTGTTAGCGCCAGAAAAAATTTACCAACTCGCATGCTTGAAAAAGAATTCCCATCCTTTTCCAACTTCAATGTGGAACAGCTTCCATTCATTTTTTTTATTGAGTACTAAATTTTCAATTCGATTTTCATCATGGAAGCCAATGCTAATATGATAGAGAATAAAAATGCCACCTAGGAGAATTCTTATAATAGTATTTCCGTCAACTTCAGCTCGGAATGGTTGTCCAATGATATCTCTTGGCATTGATGGATCATTGAGATATGTCATCCCATAGATTGGGAATTCGTTAAGATCACCAGGATCATCGTTAAGAATCATCAATCTAAGTTTTTCTTTAATTTCATCTGACAATTCAACTTGGTAAAAAATAGGTCGAGAACTAATAGCCATTCTCCAGAGTATCGACAATAAAAAGAGCTTGAATTTTGGATAGGAAATTCCTACTGCTTGAGAATATTTAATGTTTTGCGGAGTGACGTAATCAGTGACAATTGGTGATTCATCACTGGGAAGAGCACCACCAAACATCGCTTTTTTGGCATAGTTTTCATAACCGCCTATTATTTCATTATCACATTTACTACAAAGAATTCCTGCTTCATATTCGCTCGAGGGAATAGATCTTGAGTGGACTATAGGCTCTTTCTCTTTTTTAACTGTGAGCCTGTTTAAAGTATGATTTTCATTGAATATACCAAGATCACGATAGATAAAGTCTGGAATGATATGGGATTCATTAAGTAACTCTTCTGATTTTCCACAAAGTTTGCAAATTCCTTTCATAAAAATATTTTTTGATGCTAACGCTCCGCGGACAGCCGCAGTGCGGGTTCTAGCAGATTTTATCTTTGCTTTTTGTTTCCATTTTATTAGCCATATTCAACTTTCCTCACCGACAAACCCTGCATTGAGGCTGCATGTTCCTTAGCGGTTGTTTTATTTCACCTTCTAGAATTACAATTTTTGTTTTAAATGATAACCAAGAATCCCCATAATTACAAATTAACACACATTTGCCAAACAACACTGGTTAACTGAAAGATAAAACCAATTAGCATTATAACAAAACCTAATGGACCAATTTTATGCTGTTCCGTTTTTTTTCTTATTAAATCTTCATAATAATCAGGATGGTCAATTATTAAAACTAACCCCATCAAAAGAGTAAGTGCAGGCAACATCAAAGCAATGATGATAGTTGATTGAGTAGGTATTGCGATTGCAAAGGGAATAAAAAACGGAACAGTTACTAATATCATTCTTAAAACGCTTTTCTTGCCCCATATAGAAATTTTATAAATTACTTTATAAACTTTAAGAAATCGATTAATACCGATAGCTTCCATGGAAACGAATAATGCACCAAATATCTCAAATAATAGTCCTAAAATGTTTAGTACGTAATAATTAAGGGCACTTGTGTTATGGTGTATCATAATCGTAACCTCTTCTTTTTCCTAACTATCTTTTAATTCTTAAATATATTAATAATAGCGCTATGTTATGCGAAATTTCGGGTGATTCATTTTACATGAATAACTTATCTGTTTCAGATTTAAGGTAAACACAATATCAATCCGAAATAGTCCGACATTATTGACCAGAAACCAGCTAAATGCTTCAAATCACATGCTTTACCAAAGGTGATGTATAGAGATGATACTCAAACAACATAGCTGTTGATCCTTCCTTCCCTATTAAGCTCTATGTATTCAGTAACTTAGGAAATTTAAGACCTTGATGTAGATGTTTTGATAAAAATGTGTCATCAGGGCTTGTCATATTTTTTTCTTAATTTAGCTACTGACGTAATAATGTTTATCATGAGCAACTCATTACCATATTTCCTCACCTACTGGAGACCATTGTCTAGCAATCCGCAAAAAGCCGATTTAATTACTTCCTTTCTTGACTATCAAAAAGACAAAACACTAGCAAAATTTGCGGCAGGAGAAGTAGGAAAGTACATCGAGAAGGCTTCATCACAAATTAATCAAGCGCTTGTACAGGGTTTTAGAGCAATTGACCAGCGACTTTTCGCAATTCAAATGGCGCAAATAAATACAAATGTCCTTTTGGAAAATATTGCAGAACTTTTACAAGTGCCTGATAGTGAAAAACAACGGCTTCGTCATATTGAGTTGGGATTAAAGTTCTTCAACCAATCACATAAGGACATGTCAATTGCAGAGGATGCGAAAGTGGAGTTTGAAAAAGCGCTAGAAATTATGCCCCAGGATTGGTTTGTATTATTCCAATTAGGTGGTTTTCATCTATATAAGGAGAATTTCTATGATATTGATAAAGCGATGGATTATTTTTCACGTGCTGCCAAATATTCAATAGTTCAGATTGATGACGAAGATAGTTACGTTGATTCACTTTTCGGTAAGGAATTGGATGTTAAATTTGATGATCAGGTAGACAGAAAAGGGTTAAAGATCGTTTGTAGAGAAATTTATTTGCAGTTGGCATTATGCCATTATATTCTTGCAGAGGATGACTTTGCGGTTGAATATGCGAAAAAGGCAATTTCAGTCGATCAATCGCCCAAAGCAAAAGCGTTAGCAATAAAGTATATTTCACGGAATCCTGAAAGTTCGGATGAAGCCATTAATCAAGCCGGTAAACTACTGATCGATAATCCTGAATTTTACGAATTTCTATTATCCGATATTGATATTGTTTCTAATAAATCAGTAACATACTTTTTAGAAGAAAAGGCTGTTGATATTGATATCTTAATACCTGAAATGATCAATACAATAAATGGGTTAAAAGAAAAGTATGATCTTGGAACGAAACTTATTGAAGTTCAACGTGATATTAATATAATTAAAAAAGAAATAGAGGTAATTAAGTCAGAACAAGATCAACAAAAAACATCAAGTTTCTTTTCAACAGAACCTGCCCAATTAACTAATGCTCGTAATAGTTTGGATCACTCAATAAGTAAGATGAAGAGGCAAGAACCGTTAGAAAAGGAACTTAAAGCATACAATAGCCAGTACAAGGAATTCCAAAAACTGATAAAATCAATTGAAGAGATCAGCTTAAAGAGTACAAAATTTCAAACCTATCAAGAAAAAGTTTTCTTCGTGAACAAATCTAAAAAAATAATTCATGAATGTGAAAAAGCATCTCCCAAACAGAGTTCGTTGCAGAAATACGCACCGGCAATTGAATTAGCAATTCTTAGTGTTGCAATCTGGGTTGCTGGCATTGATTCTAAAATAGACGATGACGAATTAACTGCATTTGAGCGGTTTTGTGATAATTACAGCACATCTCCAGTCTTCGGAGATTACTTTAGGAATTCCAAAACTCTAATCCGGAATAGTATTAAAATGGATGAGATACAAAACTATAGTAAGATAATAACAGATGGAATAGCAACATACCAAAAATTACATGGGGCGATCCGATTAAATGATTTTAAAAATAGTCTATTAAAATTGGCTGAAGCAATAGCTGAAGCATCTGGTGGATCGCTATTTAATAGAAATAAAATTAGTAAAGAAGAGGAGAGGGTGCTCATTGAAATTAAAGCGCACCTTGGGTTATAGCTCAATATGAAGCATAAATATATGTATACATAAATATGGAGCAGAATTTGAATCAGCTAAAAACCAGATGTTTGAAAATTTCAAACTCATTTAAAAATAAACTTATAAAAGATAGTGCCACTCTACAAAGGAAAGTAAATCAGTATGTTGCTATTAAAGAATCAAATGGGGATGATATTCTGTTTAGAAAAAACTTCATAAGCTTATATGTGCTTAGATTCATTAATCAAGACCATTACTTTGATGTACTTAAAAATTATTGTTCTAATAAGAACCACCTTGAACTTAAATCAGTAATAGAGGCGTTAGATAAGGAACGTGTGAATTTTTCATTTGCCACGAAACTAATGCATACCGTTGATAATGATTTACCGATTTATGATAGTTTGATAAGTCGAGCTTTGTGTCTTCCTAAAAGAGATTACAATATCGACAAGAAGGTTAGGATGGAAAATTGTGCTACAATCTACAGCAATCTGAAGTCAATAAATGAATTGATTTTCAGACATGATATGCTAAATGAATCACTGGACCTTTTCAAAAAAAATATTAGTTCTTCTAATAAATTGAGCAAAGCAAAAAGGGTGGATTTTATTATCTGGTTCAGTGAAAGAAAATCCCTAAAGTAAAACATGAGCCTTGTCTGCCGAATGTAAATAATCCTCCGGTTTTTCAATACCTGAAATACAGGGGAGGTTGAGGGGGTTTTGGGTATAAAAAAACGCCCAATAATTGTTTGGGGGAGGATTTTTCAGTCTAGGTAAGCTTCAATGGATTTATGAATACCGGAATCGGTATCGACAAGTTGTCGTTTCTTTGCCTCACGTAAAATGTAACCGGATTTTTTTCTTTGCTTCGTATCTTTCGAACCTTTGGGTCTTCCCGCTTTAATTCCTTGCAACTTCGACCTCCGCAATCCTTCAATCGTTCTTTCCCTTATAAGCTCACGTTCAAACTCCGCAAACGCACATAAGATTTGAAAATGAAGCTTGCCACTGGCTGTTCCAAAGTTTAAATTGTCGCTTATACTGATGAATCCGATACCTTTATCTATTAATTCTTTGGTATCAAGGATCAGTTCGGTACTGCTACGTGCCCACCGGTCCAGCTTGTAAACCACAACAGATTCATATTCTCCTGAACGAAGTTTTGCCAAAAGTGCCTGTTTCACGGGTCGGGTCTTACGGGTTGATTCCTGCTCTTCGTAAATATCATAGGTGTTACCGTTACGTTCTGCAAATTCAACCAACCTGATTTTTTGATTTTCGGTGGTTTGTGATCCGTTTGTCATGGAAACACGGCAGTATAATGCGATTTTACTCATATATGAAGGTTTAATTAAAATGTCGTTCCTGATTCAATACTTTTTAATGTCGGCTGAAGGTGTTGAAGGCTAAACAACCAGTGAGAACCATTTAAAATTCTTTTATTAGAAATTATCCGTTGATTGCAATACCTATGTTCATGCGGGATATCGTGTGTACGATATTTCAAATGATTTAGCCTGATTTCCTGAACATGCCAGTCAGCAGGTGATCCGGTTGGTGATGTTGGATGGTCCTTCTGCTCATTTTGAAATTCAAGTAATTTCTCTTTTGTAGTGATCTCCCTTTGGAGTTGTTGATATTTATCCCGTATAACCAGATACTCTGAATTTTCTTTCAACCTTATGAAATCAGCGGGAGATATGTCTACGTAACACTTGTGAGGTAAATTTCCCACCACGAATTGATCAAAGCTTGGTCGGAATTCTGGGTCGAACATGTCGTAGGTTTGTTGAAGCTCCAGCTTTTTATCAGTAATGATCTTATTTGTGATTTTGGATTTTTGATGAGGTACGTCAACAGAAATATTGAACGAAAGCAAAAATTCTGTCCTGCCGGTAAAATCGACTATTCCTGTTTCATGCTTCTTTTCAACAAAATCAGCATACTCAGTATATGCTCTAGCGAAATTAGTGAAGAAGTTATAACCATCTCTATTTCCAGTATGATTAAAAAAATCATCATAATTCAATCCTACTGGAACATGATTTATATCGCAAAAAATCAACGATGAAAGATCATTCTTGATTTGGTGATCCGGATCATGGTAAGTCTGGCTTTCTTCTAACACCCTGAAGCGTTGATTAAAATATTCGGATTTAAGATCAAAGTCAAACAACTGTATATCACCTTTGTCCTTGAGTGATTGGTATGCCTTGCCCCAAGGTCCTTTCAAAATACCTACTTCATCAAAACCACTGGCTCTATTGATAAAGATTTGCTGATTTAGCATCAGCCACAGGTAATCCTCCGCGGAAAGTAAGTGTGCGGGATAGTGCTTTAGCCAATTACTGATTGCAATGGCACGTTGAGCATGAGCAAGAGATGTAGTTTTATTCAATAATCTTTTTGTTTAAGGTTTTCGCACAATCAATTAAAAACAACAGGGTAGTAAGAAAATTTCCTAACCGTAATAAATTCAGGGTCAAATTGAAAAACGGGAAACGACTTGATTTTATCATCCTTCTTCACAAAGAGCTGATATCTGAAAATCAAACTGTTCCCATTATGTGGCATTTGGTTTAGAAAATACATGGTGGGTTGATTTTTCTTTTTCCGTTTCATTATGCAAAGGTACATATTATAATAAACATATTATAGTAATTTTTATAATTTATTATAATATGTAAAATGTATCTTTGCATAGAAAGATCACCGTCATGAAAGAAACAAAAGCAAAGGAAAGGATCATCGCTCCTGACGATGCTGTAGTGATAAAAGCGATATCAGAAAGAATAAAACAGCTTCGGATCGCCACAGGGTTAAGCTATGAAGCCTTTGCTGCTAAAAATGACCTTCATCGGATCACATATTACAAACTGGAATCCGGTAAACAGAATTTCACAATTGCAACACTAGTGAAGGTTCTCAGAGGTCTTGGGATATCATTTCAAGAATTTAGTGCTACACTTCTGGACAAATCAAAATAGATTCTGATGTCCTGAATTTGCCTCTGTCATTCTCACGTGTGGGCACTACAATTCCCCAAATTTCCTTCATATATCTGCAAATTCTTCTCATTTCAGCGTAAAAGCCATAGCTTTTCGCAATTTTCAATAGTTCTGTTGGTGTATTAAAGGCTCATAAAACCCCATTAACCAGCAAATTAATCCTGATTATAGTACTACATAAAGCTTTTGTAACTATGCTTTTTCGATTCTGGGAGTATTTATGTTTAAATCCCTACCATGCCAGAAATCGAACCATATGGAAAAAACGTCATCCAGAAGCATCAGGTCCTACGTTTGGAACGTATAGCTTCATTTTGCCGTAATCTTCGGTTGAACTCAGGATATTCCCAGAAAGAAATGGCGCAGCTATGCGGCTTATCAAGGTCTACGATCCAGCAACTGGAACATGGTGGTAATATAAGACTGGTTACTCTATTTAAGATTTTGGATGCACATTTCCTCTCATTGGATGATTTCTTTGAAGAAATGGAATGACCATGCACCTATAAATTTCTAATCACCGTTAACCGTTTTTCCTCTCCTCCAAATCTTCATTGTTACAGGCATTAGCGTCAGAAAGAAAAATATTTACACATTTTTATAATTTATAATAATTCTAAGTAGTGTGTATAATACAGTTAGTCAAATGCATACACTTTTTTTAATTAAGATTAGTGGGGAATGGTTTTAATTAAAAAAAGTCATGTGACATTTTATTTCTCTTTACGTATAACCTGGAGAATCCGCCCATATTGACCCCCTAATTACGTTTTAAATTGACCCCCCGGTTACGCTTCAAATTGACCCCCTGATTACGCTTCAAATTGACCCCTCAAAAGTAACAGGAATCTTACCTTAAAGCAAGTTTGCTTAATG
>JAPLDI010000022.1 GCA_026391795.1 Bacteroidota bacterium
AAAATAATTGGATAACATATTACCTTTTGATTTGAAACCTATAAAGAGAATCAATAATTTGTTAAATGGTTCTCTTCAGAAAATTTGATCCGGAGGTTCATCACCGGCGTTCCATAAGATTAAGAGGATATGATTATTCCAAACCTGGATTTTATTTCTTCACAATTTGTTCAAAACATCGTGAGCCTCTATTTGGCAGGATTGAGAATAATTCAATGATCCTTAGTCAATTTGGGAAAATTGTCCAGTCAACCTGGCTTGACCTTCCCAATCATAATAATTATATCATCTTGGATTTTTTCGTGATCATGCCTGACCATGTCCATGGCATTATTCAGATCGAAGCAGGGGCGGGTTCCAAACCCGCCCCTGCTTCTCACAACAAACTCGCCCCTGCTTCTCACAACAAACCCGCCCCTGCTTATCACAACAAACTCGCCCCGAACCTAGGTGAAATTATCCGGCAGTTAAAAACATTCTCCGCAAGAAAAATAAACGAATTGAGAAAAACAACCGGAGTTGTAGTCTGGCAGCGGAATTATTACGAAACAGTCATTAAAGGTGAGAAAGAATTAAACGCTATCAGAAATTACATCCAGACAAATCCGACGCGCTGACAGGGGCGGATTTGAATCAAGCGTGAAGCCTCAGGTGGAATGTCCAAAGTGTAAAACAAAAAGTGCGAAGTAGTTCGGACTTCGCACTTCACATTTCGGACTTGAATTGGTAGCGGGGACAGGATTCGAACCTATGACCTTTGGGTTATGAGCCCAACGAGCTACCTCTGCTCCACCCCGCAATGTGCTGCAAATGTACAATTTTTTATTCAACAAGCAAAATTGAATAAGTATTTCAAGGGTATTATGGAATAAACGCTTGCCTTGACAAATCCTTGCCGGTGCAACCTGGCCACCTCACACGATTGATATTGAAGAGAGCAGGGTGGTCATCCAATTACCGGCGGCAGGTGGATAGATGATCCGTTTTATGTAATGGCGAAACAGCGAAAGCGGCTTCGCTATTTTGCTTTTTATGATTCTGAATCCTTGCAGGCTATTTCCAGGTCCGGATTCCATCTCAAAACTCCTTTAAAATAAAATCCTTGACAAAAGTAATTCTGCACTTATCTTTGCTATTCATATTTATTCTAAATAATGATAATAAAATTTGAAGTATTCACATGCCAGGTGGCAACCACCTGTTTTTCACCTTACCGGCTTGCCTGGCAATTATTGAATTTAACAAAAATGCGCTATGAAAAAAGCAATCCCCTTTTTATTGGGTTTAATTATTGCCCTGCAGATTCTGAACAGTTGTAAAAAGTCTGACCATACCACTTCCAATACCTCTTCGGGACCCACCGTCACCGATATTGATGGAAACGTTTATCACACCGTTATCATTGGCTCACAAACCTGGATGGTTGAGAATCTGAAAGTAACACACTACCGCAACGGAGATCCGATTGCACCCGGTACTGCTGATGCAAAAACAATTGCAGATACAACAGGTATGATTTATGCCTATGATAATTCTGCAGCCAACGTGCAGGTCTACGGATGGCTTTACAACTGGTATGCCGTGGCGGATGGACGCAATGTTGCACCCATCGGGTGGCATGTTCCTACCGACGGTGACTACACGACCCTGGTTGCCAACCTGGGAGGCAATTACCTCCTTACGAATGGCGATACCCTGGCAGGTGGCGCAATGAAAGAAGCAGGTGTTGTACATTGGGGAAATTTACATTATCCCAATGTGGGTGCCACCAATACAAGCGGTTGGACGGGACTTCCCGGTGGAGCAAAGGACCAGGGTAGTATAAATGACGGACTCAGAAATTTCGGGATGTGGTGGACTACCACAACACTGGAAGGTACTAACCCTTTAAAATGGGCATATTGCATGAGGCTCTCCTGCATTGATAAGAGCTCTAAAAGGGGGACCTGGTTCAAGACTTCCGCCTATTCAATCCGCTGCCTCAGCGACAAAAGTCAATAACCCCCAAAATCGTTGTCATTGCGGGGAGCAAAGCGATGAAGCGACTCCCGTTTCGCTATCTCGCCACCTGCCTTCCGGCAGGCAGGTTTCGCCATTTCGCTATTTATTTTTTGTGACTATCTTTAACCCGTTTATTTGATACCAAACAGCGGATGCATCATCCACCTGAAAATTTTAAAGAGAAAGAGTACATCCAACGAATCCGGAAAGTGCTGGCCGACATTCATGAGAATCTTTCGGATGAGCTCTCCCTTGAACGGCTCGCCCAAATCGCATTCTTCTCTCCCTTTCACTTTCAGAAAATATTCTCCCTTTACGTCGGCGAATCACCAAAACAGTACATCATGCGCCTCCGGCTAGAGCGGATCGCACACTACCTGAAACTCTATCCTGAACTGAGCATAGGCGATGCCTCTTTCCAGTGCGGGTTTTCATCGCCCGCCACATTCATCCGGGCGTTTAAGAAATACTACGGCACTACCCCCGACGCATTCCGCAGGCTGTCGTGGGACGATATTAGCAAGATTGGCATACTGAAAACCAAGACAGGCAAACATGCAGCGGTTTTTCCTTTCGAATTTCGCAGCATGAATATGACCATGGAAGAAGCGGAGGGTTTTCCTTCGGCAATGGATATCGAAGTTAAGACGGTGCGTTCTTTGAATGTTGCTTTCCTGGAGTCTCATCTCGGTGATGACGATGCAATCCCTGCTGCTTTCAGGGCGCTGACCCGCTGGGCCGAACCACGGGACCTGATCTCAAAGGAGACCCGGTATATCGGCGTCATGCTCGACATGCCTTTCTTCACGGAATATGAGAAGTGCAGGTTCAGGGCCTGTATCACGGTTCCGGATGAAACCCCGGCGGCTAAAGAGACGGGCCTCATGAGGATTCCGGATGGCAAATATGCCACCTACTTTTTTCAGGGGACAAATCACGATCTCTTCAGAAGCCTGATCAACTTCAAACACTACTGGCTCGATCAGTCGGGGTACCAGATTGCGGAGATCACAGGATTCGAGCTTTATGAGGAGAATCCTGCCATTACAGCCTACGAAAGCATTCACCGCCAGGTATTCATCCCGGTAAAACCTGCCTGACTTCTTCCCGGGCCCTGTTCATCTCCTGGAAAACCAGGGGGAACTTAGTATTCATTAACAAGGAGGATTATAAAAATGAAAAACAGGGGATGGTTTTCTGTAATGGGTCATTCAAAAATGATGGCCATCATTGGCATTGTTGCATCGGTCGTGATACTTGTCCTGATGCCGAATCTGAAATGGGTCGCGGGACTGACGATCGGGGTGGTTCTCATCCACGTCGCCCTGCTGCTCGTGTTGTCATTGTCTGTGGCAGTTGTGCTGCCTGACAAATTGAAAATTCACTTTAAAGGTTCATTGCACCGTAAAAGGGAAGAGCAAAAGTTTGATGCCGGCTGGAGCGTCGGCTGGCTGAATGGTTTCTGGGTCGTTTCGATTGTATTCCTTGCAGCGGCCGTTCATATCTACCTGACGTTCCCGGCGCTTCAGTTGCTGGCATTCTTCCTGTTCCTGCTTGCCCTGAATTTCTTCATCGGCAACCTGATCGTCCGTTCTCCGGAGAACACCCGTTACCTGGTACTGCCTGCGGTGAGACTGGCGGACGGCCAAAACGGCCACATCCTCGATGCCGGCTGCGGCGCCGGACGAACGACAATAGCCTTAAGCAGGACTTATTCAGGAAAGATCACCGCATTCGACCTTTTCGACGCTGATTACATTGCCGGCGGGGGTAATACGCTTCTCGAGAAAAACCTGAAACTGGCAGGGATCCAGGAGCAGGTGGAGATCGTGCAGGGGGATATTACCCGCACCGGGTTTCCGGGCGGGACTTTCCAGGCGGTAGTCAGCTCATACATGATCGACCATCTTGGCGGACAAAAACTTAACGCGCTGAGAGAGATCAGCCGCATCCTCCGGCCCGGCGGCAGGATGCTGATGATCGTGCTGACGCCCACGCTGTCCTCCTTCGGGCTTCTCAATCTCCTGTCGTTCTTTCTGACTTCAAAAAAGGCATGGAAGAAGTTATTCGCCAGTTGCGGTTTCAGGCTTGTGGAAGACGGACAGGTAAACGGGGGAACCTATTTCCTGGTTGAGAAATAATGCCACGGAATGAAATGAAAAATAAAATGACATGAAGTCATGATCAACTTAATTCTGGATATTTAAACAAAGACACAGTATGTACCAGGTATTTATCGGAAGCCTCATCCTGAGCACGATCCATGCACTGATTCCGAATCACTGGCTGCCGCTGATCGCAGTTGGCAAGACGGAGAAATGGACCCGGGGCCAGACCTTGTGGGCGACCATCATCACAGGGGTTGCCCACACGCTGAGTACGATCATCATCGGGATCGTGGTTGGATTGATCGGGTATAAACTCTCGGCAGCCTATTCCGTGATCTCTGAGACCGTCGCCCCGGCCATTTTAATCGGGCTGGGGATGATCTATCTTTTGCTTGACCTCCGGAATCATCATCACCATCATCATGATTTAAAACCGGCAGCGGATGACAACCTGACAACTAAATCAAGATGGGTGGGTATCCTGACTTCACTGAGCATAGCAATGTTCCTTACTCCCTGCATCGAAATTGAGGCGTACTACTTCCAGGCCGGTACGATCGGATGGACAGGCATATTCATTGTTTCAGCAGTCTACCTTACCATCACGCTGGCGGTCATGCTGTTGCTTGTGACGCTCGGAATGAAAGGCGCCAGAAGCTTCAGATCCCATTTCCTGGAACACCATGAAAAGAGGATTACGGGTTTTGTGCTGATTGCTCTTGGCGTTCTGGCTTTGTTTGTGAAATTCTGAAAAGGGGCGGGTTCCAAACCCGCCCCTTATTACAACAAACCCGCCTTTTCGGAAGCAATAAACCCCCATCTATACTCCTGATAGGATGAAAGAAAGAAAAAATATCCGCCTTCTTGATTCTATATTTGTATTTATTGTTATAATTTAGCAATCATCTAAGTCTGCTGCAGACTGGAACCAGGACGACTTTTACCTGGATTTATCATTTTATTCACCCTTAAAAGTTGTTGAATATGAAAAAATTTACTTTCCTTCTTTTTCTTGTTATCCTGGGATTCGCAAACGTGACCCTGGCACAGGACGCACCGGCTGGCAATGCAGGATATTTTAAATTCCAGGCAAGGCTTAAGATCGGGATGGGGCAAACCTTCACAGCTCTGCCCTTGAGATTTGAAGACATGGCCCTTATCGGGCATGGCAGCTCAGTAGAAGTGACCGGTCTAAAGAACAATGTACTCAAAACAAAATGGGGAATATACGCGGGCGGGAATTTTGATTTCTACTTTCACCCGAATTTCGGAGCCGGACTCGATGTTGATTATTTCGCAAACAGCCTGAAGTTTGTCACTCCGGCTACCCTGAAAGATTATGTGAACACCCATGCCAATACCTCCATCAGCGAAAGCAACCGCAAAAATCAATCCCTCATCTTCATCGGCGTCGGCCCGAGTTTCAAGGTTTTTACCAATGAAAAGTGGGATGTCGATGTCAACCTCCGCGGCGGTGTGAGCATGCTGAACATGGGATCCCTGATGGTCAAGGTTAATGGCGTCATGGAAGATGAGCGTTATCCCCGGGATACCGTTCTGGATTTCAACTACGACAAAACCCTGAATGTTTTTGGCGCAAAACTCGGTGTTTACGGAAACTACTGGTTCAATCCCTTTATCGGGATCAGCCTGGGTTTCGACTTTATCCACTCCTTTGTCTCAGCCAAAAAAATCAATGATGATGCAGACATGAAGTTTGCTTACAAGGACCCGGAGAATTTCCTGAAATCAGATGGGACCTTAGACGGCTATCCCTATTTCCAGCCGAAAAATTACCTTGACAAGTACCACCCTAAGATGATGAATGTTAACCACTTCTCCGCTTCGGTCGGAGTTGTCTTCAGGGTTGTTCCGGTTCCAAAACCAAAAGGCAAGAACAAGGACATCATTGTCCTGGTCAAGGATTCGCTGACCTCCATCCCGGTTGCCGATGTGGATGTGACCCTGAGGGATTCCAAAGGAAGCGTGCTCCGCACCAAGAAAACGGAAAGCAATGGAAAGGTAACTTTCGAAAATGTTGAACCCGGAGACTATCTCATTACCGGTGCCAAGGGTGAATTAAAAACCAGCTCTGCAAAGGTCGAGAAATCGGAATTCAACAAGAAAAAATCGATCTACAAGGAACTTGTCCTGAAAGACCTCAAGTTCATGCTTGCCGGTGTTACCGTTCAGTGCAAAAACGGCGACAAGCCCATAGGCAAAGTCAACATCGAACTCACCAATAAAAATACCGGTAAAGTTGAAACCGCCGCTTCGGATGAACAGGGCAAGTTCAGTTTCAACCTGGAACAGGAAACCGATTATTCCATTGTCGGGAATAAAGACGGCTATTTCTCCGGACTTCAGGAGATCACCACCAAAGGACTGGACCGCAGCAAAACGCTCTATGTGAAACTCGTTCTCTGCGTGGAAGAATTAAAACCCGACCAGATCTTCGTCCTCCCGATCTACTACGACTTCGACAAGTGCAACATCCGCAAGGATGCCGGCATCGAGCTCGACCGCCTGGTTGACCTGATGCGGAAGTACCCGAAAATGGAGATCGAGCTTTCTTCGCATACCGACCAGAGAGGCACCGATGCCTATAACGACAAATTGTCGCAATGCCGCGCCCAGAGTGCCGTTGACTATATCATCGGAAAAGGGATCAGCAAGGACAGGATCACGGCAAAGGGATACGGAAAGCACAAGCTGATCGAGGATTGCACCAAGGTGGCAGGCTGTCCGACCGGATCGGCCGGCGATTGCCCCTGTCATCAGCTCAACAGGAGAACCGAGGTGAAGATCCTTAAAATGTAACTGTTTATTCAACTCATCTCCTGTGGAGGTGACTAAAAGGTAAAAAAAAATCATGTCACGCAGAGTTTCGCAGAGTTTTACGCTAAGTTTCGCAGAGTTAAAATTCATAATCTCAATTCTCTGCGGAACTCTGCGATTCATCAGCGAGACTCTGCGAGAAAATAAAAACTACTTTTAGTCAACGCCATATCGTCAAAAGAGGCTGTCGTTTCCGGCAGCCTCTTTTTTTTATTTCAGTTTTGCGGATTCCCGCTTGAACAACTCCTCCATCTCTTTGGCAAGTTTTTCCTGGTTGTTCTGGGTTGCAAGCATCTGCAGACTGCGAAGCATTTCAAGCGCACTCTGAATATCCTCTTTATAGGCATCGGCAAAATCTCCCGTAAAAGAATAATAATATTCCAGGTTTTCACCGTTGGTCCTGCCAATCTTCTCCACCAGCTTATTTGCCTTTTGAGCTTCACCTGCTTTGTAATAAAGGTTGGCGAATATGGCGTCATCCATATCAAAGGAGAATTTCTGATACGGGAAATGCCTGTAGTAGAGTTCCATCAGCTCCAGTGCTTTCTTTTTTTCCCCGGTACGGATCAGCGACTGGGTGACACGAAGGATGTTGGTTTTCGGTCTGAAAACATTGTTCCTGGATTCAGGATCCACATATACGTGCGGATCATTGAGATTTCCCCATGCCGACCTGTGCATCAGGATATCATAGGAATTCAGTGCATCAACGCCTCCCAGCCCGGGAATGTAATCATCCGGATCGGCCTTCACCGGCATGAACTTATAAACCCAGCCTTCAACCATGCAAAATGTATCCACATTAAAATAGTCTTTGACGCTGGAAGGTGCTGAAAAACAGATCGGGCGTTTCCACTTGCCGGAGGCAATGAGGTCGAGCATCATAATGTCATTCTTGGTGAGATAGTTCTTCCGGATGGTCCAGCAGACGGAATCAACCATTTTATCTTTCAACCAGGGAGGTACGATCCCGTATTTCAGGCAGGCCTCCTTATCAACGGTAAGCTTGATGTTCCGGGTCGGAAAAACTTTTACCCTGATCCCGCTCTGTGTGGTCTTAAAGGTAAGCGGATCATCGCTTTTGATAAAATCGATAAAGTCGGAAAGCTCAATATTTCCCTTTATCCCTGAATCGTAATAGGCGATCTCATCATTGGAACCCGGCTGATACTGATCCTTTGACAAGGAGAATGGCAACGGATCAGAATCATAGGCCTTGTTGTACATCTGGTCGATGTACCACGATCCGGATGCCAGTTCGAGGTTAACGATCCGCACATCGGTTCTTATCCCTTCCACTTCCTGGCTGTACCAGAGCGGGAAGGTGTCGTTGTCGCCATTGGTAAAGAGAATTGCATTTTTATCACACGAGTTTGTGTAACTGGCTGCAAAATCGCGGGTCGCAAACTTCCCCGAACGGTCATGATCATCCCAGTTCTGCTGTGCCATGATGCCCGGAACAAGCAGGGTGGAAAAAACCGCAGCAACTGCAATGGCGATGGTTTCTTTTACCTTCAGTTTTTTATGCAGCTGGTCGATCAGCAATAACACTCCCATCCCGATCCATATTGAAAATGCATAACAGGAACCGGCATAGGAATAATCCCTTTCACGGGGCTCAAAAGGCTGCTGGTTCAGATAGGTGATGATGGCAAGGCCGGTCATCAGGAAAAGGAATCCGACCACAAAACCTCCCTTATAGTCGTTTTTGAACTGAAAATAGATCCCCAACAAACCCAGCAGGAAGGGAAGCATATAATATTTGTTGGTAGCCCGGTTCTGAAGATTTTCAGGAATCCCCGACTGGGCATGCCCGTACCACATCTTATCAATGAACGGGATCCCGGTGATCCAGTTTCCATTCTTTATGTCGCCGGGACCGTTACCCTGGATATCGTTCTGCCGTCCGGAAAAGTTCCACATCAGGTAGCGGAAATACATCCATCGTACCTGGTACGATACAAAGAACCGCAGGTTTTCCAGGAAGGTAGGCTTATAGAGCGTCTGCGTATTTCCATCCGGACCCGTCACCGAAACCGGCACACCCGGCCCTCCGTATTCTTTGTAGAATTCGGCGGCGCCTTTCCGTGCAGTGCTCCACATCCTCGGGAAGAGGGTCATGAACCGAGAGTCATAAACCGGAATTGTCCCCTTCCGGTCATCAATAACGATGTATTTTTTACTCTGGTCATCCCTTTTATAGACCGGCGATCCATCTTCCATATCAACCATCGGGGCAGTATAATAGGCGCCGTAGAGAAACGGCCAGGTACCATACTGCTCGCGGTTGAGAAAAGAAACCAGGCTGATGGCATCTTTCGGGCTGTCTTCATTTATGGGAGTGCCGGCATTTGAACGGATCACCAGGCCGATAAACGTAGAATAGCCGATCAGCATAAAGACCAGGGAGAGAATGATCGTGTTCAGAACCGGTTTCGATTTTCTTCGCGTATAAATAAGACCTGCGACGATCAGTCCCGCAAGGATCAGGAAATAGACGATCGTGCCCGAATTGAAAGGCAATCCCAGGCCATTCACGAAGAAGAGCTCAAAAGTTCCGGCCATTTTCGGGATCCACGGGATCACGAAGAACATGATAAACGCCGTGATCACGAAGGAAATGATGACAGCCAGGACAATTCCCCAGCGGCTGGTTTTAAATTTCCTGAAATAAAATACAAGCGTCAGGGCGGGAATGGTCAGCAGATTCAGCAGGTGAACACCGATGGAAAGTCCGATCATAAACGCGATGAAGATCAGCCAGCGGTAGCTGTGTTTTTCATCCGCTGCCTCATCCCATTTCAGCATCGCCCAGAAAACAATCGCCGTACAGAGGTACGACATCCCAAAGACATTGGCTTCAACAGCCGAAAACCAGAACGAATCGGAGAAGGTAAAGGTCATGGCGCCTACAAACCCCGCCGCGAAGATGCTCCACATCCGGTTCCGGGTCATCTCCCCGTCTTTTACGAGGATCTTCCTGGCCAGCAGGGTGATGGTCCAGAAGAGAAAGAGGATAGTAAAACTGCTGGAGAGGCTGAGCATGGAATTGATCAGCAAGGCCACCTTCCCCGTATTCCCGAACGCGAAGAGGGAAAAGATGCGTCCGATCAGCTGGAAGGTGGGAGCCCCCGGCGGATGTCCGATCTGGAGTTTATAGGCGGTGGCGATGTGTTCGCCCGGGTCCCACCAGCTGACCGTCGGTTCGATGGTGAGAAAGTAGATTGCAGTGGCAATTGCAAAGACAGCCCAACCGATGATGTTGTTTAATTTTCTGTACTCGACCATAGGTGATTATTTTGGATGATTTTTAATCGATTTGAAGGATCAATCCCTTCAGGTATTCCCCTTCGGGGTGAAAGATACTGACCGGATGATCAGGGCCCTGTGAAAGATGGTGAAGGACCCGGGCCTTGCGGCCGGCTTCGAGGGCTGCCGCCTGGACTGCTGAGCGGAACATTTCACGGCTGATGGCCTGCGAACAGGAATAGGTCATCAGGATACCCCCGGGAGTCAATTTTTTCATGGCTTCGGAGTTGATGTGGATATAGGCCTGCAGTGCATTGTGTGTGATGTTGTGATGCTTGGCAAAGGCCGGCGGGTCAAGGATGATCATATCGTACATGGCTGCCGACTGAACCAGGTACCGCTTAACATCAGCAACTGTTGACTGATGTCTTGTTTCGTCGATCCCGTTCAGCGCCAGGTTTTCTTTTGTCCACTCGATGGCTTGCTTTGAACTGTCGACAGAATGGACAGAGGCTGCACCGCCCCGGAGGGCATAGACCGAAAATGCCCCCGAATAACAGAATGCATTCAGTACATTTTTATCTTTTGCATAAAACTGGGCAAACATCCGGTTGCCCCTCTGGTCGAGGAAGAACCCTGTTTTCTGGCCCCTCTCCCAGTCGACGGCAAAGGTATGGCCGGTTTCGGTGATGATCCCTTTTTGGGGAGATCCCAGGAGGTACCCGTCCCGGATCCGGTTACCACTGATCCCCTCACCGTTAACGTTTGGCGAGGCATCTGTCAGCAAGGTTGTTTCAGAGCTCTTGTCATAAACCGCTTTAAGGCTTTCTCCGTAAATCTCTTTCAGGATGTTCACCAGGTCGGGCTTGATCTGATGCATTCCAAGGCTATGGGTCTGGATAACGGCAACCCCGTTGTACCAGTCAATGATAAGACCCGGAAGATCATCGCCCTCGGTAAACACCAGGCGGTAAGCCGTTGTTGACGTTGACGGGATAAGCCCCAAAACTGTTCTCAGCCTGTATGCCTTCTCAATCTTTTCTTTCCAGAAGAGATAATTGATCTCCTGCTGCTGGAAAGTAAAAAGCTTGACTGCAATGGACCCCTCCTGGAAATGCCCGGTTGCCAGGTATTCATGGGAAATGGAATAGATCTCGACGATGTTACCGGGAACGCAGGAACCGATCGTCCGCTCGATGGCTCCTGAGAAAAGCCAGGGATGAAAACGTTTCAGGGAGGCTTCCTTGCCTTTTTTCAAAATTACTTTAGGGTATCTTACCATCATCTTGATCGCTATAAAAATCGTAACAATTTATCTTCAGAAAACGGAGGTTTGGTGATTTCCGTATGGTAAAGTAAAAGATATTTCCGGTTAATTGAACAAAAGCCTGAATTTCTTTGTACTTTTGCCCCTTATTAAAACTAAATTAAAATTTGCACAAGATGAAAAAGTATTTGATTCTCTTACTGATCCCTGTTATGTTTGCTTGCGGCAGGGCAGCCAAAAAAGAAGCTGAAGCGATGAAAGCACAGAATGACAGCATTATGGCTCAATCCATGCAAAAGGATGAAGCCATCAATGAATTCATTGCTACAGTCAACGAAATCCAGGGGACGCTGGACACGATCAAAATGAAGCAGAACATCATCAACCTCAGCACCAACAAAAACGGTGAGTTGAAGCTGTCTGCCAAGGACCAGATCAAAAGCGACATTACCTCCATCTACATGCTGATGGAAAAAAACAAAAAGGAACTCTCCGACCTTACGCGTAAAATGAAAGCCAGCAATATGAAGGTAACGGAACTCCAGAAACTTGTTGACCGCTTGCAGAAAGACATCTCCGACAGGAATGCCGAGATTGAAACGCTCCGCGACAAGCTTGCCAAACTGAACATCGTTATTGAAACAGCCAATTTGCGTGCTGACACGCTTACCAATGTGGTGAAAAACCAGTCATCCAAACTCACCCAGCAACAGCAGACACTTGCCCAGCAGGAAGCTGCACTGAACACAGCCTATTATATTGTGGGAACCTCGAAGGACCTGAAAAAGAACGGGATCATCGGCAAAGGCGACAAATTGCTTTCCGATTTCAACAAGGCCCTCTTCACAAAAGTGGATATCCGTAAGCTGACAGAAGTCTCTATCCTCAGCAAAAAGGCGAAGGTCATCTCCAACCATCCTACCTCTTCATACAAACTGGTTGGCGATAAAAAGATCATTCAGTCTCTGCAAATTACGGACTACGCTGCTTTCTGGAGCAATGTAAGGTACCTTGTGATCCTGGTGAATTAACCTTCCGCAAGAACCAATAAAAAAGGCAGCTCATACGGAGTTGCCTTTTTTTTTTATCTTTTCGTTCTCAGTTTGGCCGTTTCAACACCGGCCTCAGCATATGTTCCGGATCTTTGGCAGAGTCTTTCGGTTTTACCAGGTTTCCTTTCTCATCGTAAAATTTCCAGTCACCAACCGGCCGCCCATCCTTGTATGTCCCTTCAATATAGATCTTCCCGTTTTCATGATAGATGAGCCTCTTCCCTTCACTTTTTCCTTTTGTAAAATAACCTTCACTCCAGATATTCCCGTTTTCCCGGTAATAGACCCATCTCCCGTCGCGTAAACTATTCTTGTATTCACCGGTCATCTGGATCTTCTTTTTCGGATACCATGTGGTTTCCCGGACCAACTGACGGGAAGGGCCATTCCCGGTATAGACACATTCGCGTTTGGGGGATCCGTCGGGGTAGACTGATTCCATTACCCTGGTTTCGTGGGTGCATGAGGCAAGTGTAGCTATCACCAGCAGTGAGATCAAACAAGGAAATTTCATATTCTGTTGAATTATATTTTAGTTGGTCTTTTCAGGAATAAATTCCAGCCGTTTCCCGCGTGTCCGTTCATCAAAGCGTCCGTTTCTGTAAACCAGGTTCCCGTTGACAAACGTATGGCTGATGTGCGAGGAGAATTTCATTCCCTCGAAGGGTGACCAGCCGCATTTGTAGAGGATATTTTCTTTCGAGACCGTCCAGGGAGCAGCTGGATCCACAAGCACAAGATCGGCAAAGCCGCCTTTGCGGATAAAACCACGGTCGCTGATCCGGTAGAGGGTGGCCGGTGCATGACACATCTTCTCTACGATCTTTTCCATGGTGATCCTGTGCTGATGGAAGAACTCCATCATGATCACCAGGGAATGCTGGACGAGCGGTCCGCCCGATGGACAGCTCAGGTAGGGATTCGACTTTTCTTCTTCCAGGTGCGGTGCATGATCGGTAGCGATGATATCGATCGTATCATCGAGCAGGCCTTTGAAGAGGCCCTCCCTGTCGTCCGGTGATTTGATGGCAGGGTTCCACTTGATCCGGGAACCGAACTTTGCGTAATCGCGGTCATCAAACCAGAGGTGATGAACGCAGACCTCATTGGTGATCCGTTTCTTCACCAGGGGGATATCGTTGCGGAACAGCTCCAGCTCTTTTGCCGTGGAAAGATGCAGCACGTGGAGGCGGGTATTGTGTTTCTTTGCAAGGTCGACAGCCCTCTTTGTAGATGTATAGCAGGCATCCACATTCCGGATCAGCGGATGAGCCTCAACCGGGATAGTATCCCCGTATTTTTCGTGGTATTCAGCAAGGTTCTTCCGGATGATCCCTTCATCTTCGCTGTGGATGGCGACGATCATCCGGGAGTTTGAGAAAATCCTCTCCAGGCTTTCCGGATCATCCACGAGCATATTTCCTGTGGAGGCACCCAAAAAGACTTTCACACCGCAAATCCTTGACGGGTCAGCCTTTTCAATCTCTTCCAGGTTGCTGTTGGTCGCACCCAGGAAAAATGAATAATTGGACAGCGACTTCCGGGCAGCGAGTTTGTATTTTTCTTCCAGGATGGCAAGGGTTGTAGCCTTTGGGTCGGTGTTGGGCATATCCATGAAGGAGGTGACGCCGCCTGCCACGGCAGCTCTTGATTCGGTATACAAGTCACCTTTTTGGGTAAGCCCGGGATCACGGAAATGGACCTGGTCGTCAATCACACCCGGGAGAAGAAATTTTCCCCGTCCATCGATGAGCTCAACATTTTCAAGCTCTTCCAGGACCAGACTTGCGGATCCTGAAGGAATAACCTCTTCGATCCGTTCACCCCTGATCAGGACGCTGCCTTCAAAAGTCCTGCCTTCATTAACGATGTTCGCTCCTGCAATAAGGATCTGTTCCATGAAATAGCTAAATAAAACCTGTGCAAAGATAAGAGGAAAGTGAAAGCGCTACTCCTGCCGTTTGTACTTTATGAAGAGGCTTCTCCATCGCAGGCTGATCACTCCAAGGATGGCTTCCCTGAAGATCCCCTTGCTCATTTTCGATTCGCCGATGGTACGGTCGGTGAAGATGATGGGAACTTCCACGATGTTGAATCCCAGTTTCCAGGCCGTGAATTTCATCTCGATCTGGAAGGCATATCCGGTAAAACGGATCTTATCCAGCCGGATGGATTTTAACACCTTGCTGTGATAACATAAAAAACCGGCAGTCGTATCCCGTATCTTCATACCGGTTACAAACCTGACATAGGCAGAAGCATAATATGACATTAAAACCCTTCCCATCGGCCAGTTGACAACATTCACCCCGGTAATGTACCTTGACCCGATGGCAACATCGGCGCCTTTATTTTTTGCAGCGTCATGTAAACGGAGAAGATCATCGGGATTGTGTGAGAAATCGGCATCCATTTCGAAGATATATTCATACCCGTGAGCCAGTGCCCACCGGAAACCATGAATATATGCTGTGCCCAGACCCAGTTTCCCTTTTCTTTCTTCCATAAAAAGCTTTCCGGGAAATTCTGGCATGAGCGAACGAATAATATCCGCGGTTCCATCGGGAGAGTTATCTTCCACGATCAGGATGTGAAATTCTTTCTCCAGGGAGAAGACTTTCCGGATGATCCGTTCAATATTTTCCTTTTCCTTATAGGTCGGAATGATAACCAGGCTATCAGACACTGTGGTAAATTTTGGTACGAAAATAAATCATTCTGTCGGAATAAAAAAACCCGGCATTCCGGAACGGGAATATTTATTTGATTTCTTTCACAAGAAACATGTAGGCCGGCAAATGGTCGCTGTAGCCTCCCTGGTAAATGCCACCGCCATAAGTCCGGAACGGATAGCCTGCATACTGACCCTCTTTCTGGATCAGGAACTCTTTATTGAAGATCTTTGCCTTCAGGTACCTGTATCCGTCAGACTTCTTGTCCACCAACGCGGAAGAGACAATGATCTGGTCGAACAGGTTCCATACGTCCCGGTAAGCCAGTGAACCTATTCCGTCGCGATACATCTGCCACATCGGGTTGTACAGGTCTTCCGGACCGAGGTTTTCGGGTTTGGTCTTTGTTTTAAGGTGTTTCATCAGGCTTTCATCCACAGGGTCGTCGTTCAGATCGCCCATGATGATGATCCGGGCACCGGGTTCTGCTTTAAAGATGGCTTTCACCACGTTCAGGCAGTTATCGGCTGCGGCATCTCTTTTGGCAAGGGTCTCGATTTCACCGCTGCTGCGCGACGGCCAGTGGTTGACCAGTACATGCACCCATTCGCCGTCGAGTAGTCCGTCAACCTGCAAAATGTCGCGGGTATGGAAACTGGTGTCGGCCATTTTCAGCGGGTGCATGCTCGTTGATTTCACCTGGAATATCTTCGGCTGATAGAGCAGGGCCACATCGATGCCCCGTGAATCACGAGAGTCAAAGTGTACAAAATCGTATCCCATCGACTTCAGCGGGGGCGTATGAACAAGATCATAAACAACCTGCCGGTTTTCCACCTCCGAAACACCGATAAGGGCAGGGCCATTTTTGGTGTATTCATCCCCGATCTGGGAAATCACGGTTGCCAGGTGGTTCAGCTTCAGGAGGTATCGCTTCGTATCCCACTGCCCTGATCCGTTCGGGAGAAATTCAGCATCATCGATCTTCGGATCATCAATGGTATCGAAGAGATTTTCGAGGTTATAGAATGCGACGCAGACAACTTTTGCCTGTTTTCCCTGGGCATTTGCGGTGGAATGCTGAATTGCGAGAAAGGGAAGAAATAAGATTAAAGTGTAAATGAAGGTTCTTTTCACAACGTAGTTTTTAACGGTTCAAAATTACAATCATTTACTATACAGCTGAAAAAAAATGTTTAGGTTTGTAAACTTTATTTTAAGTGTTCTTTTATCTAAATTTTATCTATGAAAAGATTTTTATCCTTGCTGGGATTTTTCCTTTTCTTCATTTCCTTCGTGAATGCGCAGAGCGGCAAAATGTCGGGGAAGATTACTGAGAGTGGCACCGGAAAAGCGGTTTCGAACGCCACGGTCAAAATCAGCACCCTGAACATGAACACAGTGACCGATCAGGAAGGTTTTTTTGAAATCAAGAACATCCCCTACGGCAAGTACACGGTATCCGTCAGTAGCGGAACCTTTGAGAACTATGAAACAAGCATTGACCTGAATGCTGAATCAGTAACCCTCCCGAATGTGGAATTAAAAAAGAAAGCCGGCGAGGGAGAAGGCCTTTCTGAGATCAGTACCATCGTCCTTGACCAGGAAGATGAAAACAAAGACCAGAACATCTCAGGACTTCTGCATTCATCGGATGACATTTTCACTTCAACGGCAGGCTATATTTTCGGATCCATGTCGTTCCGCCCCCGCGGATACGATGCCGACAACCGCCAGGTCCTGATCAACGGCACCAATGTGAGCGATCCTGAGAACGGACGTGTCACCTTCAACGACTGGGGCGGGCTCAACGATGCCATGCGGAACAAACAGATATACAATTACAATGAGCCTACGCCGTATACCTTTGGCGACATCGGAGGTCTTACAAACATCGATACACGGGCATCCGGCTACCGGAAACAGATCAAATTATCCTACTCATTAACAAACCGGACCTACCGCGACCGCATCATGCTCACCTATGCAACCGGACTGATGAAGAACGGATGGGCATTTACCCTGAGCGGTTCACGCCGCTGGTCGCAGGAAGGATATGTAGAGGGAACCTTCTATGATGCATGGGGGTATTTTTTATCAGCAGAAAAAAGAATGGGCAGACACAGCCTCGGACTTACCATCTTCGGTGCTCCCACAAAAAGAGGAACCCAGTCGGCTACCGTCCAGGAAGCCTACGACCTGTCGGGCACAAACTATTACAACCCGAACTGGGGTTACCAGAACGGGAAGGCAAGGAATGCAAGGGTAAGGGCGAACAACGAACCGGAATTCATCCTCAATCATGTCTGGAACATCAATGACAAAACGAAGCTGACAACCTCTGCAAATTATTCGTTCGGAACCAACAGCTGGAGTTCCCTGAACTGGTACAACGCCCCGGATCCCCGTCCGGATTATTACCGCTACCTGCCCAGTTATCACCCCAACTACGTGGACCCGCTTGACCCGGCTACACAGTACATGATCACGCAGCAATGGCAGAATGATGTGAACACCCGCCAGATAAACTGGGACAAGCTGATCGAGATCAACAAGCTTGGTAATATGGAAGGGATACAGGCCAACTACATCGTTGAAAACAATGTCACAAAAACGAGCCAGTTTGCCTTCAACACAGTTGTCAACAAGGAGATGAACCCGCATGCAACCGTTAATGGCGGCCTGAATTTCAAGCTTTACAATGGCCACCATTACAAAGTGCTCGATGATCTTCTCGGCGGAAATTACTGGGTCAACATTGACCAGTTCAACAAAACCGACTTCCCGGGTGATACTGCCAGCTGGCAGCTTGACCTGAACAACCCCAACAAGATCATTCACCAGGGTGATATTTTCGGATATGATTACGTTTCACATTTGAATACGATCAACCTTTGGGGACAGGGAAACTTCACCTACAACAAGCTTGATTTTTTCGTTGCCGCATCCCTGACCGGAACCCAGTTCTGGCGTACCGGAAACTACCGCAACGGTCGTTATCCTGAAAACTCATATGGCAATTCAAAGATATTCTCATTCCTGAATTATGGAGTAAAAGGGGGTATCACGTATAAGATCACGGGACGCCATTACCTCACATTCACAGGCTTCTATGAAACGACACCGCCCTATTTCAGCAACACATTCGTTTCACCGAAAACCCGAAATACAACTGTAAATGATGTGAAAAGCGAAACCGCTTTCGGAGGCGATGCCAGTTACATCATGCGCTATCCCTGGCTGAATCTCCGGTTCACCTATTACTATACACAGTTCCTCGACGGCGCCACGGTGGTAAGTTACTACCAGGACCAGATTGTCAAGAACACCGGGTTCGGTACCGATAACGGAGTCTTTGTCAATAATATCATGACCGGTATCAACAGGGTTCACCAGGGGATTGAATTCGGCGCCGAGGTCAAAGTGAACAAGATGCTGAAGTTTTTTGCTGTCGCCGCTGTCGGGAATTACATCTATACCTCCCGTCCGCAAACCACCATCTCATACGACAACGGTTCCCTGCCCGACACAACCTTCACAACCTACATCAAGAATTTCTACATCCCGAGTACACCTCAGACAGCCTTGTCGGGCGGACTGAAATTCAATTATCATTACTGGTTCCTGGATGTCAATGCAAACTATTACGACAACAACTGGCTGAGTTTTACTTCCGAAAGAAGGACAGAAGCTGCCATTTCCGGTCTCGGCCCCGGCGATCCCCTGATCAAGGAGATCACGCAGGAACAGAAACTGAAGAGCGGGTTCACACTGGATGCCTCCATCGGAAAAAATATCCGGATCAAGTACAAATATTTCATTAACATCAACCTGAGTGTCAGTAATATTCTTGACAACAAAGACATCCAGAACTGGGGATACGAGCAGAACCGTTTTGATTTCGTAAATAAGAACACGAGTCTGTTCCCTCCGAAATACCTGTACTATTATGGTCGGACATTCTTCCTGAACCTCAGTTTCCGAATGTAAAACAGAAAATATTATCGTAAAAAACAAAACAGAAAATATAAAAATCAATGACTATGAAATATTTATCAGTAAAGAAAGCAGGAGTAATTTTTTCCACCGGTCTTCTTGTTGCAGTCATCGCAATCATGACAGGTTGTGTTAAACAGAACTTCGACGAACCCCCCATCCACATACCCCATTATCCCGGCACGGCAAATGCCGGTATCGATACCCTGGTTAAACTATATGGATCACACTCTGATACGATGCTGATCACCCAGGATATCATCATCAAGGGTATTGTTGTCGGAAACGACGAATCGGGAAACATCTATAAGAAGATTTACATCCAGGACGAAACAGGCGGGATCGATGTTGAGATCGATGCAACCAACATATACACCCTCTTCAAGGTAGGGCAGCGTGTGTTTATTGAATGCAAGGGCCTCTACCTCGGGTTGTACGGTGGTGCACTTGAACTTGGTTATCCATACAATGGTTCGATCGGCAGGATGCCCTCATCCCTCGCTTCCGTTCACATCTTCCGCGACAGCCTTCCCGGGAAAAAGCCGGTTCCGATCACACTGGATGTTACGAGCCCGCCCTTCTTCAAATATATCAACATGCTCGTGGCAATCCCCGCGGTACGTTTCCAGGATGCCGGACAGCCTTTTGTAACAGGCGGTGTTACCACCTCACGGGTTGTTAATGATGCCGAAGGGAATGCACTCAGCCTGGATGGAAACAGTGTCATCCTCTACAACAGCAGTTATGCAACCTTCGCAAACAACCTGCTCCCGCAGGGGGTTGGCACTTTACAGGGGATCTTCACCGTCTTCTCCACCAAATACGAGTTCCTGGTGCGTGACCTGAACGACCTTGTCAATTTTGTTGATACGGGACAATCGGTCCTCTACCAGAATAATTTTAATTCTTCTCCTCCCGACTGGACCATCTTTACACCGGCAAGCAACAAACCCTGGGCCTGGAGTTCACAATTCACCTGCATGCTCGGTAATGGTTACCTGGGAAATGCCCCCTGCGACACATGGCTGATTTCGCCGGGTCTGGACCTGACAAATGTCACAAACTCAATTCTGACCTTCAGCACCTGGACACAATTTGTTGACAGCGGACTTCCGTTACCACTGGAAGTGAAGATCTCCACAGATTACAGTGGAAGCGGCAATCCTTCAGCAGCCACCTGGACACCACTGACTTGTATCTTGCCTGCCGCTGACAGTAAGGTAATGACACCGAGCGGCGACATCAGCCTGTCGGCTTACAACCAGAAAGTCTATGTCGCTTTCCGTTACAGGTCATCCGGTGTTACAAGCGGTACTGCCTCAAAATGGGAAGTTGATACATTTAAACTTACCGGGAAGAAAAATTAGATCTTCCTTCCTTATCCGAAGAAAAGGACTCTGCTGGCTGCAGGGTCCTTTTTTTGTTGGTGAAGTGGTGAGTATTTTACCGTTATCGAAAGTGGTTGTGGGCACGCGTTACAAACGCGCGCCAGCCAGGGAAATGATTTTACCCGCAAAGGCCGCAAAGTTTTTGCGCAAAGTTCGCAAAGACACTGAACAGCTCATCAGCTAACAACCGGCAGCTGCTCCAGTGCTTCCAGCGCATGCCTTACCTTACCCGTTTCACGGAAGATAAGCATCAGCCGGTTCCTGTCCTCTTTCATCCTGCAATTGGAAGGGCTGGTTTTGATGTATTCGAGGATTGCCGTGAACTGGGGCGACTGAAAATAATCGGAATCCTCGTTGCTGATAAAATAGCAGGTCAGGCGGTTGTTGCGAAGGATCAGCTTTTCAAAACCGATCTTCCGGGCAATCCTGCGCAAACGGATGGTATCGAGCAACGCAAGTGTCTGCTCGGGAAGCCGGCCGAACCGGTCTTCCAGCTTTCCCTTGAACTTCATCAGTTCGAATTCTGATCCCAGTGAATCGAGTTCCTTGTAAAGGCTCAGCCTTTCGGTGATGTTGGTAATGTAATCATCGGGGATCAGGATCTCAAGATCGGTCTCGATCTGGCATTCTTTCACAAATTCTTTCGGGAGTTCTTCTTTGAAGGTTTCTTTAAAATCCTGTTCCTTTAACTCCAAAATCGCCTCATCGAGGATCTTCTGGTACATATCAAACCCGATCTCGGAGATGAAACCGCTCTGCTCCGCCCCCAGGATGTTGCCGGCACCGCGGATGTCGAGATCGCGCATGGCAATGTTGAACCCCGAACCCAGGTCTGAAAACTCTTCGATGGCCCGCAACCGTTTCCGCGCTTCATCGGTCAGAAGCGACATCGGCGGTGCCAGGAGATAACAGAATGCCTTTTTGTTTGAACGGCCAACACGCCCACGAAGCTGGTGCAGGTCGCTCAATCCGTAAAAGTGCGCATCGTTGATGATGATGGTATTGACATTCGAGATATCGAGTCCCGATTCGATGATTGTCGTGGCAACCAGTACATCATAATCGCCCTCAATGAAATCGACCATCACCTTCTCAAGTTTCTTGCCCTCCATCTGTCCGTGGGCAATGCCGATCCTTGCCTTGGGAACCATCCGCTGCAGCATTCCTGCAACTTCCGTAATATTCTGAACCCGGGTATTGACAAAAAAGACCTGCCCGCCCCGTGAAAGTTCGTACTGGATCGCCTCCCTGATAACCTCCTCGCGGAACGGATGGATCTCGGTTTGAACCGGGTATCGGTTGGGAGGGGCCGTATTGATGATCGAAAGGTCCCTCGCTCCCATCAGCGAAAACTGCAGGGTTCGCGGTATCGGCGTGGCAGTGAGCGTGAGGGTGTCGACATTGACTTTGAAATGCTTGATCTTCTCCTTGGAGGAAACCCCGAATTTCTGCTCCTCGTCAATGATCAGCAACCCCAGGTTTTTGAATTTTATGTCCTGGCTCAGCAGCCGGTGGGTGCCGATCAGGATGTCGATCTTACCCTCTTTGAGATCGTGGAGGATGACATGTTGTTCCTTGGTGGACTTAAAACGGTTGATAAAATTGACCTTGCAGGGAAAATTGCGCAGCCGCTCCGAAAAGGTCTTGTAATGCTGCAACGCCAAAATCGTGGTGGGGACCAGGATAGCCACCTGCCGGCTTTCGGAAACCACTTTGAAGGCTGCCCGGATGGCAATCTCCGTTTTCCCGAAACCAACATCCCCGCAGATCAGGCGGTCCATCGGAAATTCTGCTTCAAGATCTTTTTTGACATCCACCGTGGCCTTCAACTGATCGGGCGTATCTTCATAAATGAAAGAGGCTTCAAGTTCCGTTTGAAGGTAGGTATCCGGTGAACATGCCACACCGGTTGCCGCCCTGCGCTCGGCATAGAGGCGGATCAGTTCGCGGGCAATGTCTTTTACACGGCTCTTGGTCTTGTTTTTCAGCTTGTTCCATACATCCGACCCGAGGCGGTTCAGCACCGGGGCACTTCCCTCCTTGCCCACATACTTTGAGATGCGGTGAAGGGAATGGATGCTCACATAGAGGATGTCATTGTTTTTATAAACCAGCCGGATCGCCTCCTGCTCCTTGTCGTTGTTGATGATCTTTTCCAGTCCGTCGAACCGCCCGATCCCGTGATCAATGTGCGTCACAAAATCTCCCGGACGAAGATCGTAAAGTTCCTTCAGCGTAAGTGCTTCCTTGCTCACATACCCGTCGCGAAGGTGGAACCGGTGATAACGCTCAAAGATCTGGTGATCGGTATAGCAGGCAAGCTTCAGATCCTTGTCGATGAAGCCTTCGTGGATCGGGAATTCGAAGGTGGTGTGAAGGTCGTGAGATGTGAGATGTGAGATGAGAGATGTGAGAAGTGGGATGTCTTTATTGTCCTGGTTCTTCGCATGAATATCCTCCAGGATACTCTTCAGCCGTTCTGCCTGCTTGGGATTGTCGGCCAGAAGGATATTCCGGATCCCCTCTGCATGATTCTTCTGAAGGTCGGCAACCAGCAGATCGAAATTTTTATTGAACGACGGCTGGGGAGACATGCTGTAATTGATCGTGACCGCCCCGGTTGAATAAAAATTCCTCCCGTATTCCACCCGGCGGAACTTCCCGATCTCTTCAAGGAATTCCTGCCCCGGCAGGAACAGGCTTGCATCTTCCTTTTTATCCAGGATATCCCGGGTAAAACCGATATCGTCGGCCCAGATCAGCGTGTTCTCCGGAAGGAAATTGAAAAGTGAGTCATATTTAATCAGCCTTTCCCGGTTGATGCGGATATCGGGGATGATCGAGATCTCCTCCTTTTTCTCAATGGAAAGCTGGTTTGTCGGGTCAAAGGTGCGGATGGAAGCAACTTTATCTCCCTCGAACTCGATGCGGTAGGGATGGTCGCCCGAAAACGAATAGACGTCGATCAGTCCCCCGCGGATGGAAAACTGCCCGGGTTCGATCACAAAATCGGCACGTTCAAATTCATATTCGATGAGAAGATCCAGGACAAATTCAAGCGATACCGCCTCCCCGGATTTCAGTTTCAGCGTGTTCTTCTCGAGGAATTTGCGGTTTACCACTTTCTCGGATAGGGCTTCCGGGTAGGTGACGATGATAAATTTTTTTGATCTTGAATGGAGCCGGTTGAGGATCTCCGTCCTGGATAAAAGTCCGAGGTTATCTTTTTGCCCCGACTCGAACTCCTTTTTAAAGGAGGAAGGAAAAAAGAGGACCCGTTTTTTTTCGGTCTCAACCTCCCTGTCATCCAGGATCTGTTCAAGATCGTTGTAAAAATAGGCAGCCGATTCCTTATCGGGAAGAATGTGGAAGTGGATCGCCGGGACGGAACTGAAAACGGCAGCGGAGATAAAGGAGCGAGAAGAACCAATGATCCCTTTTAGCTGCAGGGCAGGCAACGGTTGCTGTTTCCTGCCGCTCCCGCCGGGTTCAGGATCCTCACTTTTCAATATCCGCGAGATCTCTTCCGTCTTCGGATCTGAGGTGTAGAGCGAAAGCAGTGTTGCGTTGTCCAAGGGTCTGAAGTACTAAATCCTAATGTTCAGGTTTGAATTCAGGAGAGTGGGCCTGCATGAACTCCTCTGCCTTCTCAACCATGGCGGAAGGTCCGACAAAAATGGGTGCACGCTGGTGCAGGGCCGTCGGCTCGATGTCCAGGATCCGCTTGAATCCGTCAGAGGCTTTGCCGCCGGCCTGTTCAGCAAGGAAAGCCACGGGGTTGCACTCGTAAAGCAACCGCAACTTCCCGGTCTTGCTTTTCGTGGTTCCCGGGTAGATGAAGATCCCCCCCCGGATCAGGTTCCGGTGAATATCGGCCACCATCGACCCGATGTATCGCGTGGAATAGGGACGGCCCGTTGCCGGTTCATCTTCCTGGCAATAATGAATGTATTGCTTAACCCCTTCGGGGAAATAATTATAAGATGCCTCGTTGATGGAATAGATATTTCCTGTTTCCGGGTATTTCATGTCCGGATGGCTAAGGATGAAAAGACCCACCGAAGGATCGAGGGTAAAACCATTAACCCCGTTGCCGGTGGAATAGACAAGGACCGTGGACGATCCGTACAACACGTAACCCGCAGCAACAAGGTTTCGTCCGGGCTGCAAAAAGTCCTCCATCTTGGCTGTTCCTCTTACCGTTCTCCTCAGATAAATTGAAAACAGTGTTCCGATGGAAACATTGGATTCAATGTTGGAAGAACCGTCGAGCGGATCCATCGCCACCACATATTTTCCGTATTTGGAGGATTCATTGTCGAAAATAATGATCTCTTCATTCTCCTCCGATCCGATCGCACAGCATTCCCCGCCCGACCGGAGGGCAGAGATGAACTGGTTGTTGGCATAGACATCAAGCTTTTTCTGTTCCTCTCCCTGCACGTTCACTTCGCCTACATATCCCATAACCTCCCCGAGCCCGGCCCGGTTCACCTCCCTGTTCACAAACTTCGCGGCAATGCCGATATCATTCAGCAGCCGGGTAAGGTTTCCGGAAGCCTGGGGATATTCCGCCTGCTTCTCAATGATGAATTCTGTTAATGTCTTGAATTTCATATCCTCCGATTTTCCTGCAAAGTTAATGAATTTCCTCGCCGCAGAGCAGCGAGGTAGCAATTGGAAAAGTGATTTGCAAATCGTCGCAAGCGACGCGGAATTAACCCATACACCTCAACCCCCATGAGGGTGACTAAAAAGTAAAAAAAAACATGTCACGCAGAGTTTCGCAAAGTTCTACGCTATGTTTCGCAGAGTTAAAATTGATATTATCAATTCTCTGCGGAACTCTGCGATTCATCAGCGAGCCTCTGCGAGAAAATAAGAACTACTTTTTAATCAGCCCCTGCCAGGGCTGAGGCTGATTAAAAGAACTGCCAGTAGCTGCCGTTAATTCATCAATGAAATCAAGAAAATACCTACTTTTGTTCAATGGACATCAAAGTATTCAAGTTTGGCGGTGCCTCGGTCAACAGCGCAAAGGGCGTCAGGAATGTTGCTTCCATCATCGGACTTTTCCCCGGCGATTCCATTGTCATGATCATTTCCGCGATGGGGAAGACCACGAATGCGCTCGAGGAAGTGCTTAAATGTTATTTATCGGACGATACCAAGGGGATGGAAACATCCTTTGAGAGGATGAAAGATTTCCATTTCAGCATCCTGAACGAACTTTTTAAAAAGAAGAATCACCGCGTATTCTCCGAGATGGAAGCTCTTTTTGATGAGCTTCACGGATCCCTCCGGAAAGGCATGAATAAAGCAAAAAAGCCGGGAGCCGATTTTGAATACGACCGGGTTGTCAGTTACGGTGAAATTTTTGCGACCACAATTGTTCATCATTACCTCCTCCTGTCAGGTATCCCGAGCAGGCTTTTCGATTCCCGTGAACTGGTCCGGACCGATTCTTCCTTCCGGGATGCCCGGGTCGACTGGAACTTCACCGGGAAGAAGGTCCGGTCGGAGATGAAAGAATATTTCTCCGGGAAGAATTCATTCCGAAAAGTGGCCGTTCTCCAGGGGTTCATCGGCGGCGACCAGGAGGGGAACACAACCACCCTCGGAAGGGAGGGGTCAGACTATACTGCTGCCATTGTTGCCCATTCGCTGGGTACCCGGGAGGTGACGATCTGGAAAGATGTTCCGGGGGTGATGAATGCTGACCCGAAGTGGTTTAAAAATGCAAAGAAACTGGATCTCCTTACCTATCATGAAGCCATTGAACTGGCCTATTACGGGGCCTCGGTCATCCATCCGAAGACCATCAAGCCGCTTGAGAATGCCAACATCACGCTGCGGGTAAGGTCTTTCCTGAAACCCTTGCAGAAAGGAACAACGGTTGAACACAGGGCAGAATGGAAAGTCACCCATCCCATCTACATCCTGAAACAGAACCAGGTACTGATCTCACTTTCGCCAAGGGATTTCTCCTTCATCGTCGAAGAAAACCTGAGCCAGATCTTTGATATCCTGGCCAGGCACCATGTAAAGGTGAATGTTATGCAGAATTCAGCGATCTCCTTTACCATCTGCGTGGATGCCGACCGCATCTCCGGTACCGGCGTTCTTGACGTTCTGCGGGAAAATTACACCCTCCGGTACAACGACAATGTAGAACTGCTCACCATCCGCCACTACAACCCGGCAGCCATCAGCCGCATCACAAAAGGAAGGAAAATACTGATGGAGCAGAAGACACGGAATACCATTCACCTGGTGGTGAAATAACTACGGTATCACCACCGGAAAGTCGTACCTGAAATCTTCCACCTCCGGCTGATCGAGGATGTTTTTAAGGAAATCGCAGTATGCATCCGTGAAGGAAAATTTTTCGATATCATAATATTCGGTTGAAAGCGGTTTGTTCCCCACGGTTCCCATATCGATGGAAGAGGTGTTGAACTCTTCCAGCTCCATGAAGGGGACGATTTTGTTCAGGACGGGCATTTGTCCGTAGTCTTCGCGGAGGAGCAGGTCAACCACTTTGTCGGCCAGGGTAGCCGTAAGCCGGCGGTCGTATTTACGGCAATGCCCTGCCCGGGGATAATAGCCTGAGATCTGGGCACGGGCTTCAATGCCAAGTTTTACATAGAGTTCGGAGGCAATGATCCCGCTGATGCCGCCAAACCGGGGATGCCCGTATTCGTCAACTTCGGAACTTGCATAAACAACATCCACTTTGCCTGTCTTTTCATCATACCATCGTACCCCTTCCGAAACCGGGATGACCAGGTACCGGTTACGTGATTTCATATAGGCTTCTTTCACTGCTTCAAAAAACACCTCCTTCCGTTCGCGTGTGATCTCAAATTCAGGAACCAGTCCGAGTTTAGCCCCTCCAAATATGGCACTGCCTGTAAGCCAGCCGGCATCGCGCCCCATGACTTCCATAACAATGATGCGGGAATGTGATTCGGCGGTGGTCTTTATTTTGGAGGTGAATTCTGACATTGCTTTCGCGGCAGAGGGGAAGCCCGGGCAAAGAACAGCTTCAATTTCCTTTCCCTGGTAAGTATGCATGGTCCGGGTACGCAGGTCGTTGTCGATGGTCTTCGGGTACCCGATCACCGGGATGCCCTCGGTCTCAAAGAGACGTTTTGCAGCGCCGTTTGTATCATCGCCGCCGATGGTGACCAGTACATCGATCTTGTATTTTGCAAGGTTCTTCAATACCTGGGGCACCCGCGATTCGGGGTTTTTCTTCGAAGGAAACGGGTTGGTGCGGCTCGAACGCAGTGCCGTGCCTCCGTACCATCCGTCGTAGGGCTGGTTGGTCAGATCCACGATATCTCCGTCACCCAGCAGCCCCTTCCATCCTTTCCGGATGCCGTAAACTTTAAATCCGAGAAGGGAGGCGCGGTTCCGTATCGATTCGATACTGTGGTTGATGGCCGGGGTATCTCCTCCCCCCGATAATATCGCCAGCGTTTTTCCTTTAAATAGTTTCTGTTCGAGTTTCATATCATGATTGTTTGAGTTCAGGTGAATTCACTATTTTTTCGACCAGCACCTTTGCCAGTCTGACCTCCGACTCGGCCGTCCAGCCGGCAATATGGGGTGTGAGGATGACCCGGTCGGACGACAGGAGAAAACGGAATGCTTCCGGGAATTGTCCGGAAAGATCCTGGAAGGAGGTGTCTTCATATTCAAGTACATCCAATGCTGCAGCGATAATCTTCCCCGCCCTGATCTGGCCGGCAAGATCGGTGGTACGCACAACCGGTCCGCGCGAGGTGTTGATGAACCAGATGTTTTTTTTGAACGTTGAGAAGAACTTCTTGTCGCACATGAACCGTGTCTCCTCAGTGAGCGGGACATGGATGCTGACGATGTCGGCCGATCCGAAGATCTCCTCCAGGGTGGTTTCACGCGTATTGCCGTCGGAGTACCCGGTTTTGTATTTATCGTAGGAGATCACCGTAGCGTCGAAACCTCTCAGCCTTTGGGCAAATGCGCTGCCCATGTTTCCGTACCCGATGATCCCGACCGTCTTGCCTTTGATCTCGGTTCCCCGGTTCTCTTCCCGGTTCCATTTTCCCTCTCTCACCTGGATATCGGCCCTGTTAAGGTGGTTCATCATCGAAAGAAGCATGCCTGTGGTATGCTCTCCAACAGCATCCCGGTTCCCTTCCGGGGAGTTGAAGCAGAGGATATTCCTCTCCTCCGCATACGCCACATCGATATTTTCCATACCGGCACCCACCCTTCCGATGAACTTTAACCCGGCCGCCTTGCCGAGGATCTCCTTATCCAGCCTGATTCTGCTGCGGATGATGATCCCGAAATACTGATCCACGATCTTCATCAGCTCTTCTTTCGATTGTTCGGTAAAGAAGTCGCAGGTGAATCCATGTGCCGACAATTCCTCCGGTATCAGGGGATGTACAGAATCAAGGAAGAGTACTTTTTTCAATTTTGGTTTTTTTTATCCCCGTGCTAAAGCACGGGGGAAATCAGGATAACGGTCGGGCAAAAATACCGAGTTTCGAGAGATAATTCAGGATTTAAGATCAACTTTCAGGATAAAATATTAACTTCGAGCCCCAATTATCCTGCTGTGTGGAGTTTTTTAGTCCGTCATATTCTTCGTGACCGTGTTGCCATCCTGATCGGAATCGGGATCCTGACCCTGTTTATGGGCTACAAGGCCCGTGAGGTAAAACTTTCGTACGATATGGTACGGATGCTCCCTTCCACTGACTCTACGACGATTCTTTATGAGAATTTCAAAAAACAGTTTGGAGAAGATGGTTCCGTCATGTTTATCGGTATCCAGGATAAAAACCTCTTTACCCTTGACAAGTTTAACGACTGGTATGATCTTTCCATCAAGATCCGGAAGATTCATGGTGTTGATGAGGTTCTGTCAAACACACGGTTGTATAAGCTCCAGAAAAACGATTCCATAAAGAAATTTGAATTCAGGCCCATTTGCCCGGAAAAACCACGAAGCCAGAAAGAACTTGACAGCCTGAAAGGAGTGATCTATTCACTGCCGCTGTATGATAACCTGATCTTTAACAAGAAGACCGGGGCAACCATCATGATGGTTACCATCAACAAGAACGAGATCAACAGCAAACGCAGGATCGCCCTGATTCATGACATCAAGGTTACGGCTGACAGCTTCGGCCTAAAATACCACACCCGCGTGCATTATTCCGGGTTACCTTATATCCGGACGATCACTTCAAAAAAAGTGGAAGATGAACTGAAATTGTTTGTCTTATTGGCCTTGCTGGTGGCAGCCGTATTCCTTTACATTTTCTTCCGTTCGTACAAGGCGGTCCTTTTCCCGATGATCATCATCGTGATTGGCGTGATCTGGGCGGTGGGAATGATCGTTCTGTTCGGTTACAAGATCACCATCCTCACTGGGATCATTCCACCCCTGATCATCGTGATCGGCGTGGAGAACTGCATCTTTCTCCTCAACAAATACCATTACGAATTCAGGCTCCATCAGAATAAAGCCAAATCGCTATCCCGGGTGATTGAAAGGATCGGTAAGGCCAACCTGCTTACCAATGCTGCCACAGCAACAGGATTTGCAGCCTTTGTGATCACAAACAACAAGCTTCTGGTCGAATTCGGGGCCATTGCTTCCCTCAACATCATGGTGGTCTATATCCTGTCGCTGACACTGGTTCCCATTTTCTTCAGTTACCTTAAACCGCCGCAAACCAAAGACACCCGCCACATGGAGGCCAGCCTTGCAAAGGGGATCATCGACAAGGCCGTGATCTGGGTAAATACCAGGAGAAGTGTGATCTACATCCTGACCGGGGTCTTCATGGTTATTGGGATCGTCGGAGTTGTACGTCTCCATACCAGCGGAAAGATCGTGGATGACATCCCAAAAAGAGATGTCCTCTACCAGGACCTTGTTTTCTTTGAACAAAATTTTCACGGGATCATGCCCCTTGAGATCACCGTGGATACAAAACGAAAGAAAGGGGTACTGACGCTTGCCACACTCAACCGCATCAACCGCTTGCAGGATACGCTGGCCACCTTCCCGGAACTTTCCAAGCCAATCTCGGTGGTGGAAGTGATCAAAACCGCAAAACAGGCTTTCTACAACGGCGATCCGCAATATTACAACATGCCGTCCTCCAGCGAACTGACCTTCATGGGCAGCTACATTCCCGACCTCAAATCAAAGAAGAAGAACCTGCTCCGGAATTTTATTGACTCGAACTACCAGGTTACAAGGATCACCGTTCAGATGGCGAACATCGGAACCAAAGACATCGACCGGATCCAGAAAAGCCTGAAACCAAAAGTAGATTCCATCTTCAACCCTGCCAAATACAATGTTGTCATCACCGGTACCAGTGTGGTATTTTTAAAAGGGACCAATTTCCTCATCCGGAACCTCTGGGAAAGCATCCTGCTTGCGGTGATCGTGATCGCCATGCTCCTGGCATTCCTCTTTACCTCCTGGAGGATGATCCTGATCTCCATGGTGCCAAACCTCATCCCCCAGCTGATGACCGCAGCCCTGATGGGGTATGCCGGGATTCCCATCAAGCCATCCACCATTCTGATCTTCAGTATTGCACTCGGTATCTCCGTGGATAATTCCATACAGTACCTTTCGCGCTACCGGCTTCAGCTGAAACATTCACACGGCGATATCCCCTATTCCGTCATCTCTGCACTGAAAGAAACAGGGTACAGTATGATCTATTCCTCCACCGTACTCTTCTTTGGATTCGGCATCTTCGTCCTCTCTTCTTTCGGAGGAACACAGGCTTTGGGATTCCTAATTTCTTTCACGCTCCTGGTAGCCGGTTTTCTGAACATGTTCATACTTCCATCCCTTCTGCTGACGCTCGACAAATGGAGCACCACAAAATCCTTTAAGAAAACACCCTTCATCGATATCTATGTAGATGATGATGATGACATACAGCTGGAAGCACTGCCTCTGGAACAGAAGGAGAAAGAGTGATGTGGGATGTGGGATGCGGGATGAGAAGTTGGGGAACCTAAAATACGACGTTTATGAAAGGAATAATTTTGGCCGGAGGTTCTGGCACACGGTTACATCCGTTGACCCTTGCAGTCAGCAAGCAGCTGATGCCGATCTACGACAAACCGATGATCTATTATCCGCTTTCGGTTCTCATGACAGCCGGTATCCGCGAGATCCTCATCATTTCAACGCCCTACGATCTTCCCAACTTTGAGAAATTACTGGGTGACGGAACCCAGCTGGGTTGTTCGTTTTCCTATGCTGAACAGGTGATCCCGAACGGGCTGGCCCAGGCCTTCGTGATCGGCGAAAAATTCGTCGGGAAGGATAAAGTAGCGCTGATCCTCGGCGATAACATCTTTTATGGCCGTGGCCTTCCCCAGCTGATGCAGGAGAACAATGACCCTGAAGGCGGAGTGGTATTTGCATACCATGTAAACGATCCCGAGCGATACGGAGTGGTTGAGTTCAACAGCGACCTGAAGGCCATTTCGATCGAGGAAAAACCAAAGCAGCCAAAGTCGAACTTTGCCGTTCCCGGCCTCTATTTTTATGACAACAGTGTACTCGAAGTGGCACGGAACATCAAGCCCAGCGCCCGCGGTGAATTTGAGATTACGGATGTTAACCGCCACTACCTGGAACAGGGAAAGCTGAAGGTTGGCGTGCTGAGCCGGGGCGTGGCATGGCTTGATACGGGTACATTCTCTTCGCTGCTCCAGGCCGCACAATTCGTGGAAGTAATTGAAAACAGGCAGGGTCTGAAGATCGGCTGCATCGAAGAAGTTGCGTACCGGATGAACTATATTGACCGCGCCCAGCTGGAAACGATCGCACAACCCCTGGTCAAAAGCGGGTACGGACAATACCTGCTCAATATGATCAATGATCCATTCATTTTCTGATCCATGCATTCCATCAGCGAGCTGCAGTCCATCCTGAAAAACACGTTTGATTCGGCATCGTTTTCGCAGAACCCGCCCGAGTTATACGATCCCATCACCTATACACTGAACCTCGGAGGAAAACGCATCCGTCCGTTGCTTGTGCTGACAGGCTGTGACCTGTTCCACGGCAATCTCGAGAAGGCCAAACCTGCAGCGATCGCCATCGAACTCTTCCATAATTTTACCCTGCTGCACGATGATATCATGGACAGGGCACCGCTTCGCCGCGGGAAAGAGACCGTTTATAAGAAATGGAATACCAATGTTGCCATTCTTTCGGGCGATACAATGTTCGCGCTTGCCTGCGACTATCTTTCCCGCGTTGACCCGGAGGTACTGCCCCTGGCTTTATCGGAATTTACGAAGACTGCACGCCTGGTGTGCGAGGGCCAGCAATACGATATGAATTTTGAGGCCCGCAAACTGGTGAGCATCAGCGAGTACCTGGAGATGATCCGGCTGAAAACCGCTGTATTGATCGGATGCAGCCTGAGGCTGGGTGCCATCCTTGCCAAAGCGCCCGCAACGGAAACTGAAAAGATCTATTCATTCGGTGAAAACATCGGAATGGCTTTTCAGCTGCAGGATGACCTCCTGGATGTTTTTGGTGATGAACAAAAGTTCGGCAAAGAGATCGGAGGGGATATCCTTTCTGCGAAAAAGACTTTTCTCCTCCTGAAGGCTTATGAACTTGCCCCGGAAAGTGAACGGTCGGAGCTGGATGATTGTTTTTCGGATCCGGATCTTCTTCCGGAAGCAAAGATCGAACGGGTGAAAAACGTATACCTGTCTTTGAATATAAGCCAGATCACAAAGGAAGAGATCGGGAAACATTTCACCAGGGCATTGCAGATCTGCGGGAATTTAAACGCGGATCCGGAGAGCAGGAAAGTACTTGAGGTCTTTGCAAATGATCTGTTAAAAAGGGATTTCTGATCTCAGCCGTTTTTCCCGGCATCTTTTTCCGGATTCTTTTTTTCAAGCTCTTCGAGGTCGAGCTGAAAAGCCTCCCATTTCTTCATCTCTTTTTCAAGGAGTATCTTCCACTTTTCATATTCATTGTAAAGTTGTCCCCCGAGTACTTTATCTTTAAATTTCTCCGGCTGGATCAGCATCTCCTCGGTTTTTTTTATTTCCTCCTCGAGCCTCCCGATCTCACCTTCCGATTTTGTGATCATTCCCTGGATCTTCCGGATCTCCTTTTCAAAATCTTTCCGCTTCTCCCAGTTCACTTTATTGGAGGATGCTTTTTTTAACGGTTCTGCGACAGACGATTTATCCCGCACTTCCAGCTGCGACAAGGCCTGGATCTTCCGCGCATCCAGGAAATCATAGATATCGCCGAGGTATTCCCTGATGGTCCCCTTCCGGAACTCAAAAACCCTGTTGGTCAGTCCTTTCAGGAAATCGCGGTCGTGGGAAACCACGATCAGTGTGCCGTCGTACTGGATAAGCGCATTCTTAAGAATGTCTTTCGAATGCATGTCGAGATGGTTGGTAGGCTCATCAAGGATGAGCAGGTTCGATGGGGTCAGCAGCAACTTTGCCAGCGACAGCCTTGACTTCTCCCCTCCCGAGAGGACCTTCACCTTTTTATCGATCGCATCGCCGCTGAAAAGAAACCCTCCCAGGATACCCCGGATCTTTGGACGGATATCCCCGGTGGCAATATCGTCGATGGTCTGAAAAACCGTCCGGTCAGGATCCAGGAAATCAGACTGGTCCTGCGCATAATATCCGATAACAACGTTGTGCCCGTATTTCAGCTCCCCGGTGTGGGGCGTCTGTTTTACAATGACCTTCGAGAGGGTGGTTTTTCCTTCGCCGTTTTTCCCGACAAAGGCGATCCGGTCGTCTTTGATCACAGAAAAGTTCAGGTCGTTCAGCACCCTTTTCTGCGGATAATCTTTACAGAGGTGTTTTGCTTCCAGGATGATCTTCCCGGAATGAGGCGATTTCGGAAACCTGAAACTGATCCCCGATTCATCAAACACATCCAGTTCAACCTCATCGATCTTCTCCATCATTTTTATCCTTGACTGGACCTGTGCCGCCTTTGATGATTTGTACCGGAACCGTTCCACAAACCGTTCAATCTGCCGGATCTGCCGCTGCTGGTTGTTATAGGTTGCAATCTGGCTGTCGAGCCTCTCTTCACGGAGTGTAACGTATCCGGAATAATTTGCCCGGTAGTCGTAGATCTTTCCCAGTGAGATCTCCACGGTTCTTTTGGTGACATTATCGAGAAAGGCCCTGTCGTGTGAAACCAGCACAACGGCACCCTTGTAGCTGATGAGAAAATCTTCAAGCCATTCTATGGATTCAATGTCGAGATGATTGGTGGGTTCATCCAGGAGTACCACATCCGGAACGCGAAGAAGGATCTTGGCCAGCTCAACCCTCATCTGCCAGCCGCTGCTGAACTGGCTCATCGGACGGCTGAACTCGCCGATCTCAAAACCTAATCCCGTCAGAACTTTTTCGGTATTGGTCTGGATGGAGGAGCCTTCAAGGAGGTTAAACCGTTCATAAGCTTCCGAGTGCTTGTGAATCAAATTGTGATAATCTTCCGACTCGAAATCGGTACGCACTTTTATATCATGTTCAAGGGATTCGATCCTCGCTTTTAGTTCTAGGATCTCCGAGAAAGCCGTCATGGCTTCTTCCACAACGGTCTTTGTACTTCCGGAAACCATTTCCTGGGGAAGATAGCCGATGGTGTCACCTGACGGAACCACTACTTCTCCTTCATCGGCTTTCTGGATGTTTTTGATGATCTTAAGCAACGTGGATTTACCTGCTCCGTTCTTGCCCACGAGCCCGATTCTGTCCTTATCATTGATGATAAAAGAGACATGGTCAAACAAGGGCGTTCCGCCAAACTGTACCGACAGGTTATTTATGGATATCATGGGGGACAAAGGTAAAAAGAAAAAGGCCCGCCGAGGCGGGCCTTTTTCAATATATTCCAATTAAGGATTAATGCGTAACGGTAACCTTTGTAGTTCTGGTTCCCGTTGCTGTTGTAACCTTTACAAAGTATACACCAGTTTTGAACGTGGAAACATTCAACTCAACTTTCTTCAGATTTACATTGTTATTCGAGTAAATCATCTGTCCGATAAAGTTGTGTACCTCGATCGTTTTGATGTCGCTTGTAGAAGAAACATTTACAACCTCGTTGGCAGGATTCGGATAGATCATCAGGCCACTGTTCGTCAGGTCGTTGATACCAACGGCCGGGAAAGTGATGGTGATGGTATCTGAAAGTCCTTCGCACAAGATCGGTCCCGGGTGTAATGAATCCTGGAACACGGAGGTTACATAATATTTCCAAGTTGTGGTAGGTTCAGTTGTTGAAGGATGAACATCAGCATATGTTAATGACTGGACAGGACCCCCAATCTTGTTGAATGGAGATGTCGTGTTGTCATCCGTACGATAGATGTTGTAACCCATTAACTGGGATCCCATCGGGCTGAGAGGAGCAATCCTGCCAGTTCCGGTGTTGGAAGAAGTGTTCTTGTTGGTTGTGTTGATACTGCCCATTCTTGGCAACATTCCTTTCGGATTGTTGATCGGGAGCTGGGTCAGCACGATGGGTGCTGAACTTGCATCTTTCTTGCCGGGTTCTACATAAGCCTGGAGGTTCCAGTTGTAGTCATTACCGATTGAGAAGATCGTAGCCCAGGTTGTACCATCATACCACCAGTCGCCGTAATTATCAACAGCAGGACCAGCATCGATACCAGCGGGATAACCGCCAGCAGCCTGAACGATTTCAAGACCAACCCACATTTCAGCACCGATATTGATCGGGTGAGGAGTGGTCAGTGCAATTTCGTTCCATGCATCAAAGGTTACAGAAGCAACGGCCTGGTCAACAACCATTGTGGCAGCCATCGGGCCTTCCCAGATTCTGAGTCTGAATGTCGGGCTACCGCTTCCTGACTGACTGTTCGGCCAGAATTTGATTTTGGTAACAGCACCGCCATCGAGAGGAGCAAGCTGAACCGGAGTCCAACGTGCAGCAATCTGCCAGGTATAAGCTCCATTGTATCCGAATCCGGCATAATAGGTGCCATCATCCCAATGGATCCACTGAGGAGTAGGTCCGCCGTGACCGCAAACAGGGGCTACCCATGTAAGGGTTGTGGTGAACTGATTCTGAACGCCTGTGAGGGTTGTAGGAGCCTTGCAAACACCATATGCATGAATGTTATCAACATACCAATGCAGGATGTCGGCTGAATTTGCCCCATGAGCGCGGAAGCGGATCTGGAATGCTTTTCCCTTAACGCTGGAAATATCCATGTGCTTCAGCGTCCAATCCATGGAACCGCTGTTTGTGAAGGATGCTTTGTTGATCCAGTTGCCGTTAACCTTGATGTCAACATCAAGAATTTCAGCGCTGGTAGCATTACGATCAACCAATTTGATATCAACATCCAGGAAGATATCAGCGCAGGTCCATGCGGATGCGTCGATAGCAGGGCTGGTGAGGGCAAGATCATAATTGGTGGTCATCGGTTGCCATGAGAAGTCGGCACAAGGTAATGGATTACCCAATGCTGTGTTTATTGACCAATTCAACTGTCCAGCAGGTAAGCTCCATTTCTGGTATGTGAAAGTAGCCTGATCCCATGGTTCGAAGAATGGCAGGGGGTAACCGTAAGCAATCGTTACACACTGAGGTCCGTCTGGCTGTGAATTATCCAGAGCAGGAACGTAAGGTGCTACGTTGTACCATGCATCAACTTTATAGCAATAACTACCCGGGTCAAGATAATTATCATAATATTCCAGGGTGTTCGGGTTATTGATCGTAAGTTGATAGACGTTGTTGCGGAAGATCCGGTATCCGAGAAGGGTAACGGCTGATGGTGCATCGGGTGAAGAAACTGCATTCGGTTCTCCAGCAGGAACGCTTGCAACAGTTCCCATTGTAACAGCCAAATTCTGAGTTGACGCTACGATAGGTGACTGAATCTGTCCGGTAGGATCGATGGTGGTAATGGGAGCAGATTTATCTTTACCATTAACACAAACATTTGCACGTTGTATGAATGTTACAATCGGGAACCCGTTAGCGGGGCCGACAAGACTCCATACACCGTTTTGAAGTACATATCCAAGTCCACTAGGATAACCTGCAGGTGCTATATATTGACATGCAAGCCAGTTTTTACGAGGAGCTGCTGCAACGTAATAATCAATCATAGCATAGAATGATCCTGTGTAAGGAATATCATTGATCGGTACATTCACCCATGTTCCTCCAGGATAAGCAGCACCCGTATTTATAAACGGAAGTGACTGGCCAATCGGGTTATGGGCTGCATCGTAGAGATACATGATACAGGATTGTGCTGAGGTTGTTCCTGCTGTCGACATAAAGTAGCAATCAAATGATTTGATTACACCTGTCGTGGTTGCCGGTGTTACCGGGAAGAAGTTCCCCAGGTAAACCGCACCTGAGCCGGCGCCATAGGAGAATCCATTATCTACTGTACCGGTTTCAAACTGGTAGGTAGCAAGGGTACATCCACCGCAATTGGGTTTTGCCCAGGTCAGGTAGGCTGTACTTTCAATTCCCTGCACTGCCAGGTCATGCGGCGGGCAGAGGAAATGAGAAGTAAAGTCGAAACAGTTCTGAGCTGAATAACCGCTTCCGTAAATAGCCAGTACGCATGCATGGTATGGTGTGCCATATTGTACTGATGTCGGCGGAATGTTGTAGAAGGTATCCGGTGTGAATCCATTAAGGATATTGTTCAGATAGAAGTTGTAACCGATAACGCAGGGGTTCGGATCAACAACGGTCTGTGCAACAATCTTCACGTTGTCAATGTCCCAATAGCTAATATCGACAGCGTCAACACCATAGGCCCTGAAGCGAACTTTAAAGCTGGAGTTTGCATAAGGGGTTATATCGCGCTCAACAGTAGTGTAAGGAATATTTCCACCGCTGCTGTTGTCGAAGTTGGCCACTGAGGTCCAGGACGTACCGTCCCAAATTTCCGCTGCCAACTGGTTGAGGTTTGTATTTCCATAAGTGTACAGGAAAACATCAAACCTTAGTTTCATGACAGGTGCATAGGTGGGAGCAAAGGTCTTACTTGTCAGTGACTGGCTGTAATTGGTTACATCAGCAGTCCAGTACCATTCGGCACATTGTCCCGGGTTTCCGTCATAAGCGTTCACTGCCCAGTAACTGCCAGCATCTGCAACCCATCCGTTGGTTGCAAAGCTTCCGCTTTCGAAGTTCTCAACGAACTTGACTTCTTCGTACATCGGCGGGAACCAGTTGGCGAACAACGTGCTGTCGTTTACATGCAGTCCGGTTGGAGCTGCCTTGATCTGCAGAAGCGTTACGTTGATCGTCAGGTCTCCGAAGATGGCGATTGGCGTCTGGGTATAGGTTACATAACCGAACTTGGTCACCACTAAGGAATAGTTGCCTTTCCAGAAGTTGGTAAATGTCCAGGTCCCGGTGTTGTCCATGATATGAGTATAGGACGTATCGATACCCTGGGGCTGGAGATCCAGGTTCTGGAGTTTAACAACAGCACCCTGGATGTTAGCGGAATCGCAACTCAGGTCAACATTGACCGTGACGTTGCAAGTCCAGCATTTGCCGATTACATTCGAGAAAATGGCATTTGACCAGCGGTTGAAAGTATATTGTGCTTTCACAGCCCAACGGAAAGGTCCGCAGGGAGGCTGAACGCTTGGCCAACCATTGTCGGTGTAGTTGGTATTTGTGGTTGTGTTCAGAGATGTCCAGAGTAACGGGTTGGCTTCCTGTGTCTGGAGTAATCTCCATACCTGGTAACCAAGGAGGTTGTCGGGGCTGTAGTTATCTGAATAACCTTTCGGGCTGCCTTCAAATCCGGTTACGGTAGCAGGTTTGGTTTCATAGATGAGACCGGGAACTGCAGAGGCAGTAACGCGTGCGCTGCCCGGAGCATCGCTTAACAGCGGTCCGCCGGATCCATTAACAACCGCACGGATCATGTAGTTGCCCGGTCCGGGAACCCATCCTGTGTTGTTGAAATTGGAGTAGCTTCTCATCTGCTGAACGGTAGTATCGATTGCGAGACCAGGTGATGCGGAAGAGTTGCCCATCTGGATCATCACGATGTAGAAATTACCGCTGGTAATAGTAACGGGAGCCGTAAAATCGGCCCTGTTCCATCCGTATGCCGGACCAGGAGTATACGTGGTGGGAGCTGCAAGCTGCGCACCGGGTAAACCACCTACTTCATTGTAAATAGCCATTTGTACCGGGCTGAAAGGATTTGCTCCGGCAGGATAGTTGCCGGCCTGGCCGATATTCAGATAGAATCCCTTGATGATGGTAGGATAGCTGATCGGTGTGAATTTCATGGCATTCATGTTATTGCCACCACCGGTTGCCCAGATAACAAAGTTATCCTGGATACCGTCATCATAAATAAGTACCATATCGTTTAAAGGAAGTCCCCAGGTCAGGTTCACTGCCGTTTGGGCTGCATTCAGTTCTGCCTTGAACATGGTTGTTGAAGGAGCAATGGGTGAAGGCGCCGGGGTATTTTCCGATAATGCAATGTTTGCCACTGTGGTAGGCGGAGAAGGTACGGTAACGGTCACATTATTCAGCTGGAAGAGGTCGAAACCTTCTTTCGTAGCCTGTAAATTGTAAGGACCCGCCACATATACATTCAGGCTGTACAAACCACCTGCAACCGAATAGGTTGTGTATGCTCCCCAGGTAATCTTGGCGCCTACAACAGGAAGTGTTGTTGCAGCGTTGGTTACAATCCCTGAGATAATCCCGGGAAGGGGGAACATGCAGAAGTTATAGGTTGTGGTTACGTTTGGAACAACATTAACCGAGGCAGAATAGGGAGTCATACCCGTAGCCGTTGCTGTGATTGTCTGGTTTCCGGCCGGAATTGCATTGAGGGTATAAACACCGCTTCCATTGGTAAGCACCGGGCCTACGCCACCGCAGCTCACTGATACGTTTGCCATGGTTGCAGTGGTGTTGCAGTTCCTTACTGTTCCCGTAAGGTTACCTTGCAGTGTCTGTGTGAACTGGACATTGGCTCTGAAATCGAGGGTAAAAGGAGCTGCAAAACTACATCCAGGACCTGCGTCCTGCTGTTGTCCAACACAACCACCGGCATGAGCTGTATGGTAGTTATACGTGTAACTGCCCCAGGCAGAACTTTCAAAACAGATTTCCACAATGATGTTCGAAGTTCCGTTCCACACAAAGGGAGTCGTCAACGTGGTGGTCATCCAGCCGCTTGCCGGCGGGTTGTAATTACCCGACCATACGGTTGTAAACCCACTGTTGTCGAATGTAGACAGTGTGGTAGCGGCACTGTTCTTCATCTTAATGTAACAGGGATTGAGATAGCCTCCACCGTTATTGTAGAACTGGAAACCGATCTTGTTGATGGTTCCTGCAACCAGAGGGGCCATTTCACTGGCTAAGTAAACATATTGGGTCCGGCTGTTGTAATAATATCCGTCAAACGGAATATTATATGCGGCATCAAGCCCCATATAAGTCCCAATCTGTACGAAATTGTCAGCCCGCCCAACTTGTTGAAAGAACATCGTTGTCAATGCCAGAAGCATCGTCAACTTAGTTAGCAGCTTTGTAACATTTTTCATAATGTTAGATTTAGTTTATAATATTAATTAAAAAATATAGGGGATCAATTTTACAATTGATATATATAGGGAATTGCTTCATAAATAAGATATAAAACCAGCATCATTTCTTAAATGACTGGTTTCGTTTGTTTTACTTATTAAAAGGGTAAAAAAGCATGTCTGTTTTTTACTCTGAGCACAAAGATAAAACATTTATTTTGTGAAAAACTAATTTTTTCGTCAAAATTTCATGATTTTTTCACATACCGGAGGCCGTCACGAAATTTTTGTACTTTTGCAAGCTTTTACGTCCCTTTATCTGAATTTGTTACAAACAAAAACTACCTGTATCATGAAACTTATCAAACCTGTTTTATTACTCTTAATCGGTTGTGCTTTTTTGTCCTCCTGCGGAACTGTGAATACTGTGAATCGAACCATCATCCTGGGATCCTGGAAATTTGAAAAGGTGAAATACTTTACTCCGGCATCTGCTGCGGCAGCTTCGGCAATGAGTAACGCAAGCTCGGTAGGTGATCAATCAAAACCCGGCTCATCAAAAGAGATAACGGACGCAATTGAAATTAAGAATCTGGCAAAAGAATCTGTGGCTCAAAACAATATCTCATCCCTTGTGGCAAGGTTTCCGGATCTTGTCACGGCTGTGGAATTCAGGAGTGACAATACCGCTACACTCACTTCCACAAATAAAATAATGAATGGTACCTGGAAAATTGACCGGTCCGGAACAAAAGTCACCTTTAAGGAAATGGAAACCAGGAAGGTAACGAAATTAGTTCTTGCCCGTGTTGCTTTTACCGACCTTGAAATAGTGAATACCTTCCCGGAAGGTAGTTTTAATATTATCTATAAGAACATCAAGCAAAAATAAGATCCCCATCTTTTGCTTTCTTTATACCCGCTCCATGCGGGTATTTTTTTTCAGAAAATGACAACAGGGGAAAATCGAATTCTCAGCGGGATATGGCGACCTTAAAAGTGTTTACCCCCGATCCAGTCGTTATTTTAAAAAGCCACACACCCTGGGATAATCCGGCCACATTAACCGGCATTGCCCGGTCCCGGTTTCCCGTAGTCCTGAGCGCCTCCTGTCCAAGGTAATTTAACACCGCGACTGACAGAATTTCATTCGTTGAACGTATCGTCACCCAGTCCGATGCAGGATTCGGATAGATCCTGACACTCACGGAACCGGAGGAAAATATACCTGCAACTACATTCATGAGGACGGTGTCTGAAGAATTGGAAACGGAACAATCCGGGTTGTAAGCGGTAACATAATAGCGGTAGATGTTTGTAATAAGTCCCTTGTCCAGGTAGGTAGTATCCGGAACCGGGCTTGTATTTATCATGTTAAAACTGCCAAAACCTGCATCCTGACGAAAAACAGAATAGCCCCCGGAAGCGTTCTTCAGGGCGGGTAAAAAAATCTTCTTTGTGCCAACAGAGCAGTCATCAATGAGCCAGGCATACCACAAACCCTGGCCGTCGCCGTCAATTGCCTGCCATGCGATATCCACCACCTGGCCCAGGTGTGCTGAAAGATCCAAGATATAGGGAACCGACCACTCATTGTACCCGGAAGACGAAGGAAATGGCTGCAGAGCCGACATATCGAGCAGGTTCTCCCAATGAGCACCCTGATCTTCGGAAATTTTAACATAATAATGGTCGAGGTGGGTGGATCCCTGGTAGGCATAGCTCCAGAAGGTGAGATCGCCGGTGATCTCGATGTCGTGGGCAATAAGCCATTCATTCTGGTGTGTATAATCCCAGGTCAGTCCTGCAGCATAATTCCCGGTGTGAACGCCCACCGGAGATGAAGCGCTGGCATGTTTCCAGGTTACATGGTTGACATTGGTGACAATCTGTGACCAGTTGGCAGGTGGAAAATAGGATTCCTCGAATCCTTCCAGCAGGGGGTATCCATCGCTGCAGACCGGTGGTGACCAGGTAAGCCGTACATCATCTCCGGATAGTTCTGCGGTAAGTTGCCGGGGTGGTTTACATTCACCATAGGCATGAATATTGTCAATATTCCAGTTGATGATGTCTTCAGAATTCGATCCCGAAGAACGAAACCGGATGCTGAATGATTTTCCTTTTACCGGGGTGATTTCAATGTGGTGAGATATCCATGCGGTATTACCTGCATTTGAATCCAAAGCAATTCCATGCCAGAGGTTATTGTAAAAGATCTCAACATTCATCTTTTCATTCCCGGTGGCCGTATGATCCAGCAGACGGTAGTCGTAGTCCAGCCAGATCTTTGCACAGGTGAGGGAGGAGGCATCGAGAACCGGTGAGTTGAGCGATGATGAATAATTTACCAGGGGTGGATCTGCTGAGAACTGCGCACTGGGGGCAGGGTTTCCAAGGTTATCTGTTACGGACCAGTTTCCGGAGTCGGGTTCAGCAACCCATCTGTTGTAACTGAAGCTTCCATGGTCCCAGTTTTCAAAGAAAGGGAGCGGGAGACCGTACGAAATATCAACCGGTACAGGTCCTGCCGGATAGGATTGAGCAAACGCCCCCGGGAATCCATACGGGGTTAGATCATAATAGGATGCCACTTTATAGGAGTAGGTTCCCGGATAAAGATGAAGATCATAATAAAATAAGGAATCGGCATTCTTTAAGGAATCAAGGTAGCTTCCATCCCTGTAAATGACATACCCGATCAACCCGTCCGGAGGTGTCTTTCCCTGTGGTACCTCTTTCTTCAGGGTTTCCGGTTTGTGCCAGGACAGGTAAGCGGCATCCTCCACAGGTGTTCCCTGGAGGTTGAGGGGAGGCGGAAGATACCGGCAGGAAAAGGAGGTGCAGTTCTGTGCCGAAGGACCGCTCCCGTATACCGCTGCCACACAGGCGCTGTAAGAATCCCGATACTTCACCAGGGAGGGCGGGATCCTGTAAAATGTATCTGTCGTGAATGCACATTGAACATTGTCAAGAAAGAAATTGTAGCCCAGTACACACTGGCCGGAAAATGCCGGTGACTCACGGGCCTCGATGATGATGTTGTCGATATTCCAGTGATTGATATCGTAGGAATCAAGTCCGTAGGCACGAAACCTTATTTTAAAGGTGATGCCGCTGTAGGAGGAGATGTTCAGGTTCTGGGTGGTCCAGGGAATATCTCCAAGGGCATTCGAGTAGTTTTTCAGCAATTGCCAGGTGGATCCGTCCCAGATCTCCACGGCGAGCTGGTTCAGGGAGGTCGTCCCGAAGCAATCCAGGAATACGTCGTATTTCAGCATCAGGACGGCTGAATTCTGCCCGGCAATGGGTTTTGAAGTAAGAAATTGCTCATAATTTAACGCTTGAGGTGACCAGCTGAACATGGCAGAGGGATTCGGGTTCCCGATCGCAGCCGAGATCCCCCAGTTGGGGCCCTGAACAATCCACCCGTTCGTTGAAAAACTGGAACTCTCCCAGCTTTCATGAAGCAGTTCGACAGATCCTGAAGGCTTATTCCAACGCGACAGGAGGCTGCTGTCATTCACGGCAAGGTCGGTGGGCGGCGTTTTACTCTGTAAAAGAAAAACAGGAAAGGTGGTGTCGGTGCTGATGCTGAAATTCTCCACATAGTCCTGGTATCCGAACCTGCTCACCTTTAACTCGTAGGATCCTTTCCAGAATCCCGGAAAGAAAGCTGTTCCCGAGCTGTCAGGCGACTTTGTATAAAGGGTATCCGGGTATACCAGGTTTTTCATCCGTACGGTGACGCCGGTCATCAAAGCTGAATCGCAGCTCAGGGTCACTTTAACAGTTGTACTTACAGTCCAGCATTTCCCGATCACATTGGAAAAAGAAACGGCGGAAACCCTGTTGCCGGCATAATAAGCCTGAGTTGCCCACCGGTAAGGCCCGCAGGGAAGCGAGAACCAGGAATTATCCTGGATCTGGGTTGCGGTACCCGTTCCGACAAGGGTCCAGATCAATGGATTCTGTTCTTCTCCCTGCCTCAGCCGTGAAACAGCATACCCGATTGCACCTGAAGGGGTATCGGTAAGGAGAGCAGGTCCACCGGGGCCATTTATCACTGCCCGCATCATGAAATTCCCGGATGCCGGTACCCACGGGGAAGAACCGGATGTAACAAACCGGGCGTAGCTCCTGAACTGCGGAAATGTTTCATCGATCGCCAGTCCGCAGGCATTGGGTGCATTTCCTCCCTGTGCCATGACCAGGAAGAAATTTCCGCTGTTGATAACCGGTGCAGAAGGAATTGAAAAATCCACCCAGCCGAAATCGGAAGGGATCACATCGACAGGTCCGGCAATTTTTATTCCGGGGGTTCCACCTGCCCCGGAAGCATCATAAACGGATACCTGGAAAGGGACCAGGGGAGTGCTTCCGCCAGGGTAGTTGGCAGAAGTCCCGATGTTGAGCTTTCCGCCTGTGACAGAAGCCGGATAGCCGACCGGTGTAAACCTGACGGCATTCAGGTTCCCCTGCTGTGACCAGACGGTGAAATTATCCTGGATCCCGTCATCATAGAGCAATTCGTAATCGCCCCTGGGAACCTGCCAGGAGATATTGACGGCCGGGGGGGAAACGGCTGAATCCAGAGCGGCCGCAGCCATGAACGGCGGATTTGCGTTTTCATTGAGGCAGATGGGAAGATTGGTGGTTGTTCCGGGGTCAAAAAGAATCGAACTACTCGTATAAAGTTCATACCCCGGCTTGGCACACATCACGTAGAAGGATCCGGGATTGACGGAAAGGGAATAAATCCCCCCAAAAACCGACAGGGTATAGGTTGTTTCAACATTAATTTTAGCACCAACAACCGGAGCACCTGTCAGGCAGTTCGTCACAATGCCATTCAGGGTGGCAGGGGTTTGAGCCAATCCCGCAGCCAGCATGAAGAAAAACAGAAGAGTCAGAATTTTTTTCAAATAAATAACCGGGTTGAAAACCTGTTTATTATCGGGTATTACCAATCCTCTATTTTTATACGAAGGATCTGCAGCAAAGATACAGAAAAAGGCGAAAAGTTGCCCTCCCGGAACGTTGATTTAACAGGAAATCAGGATTTTTTACAACGATTTTCTTGGGATATCAAAAATATTTTCTAATTTTGCACTCCCAAAAATTCAAATAACTCAATATCCAAAAAATGTACGCAATCGTAGAAATAGCCGGTCAGCAGTTCAAAGTCGAGAAAAATGATGAGATTTTCGTTCACCGGATGGAAGTTGAACCCGGGACCAAGGTCGAGTTCAAGGAAGTACTGCTGGTTGACAACAACGGAAAGGTAAGTATCGGAATGCCTCACGTGGAAGACACGAAGGTCAGCTGCAAGGTGATCGAACATGCACGGGGAGATAAAGTGATCGTCTTTAAGAAGAAAAGAAGAAAAGGATTCCAGAAAGAGACCGGCCATCGCCAGGACTTCAGCAAAATCCTGATCGAGTCAATCACCCTGAAAGGGGCAGCAAAGGAGAAAAAGGCCAAGAAAGAAACCGGGGAAGAATAACATTCCCTTTTTATCATACCGGCAAAAAGCAATCTGATCATAAATATTTTAATTTAATTTGATATGGCACATAAAAAAGGTGCGGGCAGTTCGAGTAACGGCCGTGAATCACACAGCAAACGCTTAGGTGTAAAAATATATGGCGGACAATTCGCCAAATCGGGAGCCATTATCGTACGGCAGCGCGGAACCGTTCATAACCCCGGACTGAACGTGGGTATTGGCAAAGACCATACCTTGTTTGCACTGACCGACGGGATCGTTGAATTCAAAAAAGAACAGAAAGACCGTTCTTATGTTTCCGTGACTCCGATGGAACCTTCCAATTCGTAAAAGATTTTTTTCTTTTTTTTAATCCCGGACCCGGCGGCCCGGGATTTTTTTTGCAAACACGAAAAGATTCATCATTTTATCATGTTTTCTTCATGTTCGCTTCGGGATTCCTTTCAGCTTCTTTTCAGCTTCCTTTCAGGTCGTTTTCAGGTAGCTTTCAGGATGAACTGTTTTTTTCATTTCACCCTGAAAGCGACCTGAAAGGAAGCTGAAAGCGACCTGAAGAGAATAACGATTCCCTATACTAATAAGAGGATGCCAGGAGGGAGAAAAGATAATGAGAAGATGGAGGAATCGGGCGGTAGTCAAAAGTCAGTAGTTAATAGTCACCTGATCAACCCTTAATGGCCAGTGATGAATAGCTATAGTCTTATTTTACCAGCTCGCAACTCACCAATTTACAATTTCACCAGTTAACCGGGATTTCATTACTTTTGTCTTCATAAAATTAAATCCCATGCTGGTATTACAGACGATCCGCGAGAACCCGGAAGAAGTGCTGAACCTTCTCGCCATCAAGAATTTCGACGGAAAAGAGATCCTTCAGACCATCCTGGCTCTCGATGACAAGAGAAAAGAGACCCAGAGGATGCTCGACGACAACCTTGCACAGGGCAATCTCCTGGCCCGTGAGATCGGGAATCTCTTCAAAGCAGGAAAAGCTGCTGAAGCCAATCTTCTGAAGGAGAAAACTTCCGAACTGAAGGAACTCTCCAAAGAGCTGAGCACGACTTTCGAAATGACAAAGAAGGAACTCGAAACCGCACTGCTGAAGGTGCCGAACCTTCCGCATCCTTCCATTCCCCGGGGCAAGACCCCTGAAGACAATGAGATCGTTCATGAGGAAGGCTCGATCCCGGATCTCCCCGATTCTGCTGTTCCGCACTGGGACCTGGCTGCCCGGTACGACCTTATTGATTTTGCGCTTGGCAATAAAATCGCAGGTGCCGGGTTTCCTGTCTACAAGGGAAAGGTTGCACGCCTCCAGCGTGCCCTGATCAACTTTTTTTTAGATCGTGCCATCGCCGAGGGCTACCTTGAGATCCAACCCCCCTATCTTGTCAATGCAGATTCGGGTTTCGGAACAGGGCAGCTTCCCGACAAGGACGGGCAGATGTATTATGCTCCTGTTGACGACCTATACCTGATCCCTACTGCCGAAGTACCGGTGACCAACATGTACCGGGATGTCATTCTGAAAGAGAGCGACTTTCCGCTCAAAAACGTGGCTTACTCCAGCTGTTTCAGGAGAGAAGCCGGATCCTACGGAAAAGATGTCCGCGGGTTGAACCGCCTGCATCAGTTCGATAAGGTGGAAATTGTGCAGGTCTCACATCCCGACAGCTCCTATTCGGTTCTGGAGGAGATGAAAAATTATGTTTCGGGACTTTTACGAGCGCTTGAACTGCCTTTCCGGATCGTAAAACTCTGCGGCGGCGATATGAGTTTTACCTCTGCCATGACTTACGACATGGAGGTGTATTCGGCTGCACAAAAACGCTGGCTGGAAGTCAGTTCCATTTCAAATTTTGAATCCTTCCAGGCCAACCGTATGAAACTCCGGTACAAAGATGAAACCGGGAAAATGCAGCTGGCACATACGCTGAACGGAAGCGCCCTGGCCTTGCCCCGGATCGTGGCAGCGTTGCTTGAGAATAACCAGACACACGAAGGAATTAAAATCCCGGAGGCACTGGTGCCCTACACCGGGTTTAAAATAATTGACTGAGATTGACGGGCTGAACGAAATAATATTATTGTACTTTTGAACTTTCCCCCGTGATCAAAACTTAAATTCATTTCTATGAAAAAATTTAGCCTTCTTCTCGCCATCCTCATCTTCACAGCTGGAGCAACTTTCGGGCAATTCAACTTTGGGCTGAAGATCGGGTACAATGCGTCAAAGCTGAGTACCAGCCTGGATTCCATCACATCCTCCTTCAACTCGGGGATGCATTTCGGAGCTTTTTTCCGTTTTGGCCTTGGCAAAAAAATTTATATTCAACCGGAAGCTTACTATACCCTGCAAGGTGGCCTTTTCAAAAATGATGCCGCAAATACGCTCAACAACTGGGAACAGAAAGTCACCGTGGGAACGCTGGACATACCTGTTCTTATAGGTTTTAAACTCATCAACGCAAAAATTGTAAACTGGAGGATCATGGCCGGGCCGATGGTCTCCTTTGTCGTAAATTCCAAAATCAAAAATGTGAGCCTCACCGGGCCGATTACCAGCTCCGACATCACCAAGCTCAATTGGTATATGCAGGTGGGAACCGGAGTGGATCTTTGGTTCCTCACCCTCGACATCCGTTACCAGGTCGGACTGAACCATATGATCAACTCGGCCCAGTACGAGGATTCGAATGGAAATCCTACCGGAACAGAGTACCTGCTCAACGCCAAAAACAACATGTGGGTCGTCAGCCTCGGCTTTAAAATATAGCCATTAAAATGGAGGTTGCTGGCAGAAAGTACCGGACCGTATGGATGGAAGGATCTTCGGTTTTCATGATCGAACAGAACCTTCTGCCCTTTGAATTCAGGATCCTGGAAGTAAAATCATATGCCGGTTGCTGTCACGCCATTACCCGCATGACTGTAAGGGGGGCCGGGGCTATCGGTGCCATGGCCGGGTTTGCCATGGCATTGGCATTCAGGGAAGCTCCCTTAGAAAACTTTCTGCGCTATATAAACAAAGCCCGGGAAGAAATAGAGGCCACCCGCCCTACTGCACGGAATTTATTTTATGCCACTGAACGGGTCTTCAATGCAGGCTTGCATTCCCGTGAAGCTGCATATGAAGAAGCCCGGCTGATCGCCGACAATGATGCGGATGACTCCCGAAGGATCGGGGAGATCGGAAATGTGCTGATCCCCCACGGAGCGCGGGTTGAAACACACTGCAACGCCGGGTGGCTTGCCTTTGTCGACTACGGAACCGCCCTCTCCCCTGTCTATGTTGCCCGGGAACGCGGCAAGGAGGTCTTTGTTTATGTTGACGAAACCCGTCCCCGGAGCCAGGGTGCACGGCTTACTGCCTGGGAACTGAACAATGCAGGGATCCCGCATGTGATCATCCCGGATAATGCCGGGGCGCACCTTATGTCGCTGGGGAAGATCGACCTGGTGATCACCGGAGCCGACAGGATTGCAGCCAACGGGGATACCGCTAACAAGATCGGGACCCTCGAAAAAGCAATTGCCGCAAAGGAATACAACATCCCTTTTTATATTGCCGCACCCACATCCACGATTGATCTGACCTGCAGGAGCGGCAGCGATATCATCATTGAAGAAAGAAGTCCCGACGAGGTTCTTTACCAGGAAGGCCCGGATGACAATGGAGTGACCCGTAAGATCCTTGTCTGCTCTCCGGGGTCGGCAGCCCTCAATCCTGCATTCGACGTAACACCGGCAAAGTTCATTACCGGCATCATAACCGAAAAAGGCCTTATCCGGCCCGGAGAAGATACTATCAAAAACCTGCTAACAATTTAAATAATGAAAAAAAGAACATCATCCCGTGTGATGCTGCTGGTGGCAGCATTCATTTTATCCCTGGCTGTTTCTGCACAGCAAAAACAGGAGTCGCCCAAGACTGATAAAAAGGTCAAAACGGAAGCGAAGAAAAACAAGGAGGAAAAGAAGGACAAGGAAGAAAAGAAAGACAGCGTCATGAATTCAGGTCTCGTCGGCGGACTGAAGTTAAGGAGCATCGGCCCGGCTTTTGCATCGGGACGAATCTCTGATTTTGCCGTAAACCCGAAGAACCATGATGAATGGTATGTTGCCATTGCTTCCGGGCATATCTGGAAGACGGTCAACAACGGAACCACGTTCGATCCTGTTTTTGACAATTACGGTGCCTATTCGATCGGCTGTGTGACCATCGACCCCTGCAATACAAATGTTGTCTGGGCAGGAACGGGAGAGCGGAATTCGCAGCGGGCACTCGGCTATGGCGATGGCGTTTACAAGAGCACGGATGGCGGAAAGAGCTGGAAAAATATGGGCTTGAAAGATTCCCGTCAGATCGGGGGAATCGTGGTTGATCCGCGGAACCCGGATGTGGTTTATGTCGGGGCGGAGGGTTCGGTCTGGGGCCCGGGCGGTGACCGCGGGTTATACAAAACCACCGATGGGGGAAAAACCTGGAAAAAGGTGCTTGAAATCAGCGAAAATACCGGTGTTAAGAATGTGATCATGGACCCCCGTAATCCGGATGTTCTCTATGTTTCGGCTGAGCAAAGGCGTCGTCATGTTTTCACCAAGATCGGAGGCGGACCTGAAACCGCAATCTATAAAACCACCAATGCCGGGGAGAGCTGGGACAAACTTACCTCCGGACTGCCTTCGGTTGATATGGGCGGAATGGGAATGGCCATTTCACCTGTAAATCCGGATGTGATCTATGCAATCATCGAAGCGGCAGATGATGCAGGCGGTATTTACCGCACGACCAACCGCGGTGCTTCCTGGCAGAAGATGAGCGGACATGTTTCGCAAGGTCAGTACTTCAACCGGCTGTTTTGTGACCCAAAGGATGCGGATAAAATTTATAACATGGAAACCGTTTCACAGGTTTCGGAAGATGGAGGAAAAACCTGGAAGCCCATCGGCAACAACAAACGGCATGTGGATGATCATGCCATGTGGATCGACCCTGAGAACCCCCTTCATTTCTTTATCGGAGGCGATGGCGGTGCCTATGAAACCTTTGACGGCGGAAAGGAATTTAGTTTCAAATCCAATCTCCCGGTGACCCAGTTTTACCGGGTGCAGGTTGACAACTCCCTTCCTTTCTATTATGTTTACGGTGGCACGTAGGATAACAATTCAATGCGCGGACCTTCACAGTCAACCCGGGGAGAAGGCGTCCTTACCGATGATTGGTTTGTCACAAACGGAGGTGACGGATTCTGGTCGCAGATCGATCCGGTGGAACCGAATATTGTGTATGCTGAATCGCAGTACGGAGGCATGGTGCGTTATGACCGGAAAAGCGGTGAGGGACTTGACATCCGCCCGGAACCAAGAAAGGGAGAAGACAGCTACAAATGGAACTGGAACACCCCGCTTCTGATCAGCCCGTTTTCGCACACCCGGTTATATTGTGCCGCAAACAAGGTTTTCCGCAGCGACGACCGCGGCAATACCTGGCAGGTGATCAGCGAGGACCTTACCGCCAAGATCGACCGGAACACCTGGCCGGTGATGGGAAAATACTGGAGCATCGATGCCGTGCAGAAAGATGTTTCGACCTCCCTCTACGGAACAATCATTTCCCTTGCCGAATCAACCGTAAAAGAAAATCTTCTCTATGCAGGGACCGATGACGGGGTGATCCAGGTCACGGAAGATGCAGGAAAGAGCTGGACGAAAATTTCAGCCTTTCCGGGAATTCCCGAGAACACCTATGTGAGTTGTATCTTCCCATCACGCTTTGATGACAATACTGTTTTTGCATCGTTCGACAACATCCTTCGTGATGATTTCAAGCCGTACCTTCTGAAGAGCACCGATAAGGGCAAGAGCTGGATCTCGGTTGCCGGGGACCTTCCTGCCAACGGAACTGTTCACAGCATCCAGCAGGATTTTGTAAATCCCGACCTGCTCTTTGCAGGAACTGAATTCGGTTGCTTTTTCACGATCGACGGGGGAAAGAAATGGATTCAGCTGAAATCGGGCATTCCCACAATTCCAGTCAGGGACATGACCATCCAGAAACGGGAGACGGACCTGGTGCTTGCTACCTTCGGACGCGGGTTCTACATCCTGGATGATTATACACCCCTGCGTTTCATCCAAAAGGAAAATCTCGACAAGGAGGGCTATCTTTTTCCTGTCAAGGATGCCCTGATGTACCTCCCGAGCGATGGAAAAGGCAGCCAGGGATCAACCGTGTATACCGCTAAAAATCCGGATTTCGGAGCTGTCTTCACCTATTACCTGAAAGAGGTTCCAAAGACGCTGAAAGAAAAAAGGCAGGAAAAGGAAAAAGAGCTGTTCAAGAAGGGCGAGCCTATACCACAGCCTTCGGATGCCGATCTCCGCACAGAGAACAATGAGATCACCCCTTTCCTTACGTTTACTGTTTCGGATGAAAACGGCAATGTTGTTCGGATCATCCGGAAAAGCCCCTCGAAGGGAATCAGCCGTGTGAACTGGGACTTGCGTTACCAGGCAACCCATCCCATCGAGGCCGGTGAGAAATATGATCCGTTGAAAGACAATGGCAGCGGGATCCTTGCCATGCCCGGAAAGTACAAAGTGGCTCTCTCCCTCACCGCTGCCGGAGAAACAAAACTGCTTGCCGGACCCGTTGATTTTAATGCGGTCGTGCTCAACAATACCACCCTTCCTGCAGCCAACCGCGCCGCCCTTGTCGATTTTCACAAAAAGGTTGCGGCTCTCGCACGGGTCATGCAGGGAACGGAAGAGTATGCCAATCTGCTGAACAAGAATGTGAATGACATCCTGACCTCATTGAACAGTGCCCCCGCTGCATCTCCTGAACTGAAAAAGAAGGCGCTGGAACTCCATCTCAAACTGGATGAGATCCTGAATGTGAAATTCAACCTGAGAAGCAAAAAGCCCAGCCAGGAAGAAAATCCCCCGGCCCCGGTGCCCCTCAATTCCCGGCTAGAGAAAATCGCCTGGTCAACCTGGAGTTCCACCTCACAGCCCACACAGCTGCAACTGGATGCCTACCAGATCCTGAACGATGAATTTCCACCGGTTTACAACCAGATCCGGCAGATCGGGATGACGGATATTCCGGAACTGGTAAAGCAGATGGACGAGATGAAAGCGCCGCCGGTGCCGGGATGGCTGCCGGAATATAAGTAACCACCGAATCCCCGGGCTGAATCCCCGGGCTGAAGCCCGGGGCTGAAGCCCCGGGGCTGAACCCCCGGGCTGAACCCCCGGGCTGAACCCCCGGGCTGAACCCCCGGGCTGAACCCCCGGGCTGAAGCCCGGGGAAAGGCATTTGTGGAACGCAAAAATAATTACGAATCAGGAATTACGAAAATAAGCTTCAATTTTTTCCGTAATAAACCGGATCTGTTTTTCTTTCAGGGAATAGAAAAAAGGAAGGCGAACGATACATCCGGCAAAGCGGTCGGTATTGGGTAAATCCCGTCCGTCGTGTTTGTCCCTGAAATAATGACTGGAATGGAGGGGCAGGTAGTGGAAAACCGCCTGGATGCCATGGTTTCTGAGATACCCGATCAGTCCATCGCGCTCTTCCCTGCTTTTGGCTACCAGGAAAAACATGTTTCCGTTTACAGTTGCATATTCCGGTATCAGCGGAAGCCGGAAATGGCCCTGCTTCTCCAGGTGCGTCAACCCATCCTGATAATAATTCCAGATCTTCTTCCGGTGGTCCTGGATACGGGTGAAGGCATTCAGCTGGCTATTGAGAAAAGCTGCAATGGTATCGGCCGGGAGGTAAGAGGATCCGATATCCACCCATCCGTATTTATCCACTTCGCCGCGGTAAAAGGCGGCACGGTTGGTTCCCTTTTCCCAAATAATCTCTGCCCGTTCAGCATCTTCCGCGTCATTGATGATGAGCAGTCCCCCTTCACCGGCAATGATGTTTTTTGTTTCGTGAAAAGAGAAGGTGCCAAAATTCCCGAGGGTCCCCAGCGGTCTCCCACGGTAAAAGGAATCGACCGCATGGGCAGCATCTTCGACAAGGAAGAGGTTGTATTTCTTTGCGAGAGTGGTGAACCGGTCCATGTCGCAGGCCACTCCGCCATAATGAACCACAACGATGGCACGGGTCTTCGGTGTAATCAATTTTTCGACTTCTGCCGGATCTGCATTGGGAATGTCGGGTAGTGTATCTGCAAAAACAACCCTGGCTCCCCGTAAAAGAAATGCATTGGGTGTGGAGACGAAGGTAAAGGAAGGCATGATGACTTCGTCGCCGGGTTGCAGGTTGCAGAGCAGGGCAGTCATTTCAAGGGCATCGGTGCAGGAGGTGGTTAACAGTACCTTGGGGACCTTCAGCTTCTCTTCAAAAAAACGGTGACACATTTTGGTGAATCTGCCGTTGCCGGAGATGCTTCCTGCTGCAGTGGCCCTGGCAACATTCAGCAAGGTGCCTGACGGAATATAGGGTTTATTGAAGGGAATGTACATCCGGGATGTTTCGTTCAGGTATCTGCCGGAGCAGGCTGGCAGAGAGCGTTTATTTATCGATGTGTTTACTGTTTTCAGGAACAAATATAAATGAATAATCAGAACCTCCGGATAACGAAATCATTTTATCTTTGCTTTCTCAACTAAATTCCAATCCATCCATTGGCCAGGAAGTCTTACTTTCATGACATCGTGAGTGTATTTGGCAGCAATTTAGCTGTAACAACAAGCAGCCTGCTGATCGGAATCATTCTTTCACGCTTCCTGGGCTCCGCGGGTTATGGCCTTTATTCCTCGCTCATCGTGGTTCCCATCATCGTGATCGGGTTTACCCAGTTAGGGATACGGCGTGCCACCATGTACCATCTCGCGGCAAAAAAATTACCTGAAGACAGCATCGTTTCGGCAGTTTTTATCCTGCTTCTCCTCACCAGTCTCCTGAGTGTAGTGATCAGCGGACTGGTGTTTCTGTTTTCCGAATCCCGGAATGCCGATCCTCTTCTCCTGACACTGGTGATGATCACGATTCCGCTCGTACTTTGCAATGTTTTCGCAGGAGGGGTATTCCTGGGGAAACAGGAGATCCTGCGGGCCAACATCCTGAATGCAGGGCCAACGGTCGTCAACCTGGTTTTTGTGATCCTCCTGGTGGGAATCCTGAAGTTGTCAGTCCTGGGAGCATTTCTGGCTCTTCTTCTGGGGAACATCTGCATGTTCATTTTCGTCTTTTATGTCATCCGGAAATCCTATCATATCACCTGGAAGTATCATGAGGGGATCATGAAAAGCATGGTGAAGCTGGGGGTTGTTTTTGCGCTGTCGATGTTCATCATGCAACTGAATTACCGGATCGATATCCTTCTCCTGAAAAAAATGTCGACGCTGGAACAGATCGGACTCTATACACTGGCAACCCAGATCGCCGAGCAGGTCATGCATGTTCCTTATGCCATCGAAGTGATCGTGATGACGCGCAGTGCGGGTGCAACGGATGAACAGGCCTCTAACCGTACGGTGGCTTCGATCATGCGGGTTTCGTTCCTGATCAGTATCGTTTTCTGCTCAATGATCTATCTCCTTGCACCCTTCCTGATCCCCCTGGTTTTTGGTCACGATTTTACCGGGAGCATCCCCATGATCCGCTGGATCCTGCCCGGCATCCTGATGCTGACCGTATTCCGTATCCTGAACAGCCGGCTGGCGGGAATGGGCAAACCCCAGGTTGCCATCTATGCATTCATCCCGGCACTGATCTTAAACCTCATCCTCAATATATTCTGGATCCCCCGTTACGGAGCCATGGGTTCCGTCTGGGCGACCAATGCCAGTTATGGAATGGGCTGCGTGATCTTTCTTTTTGCCTATTCCTGGAAAGTCAAAATGCCGGTCGGGGAGATCTTACGTTTCCGGAAAAGCGATTTTTACTTTTTCAGAAACCTGCCATCCATCTTCAAATGGGGAGGAAAAAAATAATCACCATCAATGTTTACCGGGGACTCCGTAGAGCTGGTTTATGATTCTCGTCCAGAAGAGCTGGTAAATCACCCAAAGGACCTTATCGGTGAACTTCATATAGAGCCTGTGTTTAAATCTCTTCCAGGCCGATCCGGAAACCGGGAGGTTGGGATTGTTGACCGAAACACCTTCAAGGAACATCCGCGCATAATTGCAATTACAGGCATAACCCCAATATGCAGTCATGAAGCTTTTCGTATTCCACAGGGTCCTGAACATTTTCCTGCGCATGGCTTCTTTGTTGTACAGATTGATCCAGATCTCGTGCATGGTGGATTCAAGTTCATCAATCTTTATATTCGGTGTATCCAGCGTTGCCATCGCAAAATGATAGTGCTGCCAGTCGGCAGGATAATTATTTAAAACGATCCTGTTCTGGGCTTTGTATCTTTCAAAGATGACCGTTCCCGGCAGGGGTGTAAGGATGGTACACTGGTACGAATCGATGGAGCTTTTCCTGATGAACTCGCTGCGGGCATAGAGATCTTCCTTTTTATCACTCTCAAGGCCAAATATCATGGTAGCCAGCACTGCAATTCCATGCTTGTGGATCTTCGTAAAGATCCTGTCATAGGAGTCAATTCCCCGTTTCAGATTAAGATTTTTCCTGACATCCTTCAGGGCCTGAGGCTTTTCAGCCTCTATTCCCATCAGGATCAGCGAACATCCGCTTTTCCTGGCCCAGTAAAGCAATTCGTCGTTGTCGGCAAAGTTTAACGCAGCCTGCGAAACCCAATGCTTTTTTATCCCCCGTTCCACCATGCCCTTAAAGAGCCTGATGGCACGTTCATCTGCGCCTTTTTTCTGGTTCACCAGATTATCATCCACGAAAAAAAGCAGGGGGCGGGTCGTTTCTTCAAGTTCAGCCAGGATATCTTCAACGTCGCGTTCACGGTAGGTTTTCCCGCACATCTGAGAGACAGAACAGAATTCACAGGCCATGGGACACCCCCGGGAGGTTTGAACCAGGTCAAAGGCATAAGGGTATTTGAAAATTTCCCGCCTCACATGAGGAGCAGCAAGAATGTCTGTAATACCTCCCTCGTAGCGACGTTTAATCACCCCCGACTCGAAATCGGCAATCAGTCCGGGCCATGCCCCTTCGGCCTCCCCGGTGACAATGGTATCGAAGTAATTGATGGCTTCGTCCGGGCACATGGATGCATGAATGCCACCCAGCACGGTGTGGATGCCGGCTTCCCGGTATAACGCTGCGAGCTCATAGGCCCTGAAAGCATTGGATGTGAAACTCGTGAAAGCAACGATGTCGGCAGGCCTGAGTGTGAATTTCTCAAAACTTTCATCAAGAAAGTCCACCTCCCAGTGTGAGGGTGTAAGGGCGGCGACAATTCCTAAACCGAGTGGCATATACCGCGTGCTCTGGTCATTGATAAAACCCAGCCGTGCTTTATTGGCCGGATTGATGAGAAGCAGTTTACGGGTCCTTGTCATAACAATTTTGTAGATTGGGGCTCATCATGCCTGAGGCTGCAAATATATAAATAAATGAATATTATGTTGTTTACCGGATTCTTTTTTTTGATGACAAAACATGCGATAGCAAGGGATTCCGGATTTATGAAATTCATCATTATTATTGTATTTTTGCGCCGAATTCAGTTTTTAGTGATTTAATCCTTTCCTTTATGGAAGCAGAAGATATCAGTAACATCCCTCCGTTTTTCATCTTTGGCAGGCCGCGTTCGGGAACCACTTTGCTAACCACGCTGTTCAATGCCCATCCGAATGTGAGGATCGCGCCTGAATTTCCCATCATGCTGTTTTTATATCAACGGTTTAAAAATGTAAAAAACTGGGATGAAGCCACGATCCGGTCGTTCGTGGATTATGCTTTTTATTATTCCAGGTTCAGCCCGCGCAGGGTGGAACATTTAAAAATCGATAAAGAATACATCATCGGTGAATTGCTGAAATACAAGGACAGGGGTTCTATTCAGCTTTTCCTGAAAAGCATCGATTATTTTGCCTATTCCATCTATCACAAAGAGAAAACCCTCTGGATCGGGGATAAGAATCCGCTCTATTCAATCTACGCCCACCGGATACGAAAAATTTTCCCTGATGCAAAATTCATCTGCATCATCAGGGATTACCGCGATAATTTTATTTCGATGCAAAAGCTGGTCGAAAAAGATGTAGCGGTCGAGGCTCCATCCTTGTCGCTCCAGGTTAACCGGTGGCGCTATTTTGTACACCTTTTTCTCGACTGCAAGCGTCGTTACCCGGATAAATATTACATCCTCCGGTATGAAGACCTGGTGACGGATAAGGAGAAAACGGTCAGGTCGCTTTGCGAATTCCTGGGAATTGATTATGATCCTTCCGTTTTCAATTACTACCAGAAGAAGGAGGAGACACTCAAAACGTATGGCAACCCGGTTTGGGAAAAGTTTCACGAAAACCTTTTACAACCGATCAATACCGGGCGGATGAACACGTGGCAGAATGTTCTTACCCGCAGGCAGGTGAGAATGGCAGACGCCATTGCAGGCAATTATGCTGATCTTCTGGGGTATGAACGGGAAAGAAAGGGATTTAATCTCTGGTTGTTTATCAAGTCAAGGCCGATGTTTGTTTATAACCATTTCCTGATCGGGCTCCTGGTTTTCGGCACCTATCTCCCTTACAAGGCAGGCCAATGGTGGTTTTTTAAATCCATCATCCTGCTTAAGACGTACCTGTTTTTCTTTGGCAAGAAATCGGTTTACAAGAAAACACAGCTGTAGTTTGAATTCCGTTTAGTTTCCGGGCCGGGATTACCGGCCGTGTTGAATAAAATCAGAGGTTTTGCAGATCCTCTGATGATTTTATCCTGCCTGCAAAATCCCCGCTGGTGTACCGCTGCATCAGCTTAAAGCGCTGCAGTTTACCGCTTGATGTTTTCGGGATTTCATTCGATTTTACGAGGACAAGCTCATCAACGGTTATTCCAAGGTTACTCCGCATCAGTGACCTGAGTGCCCTCAGCGTCTCCACGGCTTTTTCTTCCTTCATACCGGCAACAAAAGCGATGATTTTATCCTGCCCCGTCTCACGCGATGTTATCCCGCCAAAACAAATTTTCCCAAAGGTGATATCGTCGAGGGTGGAAGCCATCTCCTCCAGGTCGTTGGCAAAATAGTTTCGTCCGTTTTTAAAAATGATATTTTTAAACCGTCCGCTGATGTAGAGGTGTCCTTCGAAAAAGAAGCCGATATCCCCGGTACGGAGCCATTCTCCGCAAAACACTTCAGCTGTAGCCACGGGATTATTGAAATAACCGCTGGTGATGCTTGGGCCTTTCAGCTGAATATGCCCGACAGTGCCGTCGTCAACAACGTTGTCATCCATATCCGTGATCCGGATCCCGATATCGGGCAGGGCAACCCCGACCTCTGAAAGCACCCTTGCCGACGAATCGGAAAGTACTACCGGCTTTGCCCTGTTTTCCCGGTCGAGCAAACTGGCATCAAATGCAGTGACTTTTGATGGTTTCATCAGCGAGGCAAATGAGATCGCCAGTGTGGCCTCTGCCATGCCATATCCCGGCATCATGGCTTCGGGCCGGAAGCCAAACGGCTTAATGGTTTCAATAAATTCCTGCATGGTCCTGACGGAAATAGGCTCTGCCCCGATAAGCAAGGCCTTTATCGGTGAGAAATCCAGGCCGGTCAAAGGTTTGGTCCGTTTGATATTTCTTAAAACCAGGCTCAGTCCGAAATTTGTACAGCCTGATATGGTAATTTTTTGCCGGCTCATCTGGTTCAGCCAGGATATGGGATTCATGATGAAGTCGGCGGTTTCGATCTGGATCTGGGAAATCAAGCTGTACATGGGTGTAAGATGGCATCCGATAAGGCCCATGTCGTGAAAGAGAGGCATCCAGTTATCCATGATATCGGGATAATGCATATCCAGCCCGAGGCGGAAAGAATTCATGTTCACCATCAGGTTCCGGTGCGTAAGCATGACCCCTTTCGGATCCCCGGTACTGCCAGATGAAAACTGGATGAATGCAAGATCGCCTGGTTTCAGATCGGGTTTGGGATAGGCTCCGGCCAGGTCCAGCTCCCCGATATGCTTTATTCTCCCTGCCGGTAATTCGCCGGAATCCCTGACCTCCATCCCCATGAAAATATAAGGGCATCCCAATTGATCATACACATTCAGCAGTTTCACAACGGAAGGGTTGTAACCTGAAAATGTCCCGGGCGGCTGAAGAATGGTGGGAACGACCCCGAGCAAAAAACAACCCCAGACAAGTTCAACGGTTTCCTTATTGTTCCCTGTAGCAATCATCAATTTATCGCCTTGCCTTAACCCCAGGTTGAAAAGACCGGCAGCAACCCGTTTGGCTCTGTCAAGGAGTTCCTGGTACGTCACCGTCAGGAGGCTCCCGGTCCTGTCAGGGAAGCCTATAAACAAGCCTGGTTCAGTACTTGCGGCTCTGTAAAGGATATCGGGTAAAGTCAGTTCAGGCTGGTAGTAAGCATTCGTTTCCGGCATAATTGTCTGGCGTTGATTGAACGGGGTTACAAAGTAACGAAATATGTGAACGGGGGAAAAGATGATTCCGGAATATTCTTATCTTTGCATACTAACTTTTTGATCCATGAAGATTGAAGATTTTATCACCTGCCTGGAAGAAGAATATGAAGATATTACTCCCGGAACACTGAAACCCCAGAGCATTTTCCGTGAAGTTTTTGAATGGAATTCCATTAATGCACTCATTCTGATTGCCCTGGTCAAAACGCAATATGATGTTACAATCAATGCGGAAGACATCGCCGCTTCAAAAACAGTTGAAGACCTGTTCAGGATCATTACATCCAGGGTGAAGTAACAAAAAAGATCCCTCCTTCGCCTTCACACATCCTTATCCAGGAGAAGAGGGCGGGGCAAAATTGAAAAACCCAAACCACTCCCATTTCTTCACTTTCTTCAGAAAATTTTGTCTGGATTCCTGTTTCCGGAAGAAATTCTTAGAGATAATCCTGTTTGTCGGTCAGGATGGGCCTGTCATTAAACCCCCCGGTAAGATAGCTTTGCATCAGCTTATACCGTTGAAGTTTCCCGCTGGAAGTCTTCGGGATCTCATTCGATTTTATCAGAACCATCACATCGACCGAAACCCCAAGTTTACTGCGGAGCAAAGTCCTGACCTCCCTGAAGGTCTCCCTTGCCTTTTCCTCCGGTAACCCGGCGACAAAAGCAACCACCCTTTCCTCCCCGGTTACCCTGTCGGTAGTTCCGCCCAGGCATACCTTCCCATATTTAATCTCCTCGAGGGTACAGGCCAGCTCTTCCAGGTCGTTGGCAAAGTAATGAATGCCATTTTTGAAGATGATATCTTTAAAACGTCCGCTGATGTATAGATGGCCTTCAAAGAAGAACCCGATATCGCCGGTACGGAACCATTCCCCGCAGGTAGCCGCCTCAGTGGCAGCGGGATTCTTATAATAACCCCGTGTAACGCTTGGTCCCTTGATCTGGATATGACCTGCCACTCCTTCTTCAGCCACCCGGTCATTCTCATCTGCGATCCTGACTTCAATATCCGTTAAGGCCGTTCCTACCTCTGAGAGCAGCCTGGCCGAGGGGTCCGAAGGATCAACGGGCCTGGCCTTGTGTTCACGGTCGAGCAGGGAGGCATTAAATGCTGTGGATACGGACAGGCCATAGAGGGATGAAAATGAAATGGCAAGAGTGGCCTCCGCCATCCCGTATACCGGCATCATCATTTCCGGCTTGAAATTATAGGGTTTGAGGGCTTCGACAAACTCCTCCATCACCTTGACCGAAATGGGCTCGGCTCCGTTTAACAAGGTTCTCATGCCGGAGAAATCCCAATCAAAGACCTGTTTGCCCCTCTTCAGGTATTTTAAAACCAATGCAAGTCCGAAGTTTGTTGTGCCCCCGATCTTAACTTTCTCACGGCTCATCACATTCAGCCATATTCCCGGGTTCATGATGAAATCGAGGGTTTCGATCAGGTAGTGCGATACGCTGCCATAGATGGGTGTGATATGATACCCGATCAGTCCCATGTCGTGAAAAAGAGGCATCCAGTTGCAGAATTTATCAGGATAGACAGCGCCCATTCCAATATAGATTGCATTCATGTTAATCATCAGGTTGAGATGGGAAAGCATGACACCTTTCGGATCGCCGGTACTGCCCGATGAAAACTGGATGAACGCAAGGTCATCAGGAGCCAGGTTGGGCTCCGGAAATGATCCGGTAACAGTAAGTTCGTCTTTATGCTTTATTTTTCCTTCAAAAGGCGCACAGATATCCCTGACCCCTGAACTCATCATTACATAGGGGGCATCCAGCAGCTCAAATACTTTCAACAGTTTCAGCAACGGGGGGTTGTCGCCCGAAAAGGCTGCCGGGGGTTGAAGGACGGTGGGGACGAGTCCCAGGAAAAATGAGCCCCAGAGCGTTTCAACCGTTTCCCTGTTCGACCGTGTTGCTATGATGATTTTATCACCCTGTTTCAACCCCAGGTTAGAGAGACCGGAAGCAACTTTTTTTGCTTCTTCCAGAAGGTCCTTATAGGTCTGGAAAGTAATGTTGCTGTTTTTATCGGCATACCCGACAACCAGATCCGGATGTTTATTAACGGCCCGTTTAAGAAGATCAGGGAGGGTGAGTTCAGGCTGGAGATATTCGGTCTTTTGTGGCATGTTATTCTATTTGGTTCGAGTTCTACAGTAGTATCAGCAGGTTTCGTGATAAGCAATTGATCGGGATCATACCTCCTCCATCAGATTCAATCCTTCTTCGGCAAGTTGTGCAATGGTCAGATCCTCGAAGAAGAGATAAGGCGGATATTCGATTCCAAACATGTTAAGGGTATCTTCGGCCAGCAATACGGCTCGTATGGAATCAATCCCATAGGTAGCCATGGTGCAGGAAGGATCGACCGGCAAACCTTTATTCAGGTGGAGTGAGGTCCATGCAACCAGAAAATCTTGAAGGCTTTGTGTTGCCATTACATCCGCAATTAAAATCAGGGGGAAGCGCTCCTTTGCTCCGGCCTGCAAAATTAGAAAAATTGAACCTTAAATAAAAAAAAAAAGTACATTTGTACTTTACTACACAAAAGGTTACAAGCAGATCTGCACATGGCCATTTTTGAGATAACCGATGTTCGGATTGCCGGTCTCTCGGCATGTGTTCCAAAAAAAACAATCTCCAATCAGGACTACACCTGGATATCAAGGAAAGAGCGTGAATTATTAATCAAGACCATCGGGGTTGAGAGCCGTCATAAGGCTGAGCCCGGACAGGCGGCTTCTGACCTCTGCATGCAGGCGGCAGATGAACTGCTTGAAAAACTGGGATGGGAGCGCGAGGAGATCAACCTGCTTATTTTTGTCTCACAATCACGTGATTATCTTATCCCCTCCACCTCTGCCATTTTACAGGACCGGATGAAACTGCCCAAAACCTGTATGACCCTTGACATCAACCTTGGCTGTTCAGGATACGTTTACGGGCTTTCGGTGATCAGCAGCCTGATGAAAACAACAGGTATCCCAAAAGGGTTGCTGCTGGTTGGAGATATTTCGACACTTACTTCGGCATACCGCGATAAAAGCACCTATCCGTTATTCGGTGATGCCGGTACAGCAACCGCTCTTGAACTTAAACCCGGGGCCCCTCCGATGCAGTTTAACCTTCAGACCGACGGAAGCGGTTATGAAGCCATTATCATTTATGACGGAGGCGCCCGCAACATTCCAAGTAAAAAATCATTTGACGTTAAAAAGTACGGGGAAGGGATTTACCGGCACCGGCTGCAACTTGCCCTGAACGGAATCGACGTATTCAATTTTTCATTGCGGGAAGTAGTTCCCAACATCAAAACAACCCTGAATTATTTCAACCGCAACCTGGATGAGTTTGACTTCCTGCTGTTTCACCAGGCCAATCGCCTGATCAACGAGACCTTGCGCAAAATGCTGAAGGTTGCCCCGGAGAGAGTCCCCTACTCGCTTCAGTACTTTGGCAATACCAGTTGTGCCTCCATACCGGTTACCATGGTAAGCCAGATCAGGAATGCGATTCAGGAAAAACCCCAAAAACTGTTGCTCTCCGCCTTCGGGATCGGGCTATCCTGGGGTACTGCCCTGATTGAAACCGATGGCCTGGTTGTTCCTGAACTCAGTGAACAGGAGTTTATTCCCTTAACGTCTGTTAAAAAATGAGCGCTTTCGACCTTAACGGTAAAACAGTTCTTGTCACCGGCGCTTCGTCCGGTATCGGCAAACAAACCGCCATCACTGCATCGAAGCAGGGTGCCAGGCTTGTGATCACGGGAAGAAATGCAGAACGGCTTGAAGAAACGTTTAAATCACTTCACGGCGAAGGGCATCTGCAGCTTCTTGCCGATCTCACCATTCAGGCTGACATTGACCGGATGGTTGCCCAGTTGCCCATCCTGAACGGTCTTGTTCACAGCACCGGCATTTCTGATATGACCCCTGCCAGCTATATAACTTCCGAGACCATTGCCCGTACGTTCCGGATCAGTTTCGATGCAATTGTTCTGCTGACGGCCGGGATCCTGAGCAGGAAAAAACTGGCGAAAAATGACAGTTCCATCGTCTTCATATCCTCCATCTCCACAACCTATCCTTTTATCGGTGGTTCCATGTATGTAAGTGCGAAAGCTGCAATTGAAGGATATGCCCGTGTTCTCGCCAAAGAGCTGGTTCAGCGCGGAACCAGGGTAAACTGCATAGCCCCTGCCCTGGTCAGAACGCCGATGATGGATGAAACAGCCGTGAATTATTCACAGGAAGTTGTTGATCAGATTGAAAAGCTTCAGCCGCTGGGCCTCGGAGATCCGGAGGATGTTGCCAATACAATCGTCTATTTCCTGTCGGATGCATCAAAATGGGTAACCGGCGGACACCTAATTCTGGGAGGAGGCTGACATGACAACCCTGAAAACACCCGATTATTCAATCGTTGTCCCGGTTTTTAACAGCTGTGAATCGCTGGAAGAACTTTACCACCGGATTGAAAAGGCCATGAACGGTACAGGCAAATCCTTCGAGGTACTGTTCATCGATGATGACAGCCGGGATGCCAGCTGGGATAAACTCCAATCGCTCCGGGAGAGGAATCCTGATCATGTGACCGCAATAAGGCTTGCACGTAATTTCGGTCAGCACAATGCAACCGTTTGCGGCATTGCCCAGGCTTCCGGGACCTTCATTTTTACGATGGATGACGACCTTCAGCATCCGCCCGAAGAGATGCCAAAACTGATCGCGGTCATGGAACTGGGTGATGCCGACCTGGTTTATGGAATTTCGGATCTGAAACAACACTCCGTTTCCCGCAACCTTGGCAGCTCTGCCGTTAAAGCCTCTTCCCGCCATCTCTTCAGTTCAAAAGGGAATGGATCTTCCTTCAGGCTGTTGAGATCATCCCTTGCAAAAAACCTGCTGAACCATCAGCTGAATTTTATTTTCATTGACGAACTTTTCAACTGGTACACAAACCATATAGAATTTGTTCAGGTAGAACATCATAAACGGCCTTATCAGAAATCGACCTATACCTACCATTCCCTGTTTTCGATGTTTGCAAACCTTGTTATTTACTATACTTCCATCCCGCTTCGGGCAATGGTTTATGGCGGGTTTATTTCTTCCTTTCTCAGTCTGCTGATTGGTGTGTGGTTCATCTACCGGAAAATTGTTCACAATGTCCCTCTCGGGTTTACTGCCCTGATTGTAGCCGTGTTGTTTTCCACAAGCATCATTCTCCTTTCGCTGGGAGTGATCGGAGAGTATCTCAGCCGGATTTACAGTGTTCAGAACCATAAACCGCCTTTTGCCATTAAAACCTTACTGCGAAATGATATTTCATAAATACGGGATTACGCTGGAGCGGCTGAAGGAGGGGGATATTGAGATGGTCAGGCAGTGGAGGAACTCGGATCCGGTGAGGCTGAACATGAACTATCGTGAGATCATCACAAGGAAGCAGCAGCGCGAATGGTTCCAGTCTATCAATAATGAAAAATTCCACTATGTAGTTATACAATACCAGGGAGAAAAAATCGGACTTCTCAATGATAAAAACATTGACTGGGATTCCCTCACATCCGAAACAGGAATATTTATCGGAAGGCCTGAGTTCTATCATACATTTGTACCCTATCTCGTTTCGGTTGCAGGCATTGAATACCTGTTTCATCTGTTGGGCTGGAAAAAACAGTTTGCACACATCATGAGATCAAATCGCAACGCCATCAAATACAATCTTGAACTCGGCTACAGGCTTTGTGAAGGTCAGAAGGACGAGGAGTGTCAGTTGTACGAGTTGACACGTGAAAGTTTTGAAGAGGCTGCCGGAAAAATCAGGAAGATGGTCAGATCAATTTCTTCGGGAAACACAAAAAGTAAAATATTGCTCGAACACGAAGATTACAAGACCGGCATCGCCCAGAAATTTGAAAGCCTGTTGAATGCAAACCCCCATCATCTGGTTCGGGAAGAGACGGAAGAAGGCATATGGTACCTCGAAGCAGAAGATACTATGGTTGTTAAGTAATAAGCTGGCAGGATATGCTTTTTAATTCCATAGGATATATCGTTTTCCTCCCTCTTGTAGTCATTCTCTATTATTGGCTTCCTTTCCGATTTCGCTGGATCCTGCTCCTGGTGTCCAGCTATTTCTTTTACATCCTCTGGCGGGTCGAATTCGTGCTGGTATTGATGACCGCCACCCTGGTCTCCTATTACGCAGCGGTGCAAATGGGAAAACTCCCGAATAAAAAACAACGCATGAACTACCTGGTTCTTTCGATTGTCGTCAACCTGGGAATGCTTGTCTTCTTCAAGTATTTTGGATTTTTCAGTAATCTCATCAACAGCATTGCCGGGTTCACCGGAAAAAAGAATTTCATCCCGCTCTATAGCATCCTTATTCCCATCGGGATTTCCTTTTACACGTTCCAGACCATCGGGTATGCTGTGGATGTATACCGGGGCGTTCTCAAACCTGAAAAGCATCTCGGCACCTATGCCTTGTTTGTATCCTTCTTCCCGCTGGTACTGGCCGGCCCGATTGAAAGGGGGCGGAGGCTCATCCCCCAGTTCCATGTCAAACATGATTTCAGTCCGGAGCTTTTCACGAGCGGCCTTCGCCTCATCCTCTGGGGCATGTTTAAAAAAGTTGTGATTGCCGACAGGCTCTCTCTTTTTATACAACCGGTTTTCAGTAATATCGGTTATTTTCATGGCGTTGAGATCGGGATCACCCTGGTGATGAAAATGATGCAGGTGTATGCTGACTTCTCAGGCTATACCGATATCGCCATCGGATCGGCGCGGCTCATGGGATTCAACCTGAGTCCGAACTTTAACCGGCCCTTCAGCGCAACATCAATTGCTGATTTCTGGAGCCGGTGGCACATCTCACTTACTTCGTGGCTGCGTGACTATGTCTACTTTTCCCTGCCTTCCAAACATCATGGGAAAACGGTGATGTGGCGGCTGAACCTCAACCTGATAATCCTTTTCGTCCTGGTTGGTTTCTGGCATGGTCCCAACTGGAATTTTATCATTTTTGGTCTGCTGCATGGCACTTTTATGGTGTTGGCCAGGGTTTTCCATCCTTTCCTGCTGAATTTTAACAAGGTCACGGGGTTAAGCAGGGTACCCAGGCTGCTCAACAGCCTGAACATAGCTGTTACCTTTATCCTTGTATGTTCTACGGTATTTTTCTTCGGGTCGCATTCGGTGCATGACTCTTTCCTGATGATCCGCAACCTGGCCGATTTCAGCAAGACCGACAAAGCCATCCTATTGCCTTTATTAAAAAATTACGACTTTTTGCTTGGCGTAGCGTTGGTTCTTTTCATGCTCTATTTCGAATACCTGATCAAAGTGAAATCTTTTGCGGTGAAATTTCTGAGTAAACCCATTGCACTGCGTTATTCGGCTTACCTGTTTATGTTGTTTTTCCTGCTTGTCTTCGGGCTGTTCGCCAGTCAGCAGTTTTTCTATTTTCAATTTTAGGATGGTGACGAACAAACAGTTTTTTAAAAGATCCCTGGTTTTTATCCTGCTTGCAGTAGCGATAAATACCCTGCTGAATTTCGGATACAACCGCGGGATGTTTTATTTCAGGCAATGCCGGGTGCAGGATGAGCAATTCAGGAATTATCCCGATACCCTGAAATACCTGATGCTCGGCAATTCACATAACCGGATCGACCCGGCCCTGCTTGGAAACGGATTCAGTTATATCATGCCCAAGGAAGTTTACACCCAGACCTATTACAAACTGAAGTACATCCTTGAGAAAACAAATAAAAAGCCGGAATACATATTCCTCTCGATTGATCCTGTAAACTTCAGTCCGAGAGTTGAAAAAGAGATGGCCTTTGACGGATACTGGCGAAAGTTTGTCAACTATTTTGAGCTTCTTCGTGAACGAAATGACCCCGGTTACTTCAGGAACTGGCTGGATGGCTATTTTTTCTCCTATGCGGGAAATTACCGGTATATGCTGATGTCGGTGGTCTTCCGTAAAACAGACCTCGGCCTTATAAAAAACGGATATATCCCCGCACGGAATTACAGGAATTTTTCAAAAGAACCGGACCGGGAATCCTTAGGGTTTAAAATTGCGACCGTTTACCTTTCAAGTTATGGCGGAATTTCAACACTTGAAGATACCCGATCCTATCAGAAAATCCTGACCCTGTGCAGACAGCATAAAATACACCTCATCCTGCTCAGGATGCCTTTTACCGATGAATATTTAAAATATGCAAGAAGGATGATCAACCTGGATCAACTTGATCGCGAAATAGTGGCCCTTACCCGCAAGTATTGTGATGATTTTATTGTTTTTGATTTCAGGAACGATTTCAAAGGGAAACCGGAACTATTCTTCAACGCTGATCATATAAACCCCGACGGGGCATCTATCGTCAGCAATAAAATTAAAGAAGAACTTTCAAAAATAAAGGATTTTAAAGAGGTGACCGGCAGCACCTTCAGATCCGAATCAGGATCTGCAGCCTGTCCAAAATCCCGGTAAGCGATCTTTCATCCAACGCTATTCTTTACATTTTTTCCCGAAAATCCTTTCTTTATTGCAATGGCGTCTGGGTTTTCTTCCGCTGTTCTGCATCCAGGGCAAGGCCGTAATAGTAGTTTGACTTTTGCATATTGCCCCGCGCCCTGTACATCATGCTCAGGTTGGTGCAGACTTCATAGGTGGGGTTTCGATTGGCTGCCTGCTCCCAGTAATTAATAGCCGTTGTCGTGTCACCATGCATGATATAATAGTATCCGATGTTAAAATAGGGGACATCCAGGTTGGGATATTTTTTCATTACATCTTGATTCAGTTTCATCGCCATCCTGATATCTCTCTTCTCATAATAACAATCCGCCATCTTGAATACGGCATTCAGTTCCCCCGGATTGATCTGCAAGACTTTCTGGTAACAGAGGATCGCGCTGTCGAGTTTATTTGTCTTCCGGTACACCATGGCCATATTTACCCATGCAGGCTGCAATCCGGGCTGCAAGGCGATGGCTTTCCGCAGGAAAACGATCCCGGAATCGGGTTTTGGCGTAAATTTGATATACATCGCAGCCAGGTCGTTCAGTGTGGAATAATCATTCGGGTAAATTTTTATGGCCATGCGGAAGTGTGAATTGATCAGTCTGACCAGTTTTTCGTTAACGTTTCCGTGTTCCTGGTAATTGGGATCCGAGTAGATCATACCTGTGAGGTAGTGGGCGTACTCAATATTGGCTTTGACCGATTTAGACTGGTATTTTATATCCGCTTCATACAGATCGCGGAGATTTCGCCATTCGCGGTTCCGTTTGATGGTCATGATCGTATAGGGAATCATGATCAGGAAAATGATCACGATGATCTGCGCCCGTTCGTTGAATTCGATGGTGAGGCTTTTCGGATCTGTCCGGAAGATCCTGAACAGGGCATAAACCAGGATGATGATGAACCCCAGAGAGGCGTTAAAAGCAAACCTTTCTCCTACAATGCCTACTACCGGGGTGATAAAATTGGTATACATCGCGATGGCAACGAAATAGTAGAGAATGGCGAACGAAAGAATGTCCTTTTCCCGGAATTTTCTTATCGCATAAACGAAAAGGCCGAGATGGACCAGAATGGCAAAAATTCCCAGGATATTCCCCCACAGCGAAACGGGAAACATATTATACCCGTAATAGTATAGCAGGGGATAGGGAAAAACAAGTATCCGCAAGTAGAACCAGAGCGACATCATCGCGGCGCCGGTCCGTGCCAGTAGGTTTTTATCCGCGAAGAGCGGATTCTCAATAATGGAATAGACATGAACCGCTTTCGGGAGGAAAAACCGGGGAAGAAAGTAGGCGATCATTCCTACAAAAAACATGACCGCGAAGATCCAGATAAAATTCTTCGGCTTCATGTCGGTAAAGAAATAGAGCACCAGAAGGTAAAGGGCAAGGAAGGGAGCGATGGACGATTTGCAAAGGTACCCGATGAAAAACAGGACCAGCACCGCGAAGAGGTAGATGATCTTCTTCCTTTCCGCATACCGGAGAAGATAATGCAGACCGCCAAGGCCGCAAAGAAATGCCAGCAGTTCGTCCCGGTTCTTAAGACTGGCAACCACTTCCGTGTGGATCGGGTGTGCCATGAAAAGCAATGTGATCAGGAACGGGAAGAGGATGTTGTAATTTTTAAGCAGCCGTTTAAGAATGAAAAACAAAAGGGTAATGACCCAGAAATAGAGAAGGAGGTTGATGAAATGACTGATGTGCGGCCTTTCTCCCCAGAGCCCGTATTCAAAGGCAAAAGTCATTTTGACAATGGGTCTGTAGTCGGTTTGCTGGCTTCCCACATTCCCTTTTGTATCCACATAATAGCTGGTGAAGATCCTGGGTATTGCCCCGAAACCTTTTTTTACCAGTTCGTTCTGGGGACCTGTGACCAGGTTATCATCCACCGACCATTTGTTGAGGACTGAATTCCAGTAAAGAATGGCAGTGAAAGCAAAAAAGAAAAGGACAAAATAACGGTTGGCTTTTTTGGAATTATAAACCTTTACTGCAGTTTTTTTAGGCGGGATCCTGGTTTTTCCCGGTCCGGCAGAGGCACCGCTTTTCGGCTTATCGCCCGTAGAAGTGCGTGGCGCCTGAACATTCGCAGGCATCTTTTTTTTATCAGAGGAAGAAGTGCTCATATACTTTCAGTGGGACAACAAAAATAGGAATTTTAATGGAACCTGCTGCAGCTTACTGATCAAGGTAGTGTGTCAGGTTTATAAAATCCGCCACATCCAGCTGTTCCGCCCGCTTATCCAGTAAAAGTTTGTTTCCGGGAGATGGGGCCGTTCCGGCAGGAATCATTCCTTTCAGTGCATTCCGAAAGGTTTTCCTGCGCTGGTTAAAAGCGGTTTTCACCGTTAAAAAAAAGAGTTCTTCGCTGCAGCCGAGATCTTTCGTGCAGTTTCGTTGCAGGCGTACGACCGCTGATTTGACTTTTGGCGGAGGATAAAACACCGATTCATTCACGGTGAAGAGGTACTCGATATCGAACCATGCTTTCAGAAGCACACTGAGGATGCCATATTTTTTTGAACCCGGCGGCGAAGCAATCCGTTCGGCCACTTCTTTCTGAAACATGCCGATCACTTCCGGAACCGAGTTTCTGTATTCAAGTACACGGAAAAGGATCTGGCTGGAGATGTTGTAAGGAAAGTTTCCGATGACGGCAAAGGGGGCAGGGATGCCTGAGAGATCTGCCCTGAGAAAATCCATCTCCATCAACCTGCCCGAAATTGAAGGATATTGCTGTTGAAGGTATTGTACCGATTCGGGATCGACCTCAAAGAAAAAAGGGTTCAGGGCAGGATTTTGCAGAAGGTGCTTTGTCAGGATCCCGGTCCCCGGCCCAACTTCAACAACATTGATAACCTTACCGGACAGGGCCCCGATGATCTTGCGTGCAATGTTCTCATCGCGAAGGAAATGCTGGCCCAGGTGTTTTTTCGGTCGTACCATCTCAGAATCCTTTATCCCCGCGTAACGACCGGAACCGTTTCCTGGCTTCCGGAATATAGATACTCCCGGGAAAGGTACTCATGAGTGATTCATAAAAAGCCATTGCCTTTGGTGCCTCTTTCAGATCTTCCTCGTTCATGCGTGCACGGAGGAACAATGCCTGGTCGGCAAGCACATCATCGGCATACATTTTCACAACTGTCCCCAGCAGTGTATCGGCCTCCGAAAATTTTCCCTCCTTCATCTTTATCCGTGCCTTTTCCAGGTACATGTGGGGAAAAATGGAATGCTCCCTGAATGCAAGGGAGATCGAGTCAAGGGTTTTCAGGGCATCTTCATCCCGGTTGCGGTACTCGAGAAGATCGGCATGGGAAAAATATCCCAACGCAACGGTGTTGCTGTCGGGGTCAAAATGTTCACTGATCAGCAGCGACAATTCCATTGCATCATTGGCGATCAGCTTGGAGGTTGAAGCCTTCAGGATATCCAGTTGCGACTGCGCCCATTTGAACTCGCCGATATAATAGGATAACTTGGCATTTTTGAACTTTGCATTTTCACCGATCTCGTCGTTTTTGAAATCCATGTAGACCTGCTGGTACAATAACGTGGCTTCCCAGACATTTTCGGTAAAGAGGTTGATATCGGCCAGTTCAAGTTTTACCATCGCTTTCTGCTTCGGGGCGATATCGCTTCGTTCAACAATTTTCTCGAGCATCTCAATGGCTGCATCATTTTTCTGCAGGAAAAAGGCATCCAGGTGTGCAAGGTTCCGGGTAAGGTTCACCATCTGAACGCGGTCATCCGTAACCGTGATCTCCGTCTCGAATTCTTTCTCGAGTTCCGTCATTGATTTCAGGGATGGATTGGGGTGCGATACCATCTGGAGAAAGCGTGTATTCAGCAGTTCCGTGCGGCTTTCATCGTAGAAAGGAAACTCTTTGCCCTTAGCCACGAGGTATTTATATGCATCGATCGCCGAGGTGTATTCTTCGTTCGAGATTGCCATTTTTGCCAGTTGAAATACCCGGCCGCCATCTTCCTTTAAGCGCCGGTCGAGCGAACGGGCCTGGATCAGGGCAAGTTCAAAATCTTTTTGCTGAACCGAATACCACCAGAGCAGTTCGGAATAATAGGTTTTGTCGGGCTCCTTCTGTGACTTTTCAAGCAGGTATTTCCTGAACAATTCGTTCTTGGAATTATCCGGGTCATTGGCAAGGTTGTATTGCAGCCGGTCTTCGATGGTAGCCAGATAGGAACTGTTCGCTTCCAGGAGTTCCACATACTCGTCAAGTGCTTTCCTGAATTCCCCGGTTCTTTCATAGATCATTGCCAGTTCGAAACTAAAGGAGTACGAATTATTCAGGAGCTGCCTTCCTTTCAGGTAAACCTTTTCGGCGTATTCATTTTCATTCCGGATGAGGAAGGCATTGGCAAGGTCGAAAATCTGCTGCTGGTTTGGCTCCAGCTTCCGGACAGATTCTTCGTACAATTTCTTTGCCTTTTCCTGATCCCCTTTCCGGTAGGCGATATACCCCAGGTCGACAAGGTACTTCGGAGCCTCCTTGTCCATTTTCTGCGTAGTTTTTACCAGCTTTTCGGCCTTGCCGTACTCCTGTGTTTCAACAAGGCAGAAGAAATAATATGTATAGATATTTGAAGAGGGTTTCAGCGTATAGATCCGTTCAAAGATCTCGGCTGCCTTTGCATATTCTTTATTCTGGAAGAACTGCATGGCCACCTGTTCATCCGTATTATCGGCTGCATTGGTCTGGAAAGGCAGGACAGTGCTGGCAGGCGGACGATCCTGGGCATAGCTGTGAAAAGTGAAAAATGAACAATGAAGAATGAAAAGGAAGACAGGAAGTAAACGCTTGTTCATAAAAACAAATTATTGAGCCAGCCGGTTGATGGTGATCCATGCCATGAGGCCCATGCCTGTCTGAATGCATTTTTCATCCACGTCGAATGTGCTGGTATGCAGGTTGGAAACGATTCCCTTCTGTTCATTCCTGATCCCGAGCCGGTAGAGACAGGAAGGCACTTCATTTGCAAAATAGGAGAAATCCTCCGCTGTCATACGCGCATCAATGTCAACAACGTTATTTTCTCCCAGATAGTCTGCCGCCCAATCACGGATTTTTAAGGTCAGTTGCGGATCATTGTCAAGGTAAGGGTAACCGTGTGCAATCCTCACATCACAGCTCCCTCCCATGGCAGCTGCTATGGAAGAAGCCATCCGGGTGATCTTTTCGTGGATGGTCTTTCGCCAGGATTCATCATAGGTCCGGACCGTGCCTTCGAGGGTTACCCTGTCGGGGATGATGTTGGTACGGCCTTCGCCAAGGATTTTCCCGAAAGAGACTACGGTCGGGATGGTCGGGTTGGCATTGCGGCTTACGATCTGCTGCAGGGCCACCACGATGTGCGATGCGATCAGGATGGGATCGATAAGCTGTTCGGGAGTAGCGGCATGCCCGCCTTTCCCATTGACGGTAAGGTAGATTTCATCAGTCGAAGCCATGTAAGGTCCTGCTTTCAGCCCGATCTTTCCTGCATCCAGTGTGTTGATCACATGCTGGGCGATGACCGCCACCGGGTCAGGGTTCTTCAGCACACCTTCACGGATCATACGGACAGCGCCACCGGGGTAAGTCTCTTCGGATGGCTGGAAGATCAGTTTCACACTTCCGTCAAAGCGTTCCCTCAGCCGATTCAGGATCCGTGCTGCACCCAGCAGGCTCGCCATGTGAACATCGTGGCCGCAGGCATGCATTTTTGAAGGAACCACCGACTTGTACTCTACCGTATTCTCCTCACGGATCGGAAGTGCATCCATATCCGCACGGAGGGCGACATTCTTAGATTCGGGGTTGATGCCATTGATGATGCCGACAATGCCGGTTTCTGCCACTCCTTTGACATAGGTAATTCCGTATTCATCAAGTTTTTTTCCAATGAATTCAGCCGTTTTGAATTCCTCGCAGGAGAGTTCAGGATGCTGGTGAAGGTGGCGGCGTATCGCACGGGTCTCTTCGAAATATTCGGAAGAGAGAAGTTTTATCTGGTCCTTAAGATGATTCATAGCCGAAAGCCAATTAAGTACCAAAGATACTTCATTTTATCCTTCTCTGCGACCCACAAGATTGTAACCCCTGTGGGGTTGAATGGAATTATCAATCTTTTTCGCTATTTCGCGATCTCGCCATTTCGCTATTTACAGGGGTATATTCCCGTGTTTTTTGGGAGGATTTGTCTTGCTTTTGTTCTGTGTAAGCTCAAGTGCCTGGATCAGCCTCATCCGGGTATTTTTCGGATAGATGATCTCGTCAACATACCCCAGTTCAGCGGCTTTGTATGGACTGGCAAATGTTTTCCGGTAATCTTCAACGGCAGCGATCCGTTCCTCACCTTCCAGTTTCCCTTTGTGAATGATGTTGACTGCCCCTTCCGGACCCATCACAGCAATCTCCCCGGTCGGATAAACAAAATTCACATCGGCACCGATGTGCTTGCTCGACATCACATCATATGCGCCGCCATAAGCTTTGCGCGTGATCAGGGTGATTTTCGGCACAGTGGCTTCCGAGAAGGCATAGAGCAATTTTGCTCCATGCTTGATGATGCCGCCGAATTCCTGGTTTGTTCCCGGGAGGAAACCGGGCACATCCACCAGGGTGATCAGGGGGATGTTGAAACAATCACAAAAACGGACAAACCGTGCAGCTTTGATGGAAGAGTTGATATCCAGCACACCGGCAAGGTAGTTCGGCTGGTTTGCCACGATACCCACCGGTTTTCCGCCAAGACGTGCAAATCCTGTCAGGATGTTCATGGCAAAGTGCGGAGCCACTTCAAAGAAATTATGATTATCGACGACGGTAGTGATGATCTCCTTCATGTCGTATGGCTTGTTGGGATCAGCAGGGACAACGGTCTGAAGCTTCTCATCCACACGCATGATATCGTCGGTACAAGGCTTTATGGGCGGATCTTCCATGTTGTTGGACGGCAGGAAGCTCATCAGTTCGCGGATCATCATGAGCGCCTGTTCATCATTTTCAGCAGCGAAATGAGCAACACCGCTTTTTGAATTATGTGTCATTGCACCCCCAAGTTCATCCATGGTCACCTCTTCGTGGGTTACTGTTTTGATGACTTCCGGTCCGGTAACAAACATATAGCTTGTATCCTTGACCATAAAGATAAAGTCGGTCATGGCCGGTGAATAGACGGCTCCCCCTGCACACGGTCCGAGAATGGCTGAGATTTGCGGGATCACGCCCGAAGACATGACATTCCGGTAAAAGATGTCGGCATACCCTGCCAGGCTTTCAACGCCTTCCTGGATCCTTGCACCTCCCGAGTCGTTCAGTCCGATCACGGGTGCACCAACCTTCATCGCGGTGTCCATGATCTTCATCACCTTGTCTGCATTGGCCCGGCTCATGGTTCCGCCGAAAACGGTAAAATCCTGGGCAAAAACAAAGACCAGCCTGCCATCGATCTTGCCATATCCTGTCACCATTCCATCACCCAGAACTTTATTTTTATTCATGCCGAAATCATGACACCGGTGGGTCAGCATTTTATCCATTTCGACAAAGGTGTTCGGATCGAGTAACGTATCAATCCGCTCCCTGGCGGTTTTCCTGCCCGCATTGTGTTGCTTCGCAATTTTATCTACTCCCCCGCCCAACTCGGCCAGGCGATTTTTTTTCTCAAATTCTTCGTATTGTTCTTCCAGTGTCTGCATAACTAATTACGAATTATGAATTATGAATTTTAGGGTATTGGGTGTTAGGTATTGGGTATTGGGCATTGGGTATCGGAATTTCGCTATCTCGCCATTTCACCATTTCGCCATTTCGCTATCTTTTTTTTCTCACCACTTCACCAGTTCACAAGTTCACCAATTATTCAAGCTTCAGCATCACCTGGTGCGAATTCACCGTATCTCCTTCCTTGACAAGGATCGCTTTTACAACCCGGTCGGCCGTTGCCTTGAACTCACTCTGCATCTTCATGGCTTCAACCACGATCAGGGTCTGACCGGCTGTGACGCTCTCACCCTCTGAAACAGGGATCTTGATAACTTTCCCGGGCATGGGTGAGGAAATCTCATTCTCACCTTCATGCTCGGTTCCAAGCATCCTGTTTTCGAGGTACTTCGATTCGGCATCGATGATTTCGGCATTGAATGACCGGGCATTGGTATTCACAATGTATTCTTTTCCGGAATCGCCTTCGATCAACTCAATGTTGTATGATTGCCCGTCATACAGGATTGAATAGACGCCTTTCTCAACCATCACCACATCCAGCTCATATTTCCGGTCATCCACGGCAAGGAGCACCTTGCTTCCAGCACGGTTCAGCAGTTCAATGCGGGCAGTCCGGTGTTCCAGCTTTATTTCATATGCCATAGTTTTTGCTTTTTATAATCGTAATACACTTCTTTTGCGACCGAAATCCTTCCAGGTGGAAGCGAATTCCTCCGTGAATTTCTGGGGCTGGATTTTCTCTATCTTGTCGAGGTAGTCTATGAAACAGGCAACCATTGCCATGTCTTCACATTCGGTCCCGCAAACCTTTGATACAGTCAGCCGGTCATTGTTCTTTTCAATAAAATGGGTATTGTAATTTCCATTGATAAAATCCGGGATATCCATGATTTTTTCGAGGAATTTGATGTTGGTCTTTACGCCTGTGATCTTGTATTCATAGAGTGCCCGGCGCATGCGGGCAATGGCTTCGGGCCGTGTCTTCGCCCAGGTGATCAGCTTGGAGATCAGCGGGTCGTAGTACATGGGTATCTCATAGCCCTCATAAACATATCCGTCGTATCTCACACCAAGTCCCAGCGGAACTGTGATATGGGTTACGGTACCCGGCTGGGGCATAAAGTTATGATCGGTATCTTCGGCATAGATCCGGCACTGGATGGAATGGCCGTTCTGCTGCAGTTCATCCTGTTTCAGGGTAAGAGGGAGGCCGTTGGCAATGTTTATCTGTTCCTTTACAAGATCGACGCCTACCACCCTTTCGGTGATGGGATGTTCAACCTGCAGCCGCGTGTTCATCTCCAGGAAGTAATAATCCCGTGCATCGCTGACGATGAACTCGATCGTGCCTGCACCTTCATAATTTACCGCTTTTGCAGCTGCGATCGCAAATTTTCCCATTTCATCCCGCAGCTCTGGAGTCATCAGCGGCGAAGGCGTTTCTTCGATCACTTTCTGGTGCCTGCGCTGGATGGAACACTCCCGTTCAAAGAGGTGGATGACGTTGCCCTGACGGTCGGCAAGGATCTGGAATTCGATATGGTGCGGCGATTCAATATATTTCTCAATGTAAACGGAATCATCGCCAAAGGCATTCAACGCTTCCGATTTTGCAGTGCGGAAAGATGGCAGCATCTCATGGGCTTCACGAACCAGCCGCATTCCCTTCCCTCCGCCCCCGGCAGAGGCTTTTATCATCAACGGATAGCCGATCTCCCCGGCAATCTTCATGGACATCTTTTCATCGGTGATCTTTTCGGTGGTTCCTGGAACTACAGGAACGCCTGCTTTGGTCATGGTCTGCCTGGCGGTGATCTTATCCCCCATGGTGGCGATGGAATGAGCCGTTGGCCCTATGAAGATGATCCCTTCCTGTTTGCAGCGATCAGAAAATGCAGCATTCTCCGATAAAAAACCATACCCGGGATGAATGGCATCCGTGCCCGACTTCTTTGCGACTTCAATGATGTTGTCGATGTTCAAATAGCTTTCGCGGGAGGGTGCCGGACCGATGCAATAGGCTTCATCCGCATATCTTACATGCATGGCTTTACGATCGGCCTCCGAGAAAACCCCTACCGTCATCAGCCCCAATTCCCGGCACGACCGCATCACACGGACAGCAATTTCACCACGATTTGCTACGAGTACCTTCCTGATCATACCTTCAATATTTGAGATAACAACTTGAAAATCAATTCAAAATCAACCAATTAGTTTGAATACAAAAAACGAAATTAAATAGATAAGTTTAATCGACAAAAACAAATATGTTAATGTTTATTAAAATGGCTGTTCCAGTACCGTCAGGAGACAGAATTTTTAAATCAGATTTTAATCTAATTTACCGATATTTGCTGAAAAGAAGAAACATGAAGATTTCTCTGTACCTGCTCCTTCTTATTGTTGCCATTCACCTGTCATCCTGCAGGAATGATGAACAGAAGAAAGGTTCCGGAACGGGGAAGACAGCTGCGGTCGCACCCGGGAAACCCACTGCCATGGATACCCTGCTCGCAGATCTTGAGACGCTCATGAGAGATACGAGTCTGAGGCATGCGTCCCTCTCCTATGTGATCAACGATTACAGCACCGGGAAACCGGTTCCGGTCACCAATTCAAATGCCGATATGAGCCTGGTGCCTGCCTCGGTCATGAAGGTGCTCACCACGGCTGCAGCCCTGGAGATCCTGGGCGAAGGAAGGTCTTTCCGGACCTCCCTTCAATATGACGGGAAGATCGAAAACCGTATCCTGAAGGGAAACCTGTATATCCGGGGCGGAGGTGATCCCACATTCGGGTCACCGGCCACTCTTCAGCGGTGGGGAAAAGCTGTGAAGGACCTTGGGATTGATTCCATTTCCGGCAGCGTGATCGGAGACCCGACGGTATTCAGCCATTTCACGATCCCGTCCACCTGGACCTGGGGAGAGCTTCTTCTTCCTTACTGCGCACCCGCCAGCGGACTGACCTTTTCAGGGAATGTGTTCCAGGCAAAAGGATCCAGGGTCAAGAAGGGCAAATACAAACCCGCGTCAGAGAATATCCAGCCGGAGATGCCGGGACTTGAGGTGGAAAATGATATTGCCGATGCAGAGGGTGAACCCCCCGAGACATTTCTCCAGGGGAATCCTACGGCACTTACTCTTTCTATCCAGGGAACAGTTGAAAAGGGAAATGATTTTTTCCCTTACAGCGGGGTTATTCCCGATCCGGCCCTTGCCGTAGCGAATGAACTCAAGAAAAAACTGATCCTCGCAGGGATCCGGGTTGCCGGTCCGGCGGTCAACATTGAAAATGCTGATTCCGCAGTCCAGTCTACCTTGCAGAAAGAGCGGAAAGAAATTGCTGCTTCTTTTTCGCCCTCCGTCGCTGAATTGGTAACACTCACAAACCTTCACAGCAATAACCTGTTTGCAGAGCACCTCAGCAAGCAGATTGGTTTGTTGAAATTCCACAGCGGGCATTCCGAATCAGGATGCAAGGCTGTTCTTCAATTCTGGAAATCGAAAGGGATCGATACGGAGGGGATGTTTCTTTACGACGGATGCGGCGTTTCCCGGTACGATGGCATCACTTCGCGTCAGCTGGCAGATCTGTTGTACTACATGACAACCTCACCTGCCTTCACCACCTTTTACAATTCCCTTCCTCTGGCAGGAGTCTCGGGAACACTTGCCAAGTATATGAAAGGAACAAAGGCAGAAGGAAATCTCCGTGCAAAAACGGGAAGCATTTCCCGCGTTAAAAGTTATGCAGGCTACGTCCGCACAGCATCAGGGAAAAGGCTTATCTTCTCGATCCTCGTCAACAACTTTACCTGCAGCGGTCCGGAGATGGTTAAGAAACTGGAAAAAATCATGGTTGATATGGCTTGTTTGAAATGAAGCGAAACTATTTACTTTTTTTTATTGTTATCTTTTCATTCTTCCTGGTTTCCTGCAGGGAAAGTATGAAAAAGCAACCTTCGCTGATTAAAAACGATTCTACCGCGTTGCGGCAGAGCGAGAAAGCAAGGCACGATTCACTCGGATCCGAACTGAACCGGTTTGTCAACGACGCCTGTTTCAAGAATGCTATCGTCGGATATGTGATTTATGATTTCACCAAAGGATCACGAAAAGTGGTCTTTGAACACAATGCCGCGCTGCCGATGGTACCCGCATCCACGCAAAAGATCCTGACCACGGGTGCGGCACTGGAGATCTTTGGAGAACCGGTTTACGCGGAAGTCACCATAACCAACCTCAACAGCATTAACTGGCGCGCAAACCGGATGATGCAAAAGATCGGCCAGAAAAAATACGGGAAGTACGATTTCATTCACGGTGCGCAGGCCGTTATGGAATACTGGAAAGACAAGGGTCTGGATATAAAAGGACTATACTTGTGCGACGGCAGCGGCAGGTCGCATACCAATATTGCAACCCCAAGACTCCTTGCCGAAGTTCTGTTCAACATGACCACCTCCTCCGTATTCCCGGTATTTTACAACTCTCTTCCCCTTGCCGGTATTTCCGGTACCATGCATAAATGGCTGGTAGGCACCAACGGTGCGGGAAGGATCCGCGCAAAGACCGGCTCCCTCGGGGGCGTAAGGAGCTATGCCGGGTATGTGAAAACCCTGAGCGGGAAAAAGCTTATCTTCACACTGATCATCAATGACTACAACTGCCGGACAAAAATCCTCAAACAGCGCGTGGAGGAGATTATGCTCGGAATGGTGAATCTGTAGAATGCCTGTAATAATATTATCTTTGAAGAGACTTGATTGATTTAATCACACAAGGTGCATAACGGTTTTTTACAGCGATTTACAAACTGGCAGAAATCCCACCTGGGAAGCCGGACCATGCTCGTACTTGCAAGCATCGGCGTAGGGATCGTCTCCGCCCTTGCCGCAATTATCCTCAAGTACTTTGTCCATATCCTCCACTTTATCCCCGAATATTTTTTCGGCAGGTCGGGAAATCATCTGTGGTACCTGGTACTGCCTGCTGCAGGAATCCTGATCACCGTCTTTGTTATCCGGACCTTCTTCAACGGGAAACTGGAAAAGGGTCTCGGGAGTATTCTGTTTTCCGTTGTTCGCCGGTCGGGTCGCGTGGAAAAAAGCAAGATGTATTCGCACATCCTTACGAGCGGGATCACGGTGGGTTTTGGAGGAAGTGCAGGACTGGAAGCTCCCATTGTCATCACAGGTTCAGCGATCGGATCTAACATTGCGACCCGGCTGGGATTCGGCGACAAGGAAAGGGTTTTGTTGCTTGCCTGTGGAGCTGCATCGGGGATTGCAGCTGTTTTTAACTGCCCCATCGCCGGAGTGATTTTCGCCATTGAAGTTCTGCTCACCGATATCACCATCCCTCTCTTCATTCCCCTTCTGATATCGACTGCCACTTCCATCATTGTCTCAAAATTGCTCTACCGCGGACAGCTATTTTACCTGATCACAAACGACTGGTACTACCATGCGATTCCATTTTATGTGCTGCTCGGAATTATCTGCGGGCTCTTTTCTGTTTACATTACGCGAATCTCGCTCTTCATTGAGGAAAAGCTGGATACCAAACGGGAATATTATGGGAAAGCCCTGGCCGGGGGGTTGCTGCTGGGAGGGCTTATTTTTCTCTTTCCGCCGCTCTTCGGAGAAGGTTACACTACGGTAAGTTCACTCCTGCAAGGTTCGATCAACGACATCGTGTCGAACAGCCTTTTTGCATCCTTTCGCGACAACCCGCTGGTATTGCTTTTAATCCTGTTCCTGATCGTTCTGGTGAAACCCATTGCAACCGCTTTGACGCTGGGGTCAGGCGGTAACGGAGGGATCTTCGCTCCTTCCCTTTTTATGGGAGCCATGGTTGGTTTCGGACTTGCAACCCTTGTGAACCTGTCAGGGATCAGCACTCTTCATGTCAACAATTTTGTTGCCGTCGGGATGGCCGGCATCATGGCCGGGGTGATTCATGCCCCGCTGACGGCGATCTTCCTGATCGCTGAAATAACCGGAGGGTATGTGTTGTTTGTACCCCTGATGATCGTTTCCGCGATCTCCTATTTCATCAGCAGGTATTTCGAACCCTATTCGATCTATACAAAAAAACTTGCCCAGAAAGGATATCTCTTCACGGGAGACAAAGACAGCAATGTCCTCCGCCAGATACTGCTTGACGACCTCATAGAAACCGAATTCATCCTTCTGGTGATCACTGATAAATTCGAAAAACTCATCGAAGCTTTTACAAAAAGCAGCCGCAACGTTTTTCCGGTAGTGGATGAGGAGAATAATTTTGTCGGGATCATCCTGCTGGAGGATGTCAAGGAACTTCTTTTCAGACCAGATCTTCATGAAAATCTTTCCATTGAAGCTTTCGTTTCACGCAACATTCTTTCGATTGAACTTGGGGAGAACATGGAAACGGTCATGGCGAAACTGGAAAATTCAAGCCTCTGGAATATCCCTGTAACCCGGAAGGGAAAATATGTCGGATTTGTTTCCCGTTCAAATGTTTTATCTTTTTACAGGAGGATCCTGCAAAAAACATCATCCCTTTTCTGAACGGTCAGACGAAAGACTGAAGGTCGTATAGTTTCCTGTATACTTTATTATCTTCAAGAAGGCCGAAATGCGTGCCCCGTTCAACCAGTTGTCCATTCTGAAGCACAATGATCTCATCGGCAAACTGGATGGTTGAAAGACGGTGTGCGATAACAATTGAGGTACGGTTCCGCATCAGGTTCTCGAGTGCCTGCTGAACCAGTCTTTCCGACTCGGTATCCAGCGCCGAGGTAGCTTCATCAAGGATTAGGATCGGTGGATTTTTCAGCACGGCCCGGGCGATGCTGAGCCGCTGGCGCTGACCGCCTGAAAGTTTGGTCCCGCGGTCTCCGATGTTGGTATAGTATCCTTCCGGCATCTTCTCGATAAACTCATGGGCATTGGCCACCTTGGCTGCAGCAACAACATCCTCCTCACTGACATTCTCCATCCCGAAGGCGATGTTGTTGAAGATGGTATCATTGAAGAGGATGGTCTCCTGGGAGACAATTCCCATCAATCCCCTCAGGTCTTCGATCACAAGATTGCGGATCGGAACGCCATCGATCAGGATGTTGCCTTCAGAACAATCGTAAAAACGCGGCAAAAGATCCACCATCGTCGATTTTCCGGCACCGGAGGGACCCACCACGGCAATGGTCTTTCCTTTTTCAATCGTAAAGGAGAAATCTTTCAGTACTTCGTCCTTTTCGTAGCGGAACATGACATTACGGTATTCGATCTCTTTATTGAAATCTTTTTTAACGATGGCATTGGGTATTTGTTCAATAACTTCGGGAGCAACCAGTACCTGGGAGATCCTTTCGACGGAGGCAGCCCCTTTCTGTATGTTATAATAAGCCTGGGTAATGGCTTTTGCCGGAGGGAGCAGCTGTGAAAAAATACCCAGGTATACCAGGAAGGCTGCTGCATCAAGCAGGTTTCCCTTTGCGAACACCAGGTTCCCTCCATACCACAGGACGATCGTTATAACCAGCACACTGAGGAATTCACTCAGCGGCGAGGCAAGGTCGCGCTTACGGTAAAGACGGACCATCAGCCGGGTATAATCCTGGTTTATGGTCTTAAACCGGTTGTCGGCAAAGTTGATAGCATTGAAAGCCTTGATGATCCTCAGTCCTGAGATCGTTTCTTCAATCATGGCAAGAATGAACCCCATTTTTTTCTGGCTTTTATCGGAGGTGCGCTTCAGGCTTTTCCCGATCCGGCCGATAATAAGCCCGCTGACCGGAAGAAGGACAAGAACAAAAATTGTGAGGGAAGGACTGAAGGCGAACATGGTTATGAGGTAAGCAAGCATGGTGATCGGATCGCGGAATGCCATCTCCAGCGAACTCATGATCGACCATTCCACCTCCTGGACATCGTTTGTCATACGGGCAATGATATCGCCCTTCCGCTGCTCATTATAATATGAGAGCGGCAGGATAAGAATCTTTTTATAAAGTCCGTTCCGGAGGTCTCTGACCACGCCATTTCTGACGACAGCAAGAAAATACATCGCCATGTAGCGAAAGAAATTCTTGAAAAAATAAAGAACGATGATGATGATGCCGATGTAGATAAGGATCTTGCTGTTGCCGTAAACCTGAATCATTTTCCCCGACCAGAAATAGAAATTATCCTTCATCGAATTAAAATCAGTCAGGATAAGAGGCGGTGCTGCCTTAGGGATATCCATCTGATGGAAAAGCATCTGGAGGACCGGGATGAACAGGGTAAAGGAGACCAGTGAAAAAAATACGGCGAGGATGTTGAAAAGGACGTTCAGGGAGGCATAAACCCAATACGGGCCGGCATAACGTAATATTTTGAAGAAGTTCCTCACGGCTGCAAAGATAAAAGTTTATCTTATGAAAAGAAAAGAATGAGCCGTGACAATAAAAATCCGATAACCCGGAATGGGATCCGGGAAAACTTCCTCCAATGCATCAGAGAAGTTATTCGCCCGTGATCTCTGCATAGATTTCGAGGATCTCATCCTTAAAACGGGATGGGGCTTCGAGATAACCCCACCCGTTTTCGAGGACTTCAATACTGCCGAAAGCCGAATCTGAAACCGGAACAATTCCATAGGGGATGTTTCTCTCTTTCAGTATCTCCTCCATCAATTCGGATTCAAATTCGTTGTTCAGGTCGAGGATCTTTTCAAACTGGTCCATACATGAATTGTTTAGATCCAAAGATACAACTATTTTTTCTTTCTCGTCTTTGCATTCTTAATGCTGTCGATCCTTGACTGATCGGGCCCGTTGTTCCGGACCTCGGTTTTATACTGCAGTACAGTGTCCCTTCCCGGGTTCACGGTGTTGGATTGCTGGCTGTTCACCGTGTTCCCGGGTGCAGAACGGTTCTTTCCTGCGGTATCTGTTTCATTTCCTCCCACACTCTTTCCCCTGGCGTTTTCGTTGGAACAGGAAAAAAACACCAGGCCCATCCACAGGCAGAGAATGAGACTATTCAATAACAATCTTTTCATTGGCTACTATTTTCTTTTCCGAGACAACCTGCAGGAAATAGATCCCATTTGCAAGAGCCCCTTTGTTAAAGGAGAAAAGGTTTTTTCCCTCGTTGGCCTTATCCTTCATCAGCAATTTAACCATCCGTCCGGCACCATCGATGACCGAGATTTCAACCATCGCGCTCTTATCCAATGAGAATTCAAGGCTGAACATGTCGTAGGCGGGATTCGGGTAAACTTTTGCATTTGCAGCAGGTTGTTTGACGGGACCCGGAACCCCCGTGGTTTCCCATGTTATCTGTCCGATCCAGGAGTTCAGTGCATTTTCGCCCGCCTGTGCAGCGCCATAGGACCCGCTGAGCCATACCTCAGGTGGGGAACTGTTCGTTTTGGTAGCAATTCCTGTATAGTCACCCCAGCGGGTTACCCCCCCGCCCTGGTAAACATCCACGTAGGTCTCGCCTGCCTTAACCAGTGTTGAACTGGAATTGGCACCGGAATCGTCGAAATAGACCACCCGGGTTTCCGGAAAGATGGTCGAACCGCTGCGTGAAAAAGTAACCAGGGCCGACTTGTCAGAATAACTGGAACCAAAAGCAGCAATGGACGGATAGCAATAATCCATACCATCCACGCCGAAATTGATATTCCAGTTCGATAAGGGCGAAACGGTAAGACGGTTATAATTTATCCCGTTGTAATTGTTCGATCGTTCCGAATGAAATACAAACTGAACAATCCCGTTCAGGTAAAAGGCATCCATGACCCTCGTGTCATCCGTGTTCAGCACCACGGAAGTTCCGCTCTGCAAGGCATTACCGGCAGTCGTAATGGTTACATCCACGGAATAGCCATTGATGGTGGGCGACCCTGTCATGTCGTCGGTGAGGTCAAACAGGTAGATCTTGCTGGAAGCACCGTTTTCATAGGTGCTGACCAGGTAAATTCCAGGACCGTAATTACCTGCGAGCCCGTAGGATGCGGGAACCATAGTAAACGGTGAATTTGTGATCCCAGACCAGTACAGATAACTCAGCGATCCACCCACGTATCCAGGGGCTTTGGTCATCTGCAAAAGAACTGACTGGTTGTAGGTGTCGTCATCGTGAAACAGGTTACCGGTAACATAAACCTCGTGATTGGAAACCCCGATCTTCGGGTAATCAAACCAGGAGCCGTCGCTGAGAACATTCCCTGTAAGTTTGTAGTACCACCAGCCATCATTCGGGTTGTTGGTTTGTGAGAAACAGCAAACCACTTTGGATGTTGCAGAAGTGGTTCCATGGAGAATAACCATAAAAAACCGGTCAGATCCTGAATCATACAGAACCACCGGGTCATAGAGCATTCCCGAAAGGTCAGGATCATTGAAGAAACTGGAAAATGAGGAAGAATAGAGCTGGGTGCCGTACATGTCGTAATACTCAAGGGTGGAATTGACTACAGAAACGATGTAGCCCCCGTCGGAGATCGCCATGTTATTATCCGGAGGGGTCAACCCTGAAAAAACATTCGCCGCAAAATTGGTCCCGAGGATGGGATTGCCTAAAACTGTCCCGGCTGATTCATCCGGATAGCCCGTTTTAAGGTTTTTGATTTTCTGCTGTGTCTTCCTGTCGATTTCCCGCTGGACATTTTCAGGAAGTTCATGTATTTTTGCAAACCCTACCAGGTTTTGATTCCAGTCGGGAATATTTTTATTGAGGTTGGATTGCCTGACATCCTTAATCGTTACAATGTCTGACTTCTTAGGGCTCATATCAACACGGTGTGTCTTTGCAGATTCAGCATCAACCTTCACCTTCTGATACTGTGCCTGGGCTGCAGTAGCCAGTAATACCAATGACAGTAAAAGGTACTTCATCTTTTTCATGGTTTTCATTTTTAAATTTGAAATGGGTACGGAGTTAAAATATTTTCAAATATACAGCAGTATTGAAAAAAGTCAATGTGTCTTTATGAAAATCCTGTTAAGAAATTATTAACCGGGACAGGATTCAATTATCCTTTCCGGAGAAGAAGCAGCATGAAGAAGGATCCGATCATAAAAAAGATGCAGATGGCGAGTACAGAATAGCGCATGCTCCCGGTGATGGCTTCGATGATTCCGAAACTGAACGTTCCTGCAACCGTGGCCAGTTTTTCCATCACGTCGTAGAAACTGAAAAAGGAGGTATGATCGGTTGTTTCGGGCAGCATCTTGGAATAGGTTGACCTGGCAAGAGATTGCGAACCGCCCATAACGAGGCCGATGCAGAATGCTGCCACGATAAACCCGGTGGCATCGCTGATGAAGTATGCACCGATACAGATAAATATCCAACCGATCAGTGACAGGATAAAAGCCTGAAGGTTCCCGAATCTTCCGGAGAGCCTTGCAAACAACCATGCCCCGAACATCCCTACGAGCTGGATGACCAGGATCGTCGGAATCAGGACATTGTCTTTCAGTCCCAGTTCTTTTTCCCCATACGTGGCTGCCATGAACATCACGGAGAGCAACCCCATCATGACGAAGAAGAAACCGATCAGAAACATGCTCAGGCTGAATGATTTTCGTACCTGCCCAAAAACCATCCTCAGTTCTTTGTATCCATTGGTCAGAACCGCCGCACCCTGCATCCGTTTGCGTAAGGTATATTTCGGCAGCCGGGAGAACGTGATCCGGGAGAATCCGATCCACCAGAGGAATACCGTGAGAAACGAGATCCTGGCCGGAAGGGAAGAACCTTCGGGGATACCGAAAAAGCCCGGCTTCAGCACCATGAAGAGGTTGAAGATCAGCAAAAGGACGCTTCCGAAATAACCCATGGAATATCCCCTTGCACTGATCCTGTCCTGGTCAGCAGGTTCAGCAATCACCGGCAGAAAGGAGTTATAAAAAACGATGCTTCCCCCGTAGCCGACCGTTCCGAGGGTGAATGCAAGAATCCCGAATTCAACATTGTTTCCGGTAAAGAAAAACAAGGCTCCGCAAGCTGCGGCACCGATCCATGTAAACGCCATCATAAAGGCTTTTCTTCTTCCGGTGTAATCGGCCATGGACGAAAATAAGGGAGACCCGATCGCCACCACGAGGTAGGCAGCCGCGATAGCCCAGGAATAAAGAACGGTATTGGGAAGGCGGGCCCCGAAAAAACTTACCGTAAAATCGTTTCCGTGACGGGTAACGGTATTGTAGTAGATCGGAAAGATGGTGGAGGCAATGGTAAGCTGGTAAACCGAATTGGCCCAGTCGTACATCACCCATCCGCGGATCACCCGTCGGTCGCCCTTCTGGATTACCTGAACATCTTTGCGTTGTACCAAGGATTCTTTTTAACGTTACGATGCGAAAATAATCAAAATGCAAACAGAATTTATAATTTTGCGTCTTTGCACGGAAATGTGGTTTTAACATTATCGCCTCACCCCCCGGCCCCCTCTCCTGAAGGAGAAGGGGAGAAAATATGAGGCTACATTACTTCCTATGACGAATCTTCGGTTTCACTTCTTCCTGGTCTGCATTTACTTCTTATCTCCTCTGTTGACCCAGTCCGGGAATCCTGCAGATTCACTCAAATCCGATGCAAAAAAAGACAAGATAAAAACCGGCTGGAATTTTGGAGGACTGCCGATCCTGGGTTACGATTCCGATATGGGATTCCAGTACGGCGCACTGGCAAACATCTATTACTATGGGGATGGCTCCACCTATCCGCAGTATTTTCATTCCTTTTATTTTGAAATTTCCCGGTACACCAAAGGAACCGGGATCAACCAGTTTTTCTTCGATTCCAAAAAGCTGATTCCGAAGATCAGGGTCACCACCGATATCACCTACCTGACGGAAAAGGCACTGAATTTTTATGGCTTTAACGGCTATGAATCGGTTTACAATCATGCGTGGGAAAACGACAAGGATACATCGGCTTACAAAAGCCGCGTGTTTTACCGTTACCAGCGCGACCTGCTCAGGATCGGCGCCGATTTCCAGGGGAAATTCTTTCAGAAAAACCTGCTGTGGCTGGCTGGGTTTACCTACCTGAACATTCACATCAAGCCGGTGAATGTGGATAACCTGAACAAAGGCGTCAAGGAGAGCAAGAAACTTCCGGATGTCCCCGGGCTCTACGATGAATATGTGTCCTGGGGGCTTCTTGGCCAGGATTCGACCGGCGGAATAAACAACTTCGTAAAACTCGGGCTGGTGTACGATACCCGCGACAACGAGCCGAATCCCATGCATGGCATCTGGACCGAGGCCGTTTTCGCGGTAGCCCCGTCATTTATCGGCGACGGGCATTACAGCTTTATAAAGCTGTCTCTCATCCACCGGCAATACTTCACACTTGCAAAGGAGGTGCTCTCCTTTGCCTACCGCATCGGTTACCAGGGCACCATTGCAGGCACCTCGCCCTTCTATCTTCAGAATTACATGCTCAACTCCTATTCCCAAACAACCACCATCGACGGACTCGGCGGATCGCGCACACTTCGCGGGATCCTGCGCAACCGGGTCGTGGGCGACGGCGTTGCCTATGTGAATACTGAATTCCGGTGGAAGTTTTACCGTTTCCACTGGATCAAACAGAATTTTTATCTTGCGCTGAATGCCTTTGCCGATGCTGGAATGGTGGTGCAGCCGATAACCATCAACCGCGACAGGATCCCTGCAGATGTGGACCCTTCACAGTATTTCAGCAGCGATCACGAATCACCACACCTGGCTGTCGGCGGGGGTTTCCGCATCGTCATGAACCAGAACTTCATCATCTGTGCCGATTATGGACAAGCCATCGACAACCGGGACGGAAATTACGGGATCTATGTCGGGCTGGGATACCTCTTCTAAATTACGAATCTCACCTCTCACCTCTCACTACGTGAACACACAATCCCCGTCGCCATCCTGGAATGCGGGATCAGGAAGGTCAAGGGTTTTGGGAAGGAAATAGGGACGGAGGACCTTTTTCTTAAAGAGAAAGGGAGAGCGTGATTTTCTGATCTCAGCAGCGAGTCCGGGATGAAAAATGGTGATCATGTTCAATTGGTAATCCAGCATGGTGTTGAACAGGAATTTCACGATGTTTTTCTCCATTCCTTCCGCAAAGAAAGTGTAGGGAATGGTAAGATGGTTATTCCGTACAGATAACATCAGAAAGGCTTTGACTGCATCTGTTGAATCCCGGAGCTCCACCTGCTGGTAAAAAAACCTTTTTGAGACGGATGAAAAGTAATACCGCCGGCTGTCGGCATTTTCCTCCTGTTCCAGCACCCAGGGATACGTGATGATCCAATCCAGTTCGGGTTTCCCCCTCCGGTTAAAATAGCGCTGGTTACATTCAGTGATTAACGCTTCCGTTTCCGGACCGATCTTGTCAACATATTCAACCCGCAAGGCCGGACCCAATCCATAGCCAGGGTAAAAGACAAGCCGGATGGCATTGAGGATGTTGAGAGAAAAATCACATCCCTGAAGCAACGGCTTTATCCGTTCGTAAAAACCTCCCCGGGGTGGCAGGATCTCGGCAAAACAAAACCGGAGGTAACCACGGATGCCCGTCATGGTGACGGGCGGATGAAAATAACCGGTCCGCTCATAGATCTTGAGGGTTCCGGGTTTCATGTTGGTGATCATGGCGGTCTCTCCGTATTCGTGCAAAGCCCGGTCAAAAAGCTCTTTTGAGATACCCTGTCCCCTGTATTTCGGATCGATCCAGAAACACGAAAGCCAGGTCATCCGCTTCCATTCATCCTTGTAAAATATTTTCTCGGGCAAGGCCCCTATGTACCCGGCAACCTGGTCATTTTCGAAGGCCACAAAGAGGATCTTGTCGGAGGCCGCAGCCCGCGGATTATGGGCGTAAGAGAGTGCCCGGTGCGCGGAGATCGGAATGTGTTCCAGCGTTGAAAACTCTTCGGATGAAACAAATTCAAGAATGGTTCCGGTGGTATAGGTCCTGATCTCCATCTCTATCGCCTGATGATATTTTTCCCAAAGATAGATTTTATGATGAAATAAAGATATTCCGTTGAAAGGATCTCTTTTGCATTCAGTGACGTTCCTTCAAAAGGAATCCGTTGAATATTCTTCGGAACCGAATCATTTTTTAATCCGGCCCCGCCGAATGTCAGGTCTGCAAGGGGCTGCGAAGGATTAAAAACGCTGTCAAAATAACTCCTCTTTACCCCATAATCAGTAAACGGGAAGGAAAACAATTTTTCCGTGATCCCGAATTCTCCCGTCACTGCATGAATGCTTTCGACAGTCTGCCGGATCTGTTCTTCTTCATCAAGAAAACGATATTCAGGATGATTGATGCTGTGCGCTCCAAAACTAAATCCCTGCCGAAGAAGGGAATGAACCTGCGTTGAATCAAGGTAAGGCCGCTCCTTAAGCAGAAATTCATCAAAACGCTGATCGAGCTTCAATGCCAGCTGATCGAGGAGATGACGGTTTGCAAAGGAGACGCTCAGCAATCCTTTATAATCATCTGTCAGCGGAAGGTGATTTATAGTGAACCAGGCGGCAATATCCTTTTGCGTTTCGGCTGAAGCCTTTCCGTTACACAGTCGCTCGATCAGCAGGCTGGCCTTGTAGCGGTAAAAGAGATCCTTGTTGCCGATGAATCCTGAGTTGAGGAAACAGATGGCCGGAATCCCTTTCTCACGCAGGACCGGGGCTGCAACATCATGAAACTCGCGGAGACCATCATCAAACGAAAGCAGGAATGAGTTACCGGGAATCGGCTTGTCGTTTTTCACTGAATCAAGGAGATCCTGAATCCCGACAGGCTGATAATGTTTCAGGAACAGATCGAGATCCTTTCTGAATTCTTTTGTTCTCCTGACGGGATAAAGGTGTTTGATATGAGGAACCTCCTCATCGGAGACAAGATGATAGAAAGGAAAGATGATCCTTTTTCCTGTGACCCGGATCAGCCCGTTCAATGGCAGGATCTGTGCCAGGGGAGGCAGCAGGCGGAAAGCGATGGAACGGGCGGCATTCATATCTATGATTTTTACTATTTCATCAACTCGTCAGCTCATCAGCTTCTTCACTGCCGGACAAAGGCTGCTATCCTCATACCATCTGCACCTCGGCTTACATGACAGGCAAAGGTTGATGGGTTCGTTCTTTTTCACATGGTTCGCCCAGGAGGGATCTGCCATCTGCGGACGCGCCAGGGCAACAAAATCGGCTTTGTTGTTTTCAATCAGCCAGGAGGCCCGCTCCGGTGTTTTGATCTCATTGACTGTGATCACGGGTGTATTTACCTGCGTTTTTATAACCGTTCCGCTGTACACGATCCAGTTGTATTCAAAATCCCTGGGTGTGCGGGGAAGGTTCAGCAGGCTTCCGCCATGAGAGACATGAAGCAGATCGATACCCAGTGTTTCAAGGTATCTTGCGATCTCAATGCCATCTTCCAGCGACGGGGCATTGGCCCCCAGCCGGTAATCAATAATAAAATCATCCCCGCAAACCGCACGGATACCCCTGATGATCTCAGTGGCAAGTTTCATCCTTCCGGAAAAATTGCCCCCGTATTCGTCATCCCGTTTATTAAAAAAGGTTGATGCAAACTGGCTCAGGAGGTACCCGTGGGCTCCGTGAAGCTCGATGCCATCGAAGCCTGCCCGTTTCGCACGAAGGGCACCGGCAATGAATGCATCCCTGATCACCCGGATCTCATCAACAGAAAGAGCGCGCGAACCCGGTTTCTTCTCATCTGCAGAGGGTCCTCCCGGGGTTGTGGTGACCGATTCAGGGGAGATCAGACCCGCATGGTGGATCTGCAGTAAAGAAAGGACATTGTTTTTTTTAACGGTTCCCGCAATGCGGCTGAGCCCGGGGATGTGCGCATCAGACCAGATCCCCAGCTGAAAAGGAGCCAGCCTGCCCTCTTCCCAGAATGCTGTCGCTTCAGTGATGATGATTCCCGGTCCGCCTTCCGCCCGTGCCCGGTAATGCTCCACGTTGCGGTCAACAACAAATCCGTCACCACCTGCATAATGGAAACAAACCACCGGTGGAAACACAATGCGGTTTTTAATGGTATGCTTTTTAAGCGTGTAGTAGGAAAAAAGGGTGGGCATACTCGGGGTATTGAATTTGGGCTTAAAGATAATAATTTAGAAGAAGATGGAGGATGGAGGATGGAAGATGGATTAAGGAGGATAAAAAAGTTGAGAATTATCAAACCTCCGACTTCAGATCTCCGACTTCAGACCTCCATCCTCCATCTTCTATTCTCTATTTTCAATTATTAGCTACCTTTGCACAATGGAATCCACGAGACAGCAAAAAATTTCACGTCTGATCCAGAAGGATCTTGGCGCGATATTCCAGGAACAGTCGCGCAATCATTTCAGGGGAGCGATGATCACGGTCACCAAGGTCAGCGTCACCAAAGATCTTTCATTGGCCAGGATCTACCTCAGTCTTTTTGCAACGAAAGACAAAAACGAACTGCTGGAGATGATCCGCAAAAACACGCGCGAAATTCGTCACGGGATGGCTACACGTGAGCGTAACCAGTTGCGTGTGATCCCCGATCTGCAATTCTTTCTCGACGATTCACTGGATTACATCGACAACATCGATCATCTGTTACATGATAATTCCTGATCCTCTGACCAAGAAATAACCTGACCATGCAGTACGATCCGATTAAAAAATCCCTGGGACAAATTTTCAACAAAACTCCGTTCCTGCGGATTCTTTTTTACAAACTTCTTGACCTTCTTCTCCTCCGCACCTGGCATGTAAAAAAAGAGATCCGCATCTGGAGCCGGAATCACAAAGGAAAGCAACATATTCTCGATGCCGGTTCAGGCTTCGGGCAATATACCTTTTTTATGTCGGGAAAGAACAAAAACTGGTCGGTTGAAGCCGTGGATGTAAAAGAAGAGCAGATCGCCGACTGTACAACTTTTTTCTCACGCATAAACCGTACCAATGTCGTTTTCGGGATTGCCGACCTGACCACCTATCACAAACCCGGGACGTTCGACATGATCCTCTCTGTGGATGTAATGGAGCACATCGAAGAGGATGAACGGGTCTTCCGGAATTTTTACGATTCACTGACCCCGGGAGGCATGCTCCTGATCTCCACACCCTCCGATCAGGGTGGTTCCGATGTTCATGATCACGGGGAAGAAGCCTCGTTCATCGATGAGCATGTGCGTGACGGATACAACATTACAGAGATACAGGAAAAACTGAAAAGAGCAGGGTTCACCCGTACCGAAGCCCGGTATGCCTACGGAAAGCCCGGTCAGACCGGCTGGCGGCTTTCAATGAAATACCCTATCCAGATGCTGAATGCCTCGAAGCTTTTTTTCATCCTCCTCCCCTTCTATTACATCCTCACCTTCCCCTTTGCCCTGATCTTTAACTGGATGGATCTGGCAGGGAGCCATACAACGGGGACGGGGCTGATCGTGAAGGCCTATAAATAAAATTACGAATTACGATTTTCTCTCTTTGTGGCTATGTGACTTTGCGGTTAAAGAAAAGTCGTAAATTCGCAAAAAAACCGCTTGAATTTCCCTTTTTACATAGCGCGCCGATATCTGGTCTCCAGGAAAACCCACAACATCATCAATATCATCTCAGCAATCTCTGTTGCCGGGGTGATGATCTGCACCACTGCGTTGATCATTGTCCTCTCCGTCTTCAGTGGATTTGAGCGGCTGGTGATCTCCCTTTTCAACACCTTTAATCCTGACCTTCAGATAACCCTGAAAGAAGGAAAAACATTTGATTCAACGATACTTCCGGAAGAGAAGATGCGGAAGATACCCGGTGTTCGTTACCTGGCAGAAGTGATTGAGGAAAATGCGCTGCTGAAATACAAAGACAAGCAATACATTGCAACGATTAAAGGTGTGGGTGAAGATTTTGTAAGGATGAGTGGCCTTGACACCATGATGGCAGAAGGAAAATTCAAGCTGCAGGATGGTGACCGCGATTTTGCAGTGCTTGGATACGGTGTGGCTTATTACATCGGCGCGAACCTGGATGATTATCTTAACCCGGTCTCCATCTATGTACCGCGGCGGGATGCAAGTTTTTCAGGCGGATTCGAGAATGCCTTCACCAATGAAGTGATCTTTCCTTCGGGATTTTTCTCGGTGCAGCAGGATTTCGATACAAAGTATGTCATCCTTCCTTTACGGTTTGTCAGGAAACTGCTTGAATATGACAAGCAGATCACAGGCCTGGAAATCGGGATCGCAAAGGGAGCAGATGCAGAGAAAATCCAGCAGGAGATCACGAAACTGACCGGGGATAAATTCTATGTAAAAAACCGGTTCCAGCAACAGGAATTGCTTTATAAGATCATGAAATCGGAAAAATGGGCAATCTTTCTCATCCTTTCTTTCATTCTCATTATCGCAACCTTCAATGTGATCGGCTCCTTATCCATGCTGATCCTGGAGAAAAAGCGCGACATTGCCGTTCTGCAGTGCCTGGGGGCGAGCCAGCAGAAAGTAAAACGGATTTTTCTGGCCGAAGGATTACTGATCTCCTTTATCGGTGCTGCCGGGGGATTGATACTCGGGGCGGTAACCTGTTTTCTCCAGCAGAAGTATGGCTTTGTCCAGCTAGGCTCTGCCAACAGCACCTTCGTGGTCAGCGCCTATCCTGTGCACATGCAATTCCTGGATTTTATTTTCGTCTTTTTCACCGTTATGCTGATCGGTGCAGTGGCCACCTGGTACCCCGTCTACAACATCCGTAAGATCGAAACACAGATCCTTAACCAAAGGTTCTGAAACCTTCTGAAAAGCAACTTTAAATCTTCTTTACTGTCTGCATAAGAGACCATTAAAATACTTATCTTTGTTTTTCCTATTCCTCCAATTCTAACTGCCTTTTCAAAAACTATGGAAAAAAAATCTACCCCTTCACGGTCACCAGGCTGGTTCCTTCTACTTCTGGTTTTTTTTCTCTTTTCGGGAAGCGCTTTTGCAGGTGAGATTCGCCTCAACAATGGCAATACTGAGATCAGGATTACAGCTAACTCCTACGTAACCCTCTCCTTGTCGGCATCGCTTTCCTCCATTCAATACAGGAATGTGGTGACCCGGCTTGGGGCTTTCAGTGAGCTGTTTGTCAGGGAATACGGGTACAGCAACGGCATCGGCGATCCCAAACTTCCTGTTTTCCATAAACTTATTGAGGTCCCGCTGCAGGCAGGCTTTTCCATCCTGGTTACAAACGAAAAGTACAGGGAATATGACCTTTCTTCCTTCGGGATCACTGACCCGATAATTCCTGCACAGGCCCCCTTGTCAAAGAACATCACCGACCCTGACCAGGTCCCGTTTGTGATAAATGCCGCCAGTTACCAGTTGAATCAATGGATCGGAGGCCCTCTTGTAAAGATTACACCTGTGGGAATCCTGCGTTCGCTCAACCTTGCACGGATGGATGTTTCTCCGGTGTGGTATAATCCTGTAACCGGGAAACTCCGGGTATATGAACAGCTGGATATTACCGTGGAATTCACACATGCGGACATCGCCGGGACCCTGATGCTCAAAAAACAAACCTGGTCACCCTATTATTCAAGTCTTTCAGCGGGGATCTTCAATTACAAACAGATGCCCGATAGTCTCATTACCAGGGCCCCGGTTACCTATGTCATCATCTCCTCTCCCATTTTTCAAACTGCTTTACAACCCTTTATCGCATGGAAGAAGAAAAAGGGATTCAATGTTATCGCAGGCTATACCAATAACCCGGCTGTAGGAACAACCACAGCCCTGATCAAGAATTACCTCCAGGGACTTTACAACAATCCCCCGGCAGGATACCAGAAACCCAGTTTTATTCTGTTTGTGGGAGATGTTGCACAGGTCCCGGCATGGAATACCAATGGCCATCCCTCCGACATGTACTATTGCGATTATACGGGCGACAATATCCCTGAAGTGTTTTACGGCAGGTTCTCGGCATCAAATCTGACCCAGCTTCAGCCCTATATTGACAAGACACTGGAATATGAGCAGTACACGATGCCATCGGATGCATTTCTTGGGGAGGTCAGCATGATTGCCGGAGCCGATCCTACCAATGGTCCGCTTTATGGAAACGGCCAGATCAACTATGGCACCAACACCTATTTTAATTCAGCACACGGCATTCTTTCCCATACCTACCTTCAGCCGGAACCTTCAGGCGGAAATTATACCCAGCACATCCACGAAGATGTTTCCAACGGAGTTGCTTTTTCAAACTATACCGCCCATGGCAGTGAATCAGGATGGGCAGACCCCTCGTTTTTAATTACGGATATTGCAGCCTTGCTGAATAATCACAAATACTGCCTGATGGTTGGAAACTGCTGCAAAACCTCAAATTTTGGCGTAAACTGCTTTGCTGAAGAGATCACACGGGCTGCTAATAAAGGTGCGCTGGGATACATCGGTTGTTCGGACTATTCTTATTGGGATGAAGATTACTGGTGGGGTTGCGGTTTCAAGGCCGTTTCTACCAGTCCTGTTTACAATTCACAGCACCTGGGCGCCTATGATGTAACTTTTCACGATCACGGAGAAGCTACTTCAAAATGGTTTGTTACGCAGGGACAGATGGTCCAGGGCGGGTGCCTTGCCGTGGAGGAATCCTCCTCCGGAATGAAGCTCTACTACTGGGAAACCTACTGCCTCATGGGAGATCCTTCGCTGAGTATCTATTTTGCGGTTCCCCCACCTGTCGCCGCTGTTTATCCTTCACCGGTCCTGATAGGGACCTCAAGCCTGACGGTTACTACTGAACCCTATGCTTATGTTTCCCTCACAATCCATGACACGACAATCCTTGCTGCGCAGTGTGCCGATGTTACAGGAATTGTGAACCTTTCCTTTCCTTCACTCACTTCAACAGATCCGCTTTCTGTTGTTGTCACGAAACAAAACCGCAAACCACATATCGGTTCCATCCAGGTAATACCCGCTTCCGGACCCTATGTAGTTCTCACCACCTATACCGTGAATGATTCATTGGGAGGAAACAATAACCATCTGCCGGATTACGGGGAATCGATCCTTCTGAACGTCACCGTGAAAAACATCGGGGTGATGACCGCGACGAATGTCTCAGGGACCTTATCTGCAAGTGACACAAATGTGACAATCACCTCGGGAATCTTTAATTTCGGTAACCTGCCGGCAGGAGGAATCATCACCGGGCAGAACGCCTTTGCCCTTACCATAAAAAATAAAGTTCAGGACCAGCACACTGTCCTCTGCACTTTGGTACTGACGGATGGGACGAATACATGGAATTCAACGCTGCTGATGACATTGAATGCCCCCATCCTGAACATCGGAACCGTTACAGTTCTGGATCCGGTGCCGGGAGGAAATGGAAACGGCATCCTGGATCCGGGAGAGTCGGCCACACTGAAGATTCTCACTACCAACTCGGGGCACGCAACATCCTCAAACACGATCGCACACCTTACGGTCCCTGTATCTTCGGCACCCTACATCCTGATTTCCGATCCGGTCACCTATATCGGATCCCTTGTCCCTGCGACACCCACATATGCCTATTTCCCTGTTATCACAAACGGGATCACCCCGGTCGGAACTACGGTGACGCTCAGTTACCGGGTTACCGGTGGCGCTGTGAACCAGTATTCCGCCGAGGATTCCATCCCCCTGGTAATCGGTGAAACACCTTTGTACATCATGGGAAACACGACAACGACAACATGCGGGGGCAAGTTTTTCGACTCGGGCGGACAGGATGCCAACTACAGTGACAATGAAAATTTTACCTATACATTCAATCCCGGAACGGCAGGAGCAAAGATCAAGGCGGTATTCTCCGCGTTTGATGTTGAACTTGAAACCTCGTGCAGCTATGACTGGCTGAAAGTTTACAACGGACCTGACATCAATTCACCGTTGCTCGGAACATACTGCGGCACATCTGTTCCCGGACCTTTTGAGAGCACCACCGGTTCCCTGACATTCAAATTCAGTTCCGACTACAATGTGAATGCTACGGGTTGGGTGGCTGATATTTCCTGTGCAGGCGGTCCGCTCAGCCTTGCGGCCAATGCCTTCCCTCCGGATGTATGCCTGGGGAGTTCATCACAACTGGTCGCCATACCCGCAGGTGGATCAGGAAACTACACCTACTCATGGACCCCGTCAACATACCTGGATGATCCCACCAGCCGGACACCTGTTTCAACGCCCCTGGCTGATATCAGCTATACTGTTACCGTGAATGATGGCATTACATCGGCGACCTCCGCTGCCGTTTCAGTGACAGTTCACGCTCTTCCCCCGACCCCTGTCATCACGCTGACCAGCGGATCCCTGACTTCGAGTTCTGTAACCGGCAACCAGTGGTACCTGAACGGGGCCTTGATTCCCGGAGCAATTGAGCCGGTCTATTTGCCAACTGAATCGGGCAGTTATTATGATATCGTCAGCGACCCGGTTACCGGTTGCCCTTCGCTTCCTTCCAACACGATCAACTTCCTGGTGACAGGAACAGATGCCTCTGGTATTGACGGATGGGTAAGCGTCTACCCAAATCCTTTTCGGGATAAGATCACCATTACCTACATCCTGCAGGAAGAGGGGGCAGTAACTATTTCACTCTTCGATGCCTTCGGCAAAGAGCTCCGGGTGATCCGGATTACTGATCACCAGACCCCCGGAAAGCATCGTGTTGAGTTGACTTCGGGGACCCTTAACAGCGGTATCTATATCCTGAAGATCCAGACACAATCCTATACCGTATCGAAAAAAATAATTTTATCTCAATGATTATAATTTCAAAGGTTGGGCACCCGAATCTCAAAAACTACTCTATGAAAAAACTTTTTGTTGCATTTTTCATTCTCCTTGCTGCAACTCCGGGATTCAGTGCACGCTGGATCGGGATCAGCAGCCCCACCCAGGTTGCAGCCAGGGTTTCACTGGTTTCTTCGGATGTGACACATTCGAGGATTCAGTTTTCCTTGGGCGGATTCAATCTTTATGAGGTTACGACGCCCAGAGGAACTGCATTCACAATCGGGCTAAAAAAGGGATCCCCGATGGAAGTAGCCGGTGCTCCCGATCTGCAAAAACTTACGGCCTCCATTGTCATCCCCGACAATGCAGAAATGGAGGTTGTTGTGGTTTCTTCTTCCTATAAAGACTTCCCGGGGATGGAACTCGCTCCCTCAAAAGGTGTGCTTACAAGGAATAGTGATCCTTCGACGGTTCCTTACCAGTATGGAAACGAATACAGCCGGGATGCTTTTTACCCCGGATCGATCACCTCCATGCGCGATCCTTATATTATCCGGGACCTCCGCGGCCAGACGCTCATCGTATATCCGTTTCAGTACAATCCGGTTACAAAAATCCTTCGCGTTTACAACGACCTTACCGTTGAGGTCAGGAAAGTCAGTGATAAAGGAGTGAACCCATTGGTGAGAAACACAAAAGGCCTCCGGATCAGTAAGGAATTCGATGCTGTCTATTCCCGGCATTTCCTGAATTATGGATCCCTGAATTATATCCCTTTGAACGAATATGGAAATATCCTGGTCATCTCTTACGGATCTTTCATGAATGCCATGCAACCCTATGTGAACTGGAAAAGATCGCTGGGGTTTCCCACGAAAATGGTCAGCATCGCATCGGTAGGAACTACCTCAGCCGACATCAAACAATACATCACAGATTATTATACTGCAAACGGAGTGGCCTTCGTGCTGCTTGTCGGCGATAACCAGCAGATACCAACCTACCAGGGATCCGGTGTCGGCGGAGCCTCCGACAATTATTACGGGTATCTTGCAGGAAACGATCATTACATTGATGCATTCATCGGGCGATTCTCTGCAGAGAATGTTGACCAGGTCAATACCCAGGTACAACGCACCCTCGATTACGAAAAAGATCCGCAGTTCCGGACCAATGACTGGCTTACTTCGGTGATTGGAATCGGATCTGATCAGGGTCCCGGCGATGATAACGAATTCGACTATGAGCATATCCGCAACCAGCAGTCACAGCTTCTTGCCTATCACTACACCTGGAACCCGGAATTGTTCGACGGTTCCCAGGGTGGAAATGATGCACCGGGCAATCCCGCACCATCCGATGTGACCACGGCTGTGAATGAAGGAGCAGGCCTTATCCTTTACTGCGGACACGGAAGTATGACTTCCTGGGGAACAACAGGTTTCAGTAATTCCGGCGTGAACGGCCTGACCAACCAGGGGAAACTGCCCTTTATCTGGTCGGTTGCCTGTGTGAACGGGCAATTTATGAATGGGACCTGCTTTGCAGAATCCTGGCTGAGGGCCAGTAAAAGCGGTCAGCCCACGGGCGCCATCGCTTTCCTCGGATCTACCATCAACCAGAGCTGGAACTCACCGATGGCAGGAGAGGATGAGATGACTGATATTCTCGCAGAATCCTATGCAACGAACATCAAAAGGACCTTTGCGGGATTGTCGCTGAATGGCTGTATGCTGATGATCGATCAATACGGGGCTGACGGTGAAAACATGGCGGATACCTGGACAGTTTTCGGGGACCCTTCCATCATGGTCAGAACCGCGAATCCTGACACCCTTGTCGTATCCCATGCCGCCTTTTTACCGGTCGGGGCCACATCCCTCCAGGTCAGCTGCAATGAAAACGGAACAAGAGCCACACTCATGCTGCACGACAGTATCCTTTCAACCGGATTGGTTGAAGGCAATGCCGTAATTCTGAATTTTCCTGCATTAATCAGTGCCGGTGACACATTGATACTTACGGTCAGCGGGTACAATGCCATTCCCTACCAAGCAGATATCCTGATCTTAGCCCCTGTGACTGCTGAGTTTACCGGGACCCCCCTGAGGATCCAGGCAGGAGGATCTGTGACTTTCACCGACAACTCGACCGGCAACCCTGTTTCCTGGAAATGGAGTTTCCCCGGTGGCACCCCTGAATCCTCCACAGTTCAAAACCCCGTCGTAACATATGCTGCGAAAGGGAGGTATGATGTTCAGCTGATTGTTGAAAACGAGGCATCCTCCGATACGCTTGCCAAGGTCAATTATATTGAATCTGATTTCCCTGCAGGGATTGATAATCAATCCTCTGACCTTTCTCTTGCAGTTACGCCAAACCCGAACAACGGCATTTTCAAGGTGACTGTTGAATCGTTCAAAGGTGACAAAATCAGCCTCAGCATTCGTAATCTCGTTGGAACCATGGTTTATGAGGATCCGGAATTTGCGGTAAATGAAAAATCCACTACAACCCTTGACTTATCCGGTTTGAGAGAAGGCATCTACTTCCTTAAAGTGAAGGGCGATACGGGAACGATAACAAAAAAAGTTGTGATAAAGAAATAATCCGGAATTCCCGGACGGGAAGAGGTTAAGGCGGAATAAAAAAGTGATCGTCCGGTTTACTGGGTGATCACTTTCTTTTTTATAACCTGAATTATTTCCTTTGTATCCGACTTAGAGACGTAGGCAAGGATCCAGCAATTCTTTGCAACGCGTTTGGTCTTATCGATCGCAATGCTGAATTTTCCCATATAGGTGAGGTAAGGATCGACTGCAGCTGTCAATACTTCGCCGTATGATCCATTCACCGTTCCTCTCAGGACATCCATAAAAACGTAGTCATGAATATCGGGGGTGGTCCCCACGTTGGGATTGTTGTTTTTCTGGTCGGAGATCAGGCTGTCTTCAACAATGCAAACCGTCAGATGGTATGACCCCGGAAGAGCACTCTGGAATTTAGAATAGATGACCGATTTCACTTCCGATGCATTCGTATAATACGCGTTGGTTATCATCATAAGCACCTGCGGAGTTTCATTCAGGGCGAGGGCAACATCATTTCCCCAGACATCCTTGGAGAGAATCCGCGTGCCGTCAAATTCTTTCCGGTCGACCATTCCCTGGGGATTGATGCTGTTGATCCCGAAATCGACATTCCACGCTTCCCCTGCAGGCGACCTGTAATCGGCTGCATAATTCCCGGTACCCGGCAATGCCTGGTAGCCGGCATGAACTGCCAGTACGATCAGTTTACCCTCATTCGAGGCCTCCAGCGAATGAGCAATCAGGGAAGCTTCCGGGCAATTCACACACTTGTGACCTGTATAATCCTCCAGCAGTACCCTCTTTAAGGGCACCACCGTATCCCAATCCATTACCGTATCGATGATATTGCCGTGCTTTGAAGTGGCATATGGGGTTTTAATCTTATCGCAGGAAGATAAAAGAAGAACAACCAGGGGAACCGTTATAAATAGAATTCTGCTAATTCTCATGACCAAATTATTAAAAGCGATAAATTCGTAATTCCTAATTCGTACTTATTTAGAAGCTGCTTGTAATCGTCAGGGTAAGCCCGCTGGCGGCAGGTACATACCGGCAAACCCCACCTACACAGAGGATGCCTTCCCTCTGACGGCCATAGGATAATGCGATCCGGGATGTATTGTAAGTGTAACCGGCACTGAATAGGTAGTAGTGTAACTGCAGGTTTTTATCACTGTTCCCGTAATTCCATTGATCCTGGATGGAGAAAAACCACTGAGGGGCAATGGTAAATTCAAGCAATCCTGCAGCCCAGTTTCCCTTGTCCTGTTTTGTCCAGAGTCCCTGGAACTCACCACGCAACGAAAACCGGTTGGTCAGGTTACAGGTAATATCTGCAATCCCGATATTTGAATAAATGATCCCGTACTCATTGAGATGACCTTCGACCACATCTTTGTTGTATGTCTGGTAGAGGTACATAAAGATTCCTTTCCAGCGTTTACTGAATTTCTTATCAACCTCAATGTTAAGGTCCTGGTAATACTTTTCTTTGCCCGGCGTAAAGAAATTGGTTTTATAACCCAGGGTTCCCGGCTGGTTAATCGTTGTCTCGTTAATGCCACTCACATAGATGGAATCTTTTGAGAGCGAATTGACATTGGAGAAGTTAACTGCAAACGTCAATCCTGATTTTCCGCCCAGTTTGGTGTTGCGTTTAAACGTATATGTGAAGGTCCCTGCAACACCGAATTCGCCCATCGGCTGAGTAGCATATGGGTACATTGCAGCCAGCGCATAGGTGTGCTGTTTGGTGATGGAGGGAAGATAATTGATGTCAAGCTGGTTGTTGGTAACGAGGCGGTTTGATTTGTAGCTCATGTTGTCGATGATCTTCATCGAGCCCTGGATCCCTAGTCCTTTTTGCGAATACGAGAGCGTGGTGAAAATTCCGTTTCCGTCTTTATAAATGTATTTATTGATGGAGGAGGGATCATTGATTTTGTGGGCATATTCCGTATAGAAATTGACACCACCTACGTTCAGGTTCAGCCTGCCGCTGTACATGGCAACATTCTCGGGTAACTTCAGGGTGTAAATCATCGTATCCACCAGGATATCAGTGGTTTTTCCCCGCTGGTAATCGCTTACAAAGCTGCCCCCGAACGAGATTTTCGTTTTGGCATCCTTGAGTCCTGCAAAAAGATCATTGAGAAAGATATCCAGATCCCCGCCTTTTACGATACCTCGGTTATTGTCGGAATAGGGTTCCCAGTAATTACGCTGAACGCCCCAGACCCCTTTCAGTGTGATCCCGTTAACCGGTGTAAATTTAACCCGTAATCCTCTCAGTGAATTGTCAAACCCCAGGGTCCATTCCTGCCAGGTACGTAATGTCAGTCCATTTCCGAATTGCTCATAGAAATTCCCAGCGGTGATCTCAAGTTTATCATTCTTATAATTCAGAAACCAGTAAGGAACCCCATACCCCTGGTATTTCGGGTCAAACCCGACCAGGGGAGGAAGATAAGCCTCAAAGCGCATCCCGGCCGTGAAATTCTTAAACGAATAATTGATCTCCGTAAAACCATTCATGCGCGTGAGCTGACCATCAATCGAGGAATCGGTAATTCCCATTTTCGAATCCTTTAGATAATACTGGGCATCGGCCTGGAAACTTCCGCTTACCTGGCTTCCCTTGATAAGATCCTGCCCATGCGTGAGAAAAGGAAGAATGAATAGAAGAAAAAGTAGACTTGGAAAAAGCGCGTATAATTTTTTCAAGGCTGAAAAATTAATGGATGAATAACTTGTTTTATGAGACAAAAAATTATTTGATCTCTTCCCCGTTTTTAACCTTTTTGATGATCTCGATCAGGTCGCGTTCCGAACCTTCGGCAAAGGAGGTATGTTGCCAAACGATTTCACGTTTGCTGTTAAGGACGAAGGTATGGGGAATCGGACCAACGTTCATCGCTCTTTTAAAATCGCCGTTCTGATCAAGAAGAACCTGGTAGTCCCAGTTCTTTCCATTCACCAGGGGAGCTACGAGGGAAGATGAACGTGCATCGTCAATCGAAACCGCAATCAGTTTGACCCCGGTTTCCTCCTGCCAGTCGCCATAAATATCGGCAATGGTGGTCAGTTCCTTGATACAGGGTTTGCACCAGGATGCCCAGAAGCTGATGACGATGGGATTTCCGTTATTCTCGATCGCGGACGTATTAAAGGGATTTCCTTTAACATCTTTTATATCGACGGAGGGAAGTGGCCTGTTTTTTGAAATGGTGGCTTGCTGAGAATAGGCAAAACCAGTGATCGCAATGAAACCAACAAGCCAGGCAAATTTTTTCATAAGTAGGGGGTATAAATATGTAAAATGAATTCACAAAAATACATAAATTCAGGATATGAATACCTCCAGAATTCTGCTTTCCTTTGACGGGATTAAAATTGCATTTTGAAGGACTGCAGGGATCAGAAGCACTTCTCCTTTCTTCAGAGTTTCGATGGAGGATCCGCATTCAATCCTCAGCGACCCTTCCACGCAAACATAGATCACAAAGGAATCCAATTCTGAATAATCTTTCCTGATCGCTTTATCGAAGGTGAGGATCTGTGTTGTGAAATGAATGCTCTCAACCAGGGGCACTGTTTGGTTCAAAACCTTACGATAGGAGGTCCGGAAAGAAGCCGGCAGTGAAAAATCGATAGCCTCCAGGGCCAGGTCCTGATGAAGTTCGCGGGGTTTCCCTTTATCGTCCACCCGGTCCCAGTCATAGATCCGGTAAGTGGTATCGGAGGTCTGCTGGATCTCGGCAAGGAGGATGCCGGGTCCGAGGGCATGAATACGGCCTGCCGGGATATCAAATACATCCCCCCTATTGACCTTCTCCCTGTTCAGTATTTCGGTAAGTTTATTTTTTGCCAGGAATTCAAGGTAGGTCTTCGGATCCATCTTGCGGTTAAACCCGCTGATGACCTCTGCGCCCGGTTCCGCCTCGAGAATATACCACATCTCCGACTTCCCGTTCCCGATACCCCGCCGGGCAGCAAGGGCATCGTCAGGATGGACCTGTATGGAGAGCGAATCATTCGAATCGATAAATTTTACGAGAAGCGGAAACTCATTTCCATAATGATCAAATGCGGATTCCCCAACGAGGTCTTCCATATAAACCTCCACCAGTTCATTCAGTTCATTTCCCTGTAGGAACCCGTTTGAAACCTTCGTCCCTGAACCGGCGACACCTGACAGCACCCATGCTTCCCCGCAATTCGGCAGGGGTGAAAAATCCATCCCCAGGTCCGTCTGTATCCGGTTACCGCCCCAGATCTTTTCTTTGAACCGGGGCCTGAATTTCATTGGATAGAGTTCATTCACGGCAAATCTCTGAAAGGGATTTAATGAATTCTGATTACATTTGATCGGTGAATTTGCAAAAGTACGGTTTTTCATAAATCTTAACCTCTTCTGATGATCAAAACGATTTGCGTTTTCTGCGGATCCAGTACCGGCGAAGACCCTGTTTATTCTGAAAGGGCAGTAAAACTTGCCTTGTTCTTTCTTGAAAACAAAATCCGCCTGGTATACGGCGGAGCCAATGTGGGGCTGATGCGCGTTCTGGCCGACACCATGCTCAGGGGCGGTGGTCATGTGACCGGCGTGATGCCGAAGAACCTTGTTCATCGTGAAGTAGCCCACCTGGACCTTACCGAGATGCACATCGTGGAGGATATGCAGGAAAGAAAGGCGCTGATGGCTAAACTCTCCGATGGATTCATCACCCTTCCGGGCGCCTATGGTACACTTGACGAGATCTTTGAAATGCTGACCTGGAATCAGCTGCACATTATCGAAAAACCTGTCGGGTTGCTCAACATCAAAGGGTTTTTCAATCCCCTGCTGAAGATGCTGGACGATGCCGTGAAAGAAAAATTTCTTCGTTCCGAGCATCGGGGAGCCTTGCTTGCGGAAGAAGATGAAGAAATCCTTCTTACAAGGATGAACGAATATAAGCCTGTTCCAGCTGAAAAATGGATTGAACGTCTGAAAGAAGGGAAAATTTGACACCCGTGAACCCCCGAAGGGGGAACATCCTATAAATAGCAAAATAGCGAAAAAACAAATAAATTCCATTGTACCCTGCAGGGGTAAAATTCAATCAGGATGATCATCATCGGAATAACAGGTACCCTGGGTGCAGGAAAAGGCACCATCGTCGAATACCTCGTTCGCGAAAAAAAATTCATTCATTATTCGGTAAGGGCATACCTCCTCGACAAGATCAGGGAACTGGGAATGCCGGAAAACCGCGACAGTATGTTCCGGCTGGCAAATGAACTCCGCGCACGATCAGGCCCTTCTTTTGTCACTGATGAGCTCTACAAGCAGGCTGCAGTATCCGGGAAGAATTGTGTGATCGAGAGTATCCGTACTCCCGGCGAGATAGCTTCTCTCCGAACGAAGGGTAATTTTTACCTGCTGGCCGTTGACGCCAGACCCGATATCCGTTACCAGCGTATCCTTCTCCGCCAGTCGGAGACCGACCGGATTTCGCGTGAGACCTTCATTGAAAACGAAGAGAGGGAAATGAACACGGAGGATCCGAACAAACAGAACCTGAAGAAATGCATCTCCATGGCCGATTTCATGCTCCAGAATGACGGCACAAAAAAAGACCTGGTCCATCAGCTTCAAAAAGTTCTAGACCAGGTCTGTTGATCAATGGCAGGATGCAATCCTGAAATTTTTATTTGCTGATCACCAGCCGGCGCACCATTATCTCGCCGTTGATCTTCACTTTCACAAAGTAACAGCCCTGTGGTTCAGCAGAGAGATCGAACTGGTAATCGTTGTCATTTTTACATTTTCTTGAAAGGATGGTTCTTCCGGTCAGATCAAGAATATCGATCTGATCGATCTTGCCGGCAATCCCAGAAACAATCTGGAACAATCCTGATGCAGGATTCGGAATGATTTGCAGGGTTCCGCCCTGGTGGTTATCAACCCCGACGGTTCCGGCCTGTGTCACCGTTACCATAACAGGAGCAACTCCTGATACCACCACAGTCAGTGTTGCCTGGCGCTGGCTCGATGAAACATTATCTGTATAGGACGCATCAATATTCCCGTTTCCGGTTCCCGAAGGAGTGGGTGTACACCAGGTCTGATCGCTTGTAGCGGTCCAGGAAGAATTGGAAGTGACTGAGAAGCTGGTTGATCCAGCCGTTGAAGTTACATTCTGGTTCGGAGGATCCACAGCGAGTGTAGGGGCAGCACCTGCCTGTGTGACAGTAGCCGTTTGTGAAGGAAAACCTGAAGCACTGACCGTAATGGTTGCAATCCGGCCAGAAGTATTTGTATTCTCTGTATAGTTGGCTATAATCGTACCGTTGCCGCTTCCTGTCGGAGTAACTGTACACCAGGGGGAATCACTCACTGCATACCACGTGGTGGCAGTGGTAGTAACCGTAAAGCTGGTGGATCCGGCAGCTGAACTCACATCCTGGTTTGACGGGGAAACCGTCAGTGAAGGAGCAGTTCCTGCCTGGGTAACCGTGACAATAACCGGAGTACAACCTGTTGCCGATGTAGTGATATTGGCAACGCGCTGGGTTGATAATGTATTAACCGTGTAGTTTGCCGTGATGGTGCCGTTGCCCGTTCCCGAGGTATTGACTGTACACCAGGTCTGGTCGCTCACAACATTCCAGGAAGTATTGGATGTTACCGTAAACGTGGTAACCCCGGCCGGGCTGGCAGGTACATTCTGGTTTGGAGGTGTGACGGCAAGCGTGGGTGTTGCACCTGCCTGGGTTACCGTAACAACAACGGGAGTAACCCCGGTGGCAGAAGTTGTAATGTTGGCTACGCGGGGAGTCACCAGCAGATTTTCCGTGTAGGTGGCGACAATGGTTCCATTTCCGGATCCGGAGGGAGTAACCGTGCACCAGGTCTGGTCGCTTATGACGGTCCATGATGTATTTGATGTTACCGTGAAGTTAGTAGTTCCTGCCGGTGTTGCCGGCACATTCTGGTTCGGCGGTGTAACCGTCAGTGTGGCGGCAGCTCCTGCCTGGGTAACCGTGACAATGACCGGTGTACAACCTGTTGCCGATGTGGTGATATTGGCTACACGCGGGGTTGTCAATGTATTAACCGTATAGTTTGCCGTGATGGTACCGTTACCGGTTCCAGAAGTATTGACCGTACACCAGGTCTGGTCGCTCACAACATTCCAGGAGGTGTTGGATGTTACGGTAAATGCTGTAGATCCTGCCGGGCTGGCAGGTACATTCTGGTTTGGAGGTGTGACGGCAAGGGTTGGCGTCGCTCCTGCCTGGGTAACCGTGACAATGACCGGCGTACAACCTGTTGCCGATGTTGTGATATTGGCCACGCGCGGGGTTGTCAATGTATTAATGGTGTAGTTTGCCGTGATCGTGCCGTTACCGGTTCCCGATGTATTGACAGTACACCAGGTCTGGTCGCTTACAACATTCCAGGAGGTATTGGATGTTACCGTGAATGCTGTTGATCCTGCAGGTGTTGCAGGAACATTCTGATTCGAAGGGGTAACGCTGAGTGTCGGGGTTGCACCTGCCTGGGTAACTGTCACCACAACAGGGGTAACTCCTGTTGCTGAAGTTGTAATGTTGGCTACGCGGGGAGTGGCAAACGTGTTGACCGTATAATTGGCCGTAATGGTTCCATTGCCTGTACCGGATGGCGTTACAGTGCACCAGGTCTGGTCGCTCACGACGGTCCATGAAGTATTGGATGTGACCGTGAATGCTGTTGATCCGGCCGGTGTGGCAGGGACATTCTGGTTGGGAGGCGTTACGGTCAGATAATTCCCAGTCGGAGTTCCGCTGATATTAATATCATCAAGACAAACGCCATATCCATATTTTGCATTCCCTTCAAAGGCGACCTGGTAATATGAACCCGTACTTGGAAGGTTCAGTGTTCTCTGTGTCCATGCCGTAACACTGGCAGTGTAACTCTGAATCAACACCCAGGCACCTGCGGCGCTTGTTTTATAATAAATGGCCAGCTGATCCTGATCACCTGTCCACACTGCCTGGGTATGCCAGAAAGTGAGAACGACGTTGGTGTAACCACTTAGATCCATCACAGGGGTCATCAGTTTATTCTTGTTATCTGCTGCGGTGGCATCCTGAAGACAGGCATTCCTTGCGCCGGTATGAGCAGCAGCCGGGTGCCCGTTCCCGTCACCTGCAATATACTGCCAGGCCGGGTTCGAGTTTTCTTCGCTCCAGCAGGCGGGTGTTGTTGCCAGTGCCTCGAATCCCTCTGTAAAGGGAAGGGTATTTACGATACCACAGGAGGTTGTGAACGTAAGATCGCTGCCGTAAACGGTACCGGCACCGTTGGTGGCGTATGCACGGTGATGGTAGGTTGTATTTGAACTCAACCCTGTAAGTGAACTGGTGAATGTTCCCGTGCCCGTCCCGTCAGTGGTATGGCTTCCGGCAATGGTCGGATTTGCCGTTGTAGCCCAGCAGGTTCCCCTGGCCGATACGGATGATCCGCCGTCAGTGGTAACATTACCTCCTGCCGTTGCAGTGGTTTGTGTAATTGAAGATGCAGCTGTGGTTATAACGATAGCTGCCCCCGGTGTAAAGGTCATATCAACGCCTGATGCTGTGCCGTCGGCGTTTGTTGCAGTGATCCTGTAATGATAGGTTGTACCGGTTACCAGACCGGTCAGAGGGGCCGAGACGTTTACTGCAGAAGTTCCCGATCCGGCAGAGGTGACCGTTGTATTGCTTCCATAAGAGGTTGTCGTCCCCCAGTTAAAAAGATAGGTTGTTGACAATCCGCTGGGGTTGACGGTTCCGTTGAGTGTCCCGCCTGTACTTGTAACCGAAGTTGCCGGGAGTGTAGCCACAACAGGTGTATTCGCCCATCGGAAAGATGCGATTCGCGTTTTCCAGCCGGTACCTGATGTCGTTGCATAGTACTCAGTGGTATACCAGTATGTAGCTTTTGCACTCGGATCGCAGCTCAGTGCGCTGTAATCGCCCCAGCGGTTGGCAGTCCCTGTCTGGGAACCACTCCCATTGTAAATCCCCCGCTCGGCAATCGTCATCGTGTTTAAGGCATCGTTCTTTCGCCTCCCCGTATAGCGGATGGAAGGATAAAGACTTGTCCCCGACACGGAGTAACCCAGGGCCATGTTCCCGCTCGAGTCCATTGCAATACTTCCCATCCAGCGGCTGTTCCCGTCTGCAATCGAATAGGTTCCCTGCTGGAAAATTGACCAGGCACCGGTGGTTTTTCTCAGCTCGTACCAGCGGATGCCTGCCTGGGTCGTTGTAATATCAACGGTATGGTTGCAAACCATTGTCGAATAGCCTGCAAAGCTTCGGTACTGAAGCCTGTACATCATACGGTCGTTGATAACATCAAGTTTTACTGCAGTTCCCTGCTGACTGACCCCCGTCATATTTGCCGTAAAGGCATTTACAGGAAGTGAAAGAAAATTGGTAAACGTGGAATTTGAAGTTGTGACCCAGTCAACATGAAATTCATAGATTCCCAGGTGATCATTGGAGGCGCCATCATAAGAATAGAGGAAATAATTGGGAGGGTTTCCTGAGGGGAAAGGTCCGTCGCAATCGGAAGGTAACCATCCGAATGCTTCATCCGATGCGGGTTTTGTAAACATGATCATCGTGGGGGCAGAACTGCCGGCCAGCATGAGTGAACGATTGTAGGCCACGGCTCCGCATCCGGCCCAGGTGGCACCGCCTGCAAACTGGTGCATCGACATGTAATATGCATCCCCCCAGACTCCGAATTTCGGATAGTCGGGCATATTGGTAAATGAATATTCGTATCGGCTCCAGGAACCGGTGGGGTCGTTGGTAACCGAGACGGCAATCATCTGGTAATACCCTCCGCCCGAAGGCAGCGAGAACTGGGAGAAAAGCCAGCGGTCTGCCTGTTCATCATAAAGAACAACAGCATCTCCGCTGTTTGTATTGTTGGGCATCCCTGTAAAAACGGAACTGTTTAAATTAGGACCCAGTACGAGAGTTCCGGTTTTTGAGTAAATGGAATAATGGCAGTTTACAACCTGAAAATAATAGTTCGGACTAACATCACCATGGGTATCCGGAGGATAATATCCTTCGGTATTGGTATTCCCGTCAAAATTCACGATTGTCGTATCTTCAATGGTTGTACCGTTCATGATCTGAAGACCCGGATCCGTAAATCCGCCGGGTGCCTGTCCGACCGGACGGGGTCTTACGTTGAATTTATTTTTTACAATCCCGTCTTTCCATGAAAGATCAGCTTTTGAAGGCGCATACTTCACCATGTCCCTCAAAGGAGGAGAAACATCGAAGTAAACCGGGGTCTGTACGATCGGCCCAACCACATTATTCTGGCCAAATAAAAAGCTGGCACACAGTACCAGCAATGATAAAAAGAGGTAACCTTTTTTCATAGTTCGAACTAATAAAAATTTTTCAGGTTAAAATTCAGTTGTTCAGCCGGTTAATTTGACCGGGAATTGTATTGCAAAATTAAAAAAAAACCAGATGTAAAAAACAGATCGTGAAAATTTAGATATGTATTTTCAGTTTGGTTGATTCTTCTTTCAAATCCTTACTTTTGTCAGGGTAATACATCAACATGGAAAACGAAAAATATCAGCGCCCTACCTGGGACGAATACTTTATGGAGGTTGCCCACACAATCTCACAACGCGCAAGCTGCGACCGGGGCCGCAGCGGATGTGTGATTGCCCGCGACCGGCAGATCCTGGTTACAGGATATGTAGGCTCTCCAAGAGGATTGCCGCACTGCGATGAAGTTGGGCACCTGATGAAATCGGTACAGCATGAAGACGGGCGGATCTCTCAGCATTGCATGCGCACCGTGCACGCCGAACAAAATGCGATCTGCCAGGCTGCCCGGCTGGGTATCTCCCTTGAAAAAGCAACCCTCTATTGCCGCATGACCCCCTGCCGCACATGCGCCATGCTGATCATAAATTGTGCCATCGAGAGGGTGGTTTGTGAACGGAAATACCATGACGGGAAAGAATCGGAGGAAATGTTCAGACAGGCCGGTGTTTTGCTGGAGTTTGTTCACGACGAGATCCAGGAATATGAGAAACAGTAAAATTTAATTTCTTATGAGCGGGTTTTCAGGTAACCCAAACTTTTTTATATTTGATGCTGTGTTATTTCTTTCACATCTAAATTAATCTCAGTATGAAAAAGGTTCTTGTCGCTTTTGTCGTCATTCTCATGGCTGCTGCAATCAGCGGCTGTAAAAAGGAAAATAACGGTTCGGCCGTCTACAATCCTTCTTCCTACTCAAATAAGATTGTACTGTCAAATCTACAGACCAGTAGTGACTCCATAGTATTAAGATGGTCAAAACTGAGCAACAACAGGTTCTACCTTTACCTGGTCATCCGGCGTGATTACAAGGCAGCCGATCCGAGTATCTTTTCCAATTCCGACATCATCCAGGAAATTTACGATCCCAGTGTGGTAAAGTTTGTCGACCACAATGTTCCTCTTGCCCCCTATCTTGAATACGAGATCATAGGGGTTTTGGTTGACTCCATTACTTCAAATTATAGTTTTATTTACAGCAACATCGTGACCTATCAGCGGTCCTCCATCAAAACCTTCTACTTCAATCCTACCGATGTGGTTCCGGATATCCCGAATCACCGTTTCTATGTAATTGAAGCCGACAGCGGGAAGATCAGCCTGGTCAATTACACCAATGCCTCCATTGTAAAATCCATCAAGACGAATTCAACCAATGGATTCTGCGACCTGGGCACCTATAACGGGGTCAGGGAACTTTATGTGCCCCGGAACGACGGGTGGGTCTTTATTTATGATGCTGAAACACTCGACAAAATTGACCAGATAAACGCAGGAACCAGTTGCGGATCCGTCATTTTTAATAATGGCAAGCTCTTTATTTTCGGCAGTTCAGATTATTATTACAACGATATGTATGTGATCGACCGTGCAACCAAATCCGTGATCACCACCATCAACAGCATTGATTACATGCGTCCGAAAATGATTCCGGGAAGCAATACCAAGCTTTTCGGTGTTTCTTCATCCTATTCCTCCAGCGGTGATATCTATTATTTTGAGTTCGATGCAAACGGAAACAAGATCGTCCAGAATTACAATTATTCGTCCAACCCGACCGATTTTCACGCTTTTGAAGTTTTTCCTGATGGTCAGCATTTCATAACCTCATCTTACGGCGCCATCTATGCAAGCGATCTCTCCTATGTGCTCCAGCTTCCTTACGGAGATTATGAATTTTCGGGATTTGCTTTTGACGCGACCTCTTCGCAGGTCCTGGCAGGCTGCAGAAACTATAAAAACATCGTCGCTTATGCCATTCCGGGATATACTGAGCTGAAGACCTATTCAACCCTGGGATATCCTGCATTCATCTTTAACGACAACAACACCCTCATCAGCCTGAGTTCAACTACCAGTTTCAGTTCATACAGCTATGGACGTGATTTCATCATTGAAAAAGTCCCTTTGAGCAAACAGGCATTCCGTCCCTGATGTATCCGGGACTCCTGTTCAACATATCCGGGAGGGGCCGGACTTTGATGAGGCTGATTGAACAAGATTTTCGCTTAAAAAAAGTGACGCAGGCCGGATTTTTTCTTTGCATCCTCAGGTGCCGGGGGGGTCAATAGATTTCAACCCTGATCTTCCCGTCAGGGTAAATGCAGCCCCTGAACATCAGGGCTGTATTAAATGGCATGGCAACAATTCCGTTCTTGTCAACGGCAATCAGTCCGCCGTCGGCTCCCTGCGCTTTCAGTTTCGAATGGATGATATCACGGGTCGCTTCCTGGATACTCTGACCCCTGTATTCAAGCCGGGCCGAAACATCATACGCCACGACATTCCGGATAAAGAACTCACCATTTCCCGTACACGATACCGCGCAGGTTTGATTGTTGGCATAGGTTCCGGCGCCGATGACCGGGGAATCGCCGATCCTGCCTGTCATTTTGTTGGTTTTACCGCCTGTTGACGTCCCTGCGGCAAGGTTCCCATGATTGTCAAGAGCCACTGCTCCCACCGTTCCATGACTTTTTGCACTGTCCTGCTTGTGCTCAATCTCCTGTTTCCGCACCTTCTCATACTCATCCCAGCGCTGTTTTGTATAGAAGTACGAAGGATCCACGATCTCCAGCCCCTGCGCTTTTGCAAAATTCTCAGCGCCATGCCCTGCCAGCATGACATGGGTTGACTTCTCCATGACTGTCCGTGCCGCGGTGATCGGATTTTTGATCGTGGTCACACCGGCCACGGCACCGGCTTTTAAGGTTTTACCGTCCATGATCGAAGCATCCATCTCGTTTTTTCCTTCTTCCGTAAAAACCGATCCTTTTCCGGCATTGAACATCGGTGAATCCTCCATCATCCGGATACAGGTCTCCACCGCGTCAAGGCTGGTTCCACCTCCTTCAAGAACAGCTGCACCCGCTTTCAGAACATCTGTCATCTCAGCAATGTATTTCTGCTGAAGATCCTCCGCCATCTTCTGCCCGGCACTTCCACCGGCCCCGCCATGGATTACGAGAACCCAGCGCTGGATGCTGGATGCTGGATGTTGGATGCTGGATCCATTTTTGGTATTCAAACCATCTTGCCCAAACAGAAATTGAATCTGTGCGATCAAAATGATACTTAATAAGATAATCGGTAAAAGCCTTCTTTCCATGATTTCAAGTATAAATTCAATGTTGAATGATCCTCTTGAAAAATTCTGTAAAATTAACCAGGCCGCTGACCTGGAGAATCGTGAGGACCACGGAGAGGATGATCACCGCACGGATGAACGGGGCCCCTTTTTTTACGGCAAAGTGAGAGGCGATAAGAGCACCGATTATACTTCCGATGGAGAGGATCAACCCGATCATGTACCTGACCTCATGCATGAACATAAATACAATCAGGGCAAAAATTGCATAGAAAAAAACAATGAGGTTCTTCACGGCGTTTGCCTTCACGAGGTCATATCCTACCCCAAGGACCAATGCCATCAGTAAAAAATACCCGACACCGACCTGGATAAATCCGCCATAGAAGCCCACAATAAAAAAGAGCAGCAGCTGCCATACGGTAACAGGTTTTTTTAATAATGCCGCATTTTCCTTCAGCCATTTATCCGGTTTGTAAAACAGAAAGAAAACCATGAACACCATGGAAACGCACATGGCAATCTCGATTACTTTTTCATCCAGGGTGGTGGTCAGCAAAGCACCAAGGATCGCTCCCGCCGTTGCCGGTATACCCAGCCATACGGGTCGTAGCGAATCGAACATCTTCTGCCTCGTGAAACTGCTTACCGACGAAAAGGTCTGAAAAAAAATGCTGAGGCGGTTTGTCCCGTTTGCTGCATTGGCCGGCAACCCAAGCAGGAGAAGAAGGGAGAGGCTGATCACGGATCCTCCTCCCGAAAGGGTGTTGATAAAACCGACAACAATTCCGGCAATAATCAAAACAACAATCTCAATCCAGGTCATAACGATAAAGTATAATTTAACCCCACAGGATAATCAATAGTAATCCTAATACCTAATACCCAATACCTAATACCCAACTCCCAATTCCCAACTCCTAATACCCACTGACCAATACCAAACACCCAATACCCACTACCCAACACCCAACACCCAATACCTACTACCTACTACCCTACACCCACTGCCCACACAACCAGCATCCAGCATCCAGCATCCAGCATCCAGTCCCCATTCTTCATTCTTCATCCTTCATCGATATCAGGCTGTGTTTCCTGCTGAACGAGAAAAAGATCACCAGTCCGATGGCCAGCCAGATGAAAAAGCGCATCCAGTTTGTTATTCCAAGCTGGGCCATCAGGTAGAAATTTGTCAGCAAACTGATTACCGGGATCAGGGTCATCTCTTTCCAGATACTGATAACGGTAAGAATGATTGCAGAAAGTATGAAAAGAAGGACCGGGAATTCAGTTTTGATGAGGTTCCATAAGGAGAACCCAGTGGGACTGACGATCCCTATCCTGCCCTTTTGAATCAGTTGCTGCCATTCGGGTGGATTCCAGTACGAGAGTACTGCAAAGACACCCATCCAGACAACCGGTAGATAATACCGGCAGTTAAGATAAGGAATATGAAAACCCTCTCCCCGGGCTTTGCCGGTCAATCGTATTTTTCCTGTTTCCAGCATCAGGACGCCACCCGAAACCAGAACAAAAGCAAAGAGGGTTCCGATGCTGGTGAGGTCGGTGACTTCCGTCAGGTTCAGAAAGAGTGAAGGGACAGCAACGATGATACCCGTCACGATGGTGGAAAAAGCAGGAGTCTTGAACCTGGGATGAAGGCGGGAAAAGATCTTGGGCAGCAAACCATCGCGGCTCATACTCATCCAGATGCGTGGCTGTCCGACCTGGAATACCAGCAGAACGCTGGCCATCGCGATCACGGCGCTGATGGCGATGATTCCTGACAACCTTGTCAGATGCAGTTTCTGAAAAGCATAGGCCAGCGGATCTCCCACTGCAAGTTCACTGTAATGAACCATGCCGGTAAGTACCAGGCTGATGAGGATGTAAAGAACGGTGGTGATGATCAGGGCGTAGATCATCGACCGGGGAAGGTCCCTGCGCGGGTTTTTACATTCTTCCGCAGTGGTTGAGATGGCATCAAACCCGATGTAGGCGAAGAATACACCGGCAACTCCTTTCAATACTCCCCCGATTCCGTTCGGGGCAAAAGGGCTCCAGTTCTTCGGATCGATATAAAACGATCCTACACCGATGACCACCAGAAGGATGACGACTTTCAGCAAAACCATAAGATTGCCGGCCATCTTGGTTTCGTAAATCCCAATGTAGACAAGGTAAGTGATAAAGACAACAATGCTGAAGGCAGGGATATCAGCGATGAGACGAAAGTTCCCGAGATGGGGAGCCTGTGTCCAGGCCAGGTAAGCCTCCTGGAGATTATTCGAAAGGGTGCTGAAAGAAGCGCCTTGTGCCAGTTGCGCAGCAGCCTGGTGAAATCCCCTGGCTGCGCTAAGGTAATCAACACTGAGGTATCCGGGAAAATGAATCCCTATTCCTCCCAGAAGACCTGTAAAATAGTCAGACCATGAGATGGCAACTGCAATATTCCCGACCGCATATTCCATGATCAGGTCCCATCCGATAATCCAGGCAACCAGTTCACCGAAGCTTGCATAAGCATAGGTATAGGCGCTTCCGCTGATGGGTATGCGTGAAGCAAAATGGGCATAGCACATGGCGGAAAAGCCGCATGCCACGGCAGTAAAAACAAACAGGAGGGAGACTGCGGGTCCTCCGGTTGCCGCTGCTGTACCAATGGTACTGAAGATTCCTGCCCCGATGATCGCTGCAATACCCAGTGCAGTCAGATCGCGCACATTCAGACTCCGGTGCATGTGGGTCGTCTCGCCGTGATGCTTTTCTGCATCCTTCAGGATATGTTCGATGGATTTTTTGCGGAAGAGGTCCTGGTAACCCACTGAGAATATTGTTTGTGTAAATGTATTAAGTTTTTTCGTCCGGAACTTCGTAACTTGGCACAAAATTTCACCCCATGAAGATCGCAATCTTTGGTGCCAGTGGCCGGACCGGGATACTGACAGTTTACCAGGCCCTCGATAAAGGCCACCAGGTTACCGCCTTTGCCCGGAAACCATCTTCTGTGACCATCCAGCATAAAAATTTCAAGGTAATCCAAGGGGATATCCTTGACTATGACAAGGTAAAACAAGCTGTTGAAGGGCAGGATGTCGTCATCAGTGCACTCGGTGTTGAATCCCGAAAGCCCACTACGGTTTTATCGGAAGGTACCCGGCTTATCCTCCGGGCCATGGAAGAATGTAAGGTAGACCGGTTCATCTGCATGTCTTCTGCCGGGATCCTGGGCAATGATGCCGGCTTCCTTTTCGGGAAGATCATCATGCCGTTGTTCCTCAAAGAAGTTTTCAGGGATAAGGTAAGGCAGATGAAGATCATCCAGGAAACAAGCCTCGACTGGGTCATTATACGTCCTACCGGACTGACGGATGCACCAAAAACCGGAAAATACAAGATCACTACAGGCCCCCCTGCTTCACGCTCGATTCCCCGGGCTGATGTTGCTGATTTTATGCTGAAACTGATGACGGATAAACAGTATGACCGCCAGATGCCGGCCATCGCAGGGTAACATGACAACCTGATAAAGGAAACAATTTTTGTTGGGTTTTACAGTTAATTTAGATATGAATACCCGGTGATTTCTGTTTTTATCAATGCAACGACCCATACTCACTGCACTTTTTATCCTTTTGCTGCTACCCGGTTTTTCACAACAGGGGAACAGATCTGTCAATGCCATCGATTTCCTTATCCCGGATACCGTTTGTGTTAATGAACCTTTTACGATCACCAATCTCTCGCATGGATCGGCATCCACCTTCTATTGGTCATTTTGCACAGGGAATACGAATAACACTCCTTTCGGGTTTCCCATGATCTCTGTACCTTCCTTTTATAATCAGCCAGCCTATGCATCGCTGATTAATGATGACGGTGAGATCTATTCATTCATAACGAACGGGAATGGAACGATAATACGAAACCAGCATCACCACAACATGATGATCCCGCCTGCAACCTCCCTCCCCCTCGGGAATTCATTTTCCATAAATAACAATATAAAAGGCCTCCAGATAAAAAAGGATAATGGCAACTGGTACGGATTTGTGGCAAACGGAAGCCAGATCACACGGCTGGATTTCGGGGCATCCCTCATGACCAATCCTTCCTTTCATCTGTACATCGGGATCTTTGATACGACTGACTTACTGAATGGGCTTGTAATCCTGAAAGATGGCAGCGACTGGATCGGGTTTTATACAAACCTGGTCGGAAATTCAATCACCCGTCTTTCATGGGGAAGCAACCTGGCCAGCCAGCCTGTCCCGGCTACCCTGGGAAATATCGGCAACATGAATGTTCCCTGGCAGCTTGCAGTCATGAAAAAAGACTCCAGTTGGTATATCCTGGTTGCAAATGAAGGCGACAATTCAATCACCCGGCTCAGCTTCGGAACGTCACTTATGAACAATCCCACCGGGACAAACCTGGGAAATGTCGGAGCGCTGGATCACGACCAGGGTATTGTGCTGATCCGCGATTGTGAAGCCCTGAACGGATTTGTACTGAATCACAGCCCGTCAAACGATGTTCTCGTGAGGTTGCATTTCCCGGGGGATATTTCCGGGCCGGTCACGGGACAATCGCTAGGAAATATCGGATCGTTGAATCAGCCTTCCACCTTTTCGGAGCTGATCCGGGTGGGTGATACGCTTTATACCATCGCTACCAATCCTGGCAATTCCACGATCTCTCTTTTCTATTTCCCCGGGTGTACAAATTCCTCCATTCCTTCTTCCACGTTACCCGATCCGCCACCGATCAGCTATTCAGCAACAGGACAATATAACATTATGCTGGTGACGGATGAAGGTCTTCCCACCCAGCAGAATGTCTGCAAACCCATCGTTGCTATGCCGGCCATCAGTGTCAATATTGGGAACGACACCATTGTATGTTCAGGGAAGATGATGACCCTCGACGCCGGTTCCGGATTCCACCACTACCTCTGGAGCAACGGAGATACGACCGAGACGATCCAGACTGAAAAACCCGGCAGGTACTGGGTAACTGTAACCAACCGCTGGAATTGTGAGGCTTCCGATACCCTGACCATCACCCAGCAGACTGCAGTAACCAGTTCCGTTGATACTGCGATCTGTTATGGAAAAAAATATTATGCCGGCGGGGCCTTTCAATCAACGCCCGGCACCTATGTCGATACCCTTCAGACCACAGCAGGGTGCGACAGTGTCAGAACTACCCATCTTACCGTAAAACCCAGGATTCCTGTCGACCTTGGTTCAACCCGGAGCATCTGCCCGGGCGAGAGTATCAAACTGGACGCTACCCTGGCGGGGGCAACCTATTCCTGGCAGGATTCCAGTACCGATTCCGTTTTCACGGTCACCGACCCAGGCACCTACTGGGTGATGGTTACGTATGATAAATGCACAACGGGAGATACGGTTCTCATCACAGAATGTCCTGCTGAACTATGGTTCCCTTCGGCGTTTACCCCTAACGGCGATGGAGTGAATGATCTCTTTCGTCCTAAAGGGATCAGCATTTCCAATTTCCACATGACAATTTTCAACCGGTGGGGACAGATGCTTTATGAAACCGATAACATGGAAAGAGGCTGGGATGGCACAGCGAAAGGGATTCTTTGTCCGCCCGACACATATACCTTTGTTACCACCTATGAAGGGACCGATAATCCGGGGTCGAAGAAAAAAATGCAGGGAAGCTTTATCCTGCTGAGGTAGGAAGGTCCATCATGTGTTGCAGGGCATTCAGAATTCCTTCTTTATCAAAACCGCATTCGGAATGCAGTTCGGCGATGGTCCCCTGCTCAACATAATAATCGGGGATACCCAGTTTTTTAACCCGCGCTGAATAGCCGTTCTCGACCATGAAATCGATGACCACAGAGCCAAGTCCTCCGATCACGGTTCCGTCTTCAACCGTGATGACTTTTTTAAATTTCCGGAAGATCTCATGAAGGAGCCCAGTATCAAGGGGCTTCAGGAAAAGCATACTGTAATGCGCCACCGAAATGCCCCAGGTGTCAAGATCCGCACAAACGGCTTCAGCGTCATTGCCGACCGGACCGATGGTGATGATTGCCGCATCGGCTCCATCCCTCAGCATTCTTCCTTTTCCGACAATCAATTCCCTGAACGGTGTTTTCCACTCCGGCATTACGCCCCTTCCCCTTGGATAACGGATTGCAAACGGCCCTTTCCCTTCAAGCTGTGCAGTATACATGAGATTCCGGAGGTCTTCCTCGTTCATGGGTGACGATACCGTCATGTTCGGAATGCAATTCAGGTATGCAAGGTCGAAGGAACCATGATGGGTGGCCCCATCTTCTCCGACCAGCCCGCCACGATCGAGGCAAAACACTACATGGAGTTTCTGAAGTGCCACATCATGGATGACCTGGTCGTAGGCACGCTGCATGAAAGTTGAATAGATATTGCAGAACGGGATCATTCCGGCGGCTGCAAGACCGGCTGAAAAAGTGACCGCATGCTGTTCGGCAATGCCTACATCGAATGTCCTTTCCGGCATTTTGTTCATCATGATGTTGAGAGAGCAGCCGGTCGACATGGCAGGTGTGATCCCTACGATTTTCGGGTTTGCTTCCGCCAGTTCCACGATGGTGCGTCCGAAAACGGTCTGAAATTTGGGTGCCTGGTTGTGGCATTTTTCTTCCTGAATTTCCCCGGTATTCTTGTCAAATACTCCGGGGGCATGATAAACGGTCTGCTCTTTCTCGGCATGCTTATACCCTTTCCCTTTAACCGTCACAACATGGAGTAACTTGGGCCCATGGATCCTTTTCATGTCTTCAAGCAGCTTTACCAGCCTGATCACATCATGTCCGTCAACAGGTCCGAAATAGCGGAAGTTAAAAGCTTCAAAAAGGTTACTCCTGTTCAGCAAGGTTGATTTAAGTGCATTTCCGAATTGCCTGACGATGGCCCTTGAATTTTTTCCGTAGCGGGTTCCGCCGCCAAGCAGCAGCCATATTTTATCACGGATCTTATTATACATTCCGGAGGTCACGATATCTGCTAGGTAATCCTTGATCGCTCCAACATTTTTATCGATGGCAATGCCGTTATCATTCAGGATCACCAGGAGGTTTGCAGTTGAGACCCCGGCATTGTTCATCGCCTCCATTGCCATTCCTGCAGAGATGGCACCATCGCCGATGAAAGCAACATGGTGGCGGTCTCTTTCATTGTTGAGGTTTGCGGCGACACCCATACCCAGCGCAGCAGAAATCGAGGTGGATGAATGTCCGGTACCAAAGGCATCGTATTCGCTCTCTTTCATCCGAGGAAACCCGCTAATCCCGTTGTACATCCGGTTCGTATGAAAGACATCCCTGCGTCCGGTAATGATTTTATGCGTATAGGCCTGGTGCCCTACATCCCAGATAACCTTATCAAAAGGAGTATTGAAAACATAATGGATGGCCACGGTCAGTTCAACGGTACCCAGGCTGGCGCCAAGGTGTCCGGGGTTGGTGGAGATCACATCAATGATGAACTGCCGGATTTCGGCACACAGCTTTGGAAGATCTTCAACTTTCAGCTTCCGAAGGTCAGACGGATCATTAATCAATGCAAGAAGGTCACCAATCTTTGCAGTCATTTGTAAGCGTAATACAAGGTTCGGTTCAGGAGTTCATCAATCACGTTAACAACGAAATCGGGGCAGTATATATTGCAATCTGAATTTGCTGTCAGAGGAGGCCAAGTTCAAGGAGTGCGGCTTCCGAGATCATGTCCTTATCCCAGGGCGGGTCAAAAACCAGTTCCACCTTGACATCTTTGACACCCTCCACACTTTTAACCTCCTGGAGAACATTACCCGGCATATCCTCTGCAACCGGGCAATTGGGTGTTGTCAGTGTCATCTTAATATATACATTCGACGTTTCGTCGATCCTGAGTTCATAGATCAATCCCAGGTCGTAAATGTTGACAGGGATTTCAGGGTCATGCACCCTCTTCAACGCTTCGATTACTTTTTCTTCAAGATTTTTATTCAGATTGGTCATGAAATTCGTAGTTTTTCACAAACCACAAAGGTAAAGATTTTCTTGTATGCTGGTTGACTTCCTTAACGGAATCATGCGGTCTTTTTACTTCTTTTCCGTTCCGTTTCATCGAGGATGATCTTGCGGATTCGGATGGATTTGGGCGTCACCTCCACATACTCGTCTCCCTGGATGTATTCCATCGCCTCCTCAAGGGAGAACCGGATGGCAGGTACGATCACGGCTTTATCATCCGACCCGGATGCACGCACGTTGCTAAGTTTTTTTGTTTTCGTCAGGTTGATGACCATGTCGTCACTGCGGGTGCTTTCGCCCACAACCTGTCCGGCATAGATATTCTCACCCGGTTCGATGAAAAATTTTCCACGGTCCTGGAGTTTATCAATGGAATAGGTGATTGCAGTACCTGTTTCCCCGGCGATCAGCGAGCCACTGTTCCGGCTGGCCAGATCCCCTTTCCAGGGCTCGTAGCTTTTAAACCTGTGGGCGATCACGGCTTCCCCTTCGGTCGCTGTCAGCACCGGGTTTCGAAGCCCGATCAGGCCGCGGGCAGGAATGTCAAATTCGAGGATGGTACGGTCGCGTTTGGTTTCCAGGTGGATCAGGTCGCCTCTGCGGCGGCTGGCGATCTCGATTACTTTTCCGGCAAACGATTCCGGGACTGCCACTCTCAGCAATTCTACGGGTTCATGGATCTTCCCGTCAACAATCCGGGTAAGTACATTCGGCTGGCCGATCTGGAACTCATAGCCTTCCCTGCGCATGGTTTCAACAAGAATGGCAAGGTGCAGGATTCCCCGGCCATAAACCTGGAACTTTTCGGGTGAATCCATCTCCATCACACGAAGAGCAAGGTTTTTTTCAATCTCCTTGAAGAGGCGTTCCCGGATATGACGCGAAGTAACAAAAGTTCCTTCTCTCCCTGCAAAGGGTGAATTGTTGATCGTGAAAAGCATGCTCATGGTAGGCTCATCCACACTGATTGGTTTCATCCCTTCCGGGTTTTCAGCATCGGCAAGGGTATCGCCTATATCAAAATTTTCAGGCCCCAATACGGCACAGATCTCACCCGCCGATACTTCAAACTTCACTTTTTCCTTGGTCAGTCCTTCAAAAAGGTAAAGTTCCTTTACGGTCGATTTCAGAATGGTTCCGTCGTTCTTCACAAGCGATACCTGCATGCCGGCACGGATGGATCCGCGCGAAACACGTCCAACCGCGATACGCCCGACATACGACGAATAATCGAGGGAACTGATCTGCAGCTGAAGAGTGCCCGGTTCTGCTGATGGAGCGGGAATATGTTCAATGATGGTATCGAGCAGATAAGTGACATCGGTAGAGGGTTCTTTCCAGTCGGCCGACATCCATCCCTGTTTTGATGAACCATAAACAGTGGGAAAGTTCAGCTGGTCTTCATTGGCGTCCAGGCTGAACATCAGTTCGAAAACAGCTTCATTGACCTCGTCCGGTGAACAATTGGGTTTATCCACTTTATTGATCACGACGATGGGTTTCTTGCCCAGTTCAAGCGCTTTCTGAAGGACAAACCGCGTTTGCGGCATCGGTCCTTCGAAGGCATCGACCACCAGCAGGACGCCATCGGCCATATTCAGTACCCTTTCCACCTCACCTCCGAAATCGGAGTGGCCGGGTGTGTCAATAATGTTGATCTTGACCCCCTTATATCTTACGGAAACATTTTTCGAAAGAATCGTGATCCCTCTTTCGCGTTCGAGGTCATTTGAATCGAGCACAAGGTCAACAACGACCTGGTTCTCGCGAAATAATTTGACCTGGTGAAGGATCCTGTCAACCAGGGTTGTTTTCCCATGGTCGACATGAGCAATGATGGCTATATTTCTGATATTCTGCACGGATTGAGATTAAATGGACATTTTTTTGAAATTGGCTGCAAAGGTACTCCGAAAAACGGTAGGTTCCACATTTTCACTTCGTTAAATTACGAAGCAAGGGATGAATTCTGAATGATAAATTCAAGTTCAGCGGATATCCGCGATTGTATAGACAAACCAGATTCAAGACAAAAAATTCAGATTTAATAAAATAAAAAAGGCCGCTTTGGGGGCGGCCTCTTCTCGCAAACATTAAGTAAACACTAAAGCGGCAGGAAGAAAGTGCCCGAAAGGCCACCAACCACCCAATCGAGCCTGTACCGGGCAGGGCATGAACCATCGGTGATCGGGTTATTATTGATATCGTAGCCGTAAGTAATGGTGGCGGATTTTGAAGCTGCAGGAATTTCGTGAATGATGATTCCGGTGCAGGGATCGAAGCCGCAAGTTTGTCTGTGTACCACTGGCTGAGTAATGCGGGTATAAAAAAGTTCTCCGTTACGGTTGGTTCCCCAGGTTGAAAGGTTGCTGTATCCGTCAGCAGATCCGAATCCGTCATCGGTGATTACCAGGTTGATCAGGGATCCTGTAAAGGTACGCTGGCGGGCAAGGCTCCATACCTTGCTGTCACCATTTTCAAAAGTGGAGGTAATGTTGCCCCATAACCTGTAAACAACCGATGTCACGGTACTGTCAAGGCCCAGTTCAAAAAGATAATGACCGCTGAAATTCTGGAAATGTTTTCTCCCGTTCAGCGTGACGGCTTTCATCGTGGAGTTTTTCCGCAGGTAAAAATTGTCAAGTGTGATGATCACGGTTGCTCCAGCCTGCCCCCAGTTTTCCAGGTATCTTCCCCTTACCGAAACATGACCGGTGCGGTAATGTGAATGGTTGCAGTCGTCGCCGTTATAGATGATGTCAAGAGTAACGCTGTCATTGATTACGGAACTGAAGGTCCAGGTTGCACCGCAGGGACCTGATAAAGCAGATTTATCTTTCCCCGAGGATAAAATGGTGTTGGCATCATTCATGGCCTGGTCAGTGGCATTATTCACATTGTTTTCATCTTTGGTAAGCTGCTGCATCGACTCTGTATTGGCAGAGCCTTTGTCTGTGGTCTTGTCTTTAGAACAGCCTGCGAAAAGTAATGTCATCGCGGCAATCATCAGGAAACCGAAGCGGAACAGGTTTTTTGCTTTCATACGTTGGTTTTTTGATTGGTGATTATTTATTCGGATTACGTTCTTTAGGAATAATACACCGGGAAAAGTGTTCACCCTTACCCGGCATGAATATTTTTTTTATTTTTTTTGCGGGACGGTCTGGGAAATGGTATAAACTCCGCAAACGGCAAAGAACCCTGCCCCTCCGGAGCTCAGGTTTGTGGGAACATTGGCCGGGATTGAATTGAATATGCCTCCTGTCCACTGGGTTTCCAGCAAAACCTCACGGATAAACTCAGCATGTTCAGGTGTAAGGGAATACCTTGTTTCATTGATGGTGGTCCCTGCCGGAAAGGAAACCTCCTCAACAGCCGGGGCAAAGATCTGGCTGACATCCAGCGTGGGAAGGGTATAGAACAGGAGCCGCGCCTTGCAGCTGGCAGGATCAGACTGCTGGTAACCCGGCACATTCGACCAGTCGAGCAGGACCTCCCACAGGGCCGGGTTTCCTGTGCTGAAGGAACTGGCGACCCAGGAAATACGATACAATCCCGTCTCCTCATTCTTTGAATAAACGAGAAAGCTGAAAAGCGATCCCGGCACCATGGCCGATTTGGCAGAGAGAACCTGGTCTCCGTAAAAAATAAGCAGGGAATAATTTTTCCCCTCCCGGGCCTGGAACGGAACGATTGACTTGTAGACTCCCGATCCTTCCGGTTGTTCCGTAAGATGAAATACCGAATCTTCATTTGAAATTAGAATAGCAGCTCCCGTCACAGGAACCGGGCTGGCATTTAATTCGGTAACGGGGAAGGAAAGTTTCAGCGATTGTGTCTTTAATTCCCCGGTGATAATCCCGTCCACAACAATGAGGTTGCTCTGTTGTGTTTCGAGGGGCCAGTCGGTTTTCTTTTCACAGGCTGAAAAAGAAACGGCAATCAGGATATAGAGGAATGTTTTCTTCATCAGAACTTGAATTGATAGTTGATTGACGGAATCATCCCGGCGACGGAAATGGTCGTTGGGATCAGCTGGTAACCTCCGGCCAGGTTTGAGGGTACAACGATGTTCCCGTCGCCATCCTGGATCTTGTTGAAATTGACAGAAAACGGATTCAGCCTCGCGTAAGCATTGTAAAGCGTCAGTATGACGGAGTGCTGGTATCGTTTTTCAGGCTTGCTCAGGGTCCATTTAACCGACAGGTCGAGGCGGTGGTAATCGCGAAGACGGTCGTTGTTCCGGTCACCGTAAACAGGAATTGAATAGCCGTTGTTATAAAAGAACCCCGTGGGTGTTGTGATAGCACCGCCGGTCATATAGATCCAGTTGGCTGAAAATGCCCAGTGGTCGCCGGCTTTGTAGGAAAGATTAATGCAGACATTGTGCGGCCGGTCATAAAAAGCAGGATATTCCCTGCCGCCGTTTACCTCCGGGGTCTGAACAAAGGTTCGCGTGTAGGTATATCCAATCCAGCCGGTAAACTTCGTCTCCGTCTTGCGCAGCATCAGTTCAATTCCATACGACCTTGCCTTTCCCATCCGGATCTCTCCTTCCAGAAGGCGGTTGAACAGGAGGTTCGCGTGATCCTTATAATCGATATGATCATGAAAAAGATTGTAAAAGGCCTCTGCCGAGAAATTCAGTTTCGAATGAAACACCTGTGAATAATATCCCAGCGAAACCTGGTCGGTTTTCTGAGGCGGGATGTTCGGACCTGACGGAGCCCATACTTCGAGCGATGTAAACGGGCTCACCGAGTTGGAAAGTACCTGGAAGAATTGTGTGTTGCGGCTGTAACTGCCTTTGAGGGAAGAATGGTCATTCAGCATCACACGAAGGCTCAGCCTGGGCTCCGGGCTGAAGTAGGTCGCATAGGTTGTCATGTTCGAAACCTCCGTGGAATCGATCAGGTTGTGGTACCCGTCGAAATGGTATACTTTGGTCGGACCCAGGTCCTGCCATACCGGCAACCGGATCCCGTAACTCAGGGTGATCCTCTTCCCTATCTGCTGATCATTCCCAAGGTAAAAATCATACTCCATGGAATGGTATTTTGCAATGGGTGTCGCCAGGGGATCTGTTTCGTTGTTTGGCAGGCTCACATTCCCCGGGTCTGAGTTGTGATTGGCTATTTCAGCACCTGCCCGGAGCGTGTTCCGGCTATTCAGGTACCAGGTAAAATCCGTCTTGAAGGAGAGTCCGGATATGGATGAATTCCACACATCTTTCTGTTCATTGTCGATGTAGAGATAATAATGATACCGGCTATAGGAGAGCGTGGTGTTTGAAAACAGCTTGTTGCTGAAGGTATGGTTCCACCGGAATGTGCCGGCCATGTTGTTCCAGCTCATCCCGGATGTGGGATAGCTGGATTCGTTCGTCTGTCCGAACCGGTCGTATCCGTAAAAAAAAGTAAGGTAAAACCGGTCGTTGCTTTTAAGTTTGAAATTGACCTTCGCATTGACATCATAGAAAAGAACATCAAAGGATTTCAACGGCGAATGAAAGCTGTTTAACCAGTTCAGCGTGGAAACCCTTCCGGAAAGGATAAAGGAACTTTTATCCCTGACAATGGGTCCTTCCAGCGTGATTTCAGATGCATAGGGACCGATATTCCCTGAAAAACCGAAACGTTTCATGTTCCCGTTCCTGGCCTTGATGTCAATCACGGAAGAGAGCCTTCCCCCGTATTTTGCAGGAAAATCCCCTTTGAAAACGGTCATTTCGTTGATGGCGTCGGGGGCAAGAACGGAAAAAAAGCCGAACAGGTGGGAAGGATTATAAATGGGTGCCTCATCGATAAGAATGAGGTTCTGATCGCTGTTACCGCCCCTCACATAAAAGAGGGAGGAGCCGTCCCCATAGGATTTAATACCCGGAACAGCCTGCAGCGATTTGATAATGTCAACTGCCCCTGCGAATCCGGGCAACTGCGACAATGTTTTGGATGAAAACCGGAATTCGCCGGGTGAATTGTTCCGGATCTCCTCCTGCCCGTTCTTTCCCTGGATCTCAACCTCGCTGATCGGCAGTGTTGTTGCTTCCATCTCAACCGTTACTTCTTCATCCTGATCAAGATCTGCCTGAAGCAGATAATTTTTGTACCCGATATACGTATAAACCAGCTGGTACTGATTCGCAGGGATGGTGAGGGAATAGAATCCATAGCTGTTGGAAGTAGTGCCAAACTGTGTACCCGGGACGTAGACGTTGGCTCCGATGAGAACTTCACCGGTTGACTTGTCCTTCAGGTACCCGCTGAGGGTATGTTTCAGTGCTGCCGGGGGTTTTTCCCCGGATGTGCCCGGGCGTTCCTTCCCGTTCATCTTCAGAACAACCTGGTTTTCCAGCACAAAATAATTGATCCCGTTCTTTTTAAACACCAGCTCCAGGATCTCATGAACAGGCTTGTTCCTTGCTTTAACAGTGATCAGGCGATCGAGCGGCAGGCTCTGGGGATTGTAAGAGAAATTGATCTTCCCTTCATCTCCGATGATCCGGATGACCTCCGAAAGGGTTTGTTTTTTGACGATGAGGGTGATCTTCCTCTCCAGGTCCTGTGAACAAACAGAAACAGAAAGCATTAGCATGGAGATGAAGAAAGGGTATATGAGTTTCCTGATTTCCAAGGATGCTGCAGTAAGAACTAGTTACACTTTTTTCCCGAGATGCCTGTCCATGTGCCGTGGCTGCTGATGGTCAGGTCGAGCGTGGCCTGAAGAACATGCAGGATCGCTTCCGGCGACTGATGATCGAAAGTGGCAGTGACAAGGCAGTAAGAGATGGCAGGGGTGGTTATGCGAAGGTCTGTATGGTAGACTTTGTTCAGGTCGGCGAGGATCATAAGAAGCGGCGTATTGCTATATACAAAACGCTGTGTCATCCAGGAGTTGTAATTCGGATTGGTGTTGATGTCTTTCTCCATCGTTTGCTGATCGGGCAGGATCTCGGCCTTTTCGCCGGGTTTAAGAATAAGCGGATTTTCCTTCCCTCCCTCAAAATAGACGGCCACGGAGCCGCTGTTCAGGATGACTTCCATTGTATTGCTGGCAGCCTGCGTATTTACATAAAAGGAAGTACCCAGCACTTCCACCCTGACGTTGCCATTGCTTATGATAAAGGGCTTTTTATCATCATGCTTTACTTCAAAATAAGCTTCCCCGTTGAGTTTTACATTCCTTTTCTTTCCCTTGAAGAAAGAAGGATATTCAAGTACCGAGCCTTTATTCAGGGTAACGGAAGTGCCATCCGGAAGTTTTCCCTCTTTCAGGGTCAGGGTGGCATCCATCTGTTTCTGAACAGGACGGGAAAAATACCGGAAGACAAAGAAGGATGGAACTGCAACCAGGATGAGAACAGCGGCTATCCTGAGCGCCTGGCGGTAATATACCTGAACCAGGCTTCTTGTTTTCGTTTGACCCTCTTCCCTTTCCGGAGTAGGGAATTCCTGTCCCTGCATCGTGTACCCTGTACCGTGCACCTTTTCCTCCCCGATCAGCGATTCCATATCTTTCCATGCGGCGTCCACATCCACCGAATTTTCCATCCGGGTCCGTTCCATCTCAAGCCAGATCAGGCGGTAGTTTTCAAAGATCTTCCGGTTCCCGGGATCAGCCTTCAGCCAGGCTTCCAGGAACACAAGATCATCGCTGCCGGCTTCTCCGGCCAGGTACCGGGTGATCAGGTCAATCTGATATGTGGTTTCCTTTTCCATAGTTATGCTGACGATATTACACTTAACTTGTCATTTACCCTTATGCCCCGATTCAAAAATAGCGTTTTTCTCACCGCATGAACTCTGCCAGCCGGTTGCGCATATGCTGAAGCGCTTTTGACATCTGGGTTTCTACTGTTTTGACCGAGATCTCAAGCCGGTCTGCAATTTCCTGGTACTTCAGGTTTTCGTGCCGGTTGAGGACAAAGATCTCCCTGCATTTCACCGGTAACTCTTCAATTGCGCTTCCGATCCGCATCCTGATCTCTGCTTCCACCATCCGGTCGGGCTGATCATAAGGCGTCTCCGCAAGCAATCCTTCGATATCGAGGATCTCCTTATTGAATTTTTTATTGTCCCTTAAATAATTCAGGCATTTGTTCCGGACGATGGTACTGAGGTAGCTCTTCACCGGCTTGGTGAGATCGATGCTTTCCCGCTTTTCCCAAAGACTGATAAATGCTTCCTGGGTGATCTCCCGGGCAGTATCGTTATCCTTGGTATATTGAAGGGCAAAGAAGCAAAGCCCCTTGAATTCACTCCGGAAAAGTGATTCAAAAGTTGCCTTATCCAGCAACTGTGGCCTATTTGAAATCCGGTCTTCCAATTCTTTTATACATCTTCTTCCTCTTTCAGCCGTGTACTCAAATCCTTGACAGAGGTCAGGCTTTCCATCAATCCCGGGAGATATTCGGTAGAGGCAATAAATGTCCATATATAGGCTACAATGGCATAGATCTTACCCGTGGAAAAATTATCAACGTCAATACAGATAAACAGCACCACGATGAAGATGATCATCAGGAGAACTTTGATCACGCCATAATCGATTGAGTTCCATTTGGCGATCTTGTGCTGGGGAGGCACCATATCATGATAATACTGATGGATCTTTGCCGTGTTCTTTTCATCAACCAGCCGGTAGAGGTCTTCGCGTGTGTCGTGAATGTTTTTTTGAAGAGTCACAACATGTTTCCGGTACACATTGTTGATCCAGATGACGGGGAAAATGACAAGGAAGGCAACAGCAGCGATGCGCCAGTCGTAAAAGAAAAGGGCAATAACGCCGCCACCCGTTGCAAAGAACTGCCAGCTGACTTCCGGCAGGCGCTCCTTGAAAAACACGATATACTCTCTTGCCAGTTCCGCACGTGCAAGGATCTTCGAGGCTGCATATCCTCTTTTTTTTGAATTTATGATTACACGGGTGGCAATATCGGCATACATCTTTGAATAGACCCTTCCGCTGAAAAGCCTGCTCATGGCCCCTCCGAAAACATTAAGCATGTAAATCAGGATCCAGATGATCAAAGGTGTAGTATAATTTACATAGGCTTCCTTATCGGTAAAGTGATTGATCAGGGCATCCAGCAGTGAACCGAAAAAAGTAGGCTCGATGATCCAGGCCACATTTTCGATCAGGACGAAAAAGAGGACGGTTGAAATCGGAAATTTAAATTGTTTGACAATCTGGGTGAAGGTCATAGGAAGTATCAATGAGTCTGCAAATTTACCCAAATTAACCGTTCAACAGGAAATATCAAAGGAAATGATTTATCTTTGATCAGCAAAATACAACCTCATGAAAGTCAGGATCCTGATTTTGATCACCCTTTGTTCTTCATTTCTGAACGGCTGCCACGAAAAGGAAACGATTCCGGGGGTTTACCGCTATTATTGGGGAGAGCGGGATAACTACAAGGTCTGGATCGTGGATGGCTGTAAGGTACGGCACAAAATCTACAGCTCTTTTCTTTACGGTGGAAATGAACAGCGCTATCCGTTTAACCCCAAAGGGGAGATCTGGATTGACAATGCACTTTCCTGCGAGGAATTTGAGATGACGCTGATCCATGAACTGAACGAACGCCACCTGATGGCCAGATTCGGCTGGACCTATGCGAAAGCCCATGATTCATCCCTGATGCTGGAGGTAAAAACTCGCCGGTCGTATGAGGCGATCTGCCGGGAACATGAGGCCTCCCTGCACAAGGTTTCAGTGACCGATCATGATAATGTTAAAGAGATCAAAGACATCCCCGACAGCATCCGGCTGCAGAACATTTACCGGTTACCCGTCGGAAAACGGAACGGGATCTCAATATGGATTGTCGATGGGTATCTTGTCAGGAAAAATATCTTTCCCGACTTCGGCTTCAGCGGCAATGACCTTTCCTGCAAATTTATCCCCCCGAAGGAGATCTGGATCGACGGACAAATCTCCTGCGAAGAGACTGAATACTCGATCGCTACTGAAATGATGGAGCGGCAAGGGATGTTACAGGGTAAAACGTACAGCGACGCCTATCAATTGGCGATCGATGAGAATACCCGGCAGCGTGATAAAATGACATTGATGATCCTGCAGCACCCTCCGCTGACCTTACCCGATACGATCACACGCGACCGTGGGATTATTAGTGCAAATGAAAAATGAAGAAGGAAGAATGGTGAAAGGGGAATAGAGGTCGGAGGACAGAAGTCAGAAGTCAGATATCCGACTTCCGACCTCCGACTTCAGATCTCAGCCCTCAGATTTAAGACTTAGTCTTAAATGCAAGTGCATAGAGCTTCATCTGCTTGATCATAGAGGTAAGCCCGTTTGACCGCGTGGGAGAGAGATGTTCCCGGAGACCGATTTTTTCAATGAAATCCATATCCGCATTCAGGATCTCATCCGGGGTATGGCCTGACAATACCCGGATCAGCAGGTTGACGATGCCCTTTGTGATGATGGCATCGCTGTCGGCAGAAAAGAAAATTTTTCCATCCCTGTATTCCGCATGAAGCCATACTTTCGACTGGCACCCGGTGATCACATACTGATCGGTCCTGTATTTTTCTTCAAGGAGCGGAAGGGATCTTCCCATTTCGTTCAGGTAGATGTATTTATCTTCCCATTCCTCAAAAAGTAAAAATTCGGAAACGATCTGTTCCTGTACTTCAGCGATTGTCATAGTAGCCTGGTTTCATTAATTTGTTGAACGGTCAACCGAAGATTTTCTTCACTTTCCGGATCGCTTCCATCAGCGAATCGACCTCCTCAGCCGTATTGTAAAATGCAAAAGAAGCCCTCACCGTTGCAGGGATCCTATACCTCTCCAGCAGCGGCATTGCACAATGGTGGCCGGTTCTTACTGCAATTCCCATTTTGTCGATGATCACGCCGGCATCATAGGGGTGAATTGTGCCGATCAGGAAAGAGATCACGCTTGTTTTCTCTTTTGCCGTTCCGATGATCCGGATATCATCGAATTCCGAAAGTTTTGCGGTTGCATACTCCAGGATCTCATTCTCATACTTCCGGATATTCTCAAGTCCCAGGTTTTCAACGTACCGGATTGCGGCATTCAATCCATACACGCCTTCCACATTCGGGGTTCCTGCTTCAAATTTAAACGGCAACTCGTTGAAGGTCGTGCCATCCGTATGAACCTCTTTGATCATTTCACCCCCCGTTTGATAGGGAGGGATTGCCTCCAGGAATTTCTCCTTGCCATAGAGCACACCGATCCCCATCGGGGCGTACATCTTATGACCTGAAAAACAGAAAAAGTCGCAGTCCAGATCCTGCATATCGGCTCCCAGGTGCGAAACCGACTGAGCGCCATCCACCAGTACCGGGATGCCAAAGGAATGTGCATAGGCGATGATCTCTTTCACCGGGTTGATGGTTCCGAGAACATTGGAGACGTGCGTGATCGCTACCAGTTTCGTTTTTTCCTTCACCATGCTCCGGTAAGCTTCCATGTTGAGCTCACCGTTATCATGGATGGGGATGAATTGCAGCCTCGCACCTCTTTCCAGGCACATCTGCTGCCAGGGAACGATGTTCGCATGGTGCTCCATGATGGAGATCAGGACTTCATCGCCAGGTGAAATATATTGTTTTCCGAAAGAGGAGGCAACCAGGTTTATCGATTCCGTTGTTCCTTTTGTAAAAATGATCTCATTGGAAGATGCCGCATGGATGAACCGCTGAACCATCTTCCGTGTCTCTTCATAGGTTTCCGTGGCCCGCTGGCTCAGGAAATGAACCCCCCGGTGAATGTTGCAGTTATCGGTTTCGTAATATCCGCTGATGGCACGGATCACCTGCACCGGTTTCTGCGTCGAAGCTGCATTGTCGAAGTAAATCAGCGGACGACCATAAACTGTCTGATGCAGTATCGGAAAATCATCCCGGATCTTATCTACAGGGAAGGAAGCCATCTTTATTATTTACGGTTTACGATTTTGGGTATTAGGTGTTGGATATTGGGTATTAGGTATTAGTTGTTTTGAACTTTTCGCGTTACGCGTTACGTTATTTTCGCCATCTCGCTATTTCCTTTGTCCACCTGTCAAATCTTGCTCAAATCAATATCAAACTCCATCGGGTGTTCCGGCGTACTGCAATGGAGCACACACTGCTCGCAGATCTGCAGCTCGCCCTGGAGGCGTTTCTTCACCATGTCTTCAATCCGGAAACGCAGTTCAGGGATTGAAATTTTGCCGACAATTTCATTGGCAAAGGCAAACATCAGGAGCATCCGGGCGCTTTCCGGGCCAATCCCGCGCTGCATCAGGTAAAACATGGCTTCATTGTCAAGCTGGCCGGTGGTGGATCCATGGCCGCATTTAACATCGTCGGCATAGATCTCGAGGAAAGGCCTTGAGTAAACCCTGGCGGTATCGGTGAGCAGGATGTTCCGGTTGCTCTGGGTAGCATTGGTTTTCTGTGCATCCTTGCGCACATAGACATGCCCGTTAAAGACCCCGGATGAATTTTCATCCAGGATTCCTTTGAACATCTCCACACTGGTACAGTCGGTAGCTGCATGATCCACATAAACATGGTTGTCGATGTGTTGTTTGCGATCCATCAGGTACAAACCGTAAATGCTGGCATTGCCGTGGGAGCCGTTCAGGAGGACATCGGTGTTGTTGCGCACCATTCCACCGTTCAACGTCAGAAAATTGGAGACCAGCTCTGCCTCTTTCTCGAGATGGAATGCGGTATTGCTGATCAGGACAGAGTTGTTGTTCAGGTTCTGCAGTTTGTAATGATCGAGCACGGCTCCTTCATCAAGATGAACCTCGGTGACAATATTGGAAAAGCTGGCCTGGTGGTTATAGGAATCATCACAATGAACCAGCGACAGCCTTGCATCTTTCCCGAGCAGGATCAAGTTCCTCGACTGGAGAAAGATATTCTCATCATGCTGGATCACATTGATCAGCTGGATGGGTTTGGGGCTCTGAACATGATCAGGAACGTAAATAAAGATCCCGTCGCAGGCAAATGCGGTATTCAGATCTGTAAGTCCGCTCTTGCCGGTGCCGGCATATTTCCCGTAATGTGGCAGGATAATCTCCGGGTATTCCCTGAATGCCTGAGCAAGGCTGCCCAGGATCATCCCGTTCCCGAGCCGGATCAGGGGAACATCTTTGGAGACATACCAGCCATTGACCTGGCCGATAATGGCTGTGTCGAGGTGCGGGATGTTGCAGCGGAAGATCTGGTGGGCATCCATCCCCTGTTGTGGTTTCAAAGGATAATCATATTCTTTTCCGAGCCACTCTTTCAGATCGGTATTCTTCCATTCTTCCATCCGGGTTGTCGGGAAACCAAGCCGGATAAAAGAATCAAACGCTTGCTGCCGGAGTTCGCTGACCTGTTCCGGGTCATTTTTGAAGATCTCCTTCCGGTTCTTCTCAAAAAGGGCGATCATCCTTTCTTTCGTGATGATCTCTTTGAGATCTGTTGTCATTTTTTCGCTGTTTATCCGGAGTGATTATTCAAATTCTTTCTTGATCCAGTCATACCCTTTCTCTTCCAGCTCAAATGCAAGCTCCTTTGATCCCGACTTCACGATCCTCCCCTCAAAAAGCACATGTACAAAATCGGGTATGATATAATCCAGCAACCGCTGGTAATGGGTGATGACCACAAAGGCATTCTCTTTTGTACGGAGCTTGTTTACACCGTTGGCTACGATGCGCAGGGCATCGATATCAAGCCCGGAATCGGTTTCGTCAAGAATCGCAAGGACGGGTTCCAGCATGGCCATCTGGAAGATCTCGTTCTTCTTCTTCTCCCCTCCCGAAAAACCTTCATTCACCGACCGGTTGGTCAGGTTCGACTGGATCTCCACCAGACGTTTGTTCTCTTCCATCATCTTCAGGAATTCAACCGCGGGAACAGGGTCCAGTCCCTTGTATTTCCGGATTTCATTCACGGCCGTCCGCATAAAATTTGTGATGCTGACTCCGGGAATTTCAACGGGGTACTGAAAGCCGATAAAAATCCCTTCTCTCGCACGGTCCTCGATAGAAAGCTTCAGGAGGTTTTTGTCCTTATAGGTGATCTCCCCTTCCGTTACCTCGAAGACTTCCCTTCCGGCAATCACGGAAGCAAGCGTGCTCTTTCCGGTTCCGTTCGGGCCCATGATGGCATGAACTTCTCCTGCATTCACCTCCAGGTTGATCCCTTTCAGTATCTCTTTTCCATTTATGGAAGCGTGAAGGTTTTTTATGGATAACAACATCTCTCTCTGTTTATGATTTGGTACTGGGTATTAGGTTTTGAGTATCAGGTATTAGGTGCTGGTTTATAAACATATAACCCCTACGGGGTTTTATTGAATTTAATTCTTCATTCTTCATTTTTACCCAACGCTTCCTTCCAGGCTTATGCTCAGCAGCTTCTGTGCTTCCACTGCAAACTCCATCGGAAGTTGTTTCAGCACTTCCTTGGCATAGCCGTTTACAATCAGTCCGATGGCACTCTCCATGCTGATTCCGCGCTGCTGGCAATAGAAGAGCTGATCTTCCGATATTTTTGATGTGGTTGCTTCATGCTCCACGATGGATGAAGTATTTTCAACCTGGATGTACGGAAAAGTATGGGCCCCGCATTTATCGCCGAGCAAAAGTGAATCGCACTGTGAATAGTTCCTGGCATTGACCGCATTTTTGGCAATCCTCACCAGACCACGGTAACTGTTGTTGCCATGACCGGCAGAGATCCCTTTCGAGATGATCGTACTTTTTGTGTTTTTCCCGAGATGCTGCATCTTGGTTCCGGTATCGGCCTGCTGCATGTTATTGGTAACCGCAACAGAATAAAATTCGCCAACCGAGTTATCGCCGAGAAGGATGCAGCTGGGATATTTCCAGGTGATGGCAGAACCGGTCTCCACCTGTGTCCATGATATTTTTGAGTTGCTTCCCTTGCAGATCCCCCGTTTGGTCACAAAGTTGAAGATCCCTCCTACCCCATTTTTATTTCCGGGATACCAGTTCTGGACCGTTGAATATTTTACAGAGGCATCCTTCAACGCCACAATTTCCACGATGGCGGCATGAAGCTGGTTCTCATCCCGCTGCGGCGCGGTGCAACCTTCCATGTAACTGACATATGCTCCCTCTTCGGCAACGATCAGGGTACGTTCAAACTGGCCGGTGTTCGCGGCATTGATCCTGAAATAGGTGGAGAGTTCAACCGGGCAACGCACGCCTTTCGGGATAAAGCAAAAGGATCCGTCGGTGAAGACAGCAGAGTTCAGGGTGGCAAAAAAGTTATCGGTATAGGGAACCACCGATCCCATGTACTGTTTTACCAGGTCAGGATGCTTCTGAACAGCCTCACTGAATGAACAGAAGATGATACCCAGCTTTGAAAGGGTATCTGTAAAGGTCGTTTTGACCGAAATACTGTCCATGACGGCATCCACTGCCACACCGCTCAGCTTTTTCTGCTCATCGAGTGAAATTCCAAGCTTGCTGAAGGTGTCAAGCAGTTCGGGATCCACCTCGTCAAGACTGGCCAGTACCTTTTTCTTTTTTGGGGCGGCATAATAGATGATATCCTGGAAATCAATCGGGGGGATTTTCAGGTTCGCCCATTCGGGCATCTTCATGGTGAGCCAGTGACGGTAAGCCTTGAGACGGAATTCAAGCATGAACTCCGGTTCGTTCTTTTTGGCGGAAATAAACCGGATGATATCCTCGTTCAGCCCCTTGGGGGCCATATCCGTTTCAATATCCGTGATAAAACCGAATTTATACTCTCCCGAGGTGAACGAATCAATTATTTTATTGGAGTCGGATTCCATTGAAAATCAACTTAGAATAAATCTAAACACGCATCGTATCCATTGGAAAAACAGCGTTTTTAGCGTGTAAAGGTACGAATATTTCGGGAATTGAATTTCAGCAAAACATTTTTTGCAATTCCTTGTCCTTCTGAAAGAACTTATCCTAAAACCCTTCTGTGCCTCTGCACCTCCGGTGCGAAAATCATGAAGCATGAGCTCAATACCCCAAAATAACCAAAAAATTCCGACTTTTGCAGAAAAGATCCCATGTACACAAGGAAAGAAAAAAGCAACCCGCAAGGAAAAGAGAAACGGACTGAGTTGTCGGAGCTGGGTGAGTTCGGCCTGATCGATCATCTTTCTAAAAACATCGTGCTGAAACATACCGGTACCGTGAAAGGGATCGGTGATGATGCCGCCGTTCTTGATTCAGGAAACGAGCTCCTTCTTCTCTCCACAGACCTTCTCCTGGAAGGTGTTCATTTCGACCTCACCTATATGCCCCTGAAACACCTCGGTTACAAAGCCGCCATTGTTAACATTTCCGATATCGCCGCCATGAACGGCGTCCCCAAACAGATGACCGTTTCCATTGCCGTTTCCAACCGGTTCTCGCTGGAAGCCATTGATGAGTTGTACAAAGGGATCCGCATGGCATGCGACAAATACAACGTCGACCTGGTTGGCGGGGATACCAGTTCGAGTGTTTCGGGATTGCTTATTTCAATAACCATTACAGGGGCAGCTGCCCGGGAAGAGATTGTTTACCGCAACGGCGCGCACGAAGGAGACCTGTTATGTGTAACCGGCAACCTTGGCGGTGCCTACGCCGGACTCCTGATCCTGGAACGGGAAAAGAAAGTTTACCAGGCCAATCCCGACATGCAGCCGGAACTGACCGGATGCGATTATGTCCTTGCACGCCAGCTGAAACCGGAAGCCCGCACCGACATCCGCAACCTTTTAAAAGAGGCAGAGGTCATGCCTACCTCCATGATCGATATTTCCGACGGACTTGCATCGGAGACCCTTCACCTCTGCCACCAGTCGAAAACCGGCTGCAGGATCTATGAGGAAAAGATCCCCATGGATGAAGAAACAAGAACGCTTGCCCTGGAGTTTAACATCATACCTACGGTATGCGCCCTGAGCGGCGGGGAGGATTATGAATTGCTCTTCACGATTAAACAGGATGACTACGAGAAAATCAGGAATATCCAGGATATCACAGTCATCGGGCATATGACCGCTTACGGCGACGGGCAAAATCTCATCACCCCCGACGGGAAAACCGTCCAGATCACAGCCCAGGGCTGGAATGCATTTGCTAAAGTAGCGAAGTAGCGAAAAACGAAAAGCGAAAGACGAGATCTACTCCAGCCCGGCAAGGGGAATTACAGTTGCATAGTATCCATCCAGTAAGGCAAATACACCCGCCTGAACATCATTTGCGAAGATTGTCCTGCGACCGAATTTCAGGTTGCGTGTGGCACAGGCATCCTCCACCACGATGCATTTGAACCCGAGGTCGTATGCGGCCCGGGTTGTGGCTTCCACACACATCTGTGTCTGCATCCCGCAGATGACAACACGCCTGATCTTCATTGTCATCAGGTAATTCAACAGGTCGGTCCCGTTGAAGCTGTTGGCTTCCTTCTTGGTGATCACTTTTTCTCCCGCCAGCGGTGTCACATTTTTATGGATCGGAATTCCACCCGCATGCTGCACATGAACCACGGTAAGGTTCTGGCTCCTGAACATCTGCAACAGGGCGGCTGCCTTTTCACTCGCTGCTTCCGGATTTACCAGCGGAAGTTTCCCTCCCGGAAAATAAAAATCCTGGATATCGACAAGTACCAGGGCCGTTGGCAAAGTATCAACCTTTATCTTCACTTTCGGTTGTGAAAACAAACTCCCCGTCCCCATGAGGAGAAAGATACCGGCAAGAATAATGATGTTTTTCAGTTTCATAAGGCAATGATTAAATGGCGAAAATTCGTGACGCGTAACGCGTAACGCGTGACGCGAAAAGTTTTAAACAACAAATACCTAATACCTAACACCCAATACCCAATACCCAACACCCAATACCTAATACCCAACACCCAAATTCGTAATTTGTATAGTTACCTGGAAATGACCAGTAGCTGAAATGAACCCGGCTTGTATTCCTTCTTTACATCATCGTATTCCGCAGTGGGAATGTAGAGTGTCCTCGAAGCGTAATCACCTGTGATGGTTCGTGCCCCACGCTTGGTAATAAGGGTCTGGATCTTTGTATATTTCACAGGAGACTCCTGCCGGATCACGGTAACACTTCCTTCACCGTTGCTTGTGTAGATCTCGTTCTGGGCAGGCATGAAGAAGACACCGTCGCAATGCACCCCGATCGGGACCCTGGCAATGACCTCGCCGGAATTGACATTTATAGCAACCATCTCATTTGTTCCGCTGCATCCGCAGAAAAGAATATCATTCCCTTTGTCAAGAGCCATCCCGGTGGGTTCGGTTCCGGTTCCCAGGGGAAAAATTCCTCTGATTTTCAGTGTTTTTGCATCCATCCTTGTAACCATTCCCAGGTTCTCAATGTTCACATAAATGGTTCCGCTCAGGTCGGTAACGGCAAATTCCGGGTTGCCGCGCAGCAGAACGGTTGAATCAACATGGCACGAATCAGCTCCGATGACCGTAATGCTGTTTCCTTTGGCATTGAATACAAATACCCGCTGGGTGAACATGTCATAAAGGATGGCATCGGGATTCTTTCCGGTTGGAATTTTGCCTGTGACCTGGTAAGTTTTAAGATCGAAAACGATCACCGAATCGATCTTTCCGGCGGAGATGAAACCTTTGCCGAATTCGCGTGCCAGTGCGATTCCATGAACGCCGGGGGTATTGTTGATGACACCGACCTGCTTTCCCGTCTTAAGGTCGATCACCTGGACGCATGTTCCATGGGAAACAAAGATCCGCTGGGTCACGTTATCGAACGTAAGGTAATCCCACGAGCCATTTCCGGAAACCGCAATCGATTTTTGAACACTGAACTCTTTTGGACCCTCCTGTGCCGACAATCCGATGGTAAGTAACAGGAAAAACCCGACAATAAAACTGTAAATCTTCATGGGAAAGAATTTTATGCAAAGTTGATGAAAAATCGGCTGGGAATAAAATATTAATCATTAGAACAGGATGGTCAATCTACTTTCGGTTTCCGGGATTGGTAAGATCGCTGCAACCATTCAACGTTTTATGTAACTTTGTTTCTTACTTCTCAAATCACAGTCGGGAAACATGCCGGGATCGCTGAATAAATATTTCTCACACCTGGAGAGCGTCGTCAGGAACCTGCCCCAGAAACCGGGGGTCTACCAGTATTTTGACGACAAAGGCAAGATCATCTATATCGGGAAAGCAAAGAACCTGAAGAAGCGGGTGAGTTCCTATTTCAGCAAAATAAACAGCATAAGTGGAAAGGTGCAGATGCTGGTAAGGAAGATCGCAGAGATCCGGTTTATTGTTGTGGAGACCGAACAGGATGCTTTTCTCCTGGAAAATAACCTGATCAAAAAATACCGGCCGCATTACAATGTCGCTTTAAAGGACGACAAAACCTTTCCCTGGATCTGCATCAAAAACGAACCTTTTCCCCGGGTCTATTCCACCCGTCATATGCTTCGCGACGGATCCACCTATTTTGGTCCCTATGCAAACGTGAAGCTGATGCATACGCTGATGGACCTGTCGCGCCAGTTGTATCCGCTCAGGAACTGCAACCTGAACCTTACCGACAAAAATATCAAAGCCGGGAAATTCAAGGTCTGCCTCGAGTACCACCTCGGCAACTGCAAAGGTCCGTGTGAAGCCCTGCAAACCCGTGAGGATTATGATCTTTCCATTGCATCCATCAAAGAGATCATCAAGGGAAACCTTCAGACCGTTAACAAACAGCTGAAGGAGCTCATGTTCGAATATTCAGGAAAGATGGAATTTGAGAAGGCGCATATCATCAAGGAGAAGCTGGTGCTGCTCGATAAATTCCAGAGCAAGTCCACGGTGGTGAATCCTGCCATCAACAACGTGGATGTATTTTCCATTCTTCCGGATGTTACAACGGCCTATGTGAATTTCATGAAAGTGATGAACGGGGCCATCATCCAGGTGCACACCATCGAGCTGGTCAAGAAACTGGATGAAACTCCCGAAGAGCTTCTCTCTATTGCCGTCACCGATATCCGCCAGCGGTTCGAGAGCCAGGCGCCTGAAATCATCCTTCCCTTTTCGATTGAATATGACTTCCCGGGTGTGATCCTGACCGTGCCGAAGATCGGCGACAAGAAAAAGTTGCTGGAGCTCTCGGAACGCAATGTCAAATACTACCAGCTGGAGAAAGAGAAGCAGAAAGATCTTGTGGATCCCGGGCACCGTTCGAAACGCATCCTCGACCGGATGACAAAGGACCTGAGGATGACCGAACCGCCTGTTCATATCGAATGTTTCGACAATTCGAACATCCAGGGAGCCTACCCGGTGGCTTCGATGGTCTGTTTCCGGGACGCCCGCCCGGATAAGAGCGAATACCGGCATTACAACATCAAAACCGTGGAAGGCCCCGATGATTTTGCCTCGATGGAAGAAATCATCTACCGGCGCTACAAACGCCTTCAGGAGGAAAACACCCCGCTGCCGCAGCTGGTCATCGTTGACGGGGGCAAAGGCCAGCTGAGCGCTGCGATGAAAAGTCTGAAAAAACTGGGGCTGAACGGAAAGATGACAGTGATCGGAATTGCAAAAAAACTGGAAGAGATCTATTACCCGAACGATCCCCTCCCGATGTACCTCGACAAAAAATCGGAGACGCTGCGCATCATCCAGCAGATGCGCGACGAGGCCCACCGCTTCGGGATCACGCACCACCGGCGGAGAAGGGAGAAAGGCGCGATCCGGTCGCAGCTGACCGAGATCGAAGGGATCGGCTATTCCACCAACCAGACCCTGCTGCGCAAGTTCAAATCGGTAAAGAACATCCAGGTGGCAACACTGGGGGAACTGCAGGAAACCATCGGGAAGGCAAAAGGCATTGTGGTCTACAGGCATTTTCATCCGGAAGGATGAGTATCGAGCTTCGAGGAATCGAGCATCGAGCCCTTGGCTGGGCGGAATTTGCAATTCCGCCCCTCAGTTCGCGCGCGTTTTTAAAGCGTGCGTCATTCAATTACTCATTATTCATTTCCTTCTGGCCCAGAGTACAAAGATCAACCACCCCAGGAAACATCCCACGACATTGGCGATGAAATCATAGACGGAACAAACTCTTCCGTTGACCAGGGATGAGCCCTGCATCAATTCCGTGATCCCGCCGAGAAAGATCCCGGCATTCAGGGAAACAGCCACATAAAATCCTGTGACCGTGTCAGGTCGCACCTGTTTCCGGAAGCCCAGCAACAGCAGGAACAGGAGCACCGCAAACAGGAACAGGTGGACCAGCTTGTCAGGACTGAAAAGATCAAGAAAGGAAGGAACCTTCGGTATCAGGTTACCCGGGAGGCAGGTCAGCACAAGGATAACAAGAATCCACAGGAATCCCGGAAGGTGATAATGGAAGTACTTCTTCAAAAACAGGTTTTCTTACAACAAAAGAATCATGCCCCGATGAGAGTGGAATAATCTGCCGGTGACAATAACTGGCTGATCTCATCCGGGTTGCTGATCTTGATCCTGATCACCCATCCGGCTTCATAGGAATCCTGGTTGAGGGTTTCCGGTTTTGAGGTCAGGGCTTCGTTGAATGCAAGAATTTCCCCGCCTACAGGCATGTACATATCCGAGACTGTCTTAACGGCTTCAATGGTTCCGAATGATTCGCCTTTCTGCAGGATCTCCCCTACTGTTTCCACTTCAATGAATACGATATCACCCAATTCATGCTGTGCAAAATCACTGATCCCTACAAGGGCTTCATCACCTTCCACTTTCAGCCATTCATGGTCTTTTGTGTACTTTAAATTTCCGGGTACGTTCATAGAGTTTAAGATTTAGTTATTGGAATGTCAAAATTAGTCTTTTTTGGAAAAGCAATAAAATCTTTCTCATCCGGTCTTTCATTATTGCGACAGGGTGAACCGGAGGGTAATCCCGCCCTTGGTGTTGGAGGTACGGTATTGATTGGAAACATACGGTTGATTGATGACCTTGTCAAAATAGAAACGGATGTTGAAACGCTGGTTCAGGTTGTAATCGGCCGTAAAGTTGATCGAAGTCACCTGCTGTCCTGTCGAAATCTGGTTAATGTCTTCATCGATCCTCCTCAGGATGGTCCTGTTTCTCCGGATCGAGAAATCGGCTTTCAGGTTCAGGTCGCTCGAGTATTTGCTCTTTTTCCCTGCCAGTCCTGCTGAGAGAAATGAAAGTTTGATATTCTTGAAACGGTAACCCAGTCCGATGATGAATTCGTTGCTGAATATTTCGGTGAGCTGGTTGTTTACAAAGCTGAAGGCCAGGTTGCGTGACCGTTTCCATTCGATGGAGGAGAGGAGGCTGTTTACCCATCCCATATCGAACTTGATAAGCGGGTTAAACTGTTCGGTGAGGGAAACCACACTGATCTGTTCCTTTGGAATATAATTACCGGCATTATCAAGTTGGGTCGGAGAGCCGTCCTTTTCCTTGTACTGGATATTGGATGTAAATGAACCTACCGAATAGGTCGACAGGTAGGCATGCGAGATCGTGAAGGTCCGCAGGACTTTCTTAATGGCCCTTATTTTCGCCAGTCCGTCGTAGGTTATTCTCCAGTTTGGAATCGGGATCTTGGGAAAAGCACCCAGCCCGATCTTTGAAGGATTTCTTCCTCCATATGCAGCCAGGAATGCCGTATTGAGAACTTCCTGGTCGGTTGACGTATAGCCGACGGGGTAACCCGTACTGTCTGTCTTACCTGCCGACCATGGGTTCTGGGCCGAGTAACGCTGGGCGATCTCAAGCCGGTAGGCTTTCATCGCTTCAAATAAAGGGCTGATGTTGTCTGAGCTGTTTTTGGCAAAACTGGTACCGATCAGCATGTATGACATGCTGAAGCTCCCGGTTTCCATAGCTGAGAATGAATTAAACGAACCGATGGAGTCGATGTATTTAAAATATTCCTGGCGTGCAGTGGAATAGGTGCGGATGGCATTGATCTCGATTTTCAGATCGGGAATCACCTCCAGGGAGGCGGTAATGGAAAGGTTATCGTTGTATTTGTTCACATACGGCTGCACCAGCATGGAGTCTTTCGTAAACCAGGATTCTCCTCCCGGCCGGATATCTTTCTGGCTGCCAAACACAAATCCCAGGCCGGGCGCATTCTCAGCCCAGTTGTTTCCCAGTGCCACCGGTTTGGGTGTAAATCCCGGGATCACGGTTCCTTCGCCCTGGGTATAATTGATCCCGATCGTCCGCACGCTCATAAGGATCCGCAGGGTTCCATCCAGGAGGAACTTGCCGAAATTAAAGCTTGGGGTTGCTTTTTTCAGGCTGTCGATCTTCGCCTGCGACTTATCGGGTTTCATATTTTTTGACTGCGGAGCCGGAGGCTGTTTCCCGGATGCAAAATTTGCCTGAAGGATCTTCTTGAGGTAAGGAACCTTGCTGTACAGGTTTATCAGGTTCAATCTCCCGTTTAACACCTTGTTATTTGAATTTTCGATCACATTACCAAGCCGTACCTGCAAAGAAACAGGGCTGGCTGTCCAGTGGTAGTTGCCCTGGTACCCTGCTGTCAGGGAGATCCATTCCAGGTAAGGGATCTTTGCAAAGGGAAGGTCATAGGTACCGGCAAACTGCTGGTTATAATTGTTTATCGTTCCAAAGGAGAAGATCTGGTCCCACACCTGCTGCTGGTTGGAATGATCGATCTTCCCCGGAGGTTCGTTCACATACGCCATTGCGTTTGCCACCAGTGTAAACTTCAGGGATTTCGAAAAATCGTACTTCAGGTCATACACCCTTGACCAGTCCCATCGCTTGATGTAGAAGGTCTCCATGGGGATATCCGCAACACTTTTATTCCGGTATTTCCGCTGTTCAAATTCGCGGTTCATATCGGTGCGGAAAGAGAACGACCGGGGAAGGTAAAAGAAGTTAAAATCAGCCAGAAGCCGGAGCGACTTATGCCTTGTGATTGACTTTGTTTTGGAGAAGGGAATCACATTTTTGGGAACAGCAGCATAGTTGTAACCGATGCCTCCGGTATATTTTTTCTTCAGGTCGTATTCAACATCCGGGTCACGCTGGAATATTTCGGAATAGGCATAGCTGACATTAAAGTTTTCGATGTCATAGATCTTTGCTTTTTTATCCCCGATCCGGTCTTTCCTGACATTCATCAGGTTGAAGTTCTTTCGCTGGGTAAATTCTTCTGATGTGGCACGGACCGAGTCCTTCTGGCTCTTCGATCCGTAGGTGGCCAGCTCTTCTTTAAAAAGGATGTCGGGATTGAGCGGATCGTATTTCGGTGTGCTTCTGAGCATGGAATAATCGAAATGCATGGGGATCCTCACGCCCGATTTCTCGGGGAAGAATTTCCCGAGTTCGAGGTCAGTATCAAATCCGAACCCGAGGGTTGATTTCATCGCCCGCTGTGTTTGCTTCTGCTCGATGGTGCCGAATCCATCGCTCATGTAAGATCCGGTGAGCTGGATCCGCCCGAGGTCGGCCAGATCGGCAGCAATGCGGGCTGTTGCAGCCCATCCCCCGCTCTTATTGAAATCGGTGAGCCGGAGTTCATCCACCCAGATCTCGGCGCATTTTGACTGACCGTCATCGTTGGCCGACTGACTGTTCTTTTTCGGATTCCGGATCCCGATCATGATGGCTTTTACATCACTGATGGAAGGAGACCCGACGACGGTAATGCTGTTATTGCCATCACTCTGGGTGTAGGGAGTGGAGGTGGTAAGGGTGCTTCCGGGTGTTCGCAGGGCAATATTCCGGTTCTCCTTGGCCATTACCAGGGCTGCAAGATCGACGTCAAACGCATTTCCTTCAGGCCAGATTGCATCGGGGTTGGCTGAACTTGTCCCCCAAGGGGTGAAGATCAGGGGGATTTCGTACTCGTAATAGTTTAAGGTAAAGTCGGATCCTACGCGCATAAAGATGGTGAGGTCGCCGTTTTTGATTGTCTGGCTGCGGATCGATTGTTCGGCATGGACAAACATCTGAAGCCGCTTGAACTGCCGGAAATCAAATTCACAGGTTTTGAAAGCAGCACGTGCATCTCCGTCAACGAGGTTGCAGACCTTCAGCACCATCGACTGCTCGTTCAATTGCTGCTGGTTCGTAGAGCCCCAGTTTGTTTCGCGGGAGATACCCGGGGGAATCACATAGGGAATGGGTTGCTTGCTTCCATTTTCTTCAATGCTGACGGTGGCGATGTCGAAAGTCGTTTGGTTCTGGTTGGGATCAATGACATATTCGCCGGGTTCCAGCAGGTCATTTGTATATTTTCTCCATTCGCCGCGGGAGAGCTCGAGGGTGGCAAAACGGCATACGATATTACTCTGAAAACCCTTAAAAAACATACGGAGAAAACGGATCGAGGTGAATCCCTGGATATTTCCCACGACCTTATCGGGGGTCCTGATGGGGATCTTAAACTGGTACCAGTTTACATTTCCCCTGGTTCCGTCGGCCAGGGGAATTTCGGCAGCATGGTATACATTGGTGATGTAGTTCTGGCCCGGCTTCATCTTATCCGGACTCAGGTGGACAACATACTGGTAATAACGTTCCGTTTCACTCAGGGTGTTATCGTGGTTGATGTCTTCCACGTTCGGAAGGGTGGTTGCCATCGACTGTGAAAGTGCAGGAGAGTTCTGGTCAGGTCCGGTAAAGAGTTTATAGCGCTCAAGGACACTTGAATATTTCGGGTCGTTGTCATAATCCGATCCGCGGAAATAATGAAAATCATCGGCCGACGGGTCCTGGAGTGCCATCTGGTAGGCTGCAGAGTTTACGCCGTAAAGGGCGGCAATTTTCTGCATGTAGGTCGAATCAAAAAAGGTACGTTCATCAAAATCGCCTAAGCCGTCATAGCCCACATCCTGGTATTGCCGTGAATCCGGGGAATTATCAAAGGCATCCACCAGGGCCTGCACGGTGGGTACCCTGCCCCAAATCGTGGTATCCACATTGGTGACGACACTGGATATAGGCAACCCGTTTTCAAAGGATTTCCGGCCGTCGCGAAGGATATCCTCGGAGATGTCACCCAGGTTGAAATAAAGTTCGCCGGAGTTTGTCGAATCAGATGTAAACGGGTCCATCATCCAGAATTCGATGTACTGGATGTTGGTTGCATCAAAGTCGGTTGATTCGATCTTCCGCATCATACCGCCCCAGCGAGTTTCAGGAAACTGGAGCGTGCCGTTGCTGGCAACCCCTTTTGAGAAATTTCCCGGCCTTACATCGTAGTTATAGGGTCCCCGGTCAGCAGGATAATAGGCCATGTTCAGGACGGCCAGGTTCACCGGCACTCCGTTCAGGGGTTGCTTGTTCGGAAAGACTTCCGTTTCCCAGACCTGGCGCACCTCGTTCTTGGAAAGCTCCGTGTTGTTGACATTGGGTGGGATCAGGTTCTGGTTCTTGTCGTAAAAAAGAGGGTCGATAATGTACCAGGAAAGTTTCGCCCGGTTGAAGCCATAGGCAAGATTGGTGCCGGATGCCGCCTCGGGAAACATGTTAAGCGTCGTTTGTCCCTGGGGCGTACTGGCCAGGAACCAGTTCCCGTAATTTTTTAAATCGATGGTGGAACGTGCACCTTCAAAATCATCAATGTAGGAAGTTCCGGTGCTTCCGATCGATTTTGAATGGCCCGGGATGAACTGCGCAAATTCAGCATCCACTGCCACCTTTGAGATGGTCTTGGTATGGATCAGGGGCAGCATATCCACGATCCGGGTGATAAGTCTTGAGTTGGTCCGGTAGGTCAGGCTCAATCCCCACATGGTGTTGGAGATCGGTTCGTCTCCATAGTTTACCTTCTGGGTCAGCGGACGTTCATTGAGGTTCAGGATGGTACCCCCGATGATAAAATCCTTGTTGATCTTGTAATCCACATGGGCACCCATCAGCCGCTTGGTCTGGATATTGAACATCTGCGTACTTTCCATGGAGATGTTGATCGGAGTACCGGAGTTGAGGATCCCTTCGTTAATGATCCTGACCCTTCCGAGCGTGTAATCAACTGTGTAGTCCACATTCTCGGTCAGCTGAACCCCGCCGGCTGTTACCCTGACAGATCCCTGGGGCACATTCAGCGCATTCAGGGAGATCTCCGACCCGGTGGAGGATTTAAAGAAGCCATCCAGCACAAATTTATTTTTATCCGGATATTGCTTTGCCATCGTACGGGTCACGGTGTACAGGGAGTCAAAGCAGTACTTGTTCGCCAGGTCGAGGGAAGGACCCGGGTTCATGGGGTCAAAGATGGAATCCCTCAGATCCTGTCCGAAGGGTTCAAGCACGGTAAAGAAGATCCTTCCGTTGCTGGCCTGAACGGTTCCTCCCTGGGTGGCGGCTCCATCCAGGAAATCAAACATCCCGTCGGAGGGAGGGTTGCCCTGCTGGTTCAGGTTATCAAAGTTCAATACCCGGAGAAGGGGTCTGCCGCTGATCCTTCCTTCGGTGATGTAAGCTGTGGGAACGCCATTCTTATTGCCGGAATACAAAATGTTCAGATTGAAATCCTGTGCCTGGATCTGGTAAGCGCTGAGACTGTAAACATTTTTCATCATCAGGTTCCACATCGGGATCCGGGTGTTCAGTGCGGTACTTTTCAACAGTTTCACAATGAGGCAGGAAGGACTGTTGATTCCCTGGTTGGCGAATTCCCCCACCTGGTATACGGTAGTATCTCCTACGATCTGGTACTGGTAAGCCACTCCAAGAACCTGGTCGGAGTTCAGGGTGGTATTCAGTGAGATGAACCCCAGTTTGGAATTGAAGGTGTATTCGGAGGGAAGAAGTTTCCGGGCACTTTCAACTTTCTCAAAGTCCTGTCCGGCTGTCAGATTAAAATTCCGGGTAAGGTAATCGCTTACTTTGTTGATGTTCCTTACGTAGGCTGTATCCGCGGTGACAGGCATGATCACCTTCAGCAGGTCGTTGGAATAATTTGAAGGATTGCTATGGCCGGGGGTTCCGTGAAATTCAGCTTTATTGTAAGGATTGATTTCTCCAAGATCCATGAAAGCCACGATGTTCCTGTTTTCCGTGATGGCAGCGCCGACGTTGGTCACCCACACTTCCACGCGGAGGATGTTGACACTCGAGGAGACCACCGGCAAGGTCTTCAGGGCGCCTTTGTACTTGTCACGGAATTGATGGGCAATGAAGAAGTGTCGGTTTTCTTCATATTCATCAGCCCGGAGGGAAAATTTTGTGGTCTGTGCATTGCCCTGGACCGTGATGTTCTTGGTTTCGCTCTTCTGCTGCGAATAGAGGGCCGTCACGGTCACCCTGCCAAAACGAAGCTTGGTTTTGATCCCGAAAAGGCTTTCACTCCCCTTGATCAGGGTACTGTTGAGGGGAAGATTCACATCGCCGCCTTCGATCAGCTGGATGATGTCATCTTCTTTCCCTTCATATTTCAGCTTCAGCTTATTCTCAAAATCGAATGTCGCTTCCGTATTGTAATTCACCTTGAATTCAATTTTATCTCCGATCTTGGCGATCACATTCATCTGAATTTTCTCACTGAAATCAAAGTTCGTCTGACGGCGCTGGCGCGTGTTCAGCATCGGGTCATCGCGGCGGTTGGAAACGATCCCGAAGGTAATCTCGGCAGATCCCTGCGGCCGGATATCCACGGTATTGTTGCCAAAGATGGTCTCGAACACTTTTCCCCCGATATGCAGTTTTGGGATGACCCCTTTGTTGTTATCAATGCTGGCCGCTTCTGCTCGCTCTTTCCAGTATTTCTCCAGCATCTGCTTGTTATCAAGCTCCTGGTATTCCTCGAAGGTCATGGTTTCGGGAAGACGGTAGGTCATATTCCCGATCTTGTAGACCTTCACGTACTGGTGCGTGACGGGATCATATTCTACCGTCGTCTGAATGTTGGATGGATTTTTGAGGTAGAGTGTGCTGGAGGAAGTTCCCGGGTTGATGGCTTCTTCATTAAAGGGATAAATGAGCTTCACAGTATCCCCGGTCCGGAGGCTGTCAGGAGGCAATCCGGGAAAGGAAAAAGGATCGTTCTTTAAAGGGGCTGGAATAGTGAAAGCGAAAGAATTCCCTGCCACGAACAGCATCAGGAATACATACGTGTAACGAAGGATGTAACTATTAATTCTCACTAAATCCAGAATTCTTTATACTAACATGATGAGAAAAAGCAGTCGCAGGACATGCTCGTTCCTATAAAATTTTCAAAGCATGCCTGATCAGTTGTTCCACCGGTAAAGCCGAGCCTTCTTTCTCGATAACTTTAGTCAGTGCTTTCTCGGCAATCATCTTTGAAAAGCCGAGAATTATCAATCCAGATAACGCTTCTTCTTTCTTTGTATTGTGTCCGCCCGGCAATTTTTCATAGGGAATCAGGTCTTTCGAAAGCTTATCTTTCAGCTCTACAATCAGGCGTTGGGCCGTTTTCGAGCCGATTCCCTTTATGCTTTGCAGCAGGGGTGCATTCCCCTGGGCAATGGCCTGGATGATTTCTGAGGGCTGAACGGAGGAAAGGATCATCCGTGCGGTGTTAGGCCCGATACCGGAAACGCTGATGAGTTGACGGAAAAGCTCCCGTTCATCAGCCCCTGAAAAACCGAAAAGGATCATGGCGTCTTCCCGTACGACCAGGTGAACCAGCAGGCAGCAGTGACTGTCCTCTTCCAGCTGTGAATAGGTATTCAATGAAATATGAAGCAGGTAGCCGATACCATTGGCTTCGATTACCGCATAGGTGGGTGTCTTTTCAGTCAGCCTTCCCTTGATAAATTCATACATGTTTCCGGAATATTTATGTTAACCTTATTCGCAGAGCAAAAGTAAGAATTTTCTCCTTCGACGGAGGCATGAAATGGAAGACAAGCGGAAGGGCAGGCCAGAGGATGGAAAAAGGGTCAGGGATGTGAGATATGGGATGTGGGATGTGGGATGTAGAATGTGGGATATCGTAATTTCTAATTGATTCTGTTTTCCCTGAGATCCTCTTCAAGTTCCCTGTAGGAGATCGGTTTGGCCAGGATCTTTTTTTCGCGGTCGAGCAGGAACATCGTGGGAGTGGCAAAGATGTTATATTCATCTGAAGAAACGCTGTTGAACCCTTTCATCTCACTGCCGTTCAGCCAGGTAAGATTCTGCTCCTTAATAAAGGTTGTCCATTCGGTCCGGCTGGTATCCAATGATACCGTCATGACCTCCCAGCGTTTCGGCTTTTGTTTATCATAAAGGGCCTTGAGCTGTGGCATCATCTGGATACAATGTCCGCATTCACTCGACCAGAACACCAGCAATGTATATTCGGATTTGATCTCCGAGAGGCGGATCAGCTTTCCCTTCATATCCGGGACGGAGATATCAGGAGCAGTCTTACCCACTGAGATCTTCTTGAAATTTTCCAGTTTCTTCTGCAGTTTCGTTTTCCTCGCCTGATCTTCACAGGAAAACGGATCCTGGAAATTATCTGCGATGTAAGTGATAACCGCATCGAAATGGTATTTATCAAATCCTCCCACAAAATAATCCAGAAGGAACTTATAAATTTCAGCATTCACGGCAGCCTTGCTGAGGATGACCGTGACGGCTTTGATAAATTCCGATTCCAGTTGTTTCTGGTTGTATTTGTTATTGCTGTAGATCGAAAGGTATGAAATGGCTTTGTTCGACCAGGCATTGCTGTGCAGCAAAAGCGTATCGGTAAAATCCACATCGTCGAGGAAATGCTGCCTGAGGTACGACATCCGGTCTTCTTTGGTCAATCCTGATGGCAAAAAAGGGGTCTGCTGGAGCCGGAAGATCCGCAGGGCAAAAGATCCGGGATAGAGGGCAGTAAGAGAATCGAGGATTTTCTTTTCAGACCGCTGCAATCGTTCATACTCCTGCGTTGCCTGTGTATAAAAGCCATCCTTTTGCGGATAGAAATCGACGATCGGAAGGATCAGTTCCAGCTTTGACTGCACCTTCCGGTCGAATCCCATGCAAAAATAATAGATCTTGTTTTCTGCAGAAGAGAGGAATTCCGTACTGTCGGCCGTCAGATCTCCCTTGCAGACAAACTCAATGTTCTCCTTGTTCACCACAAGATCAAGGAAGCGGTCTTTATCGGTTGAAAGCCTGTAGAGTCCGGTCGTTACATTCGTTCCGAGGGGAAAGATGAAATGGCCCGATGCATCGCAGGTCACTGAATCGATACGGTTTATTTTTTCACCGAAATAGGCGTAGAGAAATACTTTCTTCCCTCCTGCATTTCTGATCTCCCCGCGAAGGGAATGTGTGCCCTGGGAAAAGCCAGGAACAGCCGAAAGGAAAATCAGACAGAGAAAGATCCGTTTCATCGGTGAAAATTTAGGGTAATCCTATTTTTTTTTGTTCCCATGCTTCGCTGCAAGGGCTGCCGGCGGGCCGAGAATTTCCGTAAGTTTAGCCACCAGGGCTTCTCCCATCAGGTTTCTCCCGATGATCTTCTGGTCCTTATCGAGCAGTACATTGGCTGGGATGGAACTGATGCCGTAGAGTTTTCCGGCTGCATTTCCCCAGTACATCAGATCGGAAACATGAGTCCAGGTAAGGTTATCTTTTTTGATGGCTTTTTCCCATTTTTCTTTGCTCCGGTCAAAGGAAACCCCGAGAACTTCAAAACCTTTCTTATGAAAACCGGCATAGGCCTTCACTACCTTCGGGTTTTCAGCCCTGCAGGGACCGCACCAGGAAGCCCAGAAATCAACTAGGACGACTTTTCCTTTCAGGGAAGAGAGGGTAAAGGGGTTCCCGGCGGTATCACTCATTGTAAAATCGATGGCAGGCTGCCCGACCTGAACACTTTTCAGGATTGCAACCCGTTTGGTGACGGATTTATAAAAATAGGAATGATAGAGGGTGGTATCAAAGAGACCGTGTAACGATTCAAGTTGCGGGAGCTCAAACTCGTAAGAGTTCCTCATGATCAGCCAGGCACCCACGGGGGAGGCCGGATGTTTTTTTACAATGTCAACGATCAGGCCAACCAATGCCCTGCCATAGGCATTATACTTTTCATCCAGCTGTTTCATAGTGACAGTATCCTTCAGTGAATCTGCCTTTGCATAAACCGGATTCATATCATTCATCAGCTTCTCGATGCTGTCATTGTCATGAACATACTTCATAAACAAGTCCTGGTTCGCCGATCCTGTCACATCAATTTTAACCGTGCTGTCGGCATGCACCACCAGCCGGATATCGGAATTTTCAAGGAAGAAAGGAAACATCATCTCTTTTCCTTTGACCTTGACATTCCAGCGATCGGGTGAATCAACTTTACCCGAGAATTCAAATTCACCGTTTTTTACGGCTGCCGAATCGATCGTGACCCAGCCGGTGCTGTCCATTTTCTGGAGGTAAACGGTACTTGTTTCAGTTCCCTTTACGACTCCGTTGATTTTAAATTGACTGCCCTTTTTCCCTGTGCAGGATGCCAGAATCGCTGCAACTGCGAGCATTACGAGTATCTTTTTCATTGGTTTTTCCGGTTAAAATAATACCCTGCAAAAGTAACTCTTTCCGAGCAATTAATTATTCCCTATTTTTACAACGAAAAACCTTTTTCCATGAAATCATACAGAACGCCTGCCCTCCTTGTTTTTTTGATCCTCTGCAACAGTATCATCCTTGCACAGTCAGAAAATAAAATTCCCGACCCTGCAAAATATGACATCTCCCGTGAACCGGTTTTGTACACGGTGGGATATGCACACCTGGATACGGAATGGCGCTGGGATTACCCCGAGACCATCAACAAATACCTTAAAGCCACACTGGATGATAATTTCCGTTTCTTTGAAAAATACAAAGAGTATGTTTTTACTTTTTCAGGCGCCCGCAGGTATAAGATGATGAAGGAATATTATCCGGATCGCTATGAAAAGCTGAAAAAATACATCGCCAAAGGCCGCTGGTTTGTAGGAGGGTCATCGGTCGACGAATGTGATGCGAACATTCCTTCTCCCGAATCCATTCTCCGTCATGTTCTTTACGGGAACAATTATTTCCGGAGTGAATTTGGCAAAGAGAGCGTGGATTTTCTCCTCCCTGATTGTTTCGGGTTTCAGGCGCACCTTCCTTCCATTCTTGCCCACAGCGGCATAAAAGGCTTCTCAACGCAGAAACTGGAATGGGGTTCTGCCATCGGGATTCCTTTCAACATCGGGAACTGGACCGGACCTGATGGCAAGGGGATAGTGGCTGCGCTCAATGCCACGGACTATGGCGGGGATATCCAGCCCAGGCTCGACACGGTGAAGTACTGGGTCGACCGGGTCATGGAGAACGGGAAGAAATACGGGGTCTTTGCCGATTACCGCTATTACGGAACCGGCGATATCGGCGGTGCCCCCTCCGAAGAGGCAATTAAAAACGGGATGGGCAGCCTGAATAATCCCGACAGCAAAATCAAGGTTTATCTCTGTTCCTCCGATCAGCTTTTCCGTGACCTTACCGAAGAGCAGAAACGCAATCTCCCAAATTATTCAGGAGACCTTCTCCTGACGCAGCACTCGGCCGGATCACTCACCTCCCAGGCCTATATGAAACGCTGGAACCGGAAAAACGAGTTGCTTGCCCAGGCCGCCGAACCGATGGCTGTTGCCGCCGACTGGCTGGGTGGGAATCCCTACCCGTTTATTGCATTGAACGGGGCCTGGTGGCTTACGCTCGGGAGCCAGATGCACGATATCCTCCCGGGAACCTGTATCCCGAAAGCCTATGAATATGCGTGGAACGATGAGGTGCTGGCACAGAATAAGTTTGCTTCGACACTGGAAAGTTCAGTCGGAACGGTGATTCGTGCACTGGACACGAGGGGGGAAGGAAAAGCAGTCGTGGTCTATAACCCGATTGCTGTGGCACGCGAAGATGTCGTGGAGGCAGACGTCTCCTTCCCGGAAGGGACCCCGGAGTTCATCCAGGTTTCAGGCCCCGACGGGAATGAGGTACTTTCACAGGTGCTGAGCCGGACAAAGGTTTCCTGCAAACTTTTGTTTCTTGCCAGTGTACCCTCATTTGGCCTGGCCTGCTTTCATGTCTGGCCCTCTTCCCAGGCAGAAAGCAATCTGAAGAACAGCCTGGTCTCGGGACCCAACTTCCTGGAAAATGAATACTATAAAATTGTGATCAATACAAACGGAGATGTTTCCTCTATCCTGGATAAAAAACTGAATAAGGAAATGCTCTCCGCCCCTGCCCGCCTCGAATTTCAGAAAGAACACCCCGAATACTGGCCGGCCTGGAACATGGACTGGAACGACCGTAAGAATCCGCCTGTCGGAACTGTTGACGGTTCCCCGAAAATAACACTGACGGAGACGGGCCCCGTGAGGGTATCGTTCAGGGTGGAACGGACTGCACGGAACTCCTCCTTTGTACAGAATATCAGTCTCACTGCAGGAGAAAGCGGAAAAAGGATCGTTTTCAGGAATACGGTCGAATGGCAGTCGAAAGGAGTCAGCCTGAAAGCTTCGTTTCCCTTCACGGCCAGCAACCCGGTTGCTACTTACAACCTCGGACTGGGAACCCTGGAGCGGGCTACCAACACCGAAAAGAAATATGAGGTCCCTTCCCGGGAATGGTTCGACCTGACAGATAAATCGGGGGCTTTTGGAATTACTGTCATGGAAGACTGCAAATTCGGATCAGACAAGCCGAATGACAAAACACTCCGTCTTACCCTTCTTTACACGCCTCAAACAAATTTCTACCATGACCAGGCCACACAGGACTGGGGAACCCATGAATTCACCTATGGACTATACAGTCACAAGGGTGACTGGCGCACTGCCCGTTCGGAATGGCAGGGCCGCAGCCTGAACCAGCCGATGAAAGCATTCCAGGTGCCGGTGCATTCAGGCTTTCTCGGTAACACTTTCTGTCTTGCAAAGGTGAACACACCCCAGGTTGACATCCGCGCTTTGAAAAAAGCGGAAACCGGTAACCTGGTGATCATCCGGATCCAGGAACTTTTCGGGAAGGAGATCGAAAATGCAGAAGTCAGCTTTGCCGGTAAGATCACGGCTGCCTATGAGATAGACGGGCAGGAACGGAAAACGGGGGAAGCAACGCTGAAAGACGGGAAACTGCTTGTAAGCCTGACAAAATACGGATTGAAGAGCTTCGCAGTCACACTGGCTACTCCGCTTGAAAAAATCAGTGAGCCGGAAAGCATACGGCTGATCCTTCCCTTCGATGAAAATGTGGTTGCAGGTGAAAAATACAGGAAAAACGGGGTTTTTACACCCAAAGGGTATGCAATGCCTGCAGAAATGTTTCCGGAAACCCTTACGATCGACGGGGTCCGTTTTACCATGGGAAGTAAAACGGAAGGACAAAACAATGTTCTTGCCTGTCGTGGTCAAAAGATCGCCTTGCCGAAAACCGGCAACTACAACCGGGTGTATATCCTTGCTGCCGCAACCCGCGATACCAACGGACTGTTCAGGGCAGGGGAAAGCAAAAAAACAATCCGGGTGCAGAATTGGGAAGGATTGATCGGGCAATTCGACAAACGTGCCTGGGATAAGCTCGAAAGAATCAAATCGCTGGAAAAAGGATTTATCAAACGGGATGAGGTGGCCTGGTTTGCCACGCATGTAAGAAAAGATACGGTGAACGATCCTTACCATTATGCCTATATCTTCAAGTACAGCATGGACGTCAGTTCTGCAGCGGGTTTCCTTCAGCTGCCGGAAAACGATGCCATCAAGATTTTCGCGATCACGGTTGCAGAAAATTATTATGACCAGGCACAACCGGTTCAGCCCTTGTACGACGATTTCTCAGGCAGGAAAGGATTTAACCTGACGCTTGAAAAGACCAACGTGACGGAAGAGATGATTCCTGCGGCGCGCCTGACAGCATTCAGGAACCGCAACCTGGCTGATCTTCCTTATAAAAGCACCATGAAGGATTATGCGGATATGCATATGCCCAACGGGGTAACCGTGAATTATTACTATTCAGGAACGGAGAAATTAAAGACCAATATGCCGGAACAGGGAATGCTCGTGCCGGCAATCAACGACGGGATGTTCGATCTGCTTCCTTCCGACTCTGCAAAAGATATCTGGTTTGAACAGGGGGAAGGGCGCATTGTGATGGACCTGCAAAACAACATGGGCATCGACAGCCTGCATCTGTTCTCCGCAACCGACACAAAACGGGGAGCGCAGATCTTTTCCGTCTGGACCTCCGACAAACCCGTCTTGCCACCGGTAACCGGGGATCCTAAAACAAGCGGATGGAAATACCTCACGATGGCAGGCCCGCTGGATATCTGGGGAAACGGTAAGGCAGTATACAGCATCGTTGCCGATCCCAAAAAACCGTTAAGCTGCAGGTACCTCATGTGGATCAGTGAAAGATCCGGTCACGGACCTTATTATTTCAGGGAAATTGATGTGTTTGAAAGGTAAATTCAGCCTCTTTTCCTCGTATCTTTGCAGCCTAACCTGCCTCCATGAGCAAAAGGTTCGAACCGGTCGATTCCGGGATGGTGCTTCAAAAAATCAAATATTTTTGCAGCTACCAGGAAAGATGCATCCGCGATATTGAAGCCAAACTGAAAGACTGGACGGTTCAGAAGAAACTTATCCCCGACATCATCCTCCAGCTGCAAAAAGAGGGCTATCTCAATGAAGAACGGTATGCAAAAGTGTATGCCGGGGGAAAATTCCGGGTGAACAAATGGGGCCGCCAGAAGATCGAATTCGAGCTTAAACTGAAAGGAATTCCTGAAAATACCGTTCATAAAGGGATGGAAGAAATTGATGAAGACGATTACCAGCGGGTGATTCGCGATCTCATCCTGAAAAAACAAAAAGAAATAAAACCCGGGAAAGATTTGAACATCCGGGAGAAAATCATAACCTTTGTACAGGGCAAAGGGTATGAAACTGACCTGATATTAACTGCCTTAAAGGAACTGAAAATCTGATTATGGTTACACCGGAAATGTTAAAGGACCTGCAGTCGCGGCTGGATGCCCTGAGGAGGTTTCTTTGACCTCGAAAGCAAATTAGCCTTAATAGAAGAAGAAGAAAAGCTGACCCAATCACCGGATTTCTGGAATAATCCCAAGACCGCTGAACAGTTGATGAAATCGATCCGCGATAAAAAATCGTGGACCGATGCTTACAGGCATGCAGAAGACAGTTATGCTGACCTGAAGGTGCTCGTTGATTTCTATCAGATGGGGGAAGGAACCGAAGAGGAACTTGACAAACATTATAAAGAAACCCTTCTTTTTGTCGAAGATCTTGAGTTCAGAAACATGCTGAGCGGAGAGGAAGATAAGTTCAGTGTGATCGTTCAGATCAACTCCGGGGCCGGTGGTACCGAAAGCCAGGATTGGGCGCAGATGCTCATGCGCATGTACATCCGGTGGGGTGAGCGGAACCGTTACAAGGTTAAGGAACTAGATTATCTCGAAGGGGATGTGGCGGGAATCAAGTCAGTTACCATCGAGATCGAAGGGGATTATGCCTACGGGTACCTGAAAGGCGAAAATGGCGTTCACCGGCTGGTACGGCTCTCTCCTTTTGACGCAAACCACAAACGGCACACCTCTTTTGCATCCGTTTATGCCTACCCTGTGATCAATGATGATATTGTGATTGAACTCAATCCTTCCGACATCACCTGGGACACTTTCCGTTCGAGCGGGCCGGGAGGCCAGAATGTCAACAAGGTTGAAACCGCCGTCAGGCTGAAGCATGAGCCGACCGGTATCGTGATCGAATGCCAGGAAACACGATCGCAGGGACAAAACCGGGAGAAGGCTTTACATATGCTGAAATCTCAGCTTTATGAGATCGAACTCCGGAAAAAACGTGAAAAAATTGCTGCGATCGAGGGAAACAAGAAAAAGATCGAATGGGGCAGCCAGATCCGGAATTATGTGCTTCATCCGTATAAAATGGTGAAAGATGTCCGTACCGGGCATGAAACCAGCGATACACAAGGCGTGCTCGATGGCGACCTGAACGAATTTATCAAGGCTTTCCTGATGGAATTTGGCAGTGAGACCTGACAGTTCCGGCCTGATCGCCCTTTCACAAATCAGCCCGGATACGATGTTATAAGAAAAATAATTCCGATGATCAAGATCTACCATAACCCTCAATGCAAAAAATCAAGGGCAGGGCTTCAATTCCTGAAAGATAAAAACATCCCGTTTGAAATCGTGGAATACCTGAAAAATCCTGTGACGGAGAAACACCTGGAGACCCTCCTGATGAAGCTCAACAAAAAGCCATCGGAAATCGTAAGGACCGGTGAACCCTATTATAAAAAGAACCTGAAAGGAAAGAATTTCAACGATCACGAATGGATCCGGATCCTGGTACAGAACCCGAGGATCATCCAGCGCCCCATCCTGGAAAAAGATTACAGGGCCGTGATCGGCGATCCGGTCGAAAATATTCTTGCTCTACTAAAATAAGTAACCAAAACAAACTATCCATGAAAACCCGTACCGAAAAAGACACCATGGGGACCATCGAAGTTCCTGCCGAAAAATACTGGGGGGCACAAACCCAGCGTTCCATTGAAAATTTCCGGATCGGTGACCCGGCTTCGATGCCGAAAGAGATCATCGAGGCGTTCGCCATTCTGAAAAAAGCAGCTGCTCTTGCCAATTTCGACCTTGGCGTGCTTCCGAAAGAAAAGATGGCGCTTATCGTTGCCGTGTGCGATGAGATCCTGGAAGGCAAACTGGATGACCAGTTCCCGCTGGTGATCTGGCAAACCGGTTCGGGGACACAATCGAACATGAATGTCAACGAGGTGATCGCCAACCGTGCCCATGTGCTGAATGGCGGAACACTGGGTGAAAAAACAGTCATCCATCCCAATGACGATGTGAACAAATCGCAATCGTCAAATGATACTTTCCCCACGGCCATGAGTATCTCCGCTTACAAGAGGGTGGTCAGGACCACCATCCCCGGCGTGGAGAAGCTCAGGAAAACCCTGGCAGAAAAGGCAGAACTATTTAAAGACATTGCGAAGACAGGCCGCACACACCTCATGGATGCAACCCCACTAACGCTGGGCCAGGAGTTTTCGGGCTATGTTTCCCAGCTCGATCATGCCGTGATTGCCCTCAGAAATACCCTCCCCCACCTGTCAGAACTTGCGCTGGGAGGCACGGCCGTTGGAACAGGCCTGAATACACCCAAAGGGTACGACGTGAAGGTGGCTGAGAAGATTGCTGAACTCACCGGTTTCCCTTTTATCACCGCACCCAATAAATATGAATCGTTATCGGCTCACGATGCCATGGTGGAAACCTCCGGCGCCCTGAAAACCCTTGCCGTAAGCTGCATGCACATCGCAAGCAACGTACGCCTTCTTGCATCAGGCCCCCGTTGCGGCATCGGAGAGATCATGCTCCCCGAGAACGAACCGGGATCTTCCATTATGCCGGGAAAGGTAAATCCCACCCAGCCGGAAGCGATGACCATGGTCTGCGCACAGGTGCTCGGAAACGATGTGGCTGTGAACATCGGCGGCATGAGCGGTCATTTCCAGCTGAATGTTTTCAAACCTGTGATCATCCGCAACGTGCTCGAGTCGGCTCGTTTACTTGGAGAAGCCTGTGTATCGTTCAACGATAACTGTGCCATCGGCATCGAACCGAACTATGCTGCCATCCAGAAAAACCTTGAAAACACCCTGATGCTGGTTACGGCCCTGAATACGCACATCGGGTATGACAATGCCGCCAGGATCGCAAAGAAAGCACACAAGGAAAACAAGACCCTGAGGGAAGCAACCCTTGAACTCGGACTCCTCACCGATGAGGAATTCACGAAGATCGTAGATCCGAAGAAAATGCTCGGAAGATAGCGGGTGGAATGAATGGAGCGGAATTGCAAATTCCGCTCCGCAGCAACAATATTAAATTACCCGAAATGCGCTCGGCGGAATTTGCAATTCCGCCGATTTTTTTGTTACGGTCACTCTTCCAACGTCGTGATATCACCTGCATCAAGTCCCTGTGCCCTGGCTTTTATCACCCTTCTCATGATCTTGCCGCTGCGTGTTTTAGGAAGGGCATCGGTAAAGAGAAGATGGGCGGGCCTGGCAATCGGGCCGATCTCATGCTCTACATGATTCTTAAGCTCTTCGGCAAGTTTTTCGCTTGCGGCAAAACCTTCCCTCAGGATGACCGTGGTATGAATGACATTCCCCCTGAGGTCATCGGGCAGTCCGATGGCCGCAGCTTCCGCTACTGCAGGATGACTGACCAGGGCGCTCTCAATTTCGGCTGAACCCAGCCGGTATCCGCTTACCTTGATCACATCGTCGATCCTTCCGATGATCCAGTAATAGCCATCTTCATCGATCCGGGCAGAGTCGCCTGCAAGGTACCAGCCCTTATCCTGGTATTTCTCCCAGTATTTTTCCACATACCTTTTGGGATCATGAAGAATTGTCCTTGCCATTCCGGGCCAGGGATTTTTAATAACCAGATTCCCTTCATCACCCTGTTTGGTATCATTTCCATGATCATCTACAATACCGATCTCGTTGCCGAAAAAAGGTTTTGCACACGAGCCGGGTTTCAGAGGCATCACGGGCAGGGGGCTGATCATGAACCCGCCCGTCTCCGTCTGCCACCAGGTATCCATGATCGGACATTTCCCGCGGCCGATCACTTCGTGGTACCATTTCCAGGCTTCCGGGTTGATCGGTTCTCCCACCGAGCCAAGAAGTCGGAGGGAACTCAGGTCGTGACGATGCGCCCAGGAGGGACCGAACCTCATCAGTCCGCGGATGGCCGTCGGAGATGTATAGAGAATGTTGATCCCGTATTTTTCAATCATCTGCCACCAGCGGTTCGGGAACGGGTGGTTGGGTGCACCTTCGTACATCATGATCGTGGCGCCGTTTATCAGCGGCCCGTATACCAGGTAGCTGTGCCCGGTAACCCATCCGGGATCGGCGGCACACCACCAGCGGTCTTCCGGTTTTATGTCAAAAACATATTTCATCGTGGCCGCCGTATAAACCGAATAACCACCATGGGTATGAACCAGCCCTTTGGGTTTCCCGGTCGTTCCGGAAGTATAAAGGATGAAGAGCGGATCTTCAGCGTCCATCACTTCGGTGGTACAGTCCCTGCATTCCAGCGGAATGGCCATGAGATCATGGTACCAGAAATCCCGGTCGTTCTCCATGTAACAGGCCTCCCCTGTCCGTTTGACGGTGATGCAGACCTCAACGGTGGCAGAACGTTTCATGGCCTCATCGGCAATCTCTTTCAGATGGGTTGCTTTCCCGCGCCTGTAACCGCCATCCGCGGTGATGAGGATACGGCTTTGTGAATCGTGGATCCGTTCAGCCAGGGATTCGACGCTGAAGCCACCATAAACCACGCTGTGAACAGCCCCGATGCGTGCACAGGCAAGCATCGCAATCACGATCTCGGGGATCTGCGGCATGTAAATGGTGATGACCTCCCCTTTCTTCGCACCCATCGATTTCAGGACATTCGCGAACTTCGAAACTTCACGGTTCAGGGCAAAATAGGAGAAGGTGCGGTGGTCGCCCGGCTCTCCCTCCCAGATGATGGCAATCTTGTTGCGGGTAGCTGATTTGAGATGCCGGTCGATGGCATTGTGCACGATGTTTATCTTCCCTCCGGTAAACCATTTATAAAAGGGTTTCTCACTGTCATCAAGCACCTTATCCCATTTCTTATACCAGGAAAGTTTTTTTGCTTCTTCGGCCCAGAAACCCTCGCGGTCTTCGATCGACTTCCGGTACAAGGCTTCGTATTCCTTCACATTTGCATGCCTTACGATTTCTTTTGAAGGATAGTAGAACTGATCCTCTTCATTGTGTTCCTGCTTCATGGCGGTAAATATTTAGTAGAATGATGTAAAAATACATCCACAACCCGCTTTTGACAAAACTTTTTTGGAATCTTTTTTCCTGAATACTCACCCGTCCCGAAAAAGCATTTTGCTCTTTCGGGGATCCTCGAAATGTCAACAAAATTTCATTGAGATTTTGGACATTTCGGGATTCGCCAGCTAGTGATGCATCTCCTGCTCTGCCACCCAGGATGCCTCTTCCCACAATACATCATCGAGTGTGGCTCCTTTTTCCCGGGCTTTTTCAGCGACCCCCCGGTACCAGTCAGGATGAATTTTAATCTGTGCGACCCAATAGCGGATCCTGTCGGCGGGAGGTTCAAGAAAATCGGTGACATTCCGGAAGCTGATCTCTTTTTTTAATCCGTAAAGCCTGAAAACATAGGCTTCCCAGGCCAGTTCCTTTCCCCTGAAAATCTTCAGAGTATCTGCTGCAACGATGGTATCGAACAGGCGTCCGTACCGCTCATGTGGATCCGCATAATCATTGCTCAGGGCGATGTAATAGGCATCCGTTCCTTTCGGAATGTTCCCCCTGGATTTATCAATCCAGTAATATTTATGAATGCGGGTCAGGGTTCCGAGTGAATAGACCTTTTTCTGAAGTTGTCCGGCCACATAGTAATCAAGGTTGGCAGCAGGAAACCAGCGGAAGGTGAGGATCGGCGCATCGGCAGGCATCGTCTTCATGTTCACATCCCGGTCTGCCACATCCCTGAATTTATCACCGAGCTGCCTCCATCCCTGCAACTGGGTGGTTATATCATCCATCCCGAATTTTTTGAAAGGAAGAATCCCGTAATTGATCTGAAGGGCACCCGCCGTCACCAGGAAAAAAGTAAAAAAAACCGCGATCCCGAGCGGCCATGGAATTAATCGCGGAGAATCCTTTTTCCCGGGAATCTCCGAGAGCCATGCTGCAGCGACCAGGATCAGTCCGAGGTAAGCCGGCCCGGTCCAGTGTGGCAAGGTGCTGCTGTACAATGAAAATCCCATAAAAACCAGGGCAAGCGGCAAACTCATTAAAAGCAGTATACGCAGGCGGGAAGTCTCAAGAAACCGCTTTTTGAAAAGCAGGGCACCCAACGAGCACAGGACAATAATGAAATTGACAGGGTTACTGTAAAAAAACTGTCCTGCCAGTTCAGTGCCGAAATAATCCCAACGGATCTTCATTCCTGAATAGCCAACCCTTCCTTCATGGTACGTAAAACTGATAAATGAGTTCTGCCAGTTCCAGATGATAACCGGCATGAACAGTGCCAGGGCAATCAGGAAGGCAAGGTAGGTCTCTTTTGCCCTGAACCATCTCCGGTTGAAAAAAATCATGTAGAGCAGAACCCCGATAACCAGGAATGCGGAATGATATTTTGAGAGCAGGGCCAGGCCCACCGTCAATCCTGCCAGGAGAAGCTTGATCCGGCTGGATTTTGTCAATTCCTTGTCAGGTAAACAATCAATGAGCAGCCATAGGCTCAAAAGCCAGAACAGCACCTGCGGCGTGTCGGGCATGATAAAGGTACCGGCGATGATGAAACAATAGATGGACGCCGTGAAGAGGAGTGCCGCATAGAATCCCGTAAGGGAATCCTTGATTTTTCTCCCGATCAGGAAAATCAGTCCGGTGTTCAGCGTGCCGAATACGACGGCCCCCAGCCGGATAAAAAATTCAGAATTCAACCGGAGATTCAGGGTAAACAGCTGGATGATCCACCCTACCATGGGCGGATGATCAAAATGGCTCCAGTCGGGAAATCTCGCATAGGTGACATAATAAACCTCATCATTCCCCAGCTCGATGAACCCCGCAACAAGAGCTCTGAAGACAAAGGAGCAGAGCAGTAAAATGAGGATTGCCCGGTTTATTACTTTTTCCTCTTTCATCCGGAATATTTTTTTGCTTTTCGATTCAGCCTCTTAATGGCAAACAGGAGCGCCAGGAGGAGCAGAGGAATTGAGACCAGCCGGAGAATCCATGTCTGGAGTAGATTGATCTCAGCTTTCAGTCCGTTTTCCGGCTGAACTCCGTTGTACCTGAAAACCGGGTTCAGGTAAAAGACGGTGCCGTTGTAACCATAATGGTTGAAGAATGTGATCTCGGTGCGGATGTAGGTATCCTCAGGCTGAATCTTATACCATGCCCTGTTTTTGAAACGTACGGTTTTCTTTGCTTTCCCGTTCTGCCCGATGAAGACAAACCTGACCGCTGCCTTGCTGGTCTCAATCCACAATGTATCCCGACGAACCTCAACGGATTTCAGCACAGGGATCAGATGGGTGCGTTCTGCTTTCATGTCAAAAGTCTCGCCGTCCGACATATAGATATCAGCACCAAATGCTTTCCCCTTCTTTAAGGATTCCATGAGTTCGGCGGAATGAAGGGAAGGCGAATTGATAAAGGTACAGCACCGCCCGATCTGGTAAGGGTTGCTGATGTCATGCGCATCATCATCGGCCAGGATGAATGCCGGGTGCCCGGAGGAGAGGGCTGCATCCCACTGCGGCACCGATCGCCAGTTATTGTCAAGAACTTCGATGAGCTGGTAGTTCGAGAGCAGTTTCATGTCGTCGAGCGAATAACCTCCTTCCCAGTCGGGATGGGCAATGGCGACGATCTCACTCTGGTCATGAAGCAGGTTCAGGATGTGCTGCTTGTGGCTCAGGGTTTGGAACAGGGAATAATCCAGCCACAGTACTTTTTTTGCCCCGATCAGCATCTGGTGTTTCTTTCTCAGCCCGAACCCATGCTCATAGGTTGGAATATAAAAGGCAGAATCCTTGTTAAAGGGATTGATCTTCTGGTAATCGGAGATACACGGAACGTCATATCCAAGTTTTTTGTACGTCTTCCAGAACTCCTCCGTAGTATTCTTCCGGCCGCTGGTCAATCCTCCCCAGGCATTTACATGAAAATGAAAATTGACTTTCTTCCAGCAGGTGCTGTCCATGCCTTCATAAGGATTGTAAATTTTTTCTCCCGAAAAAGGTTTTGGTGGTGGGAAATGATATACAGGAGCCAGGAAAAAAATCAGCAACTCCATTGCAACGATGGCAAGAAGGATCTGGAGAAGGATTTTTAGAATTTTCTTTATCACAAGATCAAGTATGAGCTAACCTGGTTAACAATCCGGCATCGGCAAAGATAAATTCTTTTAATGGAAAAGAAGAAGCAGGAGCCGCAGATTAAGATATATCACGATGCCGCCTACAAGCAAAAGGATGAAAGTAGTCCGTTTTTTATTAACATATTTTCCCATCACCTTCTTTGATGAGGTCAGGTAGACCTGGAAAAGGATGGTAAACGGCAGCTGAATGCTAAGGATCATCTGGGAAATGATCAGCCCGTAAAACGGGTTCCGGATGAAAAAGATGACAATCAGTGCAAGCAGAAGGGAAATGATCACACCCACCCTTGAATGGTTGTCGTGAATGTCATAGGGTTCCATGAAAAATCCGGCAAAGATGCTTCCTCCTGCCATGCCGGATGTTATGGAGGATGCCAGCCCGGCAAAGAGGAGTGCAATGGCAAACACCAGCGCCGCGTGCGTTCCAAGCAGCGGGTGAAGGATGGCTGAAGCCTGCTGGAGCTCGGTGATGTGGAAACCCTGCTGAAAGAATGTGGCTGCAGCCAGGATGATGATGGCACTGTTGATGGCCCAGCCAAGGACCATTGAAAACAGGGTATCGTAGAGTTCAAAATCGAGTTGCCGTTTGATTACCTTCTCATCTTCCAGGTTCCACTGCCGGCTCTGGATGATCTCCGAATGAAGGAAAAGGTTATGTGGCATGACCACGGCTCCCAATACACTCATGATGATGATGATCGATCCTTCCGGTACGGAAGGTTTCACCCAGCCGATTCCGGCCCGTACCCAATCGATGTCGATCAGGGTAAGTTCATACAGGAAAGATAGCCCGATGAGCGAAACAAATGCGATGATGAATTTTTCAACCCCCTTATAGGTATGCGTGAAGAGCATGACCATGACAAAAAGGAAACTGAGGATGGCTCCTGCCGGAATGGGTATATTGAAGAGCATGTTCAATGCCAGTGAGGCTCCCAGGATTTCGGCGAGGGAGGTGGAAACGGAAGCGACCATAGCCGACGACAACAGCATCCGGGATGCCCAGCGCGGAGTATATTTTGTTGTGGCCTCAGCCAGGCAAAGACCGGTGGCAATCCCAAGGTGGGCAACATTGTGCTGGAGGATGATCAGCATGATGGTAGAAAGGGTTACCATCCATAAGAGGGTATAGCCAAAATCAGATCCGGCAGCCAGGTTGGATGCCCAGTTCCCGGGATCAATGAATCCGACGGTGACCAGTAACCCCGGCCCGATGTATTTCAGGATATCCAGTGCCCCGTATCCCGGTTCATGCTTATCCCGAAAAAAACTTCTCAGATTCCTGAACTTCATTCCCTTTTGAAAATTGAATTCAAAGATACTAGTTTCCTGCTGGATGCTGGATGCTGGATGCTGGATGCTGGATGCTGGATGCTGGATGCTGGATACTGGATGTGTGGGACTTCCAAATGCTGACTGCTTACTGCCGACTGCTGACTGCTGACTGCCGACTGCCGACTGCTGACTGAAGACTGCCGACTTCCGGATGAAACCCTTAACTCCGACTGCTGACTGAAGACTGCCGACTTCCGGATGAAACCCTTAACTTTGCCCCATTCGAAAGCAATCAACAACGGAACCATGAAAAAGCGCAGTTTTCTTTGGATCGGACTGATCGTCCTGTTTTCATTCCAGGTTTATTCCCAGCCTAAAACTTCAGGCAAATCCACAGAGGTCATCATCCTTCATGTGAATGACATGCACGCAAAAATCGACAATCTCCCGAAGCTGGCGTACCTTGCCGACAGCCTCCGGAGAATGCATCCGTACGTATTCCTGGTTTCGGCCGGCGATAACTTCACGGGGAACCCGGTTGTCGATATGATCTCCGACAAAGGCTTTCCGATGATCGATCTGATGAACCGGTGCGGATTCAATGTCAGCGCCATCGGGAACCATGAGTTTGACCTTGGGCAGGAAACCCTGAATAAAAGGATGGAACAGGCTGAGTTCCCATTCATCAGCTGTAATTTCGATGCAGCCGGGAGCCGTCTGAAACAACCCAAACCCTACATTATCCTGGAAGCCGGAAAAAACATCCACATTGCCATTCTTGGAATCATTGAACTCAATGACAAGGGGATTCCCGACACCCATCCGTCGAAAGTAGAGGGAATCACCTTTTACGATGGCATTAAAAAGGCAAAGGAGTATACGTGGCTTAAAAAAAAATACGGTATACTTATTGGCCTTACACACCTGGGAGTAGAGACTGACGTGATGCTTGCCGACTCCATGCCGGCGTTTGATGAGATCATAGGCGGACATTCACATACCCTCCTTGAAAAGCCGATGATGGAAAACGGGGTGATGATCGTTCAGGCCGCATCAAACCTGAGGTACATCGGAAAAACAACGCTTTTGATTGAAAATGGCGTTGTAAAAAACAGCACGGATGAGGTCATCCCGGTTTCTGTGCTGCATCGCTCCGATTCAGTACTTGCCAGGTTGTGTGCGAACTATAACCGGAATGAAGAGTTCAGCCAGGTAGCCGGGATTGCCGAGGCGCCGCTGGAAGGTTACGATGCACTGGGAAGCCTCATGACGGATGCCCTGACACATCAGCTGAAGACAGATATTGCTTTCCAGAACCGCGGGGGTATCCGGGTCTCTTCCCTTCCCAAGGGACCCATCACCCTGAAAGACATCTACCAGCTTGACCCTTTCGGGAACCAGGTGGTTACTTTCAAAATGAAACCTGAAGAGATCCGGTCATTGATAATCTATGCCTGTAACCTTGAAAAAGGAATCGATCTGCAGGTTTCCGGTATGAGCTATAAAGCTCTGTCCGACAACCAGGGAACTTTTGTTGACGCTGAGTTGAACGATCCCTCCGGAAAATCCCTTGATCCCATGCGGGAGTATACTGTCGCCATGAACAGCTACATCGCTGCAAGCTACCGTTTCATTCATTCCGACCCCGGCACCACAGGAACGGTCACAACTGCAGAACTCCTCATCCAATACCTGAAAGAGAATAAAAAAGTTAATTATACAGGTGTAAAACGTGCATTCCAGGTCCTGAAAAAATAAAAAACCTTTTTCCATCTTCCATCCTCCCTTTTCAGTGCCCATTCAGAACCGGGGCGAAAATACCCGGAACACAAAAACCTGAGTCAATCCATCCAGGGTTCATCTGGTAATACAATTTTCAGTGGCGTATCCTGATAAACAGGGTACTATCGGTTTCCTTTGAAAAGTAGCGGCGTGTAAACTGTACGACTCATTTTTTTATCTACATTCTGATTATCAGGTGTTTATTTTAGAATAACGCATTTTGAATAGCGGAAAACCTCAGTATGAATTTACGGGTTTCCGCTATTGAAATAGTGAAGGCGAAGGCGTACCTTTAACTGCCAGTATCATGAAATAATAAACGACCGGTACGGTCTGCTTTTTATCTGTTCTTTTTGCTGCTCCTTGAACAATAAATTGATCTTCAGGCAAAATGGTATTGGCAGGCAGGTTATTGGTTTTCTTTCTTTTCGGCGACGAATAATAGTCTAAACCTGAGGATTTACCTGCCTTTTTATGGCAATGAACAGGAAAGGAGTTGAACAGAAAGTGATTCATGTTTAAGGATAGTATAAAAGTTAGTTTTACAGGATGATCTGTTAACTACAAAGGAAGACAAAGTATGAACGGCAACAAAATAAACCGAGCCACCTCAGGATTATCCAATGAGACCCTCCCCGGGGGTGAATTAAGTTTTCATTCGCTTTTCACAGCTATGACAGAAGGAGTAGCTGTTCATCAGATGCTCTATGATGAAACGGGAAAGGCTGTTGATTACATCATCATGGATGTCAATCCTTCTTTTGAGAAGAACCTGGGAATTCCCGCAGATAAAGCAAAAGGCGCCTATGCAAGCAAATTATACGGATTGACCCCCCCCCCTATCTCGAGATCTATGAACAAGTTTTAAAAACAGGTGAGCCCTATTATTTTACAACCTATTTTCAACCCCTGGACCGCTATTTTGAGATTTCCGTATTCATCCCCAAGAAAGATTGGTTCGCAACGGTGTTTCTTGATGTCACCGGCAGCAAGCGTGCCGTTGAGGAACTGAGATCAACCGGTATTAAATACCGCCGGTTATATGAGAGCATGATGGACGGGTTTGCCCGAACCAACCTTCAGGGCCAGATAGAAGAATTTAACTCCTGTTTCCAAAACATGCTCGGGTATAGCACAAAAGAATTGCTCGGACTGACTTACCTGGACATTACCCCTGTAGAGTGGCATTCCTATGAGAAAAGGATCGTTGAGAACCAGGTTCTTCCCTATGGCTATTCAGACGTTTTTGAGAAAGAATACATAAAGAAGGATGGAACCGTTTTCCCTGTTGAACTCAGAATTTCACTAATCAGGGATGAACAGGGAAAACCGCAAGGGATGTGGGCGGTTGTAAGGGATATCACCGACCGCAAACGTTCGGAACAGGAACTTGAGCGGATGGTCGACCGGTTCAACCTCGCCGTCCGATCGGGGAACATGGGAGTGTGGGAATGGGATGTAAGAACCAACCAGGTACTTTGGGATGATAAGATGCTGGAACTTTACGGAATTGAAAGGGAGGAATTTAATGACACCCACCAGAACTGGGTTGACTTTTTGCATGCTGACGATGTTGGCAGAATGAAGGAAGAGCTGCGGCTGACATTCAGCGGAGAGAAAGATTACGACACAGATTTCAGGATTGTCCTAAAAAATGGGGATGTGAGGTATATAAAAGCTTTCGCCCAGGTTGTAAGGAACTCGGCCGGAACACCCTTGCGGCTTACCGGGATCAATTTCGATATCACAGAACAGAAAAAAACCCAGGAATCGCTTCTCATTTCTGAAATGTTCAACCGAGGATTGGTGGAGGCTGCACCTGTCGGGATACTCTTTCTGGACTCTACCGGGAGGATCACTTTTGAAAATCCAGCCATGCTGCAAATGATGGGACTTTCAAAAGATAACAAGACGGTTGTGATCGGAGAATATTTCCAGGAACTGGCATCGATCAGGGCCGTGATCAGCAAGTCCGAAATCTCACAGATCCTGAAAGGGGAAAGGATAAATGCCAGGGAGATCCATTATACCTCAATTCTCGGACGCGAACTGGACATGGAGCTGTATACAGCCCCATTGATGAATCCTGAAGGACGGGTTCAGGGTATCATCCTGATGGCGGTGGATATCACCAAACCGGTTGCCGCCGGAAAGGAATTGCGAGAATCTGAACAGAAATACCGCATGCTCTATGAAAGCATGAGGGACGGATTTGTGAAGATGGATATGAAAAAACAAATTCTTGAATCCAATTCATTCTTCCTGACCATGACCGGCTATTCTGCCGGGGATATGCGTAAAATGAGCAACATCAGGAATATTGTTCCTGAACGATGGTACGAAAAAGTGGATCACATCATTGAAAACCAGGTCCTGACCCTTGGCTATTCGGATGTTTTTGAAATCGAATACCAAAGGAAGGACAATACAATCTTCCCGGTTGAAGTACGCCTGTTCCTGATAAAAAACCAAAAAGGGATAAACGAAGGTATGTGGGCAATCGTAAGAGATATCACGGAACGGAAAAAACAGGACAAGAACATGATCCACACGGAAAGAATGGCAGGGATTGGGGTCATGGCAGCAGGCATGGCCCACGAGATCAACCAGCCCCTGAACACAATCTCACTGGCAATGGATAATCTCATTCTTTCGATCAATAACGGATCTTCGGACAAATCCTATCTCGAAAACAAAACACTGAAGATCTTCGACAACATTACCCGGATCCGCAACATCATTGATCATGTAAGGGCCTTTTCAAAGGACCACGATGATTATATCCAGTCGGGGTTTAATATCAATGAGAGCATCCGCAATGCAAAATCCATGATCGTGGAGCAATTCAAGCATAAAGGAATTCATTTTTTGATGGATCTCGATAAGACACTTCCCCAGCCCGTCGGTAATACCTTCAAATTCGAACAGGTTATTGTGAATCTTCTTATCAACGCCAAAGATGCGATTGAAGAAAAAGAGATGATCCCGGGCACGAATTTTAAAAAGGTCGTTGAGATACACTCATCCCTGGAAAAACAGTATATCTGCGTGGAGGTAAAAGACAACGGCATCGGGATCGATCCGAAAGACACCGACAAGGTAATGCTGCCGTTTTATTCGACAAAAGGAGAAGGTGTCAGCAGCGGACTTGGTCTCTCCATCTCGTTTGGCATCATCCGCGATATGAATGGAACCATTGATATCCAGAGTGAACGGTTAAAAGGAACCACGGTCAGAATCATGATCCCGGTAAAAAAAGAGGTAACCAAATCATTCGGAATGCAGTAACTACAAACAGGGTATTCCTGAGTCATTCTTCATTAACAATTGTTGAAAATGGAAAATAAGATCTCGGTTCTCGTGATTGATGACGAAAAAAACTTCACAGAAGAAATCCACGAACTGCTTCAGAACAAAGGATATACTTCATTTGTTGCAAATACAGCACGACAGGGGCTGAATATCCTGAAAGCCCAGGAGATCGACCTGCTGATCCTTGACATCCGTCTTCCCGGTGTCAATGGCCTGGACGTTCTGAAAGATGTAAAAGAGATTTACCCCAACCTGGAAGTTATTATCGTTTCTGCTCACGGAGATATGGAATCCGTCATCCGGGCAATGCGGCTGGGCGCTCTCGATTACCTTCGCAAACCCTTCCGCCACGTTGATTTTCAGATCGCCATTGAACGGACCCATAAATTTCTCGACCTGAACCGGAAACTTCAGGTGATGGAAGAGAAAAACTCGCTTATCTCGGAGGCGCTTGGTGCAAAAATCGAACGGGATTTCATCGGAGGAAGCAAGAAAATTCAGGATATACTGGCACTCGCAATGACCGCCTCTGAATTTCCTGACACCAATGTCCTGATCACCGGCGAAAGCGGAACCGGGAAAGAAAACATTGCCAGGATTATCCACTATGCCAGCAGCCGGAAAGATAACCTTTTCTGCGCAGTGAACAGCAGTGCCATCACCGAGTCGCTCCTTGAGAGTGAGTTCTTCGGTCATAAAAAAGGTTCTTTCACGGGAGCCATCAACGATAAAAAAGGGTTCTTCGAGGTAACCGACAAGGGAACGCTGTTCCTCGATGAAATTGCCGATATGCCGTTCAATCTCCAGGCAAAAATTCTTCGGGCCATCGAAGAAAAAAAGATCACCCGTGTAGGTGAAACTGAACAGATCAAGGTAAACTTCCGTGTCATCGCGGCAACAAATCACAACATCGATCAGCTTGTCAGTGAGAAGAAATTCAGGCTGGATCTCGTTCACCGGCTAAATACCCTTCATATCCATATTCCTCCCCTGAGAGAAAGGACGGAAGATATTGAACCCCTTCTGAACCATTTTGTTTCGATGTTCTCGGTCAGGATGAACAAGCCAAACCTGAAGATCGATAAAAATGTTGTCGGAACCTTAAAAAAGTATCATTTTCCGGGAAATGTAAGAGAACTTAAGAACATGACGGAAAGAGCAGTCATTTTGTGCAAGGAAAATATTCTCACCCCCCAGGACTTTCCTGTAAAAACAGCCGGCAGTAGCACCGACGGCATGGGAAATGAACTGCTGACCATGCAGGATCAGGAGGTGAAGTTGCTCCGTCAGGCATTAAAAGATAATGCGTACAACCAGAAAGCAGCTGCCGAGACGTTGGGAATTACGAGGGATTCCCTCATCCGACGATTGAAGAAGTACAACATCAAAATAAAAAAAGACGATTGAATCCGCACATTCGTGCGGTTATTTCATTTTATGCAGGAGATCTTTCCGGGATTATTTCTTTTTAACTTTTGTTTCTGCAACTTTATACCTCTCTTAACACGTTGATAATCTTATAAAGTAATCCGGTTCCTCCATTCCTTCCCTATTTTATTTTTCAGTTGGCATATTGTTTGATAATAGACTTCCGACCCTTCGAATTATCAGACAATTCAAAGCGGTAGCTACATTGATGCTTTTTTGTTATCCATAACCTAACCAGAACTCGTCTCAAACACAATCTTGATGCTTAAAAAAATCACCATACTCATTCTGGATACTGAACTGAATTCCTGCGAAGAGAAGCAGGAATTTCTTCAGAATAAGGGATACTGCGTTTTCACTGCAAATACCCTGCGCCAAGGATTGAGCACCCTGAAAACTCAGGAGATCGACCTGCTGATCCTTGATTCAGGTACCACCGGGAAAAACGGAATCGTTCTACTGAGGGAAGTGAAGAAGCTCTATCCCAGACTTGAAGTGATCCTTCTTTCCTTTCAGGCAGATATGGAATCTGTGACAAAGGCTCTACGGCTGGGAGCTCTTGATTATATACGCAAGCCATTCACCTTTGTGGATTTCCAGATCGCCATTCTGCGAACCCTGAAATTCGTCGAATTAAAACGAAAAATAGAGGCGATGGAAGAAAGAAACCTCCTGTTATCAGGTTCGCCCGAAGAAAAAATAGATCTTCATCTCAAGCGCGAGATCAGGGGCGAAACCCTGACCACCCAGGACAAGGAGATGCTTTTGCTGCGAAAGGCATTGAAAGAGAAAAGCTTCAACCAGAAAGCAGCCGCTGAAGTATTGGGAATCTCAAGGGATGCCCTGATCCGCCGGATGAAAAAGTATAACATCAGAATAAAAAAAGAGGATTAATGCTGAGAAAGATCACATTCCTTATCATGGATGCCGAGAAGAGTTCCTGTGAAGAGATGCAGGAATTTCTTCAGACAAAAAAAGCCATCGTCTATACTGCACATTCCGCTGCCGAGGGTCAGATTATGTTAAACAGCAAGGGAATAGATATCCTGATCCTTGACATCTTCCTTCCGGATGCCGACGGGTTAATACTGGTCAATGAATATAAAACCCGTTACCCTGAACTGGAAGTGATCCTTATCTCCGGCCAGGGGAATATGAATTCCGTCATTCAGGCCATGCACCTGGGGGCCCTTGACTTTCTCATTAAACCTTTACGACAAAGTGATCTCCAGGGAGCCATTGAGCGCACAAAAAAGTTCAGGATAGAAGACAAGGCCTCTTTTCTGATGGATGTATCAACTCCACATCCGGACCTTACGTTAACAACCTATCACCGCAGAAAACTTCTGATCCCTCATTCGGAGAACCATTTTAGAAGAAGCAGCTATCTTAAATAAGAGGGTGAATCCCTTCTGCAAAAACGCACACCTGTGTGCGAATATTTTTATCAGAATACGATTCCCACAATCATCATTCCCCCGACCCATCAAAAATAAAGACTCCATTGACATTCACAAAACACTGTATTTTAGTGATTTGTGTTCATCATGGCTTTTCTTTTCCACATTTCGCAATGCATTGGCACATCGTTTGCTTTTACTTTATCCGCTGCATCATTTTGAATTAGCAAATAAGTAAGATTCGTTTCCGGGGTGACAATTAAAAAAGCCTTAAGAATCGTTCCGGGATCTTAAACGGGTTACTGCATGGGAGGATTTTTTACAGATATGGTCAATCAGAAAAAGGAAAATACCGGTATCATTGCCGGCACTTTAAAATATAACATCACAATAGGAAAAAACGGATGCCCTGGGATTCCCGCAAACGCTGGTGTAAAAGTGCAACAAGCAAATAAAGTTGTTGCAGTTCCTCCTACCCATGCGATTCAATTCGGATCACAGAATACAGCTATAATTCTTACACCTGATATCCCAGGTGCATCCTTACTCTTTTCCGCTACGGCCATGCCATGAAAACGCGTTTAAATAGATGCGCTGCCTGTTTTCTTGTTTTACTCCTGACCGTTTCTGAAATTCAAGGGCAGGATCCCAATTTTTCACAATATTTCAATGTCCCTGTTTATTATAATCCGGCATTTACAGGTATCAATACAGGTCTCCGCACAAGGTTTACATACCGCGACCAATGGCCAAACCTGCCCGCCTCATTCAAATCCTATTTCTTTTCAGCCGACCTTGGGGAACGCAACTTGCCCGGATCGGGAGGACTTGGGTTGATTGTCAACTCCGATAATGAAGGACTTGGTTTTATCCGGAATCTTTCTGTAGGGCTGAATGTCAGTGTGAGGATACCCCTTTCGAATTCTGTTGTGAGCCAGGTGGGGATCCGGGCATCGGTGGTACAGAAAAGTATAAACTGGGATGACTTTGTTTTCACCGACCAGTTGAGTGAAAAATACGGGAATATCTATGCAACAGCCTTTAACCGGCCCGACAACAACAAGCGGACTTTCCCCGATTTCGGGATCGGGGGTATTATTCAATTTACCAATGAGTCATCAAGTTATTCTGGATCTGCCGGTTTCGCCATCGACCATATTTTTCAACCGGATGAGGGCTTTCTGACTACAGAAAAGGCCCCATTACCAAGGAAATGGGTGGCTCATACCGATTTCATTATAACGATGGGAGAAGATGGAAATTCGGGTGGTATAAAAGGCATTGGAGATCCTTTAAAATTAAACCCGGGGATCATTTACCAGAACCAGGATGGAATGGGTCTTCTCGAGACCGGACTGACCCTGCTGAAATACAATGTTTACCTTGGCGCCTGGTATAAGCTTGCCATGGGAACGAACGGATCCTCAGCCGTAGCGCTGGTCGCCGGGTACAGGTATAAATTTGCAGACGACATGGATATCAAATTCATGTACAGCTATGATCTCCAGATCTCAGGTCCTCCGGTGGGTACAGGAGGGGCACATGAGATCAGCCTGATTCTCGATTTCGACAAGCTGACTCTTTTCGGGGGAGGAAACAGCGGATACTACCCTGCCCGCAAGAGATATTCACCGGTCGAATGCTCAGGCTTCTGACCGGACAAACATTGGACAAAACGCACATAACCTTTAAATAAATTTACCATGAAAACCATTGGCCCAAAAGATTCATTTGATATAAAGGGAATTTATGTCACGCCGGCAAACAACATCATCGGGATTCCCTTGTTCCGGCAGCAAGATCAGGAATACCGCGAAAATCCGAGATGCGTTGAACTCTGGCAAAAAAACGGGGATGGCAGAATGCATCTGAAAAAACGCTGGCGAAGCAAATCGGTTGCTTATATTGAATATGCCGATGATCCGAACACCTGGGTGGAACCCCGGGCACTTCAGCAAAAATGATCAATGCTCTTTTTCACTCAATTCAAGCCAGCGGTCGGATTTCATTCCGAGCTCCTTCAACAGGAAAGCGAACCTGTCGGATTTAACTGCCAGCTCGTCCGCTGAAAGAGTTCCGGAGGAAAGCGAATTTTCAATCCCTGACTTTTCTTCTTCAAGGAGGGAGATCTCTGTTTCGAGGGTTTCGAGTTCCTTTTTTTCTTTGAATGACAATTTATTGGCAACGGATACCGGATTGCGGGGTTTTTCCTTTTTTACCTGCGATGCCTGTAAAATCCTGGTTTTTTCCTTCTCTTTCCTTTTCCGGTACTCGCTGAATTGGCTGTAGTTCCCGGGAAAATCCTTGATCACAGCATCTCCCTGGAACACGAACAGGTGATCAACGATCTCATCCAGAAAATACCGGTCGTGGGTAACAATGATCACACAGCCTTTGAAGGAAGCCAGGTATTCTTCGAGTATGGCAAGGGTAAAAATGTCAAGGTCGTTCGTGGGTTCATCCAGGATGAGGAAGTTCGGGTTTTGCATAAGTACCGTAACCAGGTACAGCCTGCGTCGCTCTCCCCCGCTTAGCTTACTGATCAGCTGGTAATGCATCGGGTAAGGAAAAAGGAAGTAATTCAGAAAGGCTGCAGCGGAAATGGTATCGCCGTTGCTCAGGGTAACCACTTCCGCAATATCCCTGACCACATCGATCACACGGGCATCCGGGTTAAAGACGATTCCTTCCTGCCGGTAATAGCCGTAGGTAATGGTTTCCCCCTTTTCAATCCGCCCGCCTGTCGGACGGAGCTTTCCGGTAATAATCTCCAGGAAAGTCGACTTCCCTGAACCGTTGTTTCCAACAAAACCGACCTTTTCATTCCGCTTGAAGATATAAAAGAAATCCTTCAGGATCGGCAGAGCACCCCAGCTGAAAGAGACCTGGCGCATTTCAAGGATCTTCTTTCCCATCCTGCCGGTACCCACATCCATATGGATTTTGTCTTCACGAACCCCGCTGCCGGCAATGGATTTCAGGTCATAATAACTGTCGATGCGGGCTTTCGATTTCGTAGTGCGGGCTTTGGGCATCCGGATCATCCATTCCTGTTCCTTGCGGAGCAGGTTCCTGGCCTTCTCAATTTCTTTTGTCTGGTTCTCCTTGCGTTCCGCCTGCTTTTCTACAAAATAGGAGTAATTGCCCTTGTACCGGAAGATCTCGGCATTATCCAGTTCAAGAATCTCTTCACACACACGGTCCAAAAAATAGCGGTCGTGCGTGATCATGAGCAGGGTGATTCGCGAACGGGTCAGGTATTCCTCCAGCCATTCAATCATGTCGATGTCGAGGTGGTTGGTGGGTTCATCGAGGATGAGAAAAGCGGGTTCCGTAATCAGCGTTTTTGCAAGAGAAATGCGTTTGCGCTGCCCGCCCGAGAGTTCTTTTATCTGCTGATCAAGATCCGGGATCTTCAGCTCTGAAAGGATCTGCTTCACCCTGGTTTCATATTCCCAGCCTTCAACAGCATCCATTGATTCCATGGCTTTCTGGATCGCTTTTTTGTCCTGCCCCAGGATGGCTTTTTCATAATCCCGGATGGTACGATGGATCTGGTTTGAGGATTCGTAAACCTCATCAAACACCGTGTTGAACTCGTTCAGTTCAGGATCCTGTTTAAGGTAGCCAATGGAAACGTCATTGAAAAACTTGACCGATCCGCCGTCAGAAGGTTCAAGTCCGGCGATGATGTTGAGCAGTGTCGATTTCCCTGTACCGTTCTTCGCAATCAGGGCAACCTTCTGGTGCTGGTTGATGACAAAGGAGATATCCTGGAAAAGGATCTTCTCTCCGTAAGAACGGGATAAATTTTCAACTTGAAGTAAAGAAGGCATCGCAGAAAGATCAGACGTTGATTACGGCAAAGGTAACGAATGCCGGCATCAAATCTCCACCTGGGTTCCGATGCCGGCGGCGACTGCCTTCTGATAGACCAGCAAAGCGGTGGCTGCATCCTGGATGGCCAGGCCGTTGGATTTAAACAGGGTGATCTCTCTGTCATTCACTCTTCCCGGTTTCTTCCCGGTGATGATCGCGCCAAGTTCGGCATAGAAATGACTATCCGGGATCTCGCCCGCATTCAGGGGAATCATGATATCCCCGGCTTCCTTGAAACAGGCTTCGCGCGAATCGCCCACGAACTTCGACCGTTTTACAATGGCTGAATCCAGTTCACGGGCGCCGGGGGTATGGCTTCCGATTCCATTGATGTGAGTTCCTTCCCTGACTTTATTTCCATCAAACAGGGGTGTTGGAGAAGAGGTAGCGGTGCAGATTATATCAGCTCCGAGGATCTCTTCTGCACTCTTTACCCTGATGATTTCCAGGCTCAGCTTTTTACTCATCTCTGCTACAAATGCATCAGCGGCTGCTTCTGAAACATCATAAACCAGGGCTTTGGAAATATTCCGGGCTTCGCAAACGGCCAATAATTGCATCTTTGCCTGTACCCCTGCTCCTGCAATGCCTGCAACCTGGTTCTTCTCTTTCCTTGCGAGGTATTTCGTGGCCACCCCGCTGGCTGCACCGGTCCGCACGGCAGTAAGGTACCCTCCGTTCATGATGCAGATCACATCCCCGGTGGCCGGATCCTGCAAAAGGACCTTCCCGATGGTGGTTGGAAGGTTATGTTTTAAAGGATTGTTTTTATAAACTGTAACTACCTTGCATGCCAGGGCTTCCATCTTTTTCAGGTATGCCGGCATGTAAAGAGAAAGTCCGTCAGGTGGCGTGATGCCCGTACGCAACGGCAATACTGCTGTTCCCTCCGAGAGTTCAGCAAATGCCAGCTCAACAGCTGCCATGCAATCTTTCATTTCGAGTACCGATGCAACCTCGGCTTTGTTAAGGATCAGTGTCATATACCGCTATTTTTTTATTCTTTTTTTGCAACCACAATTGAACGCCACACCTCGTCATCCTCATACATCTTCATGTTTCCTGAGGGGTTCTCCTCCTGGCCTTCCATTCCCGCATTGGGTCGCATCCCCCCCGGGCGGTCCTGCCCTCGCCCGCTCTGCATATCGGTAGGATTCCCTTCCGGCGTTGAACCCGGTTGGGCATCCTTTGGCTTCGGAGCTCCTTTTACGACAATTCCAACCGCGAGAGGATTTGCTGCACGGACATCCTGGGCAAAGACGCTAAACGGAACCCTGGCTTCATAAACCATGACATTGGTGGAATCCCAGTTGACGGCGGCCATAACGCCATTCTTCCCCGATTTGATACTCTGGAAACCGTTGACCCCGTTTTTGAACCCGGTCAGGTCGAGGTCCTGCATCTGTAACAGGCACATGAGGTGCATCGTTTTCCGGTCGCGATGATCATCCGGGTTCATCCTCACGCCGATGGGGAAATGCAAAGTAGCCTCCGGCTTTTTCTTTCCCCTGCTGTTGAACCGCAATTCAATACCGTTCCGGAGCACCTTCATCTGTGCCCCCTCATCAGCAATCCTGACGCAGATGTAAAATGCAGCAGAATCATTGACAATGGCATAATTGAGAAGGGCCTGTTTGGTATAACTGAATAATGAATTTTCCCATTCCGATGATTTTCCATTCACAATAATACCCTCCTTGTATACCGACGGGTACTTGCTTCCTTTATCAGGTTTGCCAGAGTTTCCTGCAAAACCCAATGTGCTAATAAACGGGAAGATCAGGATCAGAGAAAAGATTTTCATGTTCATAAGGCAACGTTGTTCAATAACCTGTGAGAAGATGTGAGCCTCTTTATTTTTATTGAAGTAACCGGTTCCGGTCCTGACAAAGATAGAATATTTTCTGCCGTGACGGTCAGAACATGAATCTTCTTTGCTGAAGAAATGTTCGTTGTTTTTTAGAAAAAAAGTAACTGCTTTCATGAAAGGGTAATCTTCTTTTGTGTATTTTCGCCGGTGCTTTTACGTTTTTTACGTATCTGCAGCTCTTCATTATCTGCGTGATTTACTTACCTGATTATTTCATGAAGAGGTAAAAGTATTGATTGCCCTTTCTTCTGCTGTTTTTGCTAAACAAGCCGGGATGGATTTGAACTAATGTACCACTCTAAAAACGAACGATGATGAAAAAAAGAAGTACTGCACTGAAAATGACGCTATCTCTCCTATTCTTCGGCTTAGCATCTGCCGTCTTTGCCCAGGGAAACATCAAAACCGAGGTTTCCTCCATTCTTGAATTCCAGCAGTATGACCGTGCCATTCACATCATGGCCATGCTGATCCTGGGTTTCGGGTTCCTGATGGTTTTTGTAAAGAACTATGGCCGGTCAGCTCTCACAGCAACCTTTCTTCTCGTCAGTGTTGCAATCCCTCTCTATATGGCCGGAAGCAGTCTGATTCACGGGGACGGAAGCAATAAAGAAATTGAACGGCTCATCCTTGCAGAATTCGGAGCCGCCAGCCTCCTCATCGCTGCCGGAGCCTTGCTGGGAAGAATAAAAATGCATCAATACATTATCCTTGGATTGCTCTTCATTCCCTGCTACATGCTGAATGAGTGGATCATCCTGGACAATGGCCTGGGATTGTTAAAAAGCGGTTTTGCTGATACCGGCGGATCCATCGTCATTCACGCATTCGGAGCTATCTTCGGAATTGCAGCCGCCATTTCCCTGACCACTTCCGACAGTCTTGAAAAACCGGTTACTTCTGATAGTTCAAGCGACCGTTTTTCCATGATCGGCAGCATGGTGCTCTGGATTTTCTGGCCCAGCTTCTGTGCAGCGCTGGTTCCTGCAGAGGCAATTCCCATGACCGTCGTCAATGTATTCCTGGCGCTTTGCGGTTCCACGCTGGTCACTTATGTTTTGTCCGTATGGATCCGCGGGAAGATCAGCATCGCCGACATTGCAAATGCGGCACTTGCAGGCGGCGTAGCCATCGGGGCCACCTGCGATCATGCAAACCATATGACCGCTCTTGTCATCGGACTCATTGCCGGGGCAATTTCTGCAACGGGTTTTGCAGTTCTCCAGGATCGCCAGAAAAAGCTTCTTAAAACTGTTGATACCTGCGGTGTCACCAATCTTCATGGCCTGCCCGGTTTGTTCGGAGGCTTGATTGCCATCCCGGTTGTTTTCGGATTAAGCGCCGTGGCGCAGTTAACCGGGATTGCAATTACAATCGTACTGGCCATCGGTGCCGGACTCATTTCAGGCAAGGTTATATCCTTATTTGGCCAGCGAAAGGAAGTTTACTCTGATGTGGAAGAGTTTGTGGATGCCGAAGCAGATTAGGACATGCGGACAGCGGACATTGAGGGTAGGCTCCTTGTAAGAAATGAAAGCAGCTAAAGGAAAAGGGTATAACTCTACAAAAAAATAGTTCGCTGCTTCGCTATTTCTGTGCTCTCTTCTGCACTTCCCGCATCAGTTTCAGCGGGGTATCGATTACAATCATGTTATATAACCAGGCGGGAATATTTCCTGCAGGATCAATAAATCCTTCCAGGATTATGAGGATTCTCCCTTTGGGTAAGGGTTGAAGGGTCCATTTTTGCCAGTACTTTGTAACCCGTATCAGGTCCGGCTTTTCCGGTACCACATTCAGAAGTGGTGTGGAATAAACGGTGCGGGTTCCCGAACCGGAATCCGTCAGGATCTTCACATCGGCAACCAGATCTCGATCGGTAAAGGGCCAGGGAGAATCATAAACCAGGTAATACTGGATATGCATGTCCTTTTCAAATTTTAGCACCCTGACCTGGTGAACATATTCGCCCCACCATTCCAGGTCTTTCGGATTTCCGATCATGGAGCTGACCACCTCCATATCGGCTTTGATCTCCATTACCCCCCGGAAGGATTTTAAGGAACTGTTATCTTCATCCCGTGTGTACAGTTTTATCTGATGTCGTTCCTTGACAAAATCCCAACCCTTTCCTGAATGATCAGAAAGGGCCGGAAAGGCCGGAAACAAAACTAGAAGGAACAGGATCCGCAGGTTCATCATCATAAAATGAATTGGGTCAGCATTGCCAGAGTCCTGCGGTAATCACCCCGCCGGTTCCGAAACTGCAGAGAAGCACCTTTTTCCCCTGGATGGTATCTTTTATTGAATTTAACGCGATGCCCACGGAGGGGACTCCACAGTTCCCAGTGAATTCAGAAACATCCACGAATTCCAGTTTGTATTTTTTGAACACCGATCTCAGGTGCTTTAAAATGACCGGGTTGACCTGGTGGAGGATCATGATGTCAGCGCTGGTGGATTCTTTGACAAAATCCTTATAAAACTCTTCTGCATTCCTCATCAGTCGAATCGCGAGCATGTTGTTCATGGAAAGACCAAGTAGGATCCTCGGATCGCGGATCAGGTTCTTATTTTCGTTTTTAATGATCTCAGCTGTATTGTGCCCGAGGTTAACAGTCACAACTTCCGACAGCCCTTTATACTGTCTGGCTTTTGAATGAATCAATCCTTTGTCCGAATCTGACCAGCTGACCAGGCTAACATAAGATCCGTTGCCAAAGATCTTGTTGATGCCTTTGGAAACAGATGTTGCTTTTTTCGCGGCATCGGCCTGGACAACAAGTACCGATGATTTATTCAGTTCGGCAAGCTGGCTGGCCAGGATCATTGATGACACCCCTCCGGCACATCCCTGGATGATGTCGATGGAATGACAGTTCTTTAACAGGTGATTATATTTTTCAATGACCAGCTGTCCCAGCGAAGGGGCAAGACTATCAGGGCAGGTCGTGGCTGCGATCAGGTGGCTTACCGGATGCGGCAGACCGGATTCAATCAGCGGCTTTAACGATTTTTCTGCAAGGCTGTATACCTGTTTCGGGTATTCGGGCAGATCGCTGCCGTTCAGATACTCAAAATAAGCATTCATTTTAGTTAGTATGACTCCCATCTTCTACCCGATATAAAATGAAACAGGTCTGCCACCGGCAGCATGTTGATTGAACCTCTAAAAGTTAAGCTGATCCCCCTGCTTTTGTGATCCTGAAAATCAGGCCTGCAAAAGTACGAATTTTTAGCGAACCCATGAGAAGTGAATTACCTGCGAACTGACTGTAAAGGTGACCTGAAGCATGGTTAATCCTCTTCGTAAGCCATTCTTATGAAAAAAAGTGAAGGATTTGTTTCCCGTCGTTATTTAGAATTATTAAAATTTATTTCCCCGGATTTTCGCCATTCGGTTGAATGCGATATAACTTTGCATCCAATATTTAACAACCAATGATAAGGAGGCTAAAATGAAAAACAAACACAAAATATATGCCGGTGCCATCGTGGTTTTGTTATCCTGCATGATCTTCGCCATGGGATGCAAAAAAAAGAGCACCACCACAACTTCTTCGGGTATAAGCTTTGAAGTCATAAACCTTGTTTCCGACATCGGCTCTTATTCCGGGGCCAGGATCGACACAAACCTTGTAAATGCATGGGGAATTGCCATCAGTCCTGCGGGAAGGATCTGGATATCTTCCACAGCGAAAGACCGTACAACAATTTATGACGGTTCAGGAGCTACTCAGATTGCGGCAATTAAAATTCCGGATGCAGGTACACGGACCTCTCATGGCCCGACCGGGGCTGTTTTTAATAACACCACTGAATTTCTGATCCCCTCTGATAATTCGCTGAGCAAATTCATTTATGCGAACCTTGACGGAACCATCTCTGCCTGGAGCTCCGGGGCCTCGGCGAAAATTGTTGCAAACCGGGCAGCAACAGGAGCATCCTACACAGGGGCAACCCTGGGCAGAGTAGGTTCTGCCAATTACCTGTATGCTGCCAATTTCGCAGGAGGCAAGGTAGATGTTTTCAGTTCCTCTTGGCAGTATACGATCAGCTTCCCCTTCACTGATCCTACACTTCCGCAAGGATTTTCACCCTATAACATCGTTAATATAGGAGGCGACCTTTATGTGACCTATGCACCTGTTTCCGGTTATTCCAGCGGCAACGGCTATGTCAATGTATTCAGTCCCGATGGTACATTTATTAAAAGGTTCGCTTCGGCGGGCCCGTTGAATTTCCCATGGGGTATTGCCATCGCGCCTGCAGGATTCGGGCTGGGTCAGAATATGATCCTCATCGGCAATTTTGGCGACGGAACGATCAGTATTTTTGATCAGAACGGAAATTACAAAGGCAAATTACCATCAAACGTAAGTGCACTCTCCATCGACGGATTATGGGCTATTACCACTGCTCCCTCTGCGGCAGCGACACTGGATCAGAACGTGGTCTATTTTTCAGCCGGGCCAAGTTTTGGAACGCACGGACTTTTCGGGTATGTGAAACTATCGCCGGTAATGGCTACCGGAGGATACTGAAATGGTAATGTTTCGCTTCATTCCGAATAGGCGATAATCTCAACTTTTAATGTGATCCGTAATTCCTGCCTTACGGGTTACCCACAGCAAGCATGTCAGGCAGGTGTAATTGAGTGCTGCAGGCTTCTCAAAAGCTTGCAGCACTTCTGTACAGTATCCCCTGAAAACAAACCTCAACGCACCGACTGGCAGCCTTCCTGATCCGGATTTGACAATGAGATCAGGATAGCCTATATTTGTCTTGCTTAATCCAATCACCGTGAAGGAAATATTTTCATTTTTGGTGATCCTGAATTTTTTCTTTTTTCATTCCTCAGAATCTTATTCCCAGGTTCGCGGCATAACACCCGTGCAGGTTACCTATGCCGGAACAACTGAAACCCTTTACCAGCAAAGTCATGCCTTGCTTATCGGCGTGAGTGCCTACAATAATGGATTACCTGTAATCCCCGGTGTTATCGATGATATATCTGCTGTAAAAGCGGTCCTTGAAGAGAATGGATTTGATGTTACCGTCGTGCTGAATCCTGACAACCTTGCCCTGGAAGAGGCATTCAGGAAGTTTATCGGGAGATACGGACAGCTCCCTGAAAACAGGCTCCTGTTTTATTTTGCAGGACACGGTCATACCGTAATGATGCCTTATGATGAAGAGATGGGATATATATGTCCCGTGAATGCGCCCAATCCTGCAAGGGATTCAACGGATTTCGAACAAAAGTCCATGCCGATGGCCCACATAGATACTTACGCCCGGCAAATCAAGTCGAAACATGCACTGTTTCTTTTTGATGCTTGTTTTTCAGGGTCTGTCTTTTCGATGAGCCGTGCAATCCCCCAGGTGATTTCTTATAAAACAAAAGAACCCGTAAGGCAGTTTATTACCAGTGGCAATGCTTCAGAAACAGTACCTGACAAAAGCATTTTCCGGGCCCAGTTCATCAGTGCCCTTCAGGGAGAAGCAGATGCCAACAAGGATGGCTTTATTACGGGGACTGAATTGGGCGAGTTTTTGCAGACAACCGTAGTAAACTACTCCTATAATGCGCAGCATCCTCAATACGGGAAGATCCGGGACCCGCATCTTGATAAAGGTGACTTTGTATTTGTGGTTCATTCGGCAAATACATCCTCTGCAATCGTGACAGAACCAGTAACCGAACAGAAACAGATCCCGGTATCACATGGAAAATTGAAACTGACATGCCAGATCCCGGGTTACATTTATCTTGACGACACATATTTCAAATATGTTAACAGGGATACGGTTCTGATGCTAAATGATTTAACCGAAGGTCCCCATAAAATTAAAATCTCCGGGGATACGACGGAAGAAAAAACTGTTGATATCATTCCCGGCCATATCTCCTCTGTGACGATTGAAAAAAAGAGACAAAAAAATTTGGTTTCAGATAATTTCAATTTGATATTTGTCCAGGGGGGCACCTTCATGATGGGCAGTGACAAGGGAAGCCGAATTGAGACTCCCATACATCCGGTTACCCTGAAAGGTTTTTATATAGGTCAGTTTGAGGTGACTCAAAAGCAGTGGCAGGATGTTATGAATGATAATCCTTCCCACTTTCCGGGATGTTTTACCTGCCCTGTGGAGACCGTTTCATGGGATGATATCCAGGAATTCCTTTCGAAATTGAATAAAAGAACCGGTAAAAAGTACCGCTTACCCACTGAAGCCGAATGGGAATTTGCTGCAATCGGTGGGAATGCAAGCAAAGGGTATGAATACAGTGGAAGTAATGACCCGGGTGAAGTGGCATGGTTTGGATCAGCATCGAATGAGAAGACCCATCCTGTGGGGCTTAAAAAACCGAATGAACTGGGTATCTTTGATATGAGCGGGAACGTGTGGGAATGGTGCAGCGATTTCTTTACCAATAATTACTATGATGAAAGCCCACAGAATAATCCAAAAGGCCCCCCCAAGTCCGGTAATCATACCCTCCGCGGAGGCTCTTGGGATTGTGGCAAGACAGATGTTCGCACCCGAAACAGGGGGAGAACATCCCCGTATGATAAAGGAAGCCATTATGGATTCAGGATTTGCATGGACGAATAATCTCTATGCCTGATCGTTTTATTTGATAAGTTTTTTATTCCACACAGGTCAGCATCCCTCAAAAGAAAAAATCATCCTGATTATTTTTATTGTATTACTGATTAATTTAACCTAAATTTGGTAGGTTATCCTGATCCATATAGCTTCTTCTTTTCATTATCGAGCCATTTTAAAAAATCTCGCATGAAGAAAAGGTACAGAGTTCTGACTGTTCATTTATTGCCAATAATGAACAAAATCCTCCTCTTATTTCCGGTATTCATTCTCCTGAACCCATGCTGTTATTCCCAGGCTACTGGCAGCAGGTATTTCATCGGAAAACCTAAGTTTATAAACACTGCGGCAGGAAAAATCCTGGCTGTTGATTACCCGAACAAAACAACCGATGCCAGTGACAGCGTTAAAACGTATTCAATCTATGGCCTGATCGAACTGTCATCCTTTGTAAATAAAGCGATCAATAACCCGTCAGGGGAATACAATGATTTCCAGGTTCTGGATGCGACAAAGATCGGGGTTGTCGGTTATTATCACCTGGAATATACACTCTTCTATTGCAATGTTAGTGACGCACTGGATCTGTGCAACAATAAGATCTCACAGTCCGAATTTGTAAAACAAATTCAATTGCTTTCCCTGCCTGATTACATTCCTCCCACCACCGGGAAAAAAAAGAAAACGTTCATGGAGTTATTGCAGATGGACAATGCCTATTACGCTTTTCCAATGCGTATGAGCGTAATCTTCCCTTTTAGTGCTTCCATGGGATATTCCCGCAACCTTGGCTTCGAAATATCCAATGTCTGGTCGCGTCCAAAGTCTGTAGCAAATTTCCGATTTCAGTTTACCTTCATCTGGTTATCTCATGATGAAACGACCTATTATGAAAGGTGCCTCATCCCATCCGTCAACCTGGGCCTTGAATTAAACTTTCTCGGCGACGTTCGGTTTAACCTGAAGCCCTATGTCACGTTGGGATGGAATCCCGTATATTATTATTATAAAAACGAAAATGATACGGTTGCCAACCCGAATAACTTAATCAATGGCTGGTATTTATCTTCGGCAACCATTAACTACGGCCTTGACCTTGATGCCTGGATCAAGAAAGGATTAGGGGTGAGCATTGCCATTGAGCAAAGCAGGTACCTTGCTGAAATTCTTCCGGATATTTATGGTTCTTCCAAAGCCATCGCACTTAACTACCTTACATTCAAAATCGGGTTGCTTTTTTAAAAATTAAAATGCCGGTAAAAAACCGGTAAGACTGCTGAATTTACCTGTCTGAATTTCATCTCATACTCTGATGCCGGTCAATAGCGAGGTACGGTTTTTAAATGGCAGGAGTGCTGATGATAGATCCCTGGCCTTCATTATCAGTTTACCGGCTGAAAATATGCTTTAATTCAAGAACCTAAAAGTTCCGGGTCATGAAAAAAATAGTATGCATTTTTTTCATCTTATCGTTGATCATCCATCATTCATCATTCTCCCAAACCTGGCAGCATTACGACTCCCTTCGTTCAGTCTACCAGCAGCAACAAAAGTTCGATACCGCTATTCTGTACGCTGAAAAAGCCTTGCAGGCAGTAAAGGAGAATACCGGCGAAAACGATACCCTGTATGCCAGGATGCTCTTACGATTGATGGAAGTAAACGGGTACAGTGGCAACTATGCAAAAGCCATTGAATGCTGCCAGAAAGAAATAGAGATCAGAAAAAACATACAGGGGGTAAAACATCCTGATTATGCCAACGCGATTGGTAATCTTGCCGAATTGTACCGGGAAACAGGCAATTACTCTTCTGCCGAGCCATTATTTCTTGAAGCAAAGAGCATCTATAAAGAAGTCCGGGGTGAAAAACACCCTGATTATGCACAATCCCTGAATTATCTCGGCTTGTTGTACGATGGAATGGGCAATTACCAGCAAGCCGAACTTTTGTTGCTTGAGGCAATGAAAATACGCAAAGAGGTACTGGGTGAGAATAACTTTGATTATGCTCAATCCTTAGGTAACCTTGCCGGCGTATACATGGCAATGGGGAATTACCCTGCGGCCGAGCCTTTGTTGCTTGAGGCAGCGAAGATACTTAAAGCAGTGTTAGGTGAAAAGCACCCATACTACGCCTTATCCCTGAGCAACCTTGGAAATTTATATCATTACGTGGGCAACTATGCTGCCGCCGAACCATTACTGATTGAGACGAAGAATATCGTTAAAGAAGTGCTGGGTGAAAAGCACTCGTATTATGCATTATCCCTGAACAATCTTGCAAGCTTGTACAATGACATGGGAAATTACGCTGCAGCCGAACCTTTACTGATTGAAGCAAAGAACATCTATAAAGAAGTTCTGGGCGAAAAACACCCTGATTATGCAACCTCCTTAAACAGTCTCGCCGAATTGTACAGATCCATAGGCAACTACCCGGCAGCAAAGCCTTTATACATGGAGGAAATAAAAATTCAAAAAGAAGTCCTGGGTCAAAAACACCCTGACTATCTGATTTCCTTAAACAATCTTGCCTGTTTGTACTCTAATATGGGCAATTATCCTGCCGCTGAGCCTTTGTTCCTGGAAGTAATGAACACCCGGAAAGAAGTTCTGGGCGAAAAACATCCTTTTTATGCAACAACCCTGATTAACCTGGCCATACTGTATGGGGATATGGATAATAATAATAGTGCCGAATCCTTCTATCTTGAAGGTATTGAGAAAATAAACAATAATATCAATCAAAACTTCGCATTTCTGTCTGAGAAGGAAAAAGAAATGTATTTCAAAACCAAGGCAGTCAATTTTACAGGATTCTATTCTTTTGCATTGAAAAGAAAAAAAGAAAATCCTGAAATAACAGGATCGGTTTACAATAATGTAGTGAGAAACAAAGGCTTATTGCTAAAGTCTTCCACTGCCATGCGAACAGCCATTCTGTTCAGTAAAGACAGTACGCTCATTAACAAATTCAATCAATGGATTGCCCTGAAAAAAGAGATTTCAAATCTCTATTCTACTGAAATTTCAAAACGTAAAGAAAATCCTGAGGAACTGGAGCAACAGGCGAACAGGATTGAAAAAGAGCTGGTGCGAAGTTCGCAGGTATTCAGCGACTTTAAGCAGCTGCAAAACTTAACCTGGGAAGCAGTACAAACCAGTCTTAAACAAGGTGAAGCAGCCGTTGAATTCATCAGGTTTGCCGAAGGGAAAAAGAAGGATACAACCATATACTGCGCTTTGATTATAACTCCGCAGTGCAGGCAGCCTGAGATGATCCGGCTTTTTTATGAAAAAGAGCTCGAATCGGTTATGGGAACAAACCCTGTAAATAATTTGTCGTATGTCAACAGCATCTATGGAACCCGCCTAAACACCAGTAAACTGCTCTACAACCTGATATGGCAGCCTTTGGAAAAACATCTTGAAGGTGTAAAAACTGTTTATTACTCACCCGATGGGCTGTTGCATAAAATCTCTCTTTCATCCATAGGGAAAGGCAAAGACATCTTTCTTTGCGACATGTATGATCTGCACCGCCTGAGCAGTACAGGAAAATTAGCCATGCCCGAAAATTTCAATATGGGGAAAGGCCTCACAGCCGGAATATATGGAGGGATTGATTATTCCACAGATTCCTCTTCTGTCAATATATGGCCATATTTACCCGGCACAAAAGGCGAAACGGATGAAATTGAAAAAATATTTAAAAAGCGAGGAATTACGACAATTTATTTTTCAGGAAAAGATGCAGGAGAAAAAGAATTTAAGGCAACAGCTGCGGAATGCAATTTGCTACATGTGGCCACGCACGGGTTTTTTTATCCCGAACCTGCAGAATTTAAGTTTAACGTAAAGCAAAATGAAGCGTCAGAAACGCAACTTGCCTCCCCCAGGGGAACAAGTGGTTTTGGCGTATGGCAGTTTGTAATGAACAAAAACCCCCTTATGCGTTCAGGCCTGGTGTTTGCCGGTGCCAATAATGTATGGAACCAGAAGTTTGCCGGCGATGGAGAAGACGGCATGCTGACAGCACTGGAAGTAACACAGTTGGATTTACGGAAAACCCAGCTGGTTGTTCTGTCTGCATGTGAAACAGGTCTCGGCGATATCAAAGGCAGCGAGGGGGTATATGGCTTACAGCGCGCATTCAAAATGGCGGGGGTGAATTATATAATCATGAGCCTCTGGCAGGTGCCCGACAAAGAAACTTCTGAATTCATGAAATTATTTTACAGAGATCTGTTGATCACAAAAGATGTCAGAAAATCATTTAACAATATACAATACAGAATGCGGAAGAAGTATGATCCTTATTCCTGGGCAGCATTTGTGCTGATTGAATAAAACAGTAAAATGGATGTGTAAAAACAGATAAAAAAACCAGCATTGAAGCCGGGATCTCCTTTTATTGATGAATGCAGCAGATCCTTTTCTGATCCAGGTATTCTTTAAGCAGAATGGCTTTTGTCTCATCGGAGAATGACGAAATAACTTCCCTGAACTGAGAAAGATCATGCGACAGCATTGATTTCATTGATTTCTCCGGAACGATAAAAACATTGTTCATCTTTCCGGTAACACCGTCGCCCAGTTTGAACATTCCTGTCCAATAATACTCACCTTCCTTCAGGTTACCAAGGGTTATGGACGACCCCACAGGTTCTGCGTTATAAACAGTATCTCCGCCGGTGGATTTCACAACCACAATTTTTGTCATCAGCTTGTAAAAGCTTTTCGAACCCCAGGAAAGTTCTGCAGTATCGCTGATAATCAGGGAAGAATCGGGGGGTAAATAATAAAAATTAATAAAATTACCACCCCGGCTCGCTGCAGCAGTGACCGATCCTTTAAGAGTTTCGGTTTGCTTCATCTCAGCATAGGTGTGGTTTAGAAATTCATAAAACCTCATAAATGCTGTCGTACTGGATTTTTGATTAAGCGTCTTGCTCAATTCATTCATCGTGTATTTTTCTTCCTTTACACTCCCGACCTCTGCGGAACCGTTCCGGTTGTATACAATCGCGCTTGAGTTTGGATAAAGCATGAGCGTGGCATTCAATGACAAGGTCTCCCGCTTACCCGGCTTGAATTCCCTGAGAATCCGGTTTTGATCGGAAAGGAGCGTCGCTTTCCCTTTCTGAAGGATCAGAAATAAATCATTGTCCTGCCCGGAAAGGGATGCATATGAAAATACCAGGACGAAAATCAATGCGGGTATTTTAATACTATTTTTCACGTTTCTTCCGGTTTTTAAATTTGTGGATGAAGCCTTCTGCAATTTCAATGAACTCTTCTGCAAATGCTATTTGCAGGAACAACCCCCCTGTACGGTAATAGATGCCCATCGACATCAGCCAGGGCCCGAGGATGAAAATGATTGGAATGGTTGAGGCAAAGACGATGAATAGGTTGATCGTTTTATGCAGGATATACGTTTGATGAATGGAATAAAAAAGGACCATGAACAGGATCAGGATGAGATCGGTGGTCAATTCATGGCGCCAGCCTTTCATTTCAATGAAATGTTCATCCTTGATCAGGGCCTGAACCGCATTGGCATTGACAACGGTTCCGGGCATCAGTAACCGGCGGTGCAAAAGTGTCGAATCCGTCGGCACCATGTACCTGTCCTCAACATCCCATGGGGATAACATGGAATCCCTTCCCAGTTGGCCGATAATGACAATCCTGTTTTCAATGTACCAACGAAGAATGGCAGTATCCTTATCATTCAGCAGGTCGGTGGCTTCAATGGCAGGGAAATTATTGTGGATATTCCGGGGACCTTTCTTGTTAAATATGTCATAATATCCGTTGTAGACACATGAATATTTTAAATATTCCTGTGAAGAACGTGCGGCAAGGAGAGGGTTTTTGAGCTTTGCCAGTTGAAAAGCAAAGGAGAACAGGGTATCCTTGTCTTTAAGAAGATAATTGTAATATTCCCTTACCGTTTCGCCATGCTGTCTCGCAATCGGCAGGTTGACGATTCCCTTATGCGCTGCCGGGAACATCTGGCGGCCCGGTAAATCCTTGTCCAGCGCGAGCACCAGGTTCCTTTGCTTCGTGACCGCATCTGCCAGCTGCACGTCAAAGGGGGATCTGTTTGAGGGTTCGAATAGCAGATCAATTCCGACGGCAGCAGGCCCGTAGCGGTTTATTTTTCGCAGAAGGTCAGCCACGTGAAGCCTGAAAAGACTGTCGGCGCGGATGCTTCCCGTATTGATCAACACGACTTCCTTAGGTTGATTAAGGAACGTGTCGTCTTCACCCCGTGTGGAATAATAAATGTCGTTGAATTCCACATCTTCAATCGCCAGGTGCTCGAAATGGATCAGTTGTACCGGGAAATGCGTGTAAATCAAATAAGCAAGAATGACTGTAGCCTTGAAGGCGAGGAACAGGAGTAGTACGGATACCGTTTTTTTCAGGATGGTTGATTTCACCGGAGCGGACATTATGGAATGCAATTCTTCATCCATGAGTTTACCAGTAAAGATATGATTAAAATATCTTGAATTCAAGAAAAATTCAATTTGGAACGTCAACTATTCTAACAAAACGAATGCTGCCCACTTGTAAGGCTCACCCGGATAGAGGGCATGCATCTGCTGCTGGGTGATACGGAAAGCTTCACGGATTTCCTTTCCCCCTAGAAAGTTGTCGTAAAAGACGTCCATGAATTCACTGGTTTCTTTATCGGGCACTTCCCAAAGGCTAAGGATGAGGTACCTGACCCCGGCCATTTTAAATGCCCGTTGCAATCCTTCCACCCCCTCACTGCCTTTGACATCCCCGAGACCGGTCTGGCATGCACTCAGTATGACCAGCCTGGTATTCCTTAAGTTCATTTCGGATACTTCTTTGGCTGTTAGGATGCCATCTTCCAATCCCGCCGTATGGACTTTCCCGTCCAGGTCCGGTTGGCACCGGCAAAGGCTAGCCCCGAGCGCAATAAAGGATCTTCAGACGAGGAGAACCGCTCCTGTCCAATCTCAGTAAAATTACCTTTGTCAATCTGTTGGGGAACCACTCTGTATGGATAATAAAATCCATGCGTTGCAATATGAATAATGACGGGTGATTCCTTTCCGGAAATATTCATGAAGGATTCTTCAACCGCTGCTGAACCTGTGAAAGTCCTGACCACAAGTTTCTTTTCCTCCATTTTTGCTTTGATTTCCTTTAATTCAACCAGTGTATTTTCAAGGTGCTCAAACCCGCTCAGGTTTCCGGTCCTTGATACCTGGTATGCCAGCAACGTATTCCCCGGTTTAGAATACTGAATGGATTCCGCCAGCATCTCCGTGGTATCCATCTTGTAATTGATCCCTCCGAAAAGTGCCAAATCCGTTAAAATCATCTCATTATGATCGGCAACCAGGGTCCGGGCGGAACTGACCTGGACCAGCCTGAACTTTTCCGATAGCAGCTTGCCCTCAGGAGAAGGAATTGCGGCAAAGGAAAGGGTTGAAGTTAAACCTGAAGGAGAATAATATTCGGTATGAATATTTTTTAATAGCGTATCGAAAGGTTGCCAAACCAGGGAATAAAGTTCACCTCCAAGGTAAATTCCGGAGTCAGGGATGATGATCATGCCTCTGCCGCCGTGGTAGGCAAGATCAAGTGCTGACGGGTTTGAGCCGGGCGATGGTGCAGCCCTCCCGAGCTGTTTCTCCTCGCACAGGTAGACAATCTTTGGTTGTTTGTCGTCCTTTCTAAGGAGGATAGCGCAATAGAAAGTACTGTCGCTCCACTTTTTATTGTAAAAACGAAATCCTGTAAATTCAACCAACGCCTCACCAGGGTTCAATCTGTCCTGGATTTTTTCCCATGTAATCGTATTCTCTTCCGATGACTTACGATATTGTCTTGACAGAAGGGTTAACTCTTTTTCCAGTTCACCTGCTCTCTCAATAAGTAAATCGGGATCCTTAACCTGCTTTTTCCTTGGTAACAGTGAAAGCTCAGATGCCTGTTTGCGAAATGCGATGAATGTATTATACCTGTTGATCAGTGCAGTATCCTTGCTTTCCAGGATCGACTTTCTTGTCTCCAGTACCGACCGAAGAAGGAGTCCTTTCCTGAACAACTCAATATCCATCGAAACACCCCCGTTATCTGAACCTTTCAGGTTTTCCAGGTAAAGAACCGACTGATAAAAATCAAGGTTGCCAAGGAATGTTTCAAGAAACTGTTTAAGTTCTTTTTCAGAGAGGTATCCGCAATTCCGGTTAAAGAAATGTATATAGGATTCAAGTGCTTCTTTAACCAGGGCTTCTGCCTCCAGGTCGCGGCCCATCAATTGGTACAGCTCTGCAAGATTGGTCAGTTTCAAACCGTACTGAGGGCCATTTGTACCTGATTTTTCCTTGTCGCTTGCGATCGCTGCAAGGAAAAGCTTTTCTGCCTCCCCGTACCGGCCTGTAGCCTTGCATAGCCTGGCCAGGTTACTCAGGCGAATCAGGTAATCGGGGTGATCCTTTCCCGATAATTCTTTCGTAATTCTCAGGGCTTCTCTCATCAGGGGCTCTGCCTCCCCTTAGCGGCCCTGCTCCAGGTATAGTGTTGTCAGATTGTTCAGGCGGTAGGCATAGGTGGGATTTTCTTTCCCCTGCTTCTCCTCTGTAATTTTCATGGCTTCCTTCATCATAGACTCCGATTCCGGGTACCGGCCCGTTTTTAAATACAATACTGCAAAGTTATCCAGCCGTGTTGCATAGGTGGGATGATGCACGCCCTGCGTTTTCCTGGCAATCTCAAGGGATTCCAACATCATTGGTTCCGCTTGTCCGTAACGGCCCATCTCCATGTATAACTGTGCCAGGTTGTTTAATGTCGTGGCATAGAAGGGATCTTCTTTCCTCAATGTCTCTTTGGTGATCTGCAGGGCCTCTTTCATCAGCGGCTCTGCTTCTTCGTATTTGCCCTGGTCCTGGTAAAGTTGCGCAAGGGAATTTAAATTGTTCGCATAATCAGGACTATCTGGCCCGTAAATTTCCTTGTCAATTTTGATGGATTCCCTGAGCAGGGATTCGGCTTCCTCATAATTTCCCATCTCAAGGTAGAGCAAAGCCAGGTTGTTCAGTGAGATTGCATGATCGGGATGATGGCTGCCCACAACTTTTTTCAGTATTCCGACCATCACTTTTTCCACTACCAGTGCCTTGTCATAACGGCCACATTTCTTATAACTGCTACCGGCATACGATAACAGCGGAACATAGAGGAATGTATCATTTTCACCATAATCAGCTTTAACTGCCGGAATCAATTTTGAAAACAATGAAGATGCCTCAGCGTAGTTGCCTTCCTCATAATAATCCACCGCCTTTTGAATATCTGCATCAAGATTCTGGCAATAACCCTGCATTTGAAAAAAACCCGTAATGGCAAAAACCCAGAAAATGGAAATTGATTTCATACCTATAAGAGCTGGTCAGATAGATAATGAAATGAAAATGAGAGATAAAGGTAAAAAAATCGTCTACATAACTTCATTCCGGGACCTGATAAAAGTTACAGGCTTTCATCCAAATTCCGTCAGGGGAGTTCCAATGGTGATCCAATGGTGATCCAATGGTGATCCAATGGTCTCCAATTGGGTGATAAAAAAAACAGGGCTGATTGGAGACCATTGGACGGATATTGGAAGAACATTGGAGGAACATTGGAGGAAGGCTGAAAACAGGTTGAAAAAATCCGGCCGGACATAAAATAGATTATTCTGAATTGATTTGTTAATTTTGAAGAAAAGCGAATCGGAAAGTCCAACTTAAAAAAAGCCTTATTTCTGCCCTAAGATTGGGGGACATCCATGTGAATATCATTCAATAGATTTAAAAATCAGACAATTAACGGACAACTACAAATAAAAACGCCCGTAATAACAAATATTACAGGCGTTTATTATTTTAAGTGTGACTCCGAAGGGACTCGAACCCCCAACCCTCAGAACCGGAATCTGATATTCTATCCAATTGAACTACGGAGCCAGGCTGCAAAGGTAAAATATTTCGGGGTGCAAACCAAGTGGGTAGCTGAATCATAAGACTGCTAATAAAATGATGCTCGATGCTCGATGCCAGAAACAAATATTCAATCCCTGTGACCCGTCTTTACCGCTGAGATGAAAAGATTCAACCTTCGGCCCAATTCATCCAGTCTATCAAGATATTTTTCATATTTTTCCCTATCGGTTATAGATCTTGTGGACCTGAGGGTCTTCAAATGATCAATTGTTTCATCATTGGAAGCCAATGCAATAATCAGGAACCTGATAAATTCCTGCTTATACTGCCTTCGTCCAAAGCCTTCTACTATGTTTGATTTTACAGATTTTATAGATCTTCTGATCTGACTACCGGTTTCGTACATTTCAAATTTAGGTAGGTCATTGAGCGTTAGCTGGTGAATTTGCAAAACAAGCTCATTTGCAATTTTCCAAATTTCAAGATCTTCATACTTCATATAAAATTGTTTTCCAACTTAATCAGCTAAAAACAAAAAGGTAATATGTTCAGTTTATAAAGTTTATAAAGTTTATAAAGTTTTAAAGTTTATAAAGTTTATAAAGTTCATAAAGTATTATTAATTTTATAAGTTCGAGCATCCAGCATCCAGCATCCAGCATCCAGCATCCAGCATCCAGCATCCAGCATCCAGCATCCAGCATCCAGCATCCAGCATCCAGCATCCAGCATCCAGCATCCAGCATCCAGCAT
>JAPLDI010000040.1:0-67087 GCA_026391795.1 Bacteroidota bacterium
GATTGCTTCGCTTCGCTCGCAATGACAACGGTTGTTGGGGAGAGAAGGAGATTGCTTCGCTTCGCTCGCAATGACAACGGTTGTTGGGGATAGAAGGAGATTGCTTCGCTTCGCTCGCAATGACAAAGGTTGTTGGGGATAGAAGGAGATTGCTTCGCTTCGCTCGCAATGACAAAGGTTGTTGGGGATAGAAGGAGATTGCTTCGTCCCGAGTACTCTGGACTCGCAATTAAAATATAGCAGCCTTAGCGTCTTCGGAGTCAGTAGTCGGCAGTCAGCAGTCGGCAGTCGGCAGCTGTCGCACGGTTGAAACGCTTGCCGTGCTTAGTGTACCGTGTACCATGCTCCGCGTCACGCGTCATGCGTCACGCGTCACGCGTCACGCGTCACGACCTCAGAACACCTACTTCGAAAGGTTCGTCTTAAAATCCCTCAGCACCTTTACGTCATCCTTTGAAATGTACTCTGTCTTGAGCGCCTGCTCAATCAGGATCTCATAATCCGTAAGCGTGATAAGCGGACAGCCGACCTCCTGGAACCGGGATACTGAGACCGGGAGGTTGTAAGTAAAGATTGCCACCATTCCAATGACGATGCATCCGGCCTCCTTCAATGCACGGACCGCTTCAAGACTGCTGCTCCCGGTAGAGATCAGGTCTTCAACCACCACTACCCGCTGCCCGGGCTCAACCCGACCTTCGATCAGGTTGGTGAGGCCATGATCCTTCTTGCTTGTCCGTACATAGACAAAGGGAAGTGACATCTCTTCAGCCACCAGCGCCCCCTGCGGAATTCCTCCTGTTGCAACTCCTGCAATGAGGCCTGTGTTTTCAAAATTTTCATGGATGGCATTGATGAAATTCTCTTTGATAAAGGTGCGGATCGCCGGAAACGACAAGGTAACCCGGTTGTCGCAATAGATGGGCGATTTGATCCCGGAAGCCCAGGTAAAGAGATCGCGGGGACTTAACTTCACAGCTTTGATCCCGAGCAGGTACTCGGCTGTTTGCAAGGAGACGGTTTTATTGAAGATCATACTTTAGTTTGTAAAGTTTGTAAAGTTCATAAAGTTTATAAAGTTTATAAAGTTCGTAAAGTTCATAAAGTTCGTAAAGTTCATAAAGTTCGTAAAGTATCAGTTACTTTAGCGAACTTTGTGCCTTGGCGCCTTCGCGGTAAAGAAAAGGTGTAGTTGATGCATTCCGGATAAATCCCGGGAATCAACAACCAAAAGTAGGGATTAATGACCATTGGGATGAAAATATTTTTAAACAATAAATGCATTGAACTAACCGATAGCAGGCCTGCCCGGGTTCATCCCGGGAATGTGGCTGTTGAGTATAAATCTGCCCGACAGCTGAAGAAAGCCTTCAGGGCGTTTGAAGCGGATGATCTGCAGATGAAACTAATACTGTGGTCGGAGAGGGGAGACAGCCGCTGGAGGGAGGATTTCTTCAGCCTTTTTAAAAGAATTGAGGCGGCAGGCGGATGGGTGAAAAATGAGAGGGGAGAGCGCTTATTTATTTTCCGGCTGGGGAAATGGGATCTTCCGAAAGGAAAACTTTCAGGAAAAGAGAAGGTTGAAGAAGCCGCCCTGCGAGAAGTGATGGAGGAAACTGGGCTGAAGAAAGTCCTGATAACGGGACCGCTTCCTTCAACATATCATATTTATACACGAAAGGGAAAGCAGATCCTGAAACAGACCCGGTGGTTTGAGATGGAAGCAGACAGCAAACAATCCCTTGTCCCTCAAACGGAAGAAGATATATCCGAAGTAAAATGGGTTAAGAAGAAAGATGTTGAAAAGGTCCTGTTGAATAGTTACGGATCGATCATAGAACTAGTGAGAAGTGAGAAGTGAGATGTGGGATGTGGGATGTGGGATGTCAAAATTCTCAAATCTCACATCCCTCATCTCTCATCCCTCCCCGCTATCGGCCTGGAACCGGAAGCCGAGGCGTTTTCCTGTACGGATCTGGTAGTTTTCGAGGGTGGTTTGCATCTCCTGGACCGTCACCTCTTTCATGTTCTCATAGGGGGGCGTCAGAAGGTCGAAATTCAGCGTGTATTGTATGGATGACTGCAGGATCGAGTGGATGGCCGCCTGATCGAGGTTGGCCGTGGGGAAATTGTTATAGAGAAGCCCGACCTCCCGTTTTCCTTCAATGAAATAATGCGATTCACGGTTGATGAAGATCCGGGCGATGAGGTACCCGATGTCGTTGGTGCGGTTGTATTTGAATGAATCGGCCAGGAAATTGAAGACATGGATGATGCCGCAATAGGAACGGCGTTTATCTTCCTTGATATACGAGCTCTTCATAACTTCATGGTCCCTCGAAAATTCGAAGATGTTCGAATGCATGAAGAATACAAGCACATCACTTCCGAATTTCAATTCAAATTCGAAGGTTCCGAGGTCTTTGTATTCGAAGGGGATCGGCCATCGGGTCTGCCTGATCTTAGTGTGGTAGTCGGCCGCCAGGCTGACCGTCTCCTTTTTAAATTCATTGAAAGCATTCAGGGTGTTGGCGTAGATCTCCTGTTTGAGACCGGCTTTCGCAACGATTGCTTCGAAAAGCTCTTTGTTCTTCGTGGGCATACTGATTTGTTTTACTTTGTGCACCTTTGTGAAAACCTTTGTGTTCCTTTGTGGTTAAAAATTTTACCACGAAGGCGCTCGAAGGATGATTGTTTTTTTTCTGGAGTATCGGAGGCAAAAAAATATGAGCTGATAAAAATTTTGTAAATTGAAACTAAAAGAGTAATTTTGCCGCCCGAAAACATTCAGATTGGTCCGTTCGTCTAGGGGCTAGGACGCCAGGTTTTCATCCTGGTAACAGGGGTTCGATTCCCCTACGGACTACTAAGACAAGTGCGAAGTGTGAGGTGCGAAGTGCGATTTACTTTGTCACCTCACCAGCTCATCACCTCACCACTTTTTAAAACCCCACTCTTACCCCGGCACTCACGGTATTCGTCCCTCCCTGGAACGAAGGGCTGTTGAATTGTACATCTCCTTTTTTCAGGCTGTTTTCATACGAAAGAAATACCGATGCATTCCCCGAAAGGGACCAGGATGAAAAGAGACAGAACGACCGGTTCTGCCAGGTCATATTCTGAAATACAGGGACGGTTGTCGGGTTGGGTTCGGTGGCATAGACGTAATTGTCGCCATGCCACGACCAGGTATAAGAGAGGGCAACGAGAAGACGGCTGAGCGGCCGGTAATCGAGCGAAAGATAAACCTCCCGGGAATTGTCGCGCAGGTAATTCCCGAAGTTGTACCCGTCTGACTCGAACGTGGTGATGATCACATTGTGCTGATATACCATCGGCAGTGTGCTCGTCCCTTCAGCCGTAAAGGAAAGATTTTGTATGGGGAATCCGGATAACCTGAAGCCTCCCTTCCAGCCCAGGAAATTATGTTCCTTGCTGCTGTAAACCCGCGACATCTTGAATTCATCCGCGAAGAGGGTCAGGTAGAGATGCAGGTGCCTGATCTGCCTCGAGCTGATATCGAGAAACATCTGCGAATTGGTTCCCCCGGTCAGCCCTGCCTCCGGGTTCATGGTATGGTCGACCGATTTGTAGAAAAGGAGGGGAATGGTATAGGCAAGTTCGAATTTATCGCCATAGATCACCGAATTTCCGAACGAGATGTTGAGATCCTTCCAGGGGATGAAGGTGACCAGGTTTGCCGTAAGGTATTTCTGGCGGTAAAACGTCTTTGTGCCGTCTCCTTCACTGAATGTACGGTTTGAATCGACCAGGTTTGATTGCAGCATCCCGCTGATGAAGCTGAATTCGATCCACTTTGCGGGTTTCACATGCAGGCGGATGTGAGGAAACGAAGGTGGCTTGCTGATAAAGATGTTGGCCCCGTTATAATTGTTGCCCCAGTTGATGCGGTCGCGGATGATGCCGAACGAGCCCCATTTCCATGAAGCCATCACCTGCCCGGTCCAGTCAAAATAGTCGCCGCCGCCACCGGAATAAGGGTTCCATCGCTGTCCGGGCTCAGGTGTGAAATAAACAGTATTGGCAAGCTGCTCCGACTGAAACCCCTTGCTGATCCCGAACGAAAACCCGATATGCCTTCCGATGTTGCCAAAAATGGCTGTTCCGATCTCGCTTTTGTTTATCGTACCGTATTCGTTGAATGAAAACTGTTCGTTGATCAGGGGAACCAGGGTTAGGGAAAATGGCAATTCTGTATTCACCTCACCCCCCGGCCCCCTCTCCTGAGGTGGGTTTTCCGTATTCACCTCACCCCCCGGCCCCCTCTCCTGAGGTGGGTTTTCCGTATTCACCTCACCCCCCGGCCCCCTCTCCTGAGGTGGTTTTTCCGTATTCACCTCACCGTATTCACCTCACCCCCCGGCCCCCTCTCCTGAGGTGGGGTTTCCGTATTCACCTCACCCCCCGGCCCCCTCTCCTGAGGGAGAGGGGGAGTGGAGAAGATGATAGAAATGGGATTGGCGGAAAAAGAGATGGGCTTTGAAGTCTTTGGAGAATACGTTTCAATATAAAATCTGAGTTCCTCTTTTTGCCTCCTGTTTAACTTGTCCAACTTGTCTTTAGCTTCAGTAAGTTTTTGACGGATGAACGCACGTGAATATGGCTTTATCACCGAATTCAGCTCAATGACATGTTCCGATGCCAGTTCGTCCAGGAAATTCTCAATCTCCTTATTAGCCGGAGGAAGATAGATATCCTGCGAACAGAGGGAATGGGATGAAAATAGGAGAAGGATCAGGAGAAGATTACGCATTGGGGAAGGCGGATCTTTTTTTTAGTTTCCTGCGCGCCAGGTAAACCGTAATCAACATCTTAAAGATTCCCATTGAAAAGAGAATGACCAGGCAGATGAAAACACTCAGGTTCCTGCAGAGGAAGGAGGTGAAAATAAAAATGAGACTGATCCCCAGGAGGACCAGCGTTGCCTGCAGGTGCGATAACCCGAGATCGAGCAGGTGATGGTGGATGTGGGTCTTATCCGGGTCAAAAGGCGACTTGCGACGTGCCAGGCGGAAGATCATCACACGGAGGGTGTCAAAGATAGGAAGCATCAGGATCCCGATGGAGACAGCCGGGGCTGCATGAATATGGTTCGGAATGGTCGGGTTAAGGTTCACCTGGTTGAAATGGATGGCGATGACCGACATGATAAACCCTACAGTCAGCGACCCGGTATCGCCCATGAAGATCTTGTTCGACCTTCCGAAGACATTAAAATAGGAGAATGTGAAGAGTGAACCGGCCAGTCCTGCCGCCAGGATGACCCAGTCGTAGTCACCGGCAAGGTAAAACCAGGTTCCAAAGGTAAACGATGCGAGGATGGCCAGCCCGGCAGAGAGCCCGTCAATCCCGTCCATCAGGTTGAAGCAGTTGGTAATGCCGATCACGGTGATCATCGAGATCATATAGCTGAGCGGTTCCTGGATCTCGTAGATGCCGAAAAACCCGTAGAGGCTTGTTATTCGGATCCCCCCGAAGGAGACCACGATCCAGGCGGCAACCACCTGTCCGAAGAATTTCTTGAAGGGGGAGATGTGGGTGATATCATCTTTGAACCCCACGAAGAAAAGCATGAGCGTCCCCGCGAGGAGGAACTGAAAGGTCGGGAAATAAGCCGTTTTTAAAAAGAGGAGATAGGAGATGATAAATCCGATGAAGATGGCAATTCCTCCCAGGTTCGGTACCGATTTCTCATGCGAAGTCCTTGAGCCGGGTTCTGCAACAAGGTGCTTCTTTGCTGCCATTTCGACGATGGATGGAATCAGGAAAAAGGTGATCCCGCCCGCAAAGGAAAAACAGAGCAGGATCCTCAGGTCCATGGTGGTCAGATGAAACATAGGCCGGAATTTAAAAACAAAAGTACGTTTATTTGGTGAGAGGTGAAATGTGAGAAGTGAGATGTTGATGTGAGATGTGAGATGTGAGATGTGAGATGTGAAATAAATCCAGCATCCAGCATCCAGCATCCAGCATCCAGCATCCAGCATCCAGCATCGCATCCATCATCCAGCATCGAGCATCCAGCATCCAGCATCCAGCATCCAGCATCCAGCATCCAGCATCCAGCATCGAGCATCCAGCATCCAGCATCTACTGCCTGCTGCCTATTCCCTTTTTCCGAAAACGCTGGTAAAAGAACGAGAAGACAATCAGGAAAGCGCCGAGGAGGAAGAGAAGGATGATCCTGCCTGCCTCTCCGAGGAACCCGAAATCATAGATCAGGATCTTGACCAGGGATGCCAGCAGCAATGCCACGGCGAGCTGCCGTATAAAGCGTTGCTTCCGGATAAGTGCCACGCTGATCAGTGCGACAGAAAAAATGATTCCGAGGATTGACCAGGGCAGATGGTTGTTATGGACAGCCATTTCGGAGACCGTGCCTCCTCCTGCAAAGCCAAAGAAGATCGTGAAATGATCATATTCAATGATTAATAGCGTGAGGCAGAGGCCGGTTATAAAAGCCTGCAGACTCTTCATCCTGACCCTCCTCTTCACCCAGGTTTTCCTCAGGCTGAAATAGAGGATGCTGGTAAGGAGAGGAAGTAAAGGAAACAGAAGCCAGTGTGAAAGGAAGCAGGAGGAGAAGATGCCGCCGTTCACCAGTCCTATATTGCGGATGGCAACCAGGGAATAGTTTACAAAAATAGGGTAGGACAAGAGTGTAAGTGCAGTAAACCCGGAGACCGGCATGAGCAGCACTGACTTCTGCCTGTCCAGTAACGGGAGAAGGAGGATCAGGAAGAGGCAGGTGAACCAGAACCAGCTCAGGAGAATGGCCTCCCCGATTGGTAAAAGCAGGGAGAAGAGGAAATGCCAGGTCCAGAATCCTGTGATATAGGCAAAGACGATCAAAAGGCTCTTCAGTACCATCCGGTACATTCTTCGCGAAAACCATTTGGATGCTGATAATTCAAGCCTCTTGACTAGCTTGTAACTGAAGAAAAGCGCAAAGAGGGTAAAGGTCCCTGCCTGGAACCCGTTATAAAAAAGAGACACATCAAAGGGAATGGCTCCGGAAAAGAGACCGGGAAGATAGAAGAGGGTGCATTTATAAATGAATGTCGCTGTCATGACTGCAACAAAAGCAACGGAAGCTGAAAGCGATAAACGATTCCGCGAATACTTCGAGTAGAGCAGCAGCAACACCGAAATGACCGATGAAAAGAGAATAATATAGTTCTGATGTGCCAGCAGCGGACAGACCAGGGCTGCGAGGACAAGTGTAAGAAGGAGGTAAGGGTTCCGGAAGAGGCCGGGATTGATCTTCGGTGAAAAATAGAGCAGTACGCTGTTGAACAGCACAAGAATGAGTATAAAGAGCCCCTGGAGTTCCGGGTGACCGTATTTCGAAAGCACCCATAGCACCGACCCTGCATAAAAAAGCGTGTTGACCAGCATCAGGATGAATGCAACCAGTTCCCAGGTGATATTTCGTTTGCTCAGGTTGATGACAAGTCCGGAGAGGAAAAAGGTTCCATAGAAAAGGGAGGAGATGATGATATAGGTTGAAACAAGATCGCCCGAATCGCGCATCACCATCCGGCGTATCCAGAAGACCGCTACAAACAGGATCGAGAGGAAGGCCTGGATATAAAACGGAACCAGCTTGCCTGTTTTAAAGCTGAGAAGGAGAACAATGCCTGTGAAAATCAGGAGGAAGAGAAAATCCGTAAAATAGTGCCACTGGTAATTATTTGTCAGGAAGAGGAGGGAAAAGTAAACCAGGATTACAGTCATCACTTGCAGGGATGCGTTCTTTAACCTGGTTGCATGGCAGAAGGGAAGGATGCACAATGCCAATGTCACGGCCATTGCCACCCAGAGGTTCGGGTAACAGGTTGCCGTCGAAATGAAATCGTAGCTGAGCACTTTGAGGTGAACAAAGAAGATCCACAAGGTGCCGGTTAGGGCTAATATACGGGCAACCGCAGGATTCCGGTGGTACAGGAAAAACGGCACTGCCAGGAGGGCAAACCCCGGTAAGAGCCGGATCAGCACTTTCCAGCCGGCAAAGGGAAAGATGACATCCGCTCTTGTTTCTTCCCCGCCTCCGGATGAAAAGAAAGCCGTGATCGTTGAAAATAAGGATTCACCCGGCTTTGCCAGCCTCACCAGGTACACCGCCCCGGCAATAAAGAAGAGGATCCCCAGGATCCTGAAAAAATAGTTTGTGATGTATTTTTCCAGTTTTCCGGAGGAAGCTCCGTTCCTCTTTCTGACTTTAGTGCGGTGCTTATGATGGTGGGGGTGGTCGGAGTTCAAGTGTTAAGTGTTAAGTGTTAAGAAATTTCGCATTTCGTTTTTCGCTATTCGCTTTTCGCTGTTTAATTTTGACTCTGTACAGCAAAACATCCCAGAGAAACAACGGGGCTGATATGACGATCCGGGTGTAGAGCCTCACGGGATCCTTCAGAAAACGGGGGAGCCATTCCAGTCCGATTCCGATCCAGAAGGGGGAGGAGCGTTTCGTGGTTCCTGCATAAAAATCAAATACCGCCCCGATGCCACAGATGATTCCGACGTTCAACTGATTCTTGTACCGGTAGGCCCATTTTTCCTGCTTTGGAGCTGTTAAGCCGATGAAAAGAACTGGTGAGGTGGATACTGGATGCTGGATGCTGGATGCTGGATGTGTGTGAATTGGGTCTTGTGTATTGGGAAGGTTGTAAGAGGATGATGTTATTTCGCCATTTCGCCATTTCGCCATTTCGCTATTTACGGTATTAACCATTGCCCGGCTCTCTTCCTCTGTAAACTCTTCCTTGAATGGAGGTGAATAGAACCCTGCAGTGATGTTGGGGTATTCTTTTGAGAGGCGGAGGCGGATCAGGTCGAGGGTGTGTTGTGAAGCCCCGAGGTAGAAGCAGCAGCCATGTTCCTCATCCAGTTTCTTCAGCAGGTATTCATGGAGGTCAGCACCGGCAATCTTAGAGATCTTTTTTACCTTCAGGATCCGGGAGGCCATCACGATCCCCTGTCCGTCAGGGATCAGGATATCCGATCCTTCAAGCGCTGCTTTGAAGAGGGGGTCCTTTTTTGCCACGCAATAGGAGTGGGGGTTCATACAGTTGATGAGGAGAGGAGTTGGGATGGTTTTGACGGCTTCGATCGTGATGTGGGATGTGGGATGTGGGATGTGAGATGATGGTTCCGTAACGCGTGACGCGTGAAGCGTGACGCGAAGAATATTGTCGTCTAATTTTGTCTGGATGGTATAGCCCATCAGTTCTATTGAGCTTTCTTCAGCCGCAATGGTTTCTTCTGCGCTTATGGGCGGGTAGGAAACATTGAGATCATTTTTATCATGGTCCCATTCCAGGGTCGGAACGGTGGTCCAGTCGATGGTGCTGACGGCGGTTCTGAGGTCGGTGAATTCGAACTCTGTCAGCCACTTTTCGAATTTTTTCCGGGCTCCTTTTAGTCCGACATAGGATTTGAAGGTCCGGATCGTTGAAAGTCCATCAACCCTGGGCTGGCCGGGATCAAAATCGCGGGGGTGGAAATAGGACATGATGTAGTCCGACCGTTTTGTAAGGTACCGGATCAGCGGATAGGGCATAAGCCGGAAATACCCGCCGCCGGAAAAGATAACCTTGTTCCCTGAAACAGAACTGTGGTTTACCGGGAATTCCCTGATCATTCCGGAGGGTAATTTTATCTTTGAGGGGGTTACTACCGGAAAACCGGGATAGCCTCCATGGGCGCGTTTTGCCGGGAAGATGGAGCAGTCGTTTTCAATCCCGCATTCGGCAAGGACCTCCAGTCCCCAGAAGGTCTCCTTTATGATCGAGAACCCGGGGGCACGGTACGACCTTACGGCTTTTCCTGTCACATCCTCGATGCTGGCAATTGCATCTTTGAGGGATTGTTTATAAGTGCCTGGTGTCAAACCGGGAACCAGCTGGTGCATGTTGGAGTGGCAGCCAACTTCGTAGCCAAGGTCTGCAACATTCCGGATCAGGTGCGGATACCGTCTTGCCATCCACCCCATGCAGAAGAAGGTGGCAGGCTGGTTGTGTTTCTGCAGCGTCTCGAGGATCCACTCCAGGTTGCCGGGGAAGCGGGCTTCAATCTTCTCCCAATCCTTCACATTTTCGGTTGAAGGATTTTCAAGGATATGAAACCATTCTTCAAGGTCGAAGGTAAGGATCCTCATGCGCTGGTTTCTTTTTCTTTAATTTCCCGGATCACCCTTGCAGGGCTTCCTGCCGCGACGGTCCATGCCGGAATATCTTTTGTGACGACCGATCCGGCTGCTACTACTGTGCCTTCACCGATAGTTACTCCCGGCATGATGATGCTTTCCATTCCAATAGCGCAACCTTTTTTCAGCACTATTTTCTCCTTAAGGTATTTTAGGTTGAAATAGTCATCTCCCATGCGGTAATCAGTCAGATCTTTCCGGTGACACAAAAGCAGGGATCCTGTTGCAATATGAACATCATCTTCTATTTCGATCAGATGGGCGTTTCCTATATCAATCCATACGGAGTACCCGATGAAGACATCCTTTCCGACTTTAATACCCATCCATCTCCACAATTTCGGCCGGAGTTTGCGGTCATTCAGGGGTGCCAGGAGAACCGAATACATGCAATACTTTAAAAGGATGCTGTTCCTGTAGTTTCTTACAACTCTTTTCAAAGCGCTCCAGGCATTGATATCGCTGTATTCTCCTTCAGAAAATTTCATCCCCGCTTTTTTCAGGACTTTATAGGTGGTGCTGGTTTTTTCTTTTTCCATAAACCCGGAATTGAATTCACCTCACCCCCCCCGCCCCCTCTCCTGAAAGGCGAGGGGGAGTGAGTTATAATTTTATTTATTCATTAGCGTCTTTGCGCCTTCGTGGTAAAAATTTTAAACCCCCTCCACCCCCGGCCTCTCTGTATGGCGCGCGTTTCCTAACGCGTGCCCACAACTATTTTCAATTCAATTCACCTCACCCCCCGGCCCCCTCTCCTGAAAGGCGAGGGGGAGTGAGTTATAATTTTATTTATTCATTAGCGTCTTTGCGCCTTTGCGGTGAATAATGCGTTGAAATAGACCCGGAAAAACCATAAAAAAGGCAAAATAATCCTGCTGAAATTCCGGGGTTGCTGGGCGATCCGGAAAACCCATTCCAGTCCGGCCTTTTGCGCCCACAAAGGAGCCCGTTTCACCGTACCGGCCAGGTATTCAAATGACAATCCCACCCCCACGCAGATCGTGCTTTTCAGCAAGGGCTGGAGCTTCTCCATCAGGAACTCCTGTTTCGGCGCTCCCAGCCCGACCCAGAAGAAGGTTGGGTTTAATGTGTTTATATCCGCAACCAGTTCTTTGATGTTGATCTTTTCAACCGGCTGAAAGGGAGGAGATACCGCCTTCTTAATGTCAATCCCCGGATAGCTTACGGAGATATTCTTTACAAGGTGTTCGATGGTCGCTGGTGTGCTGCCGTAGAAATAGTGGGAATAGTTTTCATTCAAAGAGATTGCAAAGAGGCTGATCATCAGATCCAGTCCGCTGACCCTCTTTACATTCTTGTATCCTGCCCGGTGTGCATACCATACCAGCGGCATTCCGTCGGGGAGAGTCATCAGGGAACCGTTTTGGATCCTCAGATATCCGGGGTTTTTGTTGGCAATGTAGGCTGTCCTGACGTTGGTGACGCAGATGTAGTTGTATGTTCCTTTTGTAATGGCAAGCCTGATAGTGTCAATACAGCCTGACAAATCAGTATTATTTATCTCTATTTTGCCAACTTTAAATCTCAAGGATAGATTTTTTTACCACAACAGGCACACTAGGGCACAATAGAAAATTATCTCTGTAAACTAATGTGCCCTATTGTGCCTACTGTGGTGAAGATAAGCCCGCTACCTTGTAAACAGCTATCAGCTTCTTATAATACACCTCTGGCGAGTAGTGCGTTTCCAGTCTCTTCCTTCCGTTCTCTCCAAGCCTTGCCCTCAGCTCAGGATCATTCCAGAGCATCTCAATCTTCTTTGCCAGATCTTCAGCATCTCCCGGGTTGAAGAGAAGCCCGTTGACCCCGTCTTCGATGATCTCGGGATACCCAGCCATCCTTGGAGCGATAACCGGGATCCCGGCCGCCATGGCCTCCAGGAACACCATGGGGAATCCTTCGTACGACCGGCTGGTAAAGACAAGAAAAGAAGCCTGGGTAAAGGCTTCTTCCATCTCTTCTTTCGGCAGCTTCCCGGCCATTTCGATATTGGTGGGTATGGTCACCTTTGTTATGTAATCGGAAGAGCCTTTACCTGCAACCCGGAATGGAATTCCGGGTAGTTTTGCCGCTGCCTTTGCCAGGATGTCAAATCCTTTCTGGGCGTTTATCCTTCCTGAAAAGAGCGCAAATCCCTGTTTCAGGCCCTGATGTTCTTTTGCAGAAGCCTTTAAAAAGTTCGGCAGTACGAAGCATTTCTCAGCCGGAAACCCGTTTTCAACAAGTTTGTTCTTCTGGAACTCCGTGAGGCAGAGAAAAGCATCGACATTATCCAGGTAGTATCTTTTCCTCCGGGCCCAGAAATTCCGGAGTGCGTATCCTGTACTTTTAAACAGGGAGCATTCACAATTCCGGGTGATGCATTTCCACTCTTTTCCCCCCGAACATTGTTCGCATATCTCATCATGGGTGAAGAACAGGCCGTTCGGGCAGATAAGCCGGTAGTTGTGGACGGTCATCACGATCTTTGGTGGTGAATTGGTGATCTGATGATTAGATGCTGGATGCTGGATGCTGGATGCTGGATGTGTGTGAATGGGGTCTTGTGTCTTGGGAATGTCGTAAGTTGGTTTGTTCTTGAGTTGGCGGGTTGATTTGATGACGGGTAAAATTGCAGGTGATATAAGGGGGTAAAGGTTATGTATATGGACAATGTCTATTGGAAATGAGTCGGCAGTCGGCAGTCGGCAGTCGGCAGTCCCATTAGTGACAACCCCCGGCTTCTGACTTCTGACTTCTGATTTCTGACCTCCGATAATCTCCCGGATCTCCCTGACCGCTCTCCTGTTATATACACCTGAAAGAAATCCATGCGCATGCCCGAAACGTAATCCTTTCAACTCAGAACTTCCGCGCATATAGGTCTGCACATCGTGTCCTCCTGCCTTCAACAGTGCAATCTGTGCATCCACAACAGCCTCTTCGCCGCTGTAATGGTTATATGAATTGTGGATGAGGAGGATACGCATTGGAGTTGGGTGTTATTCCCCCCTCTTACGTGTAAGAGGGGGGCAGGGGGGAGATACTTTTGAGTTTCGGTTTTGTTTTTTTATCCATCCCCCTTCCCCTTCCTTACAAGTAAGGAAGGGAAGGAGTTTTGTACTTTCCCCCTCTTACATGTAAGAGGGGGGCAGGGGGGAGATACTTTTGAGTTTCGGTTTTGTTTTTTTATCCATCCCCCTTCCCCTTCCTTACAAATAAGGAAGGGGAGGAGTTTTGTACTTTCCCCCTCTTACATGTAAGAGGGGGGCAGGGGGGAGATACTTTTAGTCGCAATTCAAATAGCAGCTTTCCTGATTTTTTCTATAACCTTGTTTATATCCTTCAACTCTTCATTCCTGATCCTGAGTATCCGCAGTCCTTTGGCTTTCAGGATCTCTTCTCTGTGGATATCACGGTCTTTCTGGTAGTCATGAACCTTTCCATCTACTTCAACGACCAATTTTTCCGAAGCACAGTAAAAGTCAGGGATAAAAAAGAAGTGTTCGTGCTCATTTGACTCATATATGATTGGATGCTGCCGGAGAAACCTTTTCCCATCAAGCTGATCATTCCTGATATATTTCCATAGAAGTTCTTCTCCTGGTGTGGGATTGTTTCTGAATTTGCGGGCTATCTCTTTTAGCTGAGCGTATTTCATGGGTGATATTTAAATGTATCCTCCCCCCGACCCCCTCCTTGCCAGCAAGGAGGGGGAGGCGTTTCTACCCCCTCTTACATGTAAGAGGGGGGCAGGGGGGAGATACGTTTAGTCGCAGGGGGGAGATACTTTTTTCCTCCTCTTCGCCGCTGTAATGGTTGTAGGAATTATGGATAAGGAGGATTTTCAATATCATTTATTTGAATGAGTCAATTCTTTCTTTAAGTTCTTTAATTAAACCGGTAATCACGTAATTTTCATTAAATTTTTCGCGATGACCAATTGAACTGTACTTCTCAAGGAGTATACCTTCTGCCCAGGAATCATAAAGTTCTGAGATTGCATTATAAATCTGGTTAATATCATTTAGATCAACTGCAATTCCTCCGTGATTTCCTTTTAGCAATTCTTCCATTACCCCATTTATGGGTGATATTGAAAGAATGGGTTTGCCAAGTTGGATCATGTCCATGACTTTTGAAGGGAGAAAAATTCCGACTTCTGTGTTCGCTTCGATCAGTATTGCAACATCGCAGGATTGGATTTGTTTTAATGATTCTTCATATGGAACTGCCGGAATGAAAGAGACATTTTCTTTCAGGTCAAGAGATTCAACAGCACCCAATGCTTCTTTGTCAATATTCCCGATAAATATTAGTTCGATTTTATGTTCAGGCTTTTTCACTAAATATGTTTTTAAGGCAGAAAGCAGTGATGATGGATTGCGTAATCCTAAACCGCCAACATGACACATTCTTAAGTGATCTTTATTCGTTATAGGATTCTGATAATAATCCGTATGTGCTATGTGGGGAACAATTATGCTTTTTGACCCCAACTTTTTATAATAAGTTTTAAAATATGTTGACAGGAATGTGTTTGGAAAAGAGTGAAGATTTGCTCTTCTGATAACAAGGTTACAATAGACCTTTGTGAAGTCAATTAGGCGGCATTTTTTTCTGAATGGGAATGGACTAATCGATAAAGGTATCGGATCACTCCAATTTGCCAGCCATGGAATCCCTGACAGGTAGCTGAGAATCAAAGCGGGTAGATGTCCATATACAGGCATTGCCCTTGAAATCAGAAGTGATGGTTTTTTCTGTCGAATAATGTTATATCCGGTTTTTGCAGCCAATATGCACCACAATAAAGATTTATATACACCTGCAGATCTTTTTAGTAGAGGATGATTATCAAATGGATTAATTAACCGGAGATTATGGCTATTGAATGACATGCCGACTTCGGCAGGATAATATTGTGCTGATCCGGGGTTGTGAATGACATCCAGTTGAATTTCGTGAGATAACAATCCCAGAATGAACTTTGTTGTTACAATACTTTCGCCAGTTACAGGAGGATACGCCTCTGGTGCAATTATGAGGAAACTTAAATCTTTAACGGATGACACTTTCAACTTATGATTTTCCTGACGCAATGTTAAAATAGTATTTAACTCTATTCAGCATGGCGTAATAAATCTTTAGAATAATACTCCGTATTGATTTCCTGCCACAAATGTTACGATAGAAAGTATAAGTTACCGCTTTATCATCGCGGATAACATCAGTTGGATGCATTATTTCATTTAGTCTTCCAACTGGAACATTTGCAAAAGGACTGAATTTATCCTTTGTGTGTAAGGCGTCTTTTTCAAAGCCAATATTAGAAACAAGATTAACATTTGGGATTATTGCTAAAGCATTATTTTTTATCAAGGAATAAGTCCATTGATAGTCCCAGGTATTTATTATTCCTTTATATGTTTTAGTGAAAAGACTGCGCCAGACTTTGTATTGTTTTGTTGAAATGAAATGGCTTTTAAAATTCTTAGTATTAATAATTTCGGGAAAATCTAACATTTTAGGATCATAATGTGCCCAGGCTCGCTTCCATGTCGCCCATCCCCAAATATGAGGAATATCGGAAAAATAATAACTACCATCTCCCCGGACGATTCCTCTTTGATGGTTATCTCCGGAGATATGCCAAATTCTTTCATCCTTATTATAATAATGAAGCAACTCTTCACAGAAGTAAAAGAAATCTTTACAAGGTAAACAGTCACTTTCAAGGATGATACCACTTTCATTATTTTCAAAAAACCAGTTTATGCCCAGGTTGAAAGTTTCAGTAACTCCAAGATTCGTTGAAAAATAGTTGGTATGAATTTTGCAATTCCAATCAACTTTTTCAATTTGGTGTTTTGACTCAGAAATCAGTTGGTCTTCTCCATAAACCCAACTTCTGGGACCATCACAAAGGACATATAATTCCTTTGGTCTTACTGAACTGATCACATTCAACACCTGACTGGTTTTTTCAGGTTTATTAAAAATGATCAATAAAACCGGCGTTGAGAGATTACCGTTTGACGAATTCAAAAGAGATCAATTATACTTATTAATAATCAAATAATTACATAATCTCATTTCTGATTAAAAGATGATTTCACCTGAATAAAATATTTTGAGAATATCAGTGTAAATTCTTTTTGTCCATCAACATTTAAATGAAGATGATCGAAAAACAGGTTTGTACTGTCTTTAAACAATATTGTATAATTCAATAATTGATTCCCTGAATTTATTTTTACAATTTCCTGCACTCTCTGTTCCACACTTTTAATCTTTTCCGGTTCAGCAGTTGTCAAAATATGAACAACAGGAAAGAAAACAAAAGTTCCGTTTAATTGTCTTTGCTTTAAAAAGTACACTGTATTTCTGAAAGTATTAATACAGTCCGTATCCATGGTGATTTTCCAGAAATTATTGGCCTTGATCTCCTTTTGCAGTCCGATTGTATCAACTATACCAAATTTCAGGTTTGTACGGTCGTTAATGATTCCCCTCACAGCAAAGTTCAAAGTCATCTCATTGAATCTTGAAGTTGAAAAGATCACCCTTTCATAGTATTCAAGTTTCGATTGGCATTTTATTTTCAGGTAATCTCGAATTACTTTATCATTCATATAGGGGAATAAGAGCTGGTTTGAATTCTCGCTCAGACCTTTGCAAGTGAAAATATGTGGTGTTAGTTCATAGATGACCCCTTTGAGTTTGCTTTTATTGATTGAAAGGAAATGCTTCAGCATTATTAACCGGTCTTCGGTAGTCACCCCCAGTTGTGTATAAAACGCAAACTTTTTACCTGTTCGTTTTTCAAGTAAAGCCTTGCTCAGATCAAGTGTGGCAGGCGAAGAGCCTAGTACCAGGTAATCAACGTTGGAATGAAGATCAAAATGCTTGTAAATTCCATATTCAAGTACCGCACCTGAAATCCTGTCAAGAACCACCAATAGGATGAGAAAGAGAAAAATACCATTGAAGAAACGTTTCGCTGTCATTGAAATCAAAACTGAAAATAGATAAACCCTGCTGTTGTTTTACCGAATAGAAATATACATATTATCAAAGATGCATAACCTGGCCATCTAATCCAGATGGGTAAGCGGGTTTCTGAAAAATTCAGGGATGCGATTTTTCTATACTGCAGTATCTCAATTAATAATAGGAAAAGCACAACAAGGATATTTAGAAAGAATGTAACAGAAGAACTGCCAATGTAAACAGAACCGGAACTGAATGAGAAAATTTTACCTATGATATAGAATGCATCTCCTGCAGAGTTGGCTTTGAAGAAAACAGAAATAAGCGAAACGGTGATAAAAATGAATGCTGTACTGGCAATTGAAATAAAGTCCTTAAGGATCTTAGATGTGACTTTTTCCCAGACACGTTTTTTGAGATTCAAAATGACCTCTACACTCAACATGGTACCGTGAAGTAGTCCCCAGATAATAAATGTCCATGCCGCACCATGCCATAGTCCGGAAATGAAAAAGGTGGTGAAAAGTGAAATTACTATCCCTGCTTTCTTCGATTTGCGTAAAGTAAAATTCAGGGGATTGAAAATATATTCGAATAGCCAGGTTGTAAGTGATATATGCCATTTACGCCAGAAATCGGCAAAAGATTTAGCAAAGAAGGGGAGATTGAAATTTTTGATCAGGTCAAAACCAAGCAATTTAGCTGACCCGATAGCAATATCTGAATAACCGGAGAAATCTGCATAAAGTTGGACCATAAATAACATTGCCGTAAAAAAAAGAGTTACACTGTTATAACCTGAAGGACCTTGATATACCTGGTTGATATATGCAGAAAGGTTATCCGCAATCACAAGTTTTTTAAAAAGACCCCACAATATCATTTTAAGGCCTGCTGCAATGTCATCCCAATTAATGCGGGCAACTGTGTTCATTTGCTTCAACAGGTTTGTACTTCGCTCAACAGGACCTGAGAGAATGAGGGGGAAGAAACTTGAAAATGCGAAAAATGTAACAGGATTTCGTTCTGCTTCTCTCTTTTCCCAGTAAATATCCAGTATATAGCCTGATAATTGAAATGTGTAGAAACTGACACCTAACGGAAGAATTATGCCAAGGATCCTTGTCTGTGTACTGAACCCTATACCTGCCAATGCGATTCCAAGACTCTCTATAAAAAAGTTATAGTATTTGAAGAAGAATAGACTGCTGAATATCAGGATAAGTGAAATGATCAGCAGGTATTTTCTCCGGTTTCCTTCAGGTGATTTACTGATCAGAATTGCCGATCCAAATGCGATTCCCGAGAGAACGAGCAAAAGAAAACTGAAACGCCAGTCCCACCATGTATAATAAAAGTAATTGGCAATAAGCAGGAACAGATTCCTGTAAAAAGGTGTTCTTCCTGGGATAAGCCAATAGGCTACCACGATTAACAGGAGGAAAATAAAGTAGTTTACGGATGTAAAGAGCATCGGATGATCAGGAACTATGACGCAATCTTCTCTTGGATGATGATAATCATGGACCCTACTGTGTTCATTTTAGCAAGATCCTTGAGTCGGAATTTAATGTTAAAATGGGATTCTATTGTGGATATAAGATCCAGGTGGGTAAGTGAATCCCATCCGTCGATATCACCTGCTGTTGTAGTGTCGTTAATTTCAATTGAGTCATTGTTGAATATCTTGCGAAAGATCGGGTTCAATTCAGAAATGATGTCATTCATATATCGGTTGATTTAAATTTCCTTTTCCATTAGTATTCGTTCAAGGCCTGGCAAGAATTCTACTATCCTTGGATCTTCTGACGATTTTCTTTCCGATACCCTAAACCCGGCTTTCAGATAGGCTGATACCGCCCTAATGTTCTCGCCCATCAGTTGTATCTGTACTTTTCTTAATTCAGGGTTATCTTGTTTATGCCTCTGAATGTGGTTATCAATGAGTAAGGCACTGATTCCTCTTCCCCTGTAAAGTGGAATTGTGTAAATGGATTCAAGTTGCAGAGCCCCGGGGGCCCTTTGAATATTAATGGGCTCAATAGTCCTGATGTTTTCTTCAATTTGGGGCAAACTTGCTTTTGAAAGAAAGTAGAAGAACATATTTGATTTAATTATCCCGGAAGAAGGACCGGAAACAGACTCTACCCAGGCTGAAACCGTTGCCACAGGTAGTTCTTCCTCAAAGGCAACCAGGAAATTCGAAGGGCAAAATTCAAATCCATCTATCTCTTCAAGAAGGATCTCGTTTAGCATATCGGTAAGGCGTTCTTCTGAGATGCAGAAGATCTTTGTGTAACTCACAAGCTGGGTTCCGCTTCTCTCAGCTTCAAGAATTGCTTCAATCAGAAATGAAATGTCTTCAACTGTGCCTTTCTTTATGGTTAGCATCTGTCTGTTATTTGCAGATCAACTTTTTTAATTCCGGTTTGTCAATTTTCCCGTTGACATTTAGCGGAAATTCGGCAAGCGGATAGATCTTTTGGGGCAACATGTAAGCAGGAACTTTTAATTTCAACAACGAAGCAATTTCAATAACATTTGCCTCAGAGGGTTCAACAAAGAGGTGTATGCTTGTATTTCCCCTGTCATCGGTATGTGCCAATGCCACTGCGTTATCCACATGATGAACAGTTCTGGCATGGTTCTCGATTTCGCCGAGTTCAACCCGGAAACCCTGAATCTTTACCTGTGTGTCCAGCCTTCCTGCAAACATATAGTCTCCCTCATTATCAAGAAAACACAGATCTCCTGTTCTGTAAAACCGTGATATATTCCCTTTATGGACGATGTCAAAAAAGGCAGTTCTGTTCTTCTCTTCATTGTTAAGATAGCCTGAAGTCACCTGGTCGCCGGCCAGACATAATTCACCAGTTTCTCCGGGTTTGACAATATTCTTATTCTCATCGACCAGGATAGTGGATAAACCCGGGAAAGGCTTACCGATCGACAAGATCCCGTTATAAGCTTTATCGTCGTTAATTTCTTTGGAACATGGGTAACGGGTGCAAAAGATGGTTGCCTCTGTGGGGCCGTATACATTTTCGATAAAGGCATTCGGAATGCATTTTTGCCATTCTGCAGTAATATCCCGGTGCAATGCCTCACCGCAGAAAAGCCAAAGCCTGAGATCGGGAAGGAGGATTTCATCAAAATAGGGTCGTAAAAAATGAATTAGTGAAGGAACCGTCAGGGCGATGGTGATTTTGTTTTCTTCAAGGATTTCAACAGCAGTTGCAAACCTGTTTGAGGTTTTTGGGACAGTATATACACAGGCCCCATAAAGGAGGGGGATAAACCAGGAGAAAATCGAGAGATCAAAGGTCAGGTCAAAAATTTGTAAGAACCGGTCGTCAGGAGATATATTGTATCCATAGCTCTGGACAGAAGAAGCAAAGGCCGACAGACTTTTACGTTGGATAGGCACTCCTTTTGGCAGTCCTGTTGATCCGGATGTGAAAAGAATATATGCATTTTGCTCATCCGGTGGTTCTGCAAGGAAGGGTACCGCTGACCCTGGAAGGACATCGTTAATATAGTGAAGTCTTTGTTTATGATTTTGTTTAAAATCATCGGAAAGTACGCTCAAATCAGCACACAAGATGAATTTCAATTCAGATTGTAAAATTATCTGATTATTCCTTTCGTCAGGATGAGAGGGATCGATAGGAATAAATGTATCCCCCGTGCAAAGCACAGCAACCAGGGCAGCATAGGTATTGATATGGTCACAGGCAATGATTCCGATCTTTGCATCTTTTTTCAGAGCGGGGGCTAATATTTCTTTAATTCCGGAAACGATTGTACCAAACTCTGCATAGGTGTATGATTTTCCACTGATATGGAATGCAGCCTTCTCCGGATAACGTGAAAAGCTTTGTTTTAACTCGTAGAACATAGAGTCAGATTATTATTCTGATATTTGCTTCAATACTGTTGTTCTACCAGGCAGGATTTCTCTTTCCTTGTTTGGATTAGAACTCAGCGAGTGGACCATCCCAATAAAGGCAAAGAAGAAGTAACCATACCAGGGGCCATAGAGAAATATATTGTCCGTATTCATGAATATGAAATAAGGAATATACAAGGTCAATGCAGTTCCCCAGATGATCCTGGAATATTTTGTACGATATGCTTTTTTTTTGCGGTACAGGATGATAAACTGGACGGCGAATGCCCCGATATATAATGCCAGGCCAAACCATCCAAAACAATATCGGATTAGTGAGTAATCATCATGAAGAATTGTTGGTTTTAAATTGAAATAGGTATAAAGATCCAGGTCGGCCCTTGGTCCGTTTCCCCATAATGGATTTTCCGCAAGGCCAACCTCAATAATGGTCCTGTTGGTTTTCCGACCCGATGTATTGAAATTTGGATTGTCGTAAGAAATGTCTGAAAAACTTCCTCCCCCTTCATAGAACATCTTATTCTGAATGGGTTCCGAATAGAAGATTAGCAGCGCAACAACAACTCCTGAAAATGCTGTGAAGATCCTACTTATTAGTTTATTGTTTAAAAAATGAAATGGTAGAATAATGATATTAATCAAAATCGCAGTACGTGTCACTAATATAAATGCCGTTAAGAGCATTCCAATGTAAAGAAGTAGAAATTTCAAATTAAAAAAAGAGAAATAAATGCTTAGAAAAATGATTGTAAACATTGTGAGTGTCATTACTAAGGCTGCAGATCCGGGAACCAAATAGGTACTGAATTGCCCGTACCTTATGAGTGGAAAGATGAAGACCAAAATTATTAAAAACCAAAAAAAACGCTTAAACATTTTATACAGAATGTTTAATGTTGCTGTGTTGTAGGTCAGGGATGAAGCGATGAGTCCCACAATTATTGGGATAACTGGCTGAATAAAAAACCGAAACCCCACGAATGTTTTGTCGACAATGGCCCAAATGAGAGTATAGATGATAAAAGGGAGCCAGATAATTACCGGGAAACCATTTTTCTTTAGTTTGAATAAATATCCGATACTGACAAACAACATAAATAGCCAGGCCCATCCTGACCATTTAAACCCCAGGATTTCAGAAGGAATAAATGGTAAAAAATTGAAATAGGGAATAAGAGCGGAGAAGAATACCAAATTATAGAACCTGAGCGTGACCAAATATGGTTTTTCCGCTTTCTCGGAGAGGATGAAATTCATCAAAAATATTAATTATAGTTTGTGCTTAAAGTTAACCGCCACATTATGGATAGTGCAGTAATTAAATTAAGGAATTATAAAGCATTGCAATTGTTTTTGAATAGACTGGGAAATTGAAGAGATTTTTCGTCATCTCAATTACTGCAGTTGCATTCCAATTTTCCTTGTGCATCCTAAGAAAGTCTAAAATTACTTTTGCGAGATCCTCATGATCTTCGGTTTTAAAGAGAGAGTCGTAATCAACTGACCCTACTACTTCCTCAATACCGCCAGTCTTTGATGCGACGACTGGGATTCCTTGAATCATGGCCTCTATTGCAGTCAGGCCAAAACCTTCATACCGGGAAGGCAACACCATGAGTGACATGACGGACATTAGTTGAATAGCAGTTGATCGTGTCACCTCTCCGGTCCAGATAATGCTATTGGAAATCCCAAGTCTTTCCGCGAGATTTTCCAATGATTTCCTTTCAGGACCATCCCCAACAATAAAAAGGCGTGCATCTGGAATCTCAGGTTGTATCAAGACAAATGCCCGGACCAGCACATCAATACCCTTTTCATACCTGAGACGAGAAACTGCTCCAACAACAATTTTTCCTTTCAGGCCCCACAGGTTCACTAGTCCCGGTTTGTCTGCGAGTTCCCTGATCCCCAGGATCTCATCTGCATCAACCGTATTATAGATGGTTCCTTTTGCAGAAAGGAAACTGGCTGGTTGACCGGGATCGTAAAGATGTCGTTTCCCAGTCCAGGATTCCTGCACGGCAAGTGATACGAAAGTAAATCTCCGGCACAAAGAAGAACTGAAACGCATCAGCATGCGGTCTTTCATCCCGTATTGTGTCCCCATCTGATGCAGGGTTGCCAGGATATTCTTTATTCCTGCCAGCTTTGCGGAAAGTATCACGGTGGCCGCAGGCGCAATGTATTGGACATGAACTGCCCAGGGTTTTTCTTTACGGAAATACCTGATAAAATCCGATATAAGATGCAGCTTATTTGTCTTTCGAGGCCAGTTCAACAGATCCACTTCAGCTCCGGTCGTTTGGAATTCATTCACTACTTCCATGTCGGATTCGTGGTAGCATAGCACCTTTACATCGAATCCTTCCCCCATAAGCGCCCTGGCAAGATATAAGGTCTGGTACTCTGTTCCTCCCTTCAGCAAGCAGGGAATGGCAAGAATGATTTTTTTATTTTTCATGCCGGAACAAGGGGATAATCCCTTTCGTTCTGATTTAGTAAGCAAGATCGATCAGTTTCCTGGAGAGAAACCTGAAAACTTTTTTCTCCTTCTTTGAAAACTTCAGGTTGAATAATGGGGTCAGGCGTGGATGGAACAGTTCAATTTTTTGTTTGTACAAGCCAGTTCCAAACCATAATTCCGATCCGTGTTCCCTGGCTGACCTGACAAGATTGATCAAACGTATAATATCAATGCGCGGAATTTCCGGATTGTATACTGAAACCCATGAAAGCCATGCATTTTCTTTTAAACTGAGAACAAAGCTCAGGTGAACGGGGATGCCATCCTTCGAGGAAATGAAGATCCTGACCATTTTCTTTTCGTATAAGGTTTTTACATATTCCATCAAAGAATTGTAATAGAATGGATCCCGATGGTAATGACGGATCAGCATGACTGACAGCTCCTTAAACTGCTGTTCCGGGAATGGACCTGGATACCACGCTGAACAAACATCACTGCCTTCAAGCAGCTTTTGCATCTTATAATGCCTGTCTTTATTCTGAAACTTTAGAAGGTTAGATCCTTCGTACTGGGATTTTTCAATGACCGGAATCCCGGAATTTTTATGAATAATGCATTTATTCTCCCCGAAAAAATAGGGAAGGCAGCTAAGCAGTGGACTTGCCGCATTAAGTTTTGCAAATTGAACTGTGGAAATCTCGGGGATTTCCCTGATCATTTTTGCAATCCCGGAACAATAGAAGAGCATATCATCGGTTGGGTCATAAATGGCATCCAATATATCTGCATGATCATTTTGTAACAAAAAGAATATTTTCTGCTTTATGTATCCTGGAAGAATGAACCTGAGCCTGGTCCTTGTTCCGAAACAGAGGATACACAACTTCATGGCAGGATCTTCAAACGATTCCCACCATGTCGCATTCAGTTCATAACTCTGAAAGATGGGCAAGGCTGAGGTTTTGTACAGCTCTTCCCAGGCCGTTTGAACAGAGTGGAATTCGCCTGTATCGCTGATCCTAAAAAAGTTCACAGCTATTCCTCCTCTCAGCTTGAATTTTATCCTTGCTCATTTTCCAGATGTGCAATTTCATAAGGATATTTTGAAGTCTTCAACAGTGCCCATGGGAGTCTCCCGCTGAAGGGTTCTCCATTGGCGGATTTTTCATTCAGGTACATTCCGATCAACTTATGTTTGATCTTTATAAATGGCCGTACATCGATTCTTTGAATTTTGTTTCGGTTCAGGGTTGAATGTCGGGATATTGGGAAGTTACACCATGTCCAAACCCAATAGGAATAAAAATTTCCTGCAAATTCAATCTCTTTTAAAACCCGGCTCGTCATTTGAAAGGCAGCAAGATGATCGAAGGGCCAGACTTCGGTCGATCCGGTTACAAAAACTGTATCCGGATTGACCTGCTGAATAATGGTTTTCAATTTTTCAGAGGATATTCCATAATCCCTCTCATTCGGAAAAGGGATTTTCCCGTCTGACATACGGGTCCGGTAAACATGATTTTGCGGAATCCCAAGCAGGTTGATCACTTCATCAGAAAGCCGGAGCCTGTTTAGCCGGATTACCTCCGCGGGTATTGCAGGGCTGCTTGCTTCTCCATCCGTAAGGTACACAATGGAACGGTTTTTCCCGTCCTCCAGGCCGGATGCAAGAAATCCTCCAAGCCCCAGGATCTCATCATCCGGATGTGGGGCGATTACCAGGACTGACTTCATCCCACTGGTTAGTAGGATCCTGGTGGAACGGATCCGAAACTGCAGCAACTTTATTCTGAAAAACCTGAGTAATTCCCGGATTTTCTCAACCATCCCTTAGTATGCGTTTCAGTTGATAAATAAATCGAGAATATAATATAGCGGAACGTTTCATCTTCCTATCAATGAGCCACCACAATGCTTTTTTATTCAGGGATTCTGTGATTTGTCCTGGCGATTGGTGGATGCAACGGAAGATCCTGCCCCTGAGTATCAACATTTCGGCTAAAAGCATATCATCCTTATTTCTGAGTGCCGTCTCGAGGGTTGTCGTCAGGTCGCGTACGGCAGAAATTGCGATTCTTCCCATGTCTTCTTCATCCAGCAGAGGATTTTTTTTCCCGTGGTATTCCTCCATCTGAAATACCCAGTTTCCCGCTAGAATGAAAGATAGGTTCTCTTGCCTGCTTGTTGTCGAGGATGCGTGTTCACGATAGTAGGCCAGTATGGTGTCAATCCCGATCACTTTGGTATAATTGCCTATTCTGAAGAAGAAATCATCATCGGCAATGTGGCCTGCTTCTTCACGATAGGTGCAGGATTCGAGCAACAACTTCCGGGAAGTTGTAACGCCGGGACAGCGGTGAATATACTCGCTTTTGTATATTCCGTTGATGTAATTCTTTGCATATTGTTTCCCTGTGTACAGCACTGCTTTTACTTCCGGAGTCGGTTTCAATTGCAACCTATCGAAAAATTCACTAATCTTCTCACTTCTCGAATATACATGACAAACATCAGGATACTGAAGCAGCGCATTCTCGACATGAAAAAGATAATCCGGTGATATAAGGTCATCCTGGTGGAGGATTGTGATGAAATCTCCATCGGCATGACCAATCGCCTTGAGCCATCCATTCACAAAACCAGAGGGGCCCGATTCATTCGTGAAAATCGAAATGGATTCGCCGTACTTCCTGCAGATCTCAAGGGTGTCGTCGCTCGAATTGTCGTCGGAAACGAGTACCTGGTCTGCTTTCCGTGTTTGATTCAAAGCGGAAAGCAGGGCTGCTTCTATGAACCTTGAACCATTACAGGTCGGTATGACAATCGAAAAGGTCATACAATCTTTTTTTTATTATCGGTGAGATCAGAGGAGATCTGAATAGTATTCAAGAGTTTGTTTTGCATTTTTTTCCCATGTAAATTTTCCTGCCTGGATAATACCACGTTTTGAAATCCCATCTATGTCAAATCCCTTGTTCTCAAATTTCTCCATGATCTTTCTCCACTCTTCTGCATCTTCGACATCCTGGATGTAAATACCGGCATCTCCCGCAACCTCTGGAAGGGAGCTGTTATTTCCGATTACTGCTGGCGTTCCGCAGGCAAGCGATTCTGCAACAGGCAAGCCAAACCCTTCATATTTTGAGGGAAAAAGTAATGCGGTCGCCTGGTTGTAAATCACTGCCAATGTTTTATCATCAACCGGGTTAAGAATATGTACTTTTTCTCCAAGCTTGTTTCGTTCAATGGTTTCCATAATGTATGATGGAACATTTGGCCAAATCAGAACCAAATGATTTGATGGGTTGTTTTTTACAAGACGGGTATAGGCAGCAAGAAGAACTTGAGTGTTCTTACGATCCGTGCCACAACTGATGGATAGGAAAAATGGGAAAGTGATCCCGATAGTTTTTAGAAATTCACCGTGCCTCGCATTTTCCTTGTCAGGGAAGAACAGGTCGTGCCTTATGCCCCAAGGGAGTACCCTTATTTTTTCAGTACCTACCTGAAGGTAGTTCTCAATATCACGCCGGGATGATTCTGAACAAGTTATTATTCCTTTGCTTCCTTTGATCAGCCTTGGGAGTTTGACAAGCTGATCTTTTACGTTGCTTGCCGGAAAGTCTTTTTGCCGAACGAACAACAGCATGTCGTGAAGAGTGACCACGCACTTTCCTGTCTTGAAAAAATATTCGAAATTATGAGGGACATGAAACAAATCGTAGCGAAGAAACGCCTCTCTGAATGGAAGGTATTCGTGAAGTGCCGGGAAAAACGAATTGTTGGGCGTATATATCTGGTGATGGTTTAAATTCATACTACCCAGGATCTGTTTCCTTGATTTCAAACCCTGTGTATAAATCTCAAATTCGAATGGCAGATCCCTTTCTTTTGATATAGCAAGAAGCAATTCATAGGTGACACGATGGATGCCGGCATAATGCCCCCCGGCATATCCGGCGGCTGCGTTGGCATGAAACAGGATTCGTGGTTTTTTCATCTAAGCCTGGTTGTGTTGTCTGTCCGGACCCTCAGGCAATCCGCTGAACACTTCACCATAAAGGGATATCAAGTCAGATGCATGCTTTTCAATCGGGATTACTTGTTGTTTTAGTCGCCCTTTAAAGGGATCGAACATGTCCGGGTTTTCAATAACCCGTTTCATGGCCTCACCAAGGGCAGCTGCATCATTCGGTTCGATAAGAAGTCCATTTTCCCCGTCCCTTAGCTGCATCTCTGCTCCGCCGCATCGTGTTGAGATCACGGGCTTTTCAAGGCTAAGTGCTTCGGAAATAGTGAGGCCAAATACTTCCAGGTAAATTGCTGGATGAACAAGCACATCATACTGTGAAATAATGCCAGGTAAACTACCGGATGATACTTTCCCGTGCCAGAACAAACCACTCAGCTTGCGGTACTTTTTTCGGAGCCTGTCATGATACCTGATCTCGCCTTTAACTTCCGGAGCTCCGATAATGTGCAGTTCAGCAAGTGACTGTTCGATCCCGGAATAGGCTTCAAGAAGTAAATGTATTCCCTTTGCATGGCAAATCCTGCCGGCATAATAGAATTTTACTTTCCCGTTTTTCCTTTCTCCTGTTTCTCCTGCAATACGCATGTCGTTTCCTGCATTTTCTTTCATCGGAATCCCATGGGGGATTACCCTGATCTTCAGCGGATCCGCTCCGTTGCGTATCATGCTTTCTTTTATAGCATACGATGGGGCGACGAAAAAGGTTGTATTTTCTGCAATGCTTTTCCATCTTTGCATGGAGGAGATGATCGAAATAGAACTCTGGAATATAGGTGTGATAAAGGGAATGAAAGGAATCCTGTTCAACATATTTCCTTGTCGAAGACGAACCGACAGGGGGATCTTTCGGATCATGGGATACCAATACTTGCCGGAACGGACATTTCGCAGAACACAGGGAAGGCAATTCTCAGAGGATGCAGCAATCCTGCATATATCATCTTTTTGGTTAAGCAGACCACCGGCAGGACAGACCAATCCGCCGTGATGTGCAGTGACAATGCAGGGTATCACGTTTTTTGCGCAGGCTTGGGTCACAACTTCTTTGTAGCTGTGAGCGTGTACAAGGTCAGGCATTACTTTTTTCAGGATCCGGTCAATTTGAAAATGCAAGGTCTCCGGCCCCTTGCGGTTGAAATAAATTACCGGAACCCCCTTGTATGAATCATCCTGAGAATGGTGTTCACTATGACTTGCGATGAAGATTTCTAAACCAGAATTTAATAAAGCATCCACAAGATTAAGAAAATACACCTGGCCGCCACCATAGGTTGAGTGAATGTATCCGTTCGAAACCAAAAGAATCCTCATTGGCTTCAATTTTTTGGTGTTAGATAGAACCAACTCATAATCCCCGATCGGTTTTCTGCAAGGATCTCCCTTCTTTTATGAAGCGAAAATCCTTCAAGTTCCGGAAAGTGATATTTTCTAGCTTTGTACGTGTCGTCAGTGCTTAAAATCTCCTCAATCCTGTAAGTATCTGAAAATCGTTCGACAAGCACTGTAGAAATCTCGATGTCGATACAATCATGTACTTCGATCAGAAGGTCGTGTTTTGACAGATGTCGGATAACCTGTTTAGAGAAGAGTTCTTTCTCGTACCCTTCACAATCACAAATAATCAATGCTTTTGCCGTTAAAGGTAGCCCCATAAGTATTGCCGGGCTGCAGAATCCGCCTGTAATAACCCTTTCAGAGACGCCGTTCAGCACAGCCATTTCCCTGCAATATGAGATCGCTTCCGAATTTGTATCAAATGCAAAAACCTTTACCGATGGGGAACGTCTTGCAAACCCTACTGCATAATATCCTTCCGCACAACCGATGTCAACGATCTCTGTATATGGGATCCTGCATGCGGTTTCAATGATGGGTCTTAACTCCTGCTCATAGGATCCCAGCAATTTCGGGAACAGACTGCTGCCGGTCGATCGCGCAGAGGGATAGATCATTCCTTTGAACGGGCCATGTTTGACTGTCAGATCAGAGAATAAAAGGGGAACATAATCCTTCACCATCTTCTGCCGCAAACGTTCATTGACAATATCCCTTCGAACCAAATCCATATGCCTGGTAAAACGGATTAAAAAGTAATCCAGAGCCTTCCATAAGCCATCATTTGCCGTTATACGGTGGATGTATTTCTTTCGATATACGGACATATTTTATAATTTGTGAGCTTGACTTTCCCATCCTCCTGAATGATTTTTCAGGTAGAAGTTAAAATCATTTTTACACTTTGTTTTTTTCCAAGAATTTTAAACTTCCACTGATAAAGATCTGTTGCAAGCATAATATTTCTTTGCATTTTTGTAAGAAATGTGTAATGCGATTGTTTATTATTCAGGTAACGTTGAAGAGAATAATGATAAAGAAGAAAATACATTGCTCTGGATTTCATGACTGGAAATGCCACAAGGGAAAACATATTTGTAAAGCTGTCGGAGAATCCACGGGTATTTGATATGCTGTTCCTGTGCATCCGGTAAGCCACGCAGATATCGTTAAGGTGATAGATCCGGATACCGAGGTTAGATAAATTTATACTTAGTGGGTAATCCTCAAGCATGGGGATACGCTCATCAAAACCTCCTGCACTCAATAGTGTTTCTCTGTGAAAGAATGCAGATGGACCCAGGGGAGGACCAAGATTTTCCAGGATATAACGGAGTTGGCTTCGGGCTTTTAACCGGCCGAACTTCTCATCAATCATTATGAATCCAGCATGCTCTCCGATTATCTTAATATTCGAAATAACCACTTTTATTGCATTATTTGAGTCGACAAAACGAAAATAGTTTTCAAGTGATGATGGTAAAAGCAGGTCATCTCCTGCAATGAATTTTACCCATTTACCTCTACTTGATTGAAGTCCCCGGTTACAATTGAGGGAAAGTCCTGTATTGATATGTGAACTTATAACCTCAGTACGTTTGAAATGATTGTTATTAAGATCCAGCCACCTTCTGCAAATTTCAAGAGTGTTATCTGTTGATGAATCATCTGTGATAATTACTTCAATGTTCTCCCATCTCTGATCCTTTATACTTTCCAGCGTTTCAGTTATGAAAGAGGAAGAATTATAAGTGACGACAACTACAGATATCAGGGATTCATAACAAACTGGCATAACTAATAAATTCATTGTTTAACGGTAATTTTTTTTAATCATATTCTGAAGGAATGAAAAAAGCCCGATCCTTTTATTGAGTTCGAAGAGAGAGAAGGTTGTCGAAACCAGGATTACAATGGAGCCGATGATGTAGAATAAGGTTCCACTGAGAAACCTAGAAAGCGTAAAACAGATCAGGGATAACAGAAATTGTACAATGAAAATCCAGTAAAATGCCGAATCGAATCGAAATTCAAATTTTATCCGTGATATGATAAGATTCTGAAAGAAATATATAAAGTATCCAAGGAGGTAGGAAAAACCTACACCTGTGAGCCCTCCATAGCGGTACCCAACAATATTGAAAGCGAACATATAAAGAATCGCTACTACCTCACTCCAGAAGTAGATTCGTGTTGATCCTTTAGCAAGAAGTAAAAAAGCGATCGCCCAGCTGGAGGCTTTAAAGAACATACCCAGGGCTACCCAGTGTATCATTTCATTTATAACCAGGAATTTTTTTGTATAGAGTAGTAGGATTACAACATTGATAAAGACCAGAAAGATTGAAAGTATCGGGGCGATGATAAGAATAGCGACATCGGCCTGCTGATTGATGATGCGTCTGCATTCCAGGTTATCATTCATCACCGCCGATAACCTTGGGTAATAATCGGTAGCCATTGCAGCAAAGATCATTCCTACATAGGTGAAAATAATCGTGAATCCTGAATTGTACAGTCCCACCTGGTCAATTCCTCCTGTTTTGCTGATATAGATTTTGACAAGATATGATGTCCCAAAAGAGATCAGGCCGCTCAGGCTTAACATGAAACCCAGGACCAGCATCTTTTTCCCTTCCGCGAAGGTTCGCATGGGAGATACTTTGACCTTCTCGGTTTTGAACATCCTGGAAAAATACCAGGAGATTGTCAGAGAGACTATAGAATAAATGATGATCGAAGGGACGATTCCCTGCATCCTGAACTTGTAATATATAGGAATCGTTATGATGAGACCCAATGCACTCCCATAAATGTTGGCCCTCGCCAGGTGTTTTAACTTGCGCATTCCCTGTAGCATGACCATTTGTCCGCTGCTGAGTTGGGAAAGAAGTAGCGTGATCGACAACCAGACAAAAGCCAGCGTATAATCCTTGTTCCCGAAAGTAAATTGGCTGAGCCAGGGGGAAAGGCATAGTGTGACTAAAGCCCCGAGACATCCTGTGATCCAAACTACTCTCCTGAGAACAAGCATCACTGTTGCGATGCGGATGTTATTCCCTTTTTCATACGCGGCTGCCACGTCCCGAACCGCACTTGTCCCGATCCCAAAGTTTGTCAAACTGCTGATAAGACCGGTGGTCGAAGTCAGCAACCCTGCTAAACCCATTCCGGTAGGCCCGAGCAATACAGCAATGATCTTTGCCCTGATGATGGAGATAATGATGTTAAACACCTGGACCCCTCCAAACAGTGAAGTGGCTTTAATGATTTGCCGATAGGAGGATTGTGTTTCTGACAAGCTTAAGGTTCTATGAATGAAAATGATAAAAGGATATTGTTTAGTTCATGGAAGAGTGTCTGTCACTCAGGATTTCGCGACCCTATTAGTATAATTTTTTTTAGAGTAGGCGACAATCTTGTTTCGGTTTTCATCTTCCGTAGCCAAAACTGTAATATACTAATGTTTCTCCAGCATTTTATGACCGGTCGGATTATCATATATGATGAATATACTTCTCGGGTGGGTGACCAGCGAACTATCAATTAGCCGGAGAACTTCTTCCAGAATTCTTTCAGAAAAAGGATTGTACAGGTAATAATAAGTGTATTGGTGATATTTTTCGAAGGAGGTTGCATTTGCATTGTATATGTTTACCCTCCGTTCTTTCAGCCGCTTGAAATTATATTCCGCAACTTTGCTGACATTGCCCAACAATTCAATTCCGTCAATCTTCCTGAAGGGGAAGTGTCGAAATTCATTTATAGCTCTTCCTTTTCCACATCCGATATCGACTATGGAATCCGTTTTCGAAATGGGCATTTTTCGTAAAAGCTCTCTGAGGGGTTTGCCTCCACTGGAGCGGGAAGGGTAATAGTCTTCACCATATGAGGGATCTTCCGCAAAAGGTTTAATGAACTCCACACCCTGAATCTTCTCCCTGAAACGGGCAAGGTAGTATTTTACATAGAGTTTCATTAGAAGGATAAATTGCGGTTTGGATCAATGCCAGATTACAAAGGAAAATCTCTTAGCACCCTTACAATCCTCTCTGATGCTTTCCCATCACCATAAGGATTAACAGAGTTAGCCATGCGGGAATACTTTATTGGATCATTCAGTAACGTGCTGACTGCATCGACGATCCCCAAAAGGTTCGTTCCAACCAGGCTCACGGCGCCGGTTTCCACACCTTCCGGGCGTTCCGTTACCTCACGCATTACCAATACCGGTTTGTTTAAGCCGGGCCCCTCTTCCTGGATGCCACCGGAATCTGTTAAAATAAGGGTACTGAGGTTCATCAGGTAGACGAAAGGAAGATATGATACAGGCGGAATCAGGTGAATATTTGGTGAGCTGTTTTGTTTCAGAATTCGATACACCGGTTCCCTGACATTCGGGTTCAGGTGGACAGGGTAGATGAACCGGACATCCGGGAAATCCTGAGCCAAACGGTAGATTGCATTGCAGATATTCTCGAATCCTTTACCAAAACTTTCACGACGATGGCCCGTTATCAGAACTATCCTTTGATCTCCTAACCTGATACCCTCAAGTCCTTCCACTCTCGGAACTTCCACCATGACCTTTTCCTTTGCGAGCAACAATGCATCGATCACAGTATTCCCTGTTACATGGATCCTCTCTACAGAAATACCTTCACGGAGCAGGTTCATGCGGTTGCCTTCAGTGGGGGCAAAATGCACAGAGGCGAGATGTGTAGCCAGCCTGCGGTTAACCTCCTCCGGAAACGGAGAATAAATATTACCGGTACGCAGACCTGCTTCCACATGACCAATGGGGATATGGTTATAAAATGCTGCCAGGGCTGCTGCAAAAACAGTCGTTGTATCTCCCTGCACCAGGATCATTCCCGGCTTACTTTTCTTCAGGTATTCATCCACATGCACAATGGCCCGGGCGGCAAAAGTGGCAAGGCTCTGATCAGGCTGCATCAGGTCCAGATCAGTTTCCGGTTTAATACCAAAGATCTCAAGCACCTGATCCAACATTTCCCTGTGCTGTGCCGTGACACAAACCTCCACCTGGAAATCCTGGCTCTTTTTCATCTCCAGGATGACCGGTGCAAGTTTGATGGCTTCTGGTCGGGTTCCGAAAATGAAAGCTATCTTTTTCATCAAGGTTTAGTTGAGTTTATTCATGAATGGTAAAATTTCTTCCAGCTGCAGCCGTCGTATCAAGTCAAAAGAGAATTGTGAAGCCACTTCAGTGCGGAGAAGACGTCTTCGGATTTTTTTCGGATGAATCTCAATAACCATAACATTCGCATGCGAATAATAGAGCTCTTGCATGTTCAAACCCCAACTAACAAACACAGCACTCAATACGCAATTGAGAGTGGAAGCATAAGTAGAACTTGGTGACTTTTGCTAATCGATTTCATCCTGGATTATAAATTCAGGCAGGTAGGCTGTGGCATCATAAGTAGAGAAAGAAATTTCATAACCATTATCATGAAGATAAGTACGGACTTTATTAAGGTTAACCTCACTCATGTGCTTATGGCGGTAACCATGCTCAAAATGAATTATCTGCGGTTTGATTTTTTTAAAATTGAGATTGAGAATGATCTCTGAATCATAACCTTCTGTATCGATTTGTATAAAATTGACTCCAGAATAGTTGTATGTTTCTATAAGCTCGTCAAGTGGTATGCATTTAACGGATTCACTTATCATGAAAAGTTCTTCACTTCCTGAATATAAAGCCTCTTTCATTTTTAACAGATGTTCACTAGTGTCCTGTTAAATTAACTTGATTTTCAATTGTATATCGTTTTGTTCTTTGACATCTTGATTGATTTGGTTGGCTAACAGCTCTTTTAATGGCGTTTTATCGAGCAGGGAGACACTTAAGATCTGCAGTATTTCATAGGTTGACAGGGTGCTCTTCATTTTCGATTTTACAATAGCCACCAGGGTGTAGGTGATGATTGCAATATAAATCTGGGTTTTAACGGCATTCTGAGAGTTACCCCAGAATGATTTCACCTTCAGATGTTGCTTGATCCACTTGAAGAACAACTCAACTTTCCACCGGTATTTATAAAGTAACGCAATGTCCACAGCCGGCAGATCAAAATTGTTCGTTAAAAACACCATCCTTCGCCCTGTTTCAATATCGATAAACCTTATTCGTCTTAAACTGTCCGGATAGTGTTTGTTCGAGTAGAACCCTTTCGCTTTTACGCATTGGTCGCAGATTACACCGGCTTTCTTGTCTGGTTTGCCAGCACTGATCCTTATAAACCGGAAGTTGTCTTTTGCCCTGGTTACAAAATAAGCCTTGTGTTGTTGGATATTGTATAACCTGGCAAAGTCAACATAACCCCGATCCAAAATGTAAAACCCTTGAGCCTCGTACGTCAGAACATCTAAACCATGAACATCATGTGTGGCGCCATCGGTGATGTGGATAAAGCAAGGGATCGAGGTTCTGATATCATAGAGGGTGTGGATCTTTACAGCAGCCTTGGCTTTGCGAAACTCGGCCCACCAAAAAACACTGAGGCAAAGGTCGATCATCGTAGAGTCAAAAGCATACACCGGGTTTTCGATAGACAGTGTAAAATCGACATCCTTTTGACAGCAACTTCTGGCTTCTGCGATCATTTCATAAGCCAGTTCCTCGAAGATTCGATAATCACGGATCTCATTTGCAGTGGCAAGATTGGATCGAGATACATTCTTTCCAAAACCCAAATGATAGAACTTGGAACGATGAGCACTTATGCTGATCAGCAGGTCCCGCAAACTATCTCTGCCGCTGAGTTGGCCAAACATCATACTCAACAACTGATTCCAGCATTTAAAATGTTTGACATAATAGTTCCCGGAGTAATGTTTAACACATCTGTCAAATACCCTGCTAGGGAGAAAGGCAGGTCACCATTGCAAAATCTCTTGTAAACCTTATCAATCAATAATTTCAAAGAACGTTTAATAATTTTAACCGGACACTACTGACAGATGTTCTTTATCAAATGACGAGATCCCATTACTCCAGGGAGGTACTAAATGTTCAATTTCAGGATTGATCCTCCAGAGGTTCATCTCCTTCTCTTTATTGTGGATTGCAAGGTTTAAAGGTGTAATATTTTTATAATTCTGAAATGTATTAACTAATTTTTGAAATACATCTTTCATGGGTTCAATTACGAGACCATTTATTTGTAAATGATTTCTCGTTACAAAATCATAAATTGGATCTGCCATTTTACCATCATTTGCACCAATCTGAATATAATTTAATTTCTTTTCTCGCTGGAGTAAGAAATATAGATAAGATTCGAAATTGTCTATATCTGAAAGAGGTGCAAGCCTCTGATGATTTCTTTTCATAAAGTTTATCAATACCTTCTTAATTTTCATTCTAAGTTGGCCCATATATATCGAATTAAATTGTTATCTTAATTGCTGTAATAAATAACCATATCCTAGGTTTCTCCAATTCAAAAATTTGATAGTTCATTCGGTTACCTTCGGTGGGGGCAAAATGCATGGAGAAAAGATGAGAAGCCAGCCTTCAGTTAACCTCCACCTGGATATCCTGGCTCTTTTTCATCACCAGGATGACCAATGCAAACTTGCTGGCTTCCGGGTGGGTACCGAAAATGAAAGCGACCTTCTTCATAAAGGTTCAGTTGAGTTTATTCATGGTGGGGTAGAATTCCTTCCAGTTGCAGCTGTCTTCCCAATTCAAAAGAGAACCGTGAAGCCACTTCAGCGCTAAGATGACTGTCTTCTGATTTATGAAAGTTTCCAAGAACAGGATCGGTGGTTGCATCGATGACCTGAGCAGAGGGAAACTCATTACTTAGAAATTGCATACAATCAAAATTTGCCAGGAAGACCTGATTCTGATCTCTCAACAACCCGTCAACAGGCATTCTTATAAAGATCAGCCTGCAGCCCGATCTTTGTTGCAAGGTCCTGATCTCCTTTGCGAGATCATCCCACCCGTACATATAATCGATTTTATTGAGGTCCTCTTCAGCCCACTGGCTTACCTTTTTTTTGACCAGGTTTAACCGGTAGGGATCTTCCACATACTCCACTGAAGTCCAACCGTTCAGATATGTATACATGTTTTTAACCACAAGCTTTTCTCTCAGTTCCGAAAGCAGGTTGGCCATATAGTGCAAAACAAAAACATGATTCAAGTGGAATGAAATATATTGATCAATCATGTTAACAATAAATTCCTTGTGAATTTGCCCATGAGTTCCTCCCGTCATCGGATTTTTTCCCGGGTGAATCTCAATAACCATAACATCAGCAGTTGCATAATATAGCTCCTGCATTTTCATGCCCCAACCCACAACTTCAGCACTCATTCCGCAATTTTGAACTGAAGCATGAGTATTTCCGGTTTTAGATGTTATTCCTCTTTCAACATCGACAGGACTGATCCCGGATTCGATCCGGCTGGTGCCGTAGAATTTAATGTTGACTTTCCCACGGGTAAAAGTTTTCAGGTTATGCCGCATCACATAACCATTTTTGTATGAATACCTATACCCGGCATTGAGTACGATTATATTGAATACAAGGAGAGGAAAAATAAACAAAATGGTGTTAGCAAGAAGCCGCTTCATGTGAAAAAGCTGTAATGCCAACTGTAAGTCTTTTATTCATGTGTGATACCCTTGATGACGATGGACTTGAATTGGAAAGAGATTGAAGGCATTTCTCAAATTTTATCAAATAATCTGCAGGCCTTTAAATAATATTTATAAGGATCGATCAACCCAACAATGATAAATCGTATAAATCTCGAATTAAATGGAAATTGCTTTATCCGGTCATGTAAATAGTATTCAACTTTTTGGTGCCAGAAGAAAAAGTACATTTTTTCTTTAAAGGAAAGTGGATAAATAACTTCTCTGACATATTTTGAGTAACAGGTGATAAACTTCGAATTATCACCTTGTGAAATGCTGTTTGTGTGAATCCTGTATCTAATTATTATTTTTTTTAACGGGAATATCTTAATGTTGTTCTGCGACGCTTTTACATAAAATGGATAATCTTCAATAAATTGATAATTTTCGTTGAATCCTCTCAGATTGACTAATGTCTCTCGCTTGATAATTGTAGCCGGACCTAAAATTGCTGTTCCTTTTCTGATCTGGAATCTGAATTGCTCTTTTGCAGTTGCTTTTTGAAATGCTGTCTGAGGAAACCATTCCCAATTACATTTTTCGTTGAAGAGGATGAGTCCCCCGACAATTATTTGTGCTGAAGGATTTTCATTGATGAACCCGATGAAATCGGTAATACAATCGTGCAATAAAATGTCATCACCTGCAATAAACTTCAACCAGCTCCCTTTTGCGGCATCCAGCCCTCTGTTGCAATTTGAGGCTATTCCGGTATTTCTTTCTGCCTTGACAATTTCAACCCGTTCAAATCTTTCAGAGTGACCCTCTACCCAATTGCCGCAAATTTCGATGGTGTTATCTGTTGAGAAATCATCAGAAATGATCAATTCAAGTTTATCATAGGATTGTTGATAGGCACTCTCCAGGGTCTCCAAAATAAATTTCGAGGAATTGTATGTTATGACAATAATAGAAACTAATGGAAGATCATTCATCTTAATCTATTAACCTGAAAAATACAATAGTTCTATAAGGGTCCAAAGTAAAACTCCTGAAACGTTAATTACTGAAAATTATGTATTTTTTAGTCTAAGAACTTACAAGAATTCAAAGCCAAGTACTAATTCTGAAATGAACAAAGACTAAAATGTTGCGACAACAAAAATCTCAGCAGCATTTTGTGGAAAAGTAGCTCCCAGAAGGTAGAAGCCTTCTATCATCTCAGGTGTCCAGGTATCCTCAATCTGCTTGTTTGAAACAGGCTTGAAGAAAACCCCGCCTTGAATTGATGGATGAAGTCCAGATGCTACGATATCAGCCCCCAGTGATTCAGTGTCATAAATCCTGTAATGACCCAATGCCCGGTCCCTGTCATTTAACTCATATTCGGTTACCAGAAGCCCCATCTTTACAGCCGCAAGCCGATGAAACGATTTTGCATTTGGAACTCCTGCAATTAACACTCCGTCAGGCTTCAGCCAGGATGCCGCACGTTTAAGCACTTTTACGGGATCTTCTAAATGCTCGAGGATGTGTTCCATGATGATTGTGTCGAAACTCCGGTCCGGAACGAATTCTTCGAAAAATGCACAATGTTTGCGAATGTTTGGGTATGCCGGAATGCTGTTTAACAACTGCTCGGAGCCATCCACAACATCCAGTTGTTCGAAATCAGTAATTAAATACCGGGTCATGACACCATCCCCGGGTCCCATTTCCAGGCCAATCCCCTTTCGGAAAAATTTATTTATCGTACGGTAGCGACAGGTTATGAGAACCCTGTCAAAGTTCAACTGGTCATTAAAATACCATCCCGAAAGCATTTCGATCTTTTCCTTTTTTTCCATTGTGTCAGTTTTTTCTTTTACGGATTGCATTCACAACATCTTCAACCGATTTAAGCGTCTCGATTTCTTCCGGAAGAAGTCCCAGTTGAAACGCATCTTCCAGTTCGAGTACCATGTAAAGGTGGTTGATCGAATCCCATTCAGGGATCTCTTCCTGCCGGGTAGTATAGGTTATCACCGTATGCTCGCCGAATACTTTTTTAAAGATCGGAACAAGCTTTTGTAAAATATCATTCATCTTTTTTGAATCGTTTATGGTAAAACTCCTGAGCAGGTTTATTTTTGGGTGTAACCTGAAATTTGATTCCGCCAAGTTTAAGGCCTTTATGATCAAGTTCACCAAGAACACGATCAAAGAACTTTTCTTCCACTCCTCTCCCAAGAGCCCGGCAGCTCATCAGGTAATTTCGTACAATAGCCAGATCATTTCCGGTCTCAATTAGCATCATTCCAACAGTCCCATAATCACCAAATTTATCCGTCAGCTTCATACCATAGAGTAATCCTCCGGCAACGATGAAATCTTCAAGCTGTTTTATAGTGAAAATCTCCTTGTTGAAATTGAATTGATTCGTTTTTTCCGTCATTTGAGCATAGCGTTCAATTTCACCGATATTGTTGAGTGAGATATCCATCTTGAGCTGAAGCTGAAGAATATAATCCTCAAAAGAGGTAATCGTCCTGATGGCTTCTTGTCTCTTCTGTTCAATAATGTATTGTTCAGTCTTGTTAATGTCTTCGGTGGTGTAACGCTTTCTGCGAAAAGCAAAATCATCGATAAGGTTCAAAAAATCTATATATCTCTTGCTGAATCGTAAAACGGTAATTTCAGGGATGACTTCTTTTATATAGTCAACTTCAAACTGGCTGTCATCAATCATGATGAAAGAATCAAGTCCTAGAGAGAGTTCACTGGCGAGTTCACGTATATTGTCGGGTTTCGATTTCCAATTGACCTTTTTTAGGATAAAATCCTCACTACTGAGGGGCATCTTCTTTTTACGGAATGCTTCTTCTACATCTTGTTCATTGTTTTTTGAACAGATACACAATAAAAACCCCTCATCTTTCTTTTTCTTCAGGAATTGTTGAAAATGAAGATGGACAATTCCCCGGGAGTTTCGGTCACAGTAAATTTTATCGACGCCATCTTCACCTACAATGCCGTTCCAGAGCGTATCATCGCAATCGACCACGATCACTTTCTTTTCCGGAGCAGCAAGAAATAACATCTGTTGGATTAATAGTAGAGCAAGTTCGTCGATAACCGACACTGTGTAAGGCATCTGGTAAAGGTGTCCCAACTCAAAGTTATAAGCGTTTTTCATGCCATGCCTGAACAGGATCTTCCTGAAATCATAGAAATAAACGTTTTTGGCATTCAGAAGTTGATCGGTTGTTGCATTATGGTTTAACAATCCATCATTGAATTCTCCGAGACTTTGCCCAAGGCTCCGTATTTCGGGCCCTATAATTGAATTGGATATTAATAAATTCCCAAGATAATGCTTCGAAAACCCGATAAGCGCATTCATGATATCTTCCGTTTGTTGAGGTTCGTACCGGAAGAAAAAATTGTCGATATGAACAATAACAGATTCTGATTCCTTGAGTAGTTCTCGTTTTGCAATTAAATCAGATACTACATTCCCGAATAAATAATGCTTCAGTGGAATGGAATTCCCTTCAATTTTTTTGAGGACGAGGTCAAAGGTTACATCCGATACAACGCTAAAGGTCGCCATTTGTTAAATATTCAAGAATATTGAATTAGAAATGTTATAAAAGTTGTTTGTTCTTCTCTATAAATTCAGAATTTATTGATAAGTGACAGAATTGTTGTGAAATCTGTCTTAAGAAATGAATTCCGATCCATCTCCTGAACGACAAAATTCCTTCCCAATGTCTTGCTAAATTCAGTCCCAAGAGTTGTAAACCCAAAACGAAGATGCATTGCACATACCTTAGTGTTCTCTTCCACAACATGGCAGGAAATCCTGCCCAACTTTACTACCTCAAAAGCATATTTTAAAATTAAGTACTCTGCTTCAATCGCATTAAGGCTGTTTGTACAGATGTACCTTCCGAATTCAGCCTTATAATTGTCAACATCATACAGGGACACAGTTCCTTTCAGTTCATTATTATTATTGACGATCTTGAAGTAAATTCCATCATTCTTTGTTGTGTTCTGACGGATCCATGCAATTTGTTCATCCAGCGCAATCTCTTTTTGCGATGATAGGAACCGGTTTATTTCCGGCCGGTTACGGAGGTTGATGATATCTGCTGCGTCAGATTCCTGGACCTTGATAAGGGCAGTATGTTTCCCTCTTATTTCAGGTGGGAAGTTCATGACTTTGGTGTATTAAGAATGTTTAGAAATAGGTTGTGGTCACGGATATAATCATCTTCTTTAAACTTCATTGAAGCAAGCACCATACATATTGATCCTGATGAGAATTCGATCAGCTCCTCCCAGACACCTGGAACAACGAGCAATCCATAATAGGGTCTGTTTAGTGTGACCACCTTTTTATTTTCACCATCATCGAGCAAGACGTCGAAGGCTCCGCTGGCTGCAACGATAAGCTGGTACAACTCTCTGTGTGCATGGCCTCCGCGTCCTTCACCTCCAGGTATATCATAAAGATAATAAACCCGTTTTACGTCGAAGGGGAGATTTTTCATTCCTTCCACTATCGTGATATTACCTGCCCTGTTGTGGATTTTATTCAGCGGAAGGATTGTACAATCATAGATGGTAGCTCTATTCATGGGAAAGTCTGTATTTCAGGTAATCATCGTAATCACGAATATAGTCCTCGTCTGAATAGGTAGTAGAGCTTAGGACCATGGCAAGAGCATTAGTCGAAAAATTCAGCATTTGCCGCCACAAGCCAATAGGAAGATAAAGACCATAATAAGAGCGGTTAAGAGAAAAAACCTTCTTTTCTTTCCCGTCGTCCACGAGTACATCCAAGCTGCCGGAAAGCGCCACAATCAGCTCTTGCTGCTTTTTAAATGCATGTCCCCCACGTACTTGCCCGCCGGGCACATCATAGATCCAATAAGTTCGCTTAATTTTAAAGGGGATGTGATTATTCTCCTCGATGAAAGAGAGATTTCCCCTGGGATCTTCTATTTTAGGCAGGTTTATGAGCCTCACATCACTCAGGTTTTCCATTTTTTAAAAGTTATTGCAAGCATTAACAATTGTTTTTACCTCTTCATTCGTTAATACAGTTCCTATGGGAATACTCAACACCTCACGGTGGATCTGTTCAGTAATGGGAAGCGAGGGATGGTTCCAACCCGAGTAGGCTTCCTGTTTGTGTGGTGGGATAGGGTAGTGGATCATAGTTTGTATATTATTTTCAGTTAGCCAAGCCTGGAGGCTGTCACGGTCATCAGCCCTTATTACGAAGAGGTGCCAGACATGCGATAAGAAGTCAGCAGTTGGCAATTCGCAGTCGGCAGTCAGCAGTCGGCAGTCAGCAGTCGGTAATATGATTTTGCTGTTCTGAATGTTTTTGATATAGTAATGGGCAATTTCAGAACGTCTTAGATTATCAACATCTAAACGTTTGAGCTTTACCCTAAGAACCGCTGCCTGGATCTCATCGAGGCGGGAGTTCAGTCCTTTGTAAAGATTGTGGTATTTCTCCTGGCTGCCGTAGTTCCCTAAAGCACGAATAACATCTGCCAGAGAATCATCATTCGTTGTAACGGCTCCTGCATCGCCCAGGGCCCCGAGATTTTTACCAGGGTAAAAGCTATGGCCGGCGGCATGTCCGAGAGAGCCGGTTCTTTTATCACCATAATAACAGCCTTGAGCCTGGGCATTGTCCTCGATCAGTTTCAGGTTGTATTTATCCACAAGACGGTGAATCTCTGGATGCATTGCATTTTGTCCGTAAAGATGAACGATCATGATCCCGCGGGTCTTGTCCGTGATCTTCTCTTCAATCTTTAGCGGATCAATATTGTATGTATAAATATCAGGTTCAACCAGAACAGGTATAAGGCGGTTATCAGTAATTGCTAGAATTGAGGCGATGTAGGTATTGGCCGGGACAATGATCTCATCACCCTCTTCCATGATACCCAGTTCTATATACGCTTTCAGGATCAGTCGCAATGCATCCAGTCCGTTTGCAACCCCGATACAATGTTTACAACCGATAAATTCCGCATACTCCTTTTCAAATGCCTGGACCTCTTCGCCGAGGAGATACCATCCTGAACTCACGACCCTCTGAACAGCTTGGCTGAGTTCCGGCTCAAAAGAAGCGTTAATGGCTTTAAGATCGAGGAATTTAATCATAGTATGTGAGAAGTGAGATGTAGGATTGGGATATGTGTGGGGTTATCTGAACTAAAATTGAAAATATACAAATGCCTGGTTGTCAAATTTCCCAAACGTAAAAATGAACAGTATAATAAAATAATAGAATCCCCACCTTAGAACTAGTGGAATACGAAAGAACATTTCCTTGTATTTCCGGGTTGATATCAAGTATTCTGTAAGGAACATTAAAGGAACACAAAAAATAATGATAAGGAACTCCCACTTTGAGAATACCGGGTTTATGAAGGTGCCTAGAACAGCCTGGACTGAGGCTAGTTGACCCCAACCGGTAAAAATGTTTGTAAAGAGATTAATGGCGTCATTCATTGAATTAGCCCTAAAAAAGAGCCAGGCAAAGGTTACTAAAGTGAATGTCACGAGTATCTGAAACGAACTGAAAAGAATCTTATAGTTTATAATTCCTCTTTTCTTATAAAACCTGCGCTTGGCTTTTTCTGTCAGATGTCCTATTATGAGATAAACAGCATACATAGCGCCCCATGTTAAAAATGTCCATCCCACTCCATGCCAGATACCACAAAGTACGAAGGTGACCGAGATGGCAAGAGAATAGATGATATTGTCGGTTTTCATTCCCAGGTATCGGTCTTTCTTAAGGTTCCTGGAGACGGCGAAAGCAACCGGAAGGAAGATGTAGTCGCGCAGCCAGCTGGATAACGTAATGTGCCAGCGGGTCCAGAAATCCTTGATTGATTTGGCAGCATAAGGGAGGTTGAAATTCTTTGAAAGATCAAATCCAAGCAGCTTACCTGCGCCGCGGGCGATATCGATGTAACCGGAAAAGTCGGCATAGATCTGTATTGAATAGAATATAGTCGCCATTACAATTGCAAGTCCGGTGTAGTTATGAGGATTGTCATAAACAGGGTTTACAGCCATTGCCAGCCGGTCGGCAATCACCAGCTTTTTGAAAAAGCCCCAGAGCATCAGCCGAAGCCCTGCGGTTGCCATGTCGTAACTGAAGACCTTCTTTTCAATAACCTGGGGCATGAAATGCTGCGGCCGTTCGATCGGCCCCTGGATCAGCTTGGGAAAGAAGGTAACATAGGATGCAAAATAGCCCAGGTGGTTTTCAGCAACAACCTTTCTCCGTTTGATCTCAATGAGATAACTGATATTCGAAAAGGTAAAGAAAGATATTCCGAGGGGTACGACGATCTTAAAAAAGGTTGAATCGGGCGGAGGAGCCAGGTGAAAGTGCTGATAGATGAAAGCCGATACCGGGTTGAAGTATTTGAACCCAGCCAATAATCCAATGTTGATTATGATACCCCATACCAGGAGCTGCTTTCGTTTGCGGTCCTCTTCGCTTTTATCGATCCATTTGCCAAAATAATAGTTAAACAATACGGCAAATATAAGCACAAGCGTGTAGGAGGGGATAAATACTCCATAGAAGAACAGGGAAGCAACCAGAAGGAGCATCCATCTGAACCGATGGGGCAATGCCCAATAGGTTATAAAAACAATTACAAAAAATACCAGGAAAAGAAGGGAGTTGAAGAGCATAATGGGTTATTTTTTGAATTTATATAGTCTGGAGTCGGCAGTCCTCAGTCCTCAGTCTGCAGTCGGCATTCTACAGTCATTATCAGTATCTTGCAACATATCCAGGAATATCATAAAATAGATACGGTTCCACTGATGAATATATACGGTCTCGTTGATGAATGCCTACGGTTCCGTGATGAATTATATACGGTGGCGTTTTGGCAGGGGGATATTACTGGCGGACAGGCGGATGGGTGGACAAATTGGCAGTCGGTGGCTAGAGGCAGGTACATTCTTTTATCCTTAAGCAGGTTGACACTATTTTACAATCAACTTATTTTAGGACTAGACACTCCATCTTCAATCCTCCATCCTCTCTCCAGCCTTCCTATAGCTTAGCTCCAGCATAGCATCAGATATGGACTGTTTTTTTCATTCCATATCTGATGACAGGCTGGAGGAAGGCTGAATCCAGGCTGAAGGAAAGATGGTGGGATCGTGAGATGTGAGATGTGAGATGTGAGATGTGAGATGTGAGAAAACCTAATGACTAATGCCGACTGCCGACTGTGGACTGCAATCAATACAGGAATCCAAATAACCACAGGGGTACTTTTTGTCCAATCCCTGTTTCTATTTCATCTGCAGCAATCCAGGAGTGCTTTCCAGAGTCAGGCAACGACAATGTTTTATTTTTCCCGCCTACTTCAAAAGTGTATTTCCCATCTATCAGGAAATCACCTTTTTCCGGTAATGTCACTTGATAGGCGAAGGATAGTTGATTCATAAAGAAAGTCTCGCGCAGGGTGCCTTTATCGGGTCGGGGAATGGGGAAACTGTATGCAAGGTTCGTGTTTTCAAGGAAGAGCTTTTCGGGTTTCTGAAACCGGGTGATCCCGGATGATTCCCTGTACAGAGTATGTATCAACCCGGATTCTTTCAGGTAATGAAGGTACGAAAGTAAGGTCACCCGGTTGATACCGATCCTTTCGCTCAGTTTTGTGATGTTTGGAATAAACGGGGCGGATTCTGCAATGATCATCAGCAACTGTTTGATCCGCGATGCATATGCGATATCAACATTTCGAAGGATGGGAAGTTCAATCTCGATGATCATGTTTGCAACCTCTTCAATACGCTGATGGTAGAGTCCCAGTCCTTCCAGGAAAAACGGGTAATAGCCTGATTCCATATAGACCTGAAAATATTGGAGTGGCCTGATGGTTTTGTTCACTTTACGGGCAATGTTTTCATGTGCGGTCAGCAATTCGTCTAAAGAGATTGCCTGAAAAGTAGTCCCCAGGGTCAGATTCAGATATTCTCTGAATGAAAGACCCTGCATCCGGTAGATTATTGCTCTCCGGCTCAGGTCGGCCCTGGCATTCAGTATCTCGAGCAGCGAAGAACCTGTAAAGACCATCTGAAGTTGGGGGTAATCATCATAGCAGTTCTTAATTTCTTTTGACCAGTCAGGGTACTTATGTACTTCATCCAGGTAAAGGTATTTGCCCCCTTGTTTAATAAAACGATCGGCCAATTCACTAAGACTATTCTGTGCAAACCAGATATTATCCAGACTCACATATAATGCTTGCGGGTCCTCGCCGAAATGTTGCTTCAGATGCTGAAGTAACAGCGTGGTTTTACCGATACCCCTGGCTCCTTTGATGCCTATCAGACGGGAATCCCAATTGATTGACAATTCCTGGCTCCTGATAAAGTCAAGGGAAACTGCGTCTATCCTCCTTCGGTATTTTTCAATCAGCTGTTCCATCTGTTTATTAGAGTAAACAAAAATAGTATAAAATTGTTTACTGGAGTATTGTTATTTTAATTTGTGCGGATGATCGGACAGAAGAAGTCGGCAGTCGGCAGTTCGCAGTCAGAAATAACTACAATCCTCCATCTTCCATCCTCCATCCTCCCTACAGCCTTCCTATAGCTTAGCTCCAGCATAGCATCAGATATGGACTGTTTTTTTCATTCCATATCTGATGACAGGCTGGAGGAAGGCTGAATCCAGGCTGAAGGAATGATAGTGGGATGTGAGATGTGAGATGTGAGATGTGAGATGTGAGATGTGAGATGTGAGATGTGAGATGTGAAAAGACCTAATGACTATTGTCGACTGCCGACTGCTGACTGAGGACTGCCAACCTATACCTCAAAATACTCCTTGCGTAACTCTAGCCCTGCCAGTTTCCTGAGGTAATCCTGCGAACCGGCTACAGAGTAAAACTTGTCAGGGATCGCAATTCTTTTTAAAGCTGGAGGGTTAATTAACTTACCTTCTTCCAATAAATCGTTCATTGCTTCCAGGATCGCACTGCCGAATCCGCCCTGTGCCTGGTGCTCTTCAATGGTGATTATTTTTTTGTGAGAACCGAGAATCCCGGCAAGGGTTTCCTTGTTCATAGGTTTTATGAACGGGAAGCTGTAAACAGAAGCGGTTATGTTATTCTGTTCAAGGAAATCAACTACATACTTTAACATGGCTCCCGTCGAAAAGACTGCAACTTCACCGCCATCATGAATCTTTAAAATATCACCCAAAGACAAATTCAGTACAGAATTTTTATCGTGCACAAGGGGTTCTCCTGCTTTACCAATTCTGATGTAACAGGGACCTTTGTGGTTAGCAGTAAAGGTGGTAATGGCTTTGGCCTCGGCAGGGTCGCCCGGTGCACAAACAACCAGGTTCGGAATTGTGCGCAACATGCCGATCTCTTCGGTGGCATGATGCGACGCTCCCAGCGATGCGTATGCATAACCTCCGCCTACAGCAACTATTTTCACATTCAGGTTGTGATAGCAGATGTCGTACCGGATCTGCTCCATGCAACGCAGGGTCGGGAAATTACCTATTGAATAGGTGTAAACGCAATATCCCTCCATGGCAAGTCCTGCTGCGATCCCTGCCATGTTTTGTTCTGCAATCCCTACGTTGAGGTACCTTTCCGGGAATAATTGTGAAAAAGGCTCAACGACACTGAATCCCAGGTCACCCACCAGCAAAAACAGATCTTCATTGATCTTCGCTTCTTCTATTAACTGATTTATAAAGGCTGTTCTCATTAAGTCACCTGTTCGTGAGACTAAAATTTTTTGAGCGGAGTGATAGAAAATTTGTCAGTCGAACAATCCCGCCGAAGGCGGAGGGTAAGTACCTATGTTCTTTGACGGTATCTGGATCCTGTGCTTTTCCTTGGGATTTACCCGTGAGTTATAATACAATCCAGGAGATCCAGGGGTCAATGTTCGACCGGTTCAGTTTGTAACTCTTCAGATCAAATGACTCCAGCATGGCAGTGGTCTCTCCGGGAAAATTCGGACAGTTAAGCTGGTCAAAACATACGATGGCCCCTTTACTCATCCGGGGAAGAAACAGATCGAGTGCTTTTTTAGTGGGTTCGTAGAGATCAAAATCGAGATACAACAAAGAGACCAGCAGGTGTTTGTTGTTCTTCAGATACTCTTCTCCCGTTTTTAAAAAGTCTCCTTTTATGAGTTCAATATTAGGGATATGGGATAAATGGCGTTCCTTATTTACCTTGTCAATCGATAACCTGAATTCCTCAATCCCGACACCTTTTAAATCACCAATGCCCGGATTCTTGTCTGTATTGGCATCATGTTGGGAAACCGAATTAAAGCCCTCGAACGTATCGAACCCGACGATCTTGCGGGTATAATTGGTTGGTTCAAAGATATTTGATAACTGGGCCCAGGTAAAGAGACCGCCTCCGTTAAACACCCCGCATTCGATGATCACCCCGTTTGTGTTGATGATCCCTTTAAAGATCTCATGCTTGCAGAGAAACCGTGCAATGCTGCGTTTGGTTGAAAACCGGGCGAAGGCTTCCAGTTTGTCAAATACAGGGGTTTCGCTTGCCTCAAATGCCGTTACAGCCAGTTCATACGATTCAAGATCATTCCTTGAATGCCTCTTTGCATTAAATCCGCTTTTTTCAATATCCATTTCTATTTCTTTTAGATTATTTGTTGGAATTCTGTCTTTAAGGAGCCACCTGATCAACCGTTTTTATTTTCTCGCAGATTTTCGCAGATTAATCGCAAATTTCCGCAGAGAAATCATGAACTAAGTTTAGTTGACGATATCCTATATGATCATACATCAAATGTTCTGCGCGAATCAGCGTTCTTTTAGATTATTTGTTGGAATTCTGTCTTTAAGGAGCCACCTGATCAACTGTTTTTATTTTCTCGCAGATTTTCGCAGATTAATCGCAAATTTCCGCAGAAAAATCATGAACTAAGTTTAACAGACGATATCTCAAATGACTTTATATCAGGTGTTCTGCGAGAATCAGCGGTAAATCTGCGAAAATCTGCGAGAACGGATTTTATATCAGCTGGTCAATTGCATCCTTAAGCTGCGCTTCATCCGGTGATTTGTAATGCCACAGGAGCTTGTCTTCCATAAAATCAACACCTTTTCCTTTCACGGTATGGGCAATGATGACTTTGGGCCGGTCATTATTTTCAGTCGATACCAGGGCATTATATATTGCCTCATGGTCATGACCATCGATCTCCTGAGTATTCCAGTTACAGGACTCAAATTTGCTTTTGAGGGGTTCGAGTGACAGGACCTCATCCGTTCTTCCCAGGCTTTGAATCTTATTGTAATCGACGATCAATGTTAATTTATCAAGTTTATGGTGGGGAGCAAACAGGATAGCTTCCCAGTTCGATCCTTCATCCAGTTCGCCATCACTTACAAGTACGTATGTTTTGAAATTTTTTTGTCTCCGTTTTGCCGCCAGCGCTATTCCGCAGCCGACACTTAACGCATGTCCTAGGCTGCCTGTGGATAGTTCCACTCCCGGAACATTGTGACTTGCATGGGTAATGAATTTACTTCCGTTCTTTGAATAGGTGTCAAGGAGTTCCTGCTCAAAGTAGCCTTTAAGTGCAAGGACAGCGTATAATGCGCTGCATGCATGTCCTTTTGAGAGAAGGAACCGGTCACGCAGGGGGTTCGCCGGTGCTTCCGGGTATATCTTTAAAACCCTTTCATACAAAACGGCCAGAATATCAGCAATCGACAATGCTCCCCCGATATGGGATGCATTTGCATTGTGATTCATGATCAATGCCAGCTTCCGTATGTTATTTGCCAGTGTTACCGAGTCTTTCATTTTTAATAAAGTCAATGGTTTTAATCAGGCCTTCTTCAATACCTGTCTTTGGCTGCCAGCCAAGATGGCTTGCTAACCTGGATATATTGGCCAACATATACATCACCTGGTCAGGGCGATAGGGTACTGCACCATAATTGATTACCGAATCCGAAGCGGTAAGTTTCTTTATTTTTTCAATGAGTTGCCTGATTTCAACGGGTTTACCGGATCCTAAATTGGCAATTCCAACACCTTTTGCAGTCACCATCTTAAGCAGCATTTCCGAGATATCATCAACAAACAGGTAATCCCATAGCTGCTCTCCACGGGTCACATTGATCTCCATATTCTGCAGCATCTCCTTAATTAACCAGGGTATGAGCCAGTCGTGGTTGTCGTCGGGTCCGTATACTGAAAACAGCCTTAACCAGGAGTGTTCCATGGTATAGGCTTTGCACATTTCTGCTGATATCTCTGAACAGAGCAGTTTGGACTTTCCATAGAGGGTTGTGGGGTGACAGTCGTCGCTTTCCGAGATTTCCTTATTCAGATCTCCATATTCTGCCTGGGAACCGATCCCGATCCAATGCCTGGCTCTCAGATCTTTTGAAAATTGAATGGAAGAGATAATCAGCGGGATATTGACCGAGAGTTGCTCGGGGATATTCCTTTCTGATCCGTAAACGCCCTGCCAGGAGAACTCAAAAAAAACAGGATTGTCGATGGTGAGACTTTGAGGATCAATTTCTGTAATTGTTCTCTTGTAGCGGTAAATCCTTACCGTGGGGCAATCTTCACAAAACGGGATCCGTGAGGTGGCCCGTGCAATGACATGAACAGGCGTTCCGCTGGAGATAAGCGATTTCAGAAAGCTTTTCCCCAGGAAACTTGATGCACCGTGAATGACAATGTTAATCATTAACCTTTCTCAGGAGGGTTAGAATGGATATGAACTGATCGTGTTTGTATCCATATTTAGAGCTGATTTCATTTACGATCTCATCATAATAGCCGTAGCTGAAGACAAGGATCTTGTCAACAGGATTTTTTCCCAGCTCATCAATCTTGTGTACAGGAAGGTGCGATTTCGGAGCAAAAATATCAGGAGCCTTGGGGTTTTTATCAACGATGTAGCGTATCAATTCCGGCCGTTTCAGGGCAGCAATGGTCATGATTCCGCGGCCGCCGGCACCATAGGCTGCAATTTTCTGATCCCTGTTCTCATAGAGCCACTCATCAATACGTTGTATAGCCTCCTCTATTTCGACCCGGAGATGGGTTAATTTTAACACTTCCTCTTCCGGATTGGCAGCGTTCATTTTCAGACCGGTTCCTTTCCTGGCAACCACAAGCAGTGAATTTCCCCGTTTTTCCTGATCCGACAGCAGATCAAAAGTGATAACCTCAAACTGCTTTTTATTAAGCAATTGGGTCATGGTTGCCTGGTTCAGATAGGTATAGTGTTCATGTTCAAACAAACAATATTCGTTGCGGTCGCGTATTTTGTCAAGGTCATGAACCTCGATGATCAGTATCCCGTTTGTGTTCAGGACATTATAAATGTTTTCGAGGGTTTCGGAAATTTGGGGGATATGATCAAAGGTGTAGCTCGTTACAATCGCATCCACTTTATCATACCCATTCTCCGCATTCCGGAATGTTGTTGCATCAAAAAAATCTGTAAGGGTCTTTACCCCGATGGACTCTGCATATTGAGATAACTTCTCAGAGGGTTCAATACCCAGGACCTCAAACCCGAGTTTTTTGAACTCGAGGAGCTGTTCGCCCGAACCGCTGCCGATTTCGAGGATCTTCGGATGAAGGCTGTTATTAAAACAGGTTTCCTTAATCCTTTTTGCAAGTGTCTGCATGAAACCAATTGCAAAATTTGAAGACTGTACCGAATAGGTGTACTCAAAATAGTACTCACTCATATCGGTATTATTCATGTTCTGGGCCGATCCGCACGATTTGCAAACGGCAATCTCAATATCGCCCAGGAACTCGGTTCCTTTTTTATCCCCCGGAATGAATTCGTCCGTAAAGGGCATTTGACCTAAGGTAATTATTGTTTCAAGATTACCAGATTTACATATCCTGCATTGGGTTATCTTTTCTCTCTTGATGACTTTCTGACTCATGCTGATCCTGGTTGTCTTAACAATTAAAGTATTCCGAGATTTGTTTATTGGTACTGTTCCTGATGTTTTCACCCGCCAGGTAGGCCTTATACCAATCTGCAATTGAGTTCAGAGATCGTTCTATATTCCAGTGAGGATGCCAGTCGAGCTCACTATTTGCCTTTGAACAATCCAGTTTCAGGTAGCTGGCCTCGTGGGGTGAAGGATTTTTATCAATTTCGTAGTTAACACCATTATCCCATATCTGACCTAAGTACTTCACGATCGACTCTACATTGAGGACGTCATCGTCCTTCGGGCCGAAATTCCATCCTTCCGCGTATTTTATTCCTTCAGTTGCTAACTTCTTACAGAGCAGCAAATACCCGGAAAGGGGCTCAAGCACATGCTGCCAGGGCCTGATGGCATGTGGACTCCTGATTTTAACGACGGATCCCTGAAGAATGGATTTGAAAATATCGGGGATAAGCCTGTCCTCAGCCCAGTCGCCTCCCCCGATTACGTTTCCCGCCCTTGCCGATGCAAGTGCTGTCATATGTTTGGCATAATCTGCGGGATTGAAAAAAGAGTTCCTGAAGGAGAATGTTACCAGTTCTGAGCAGGACTTGCTGTTGGAATAGGGGTCATATCCGCACAAAGGGTCATTCTCACGATAGCCCCAGTGCCATTCCTTATTTTCGTAACATTTATCCGTTGTTACATTCAGGACTGCTTTTACACCGCCAGTTTCCCGGATCACTTCAAACAGGTTCAAGGTGCCCATTACATTTACTTCATAGGTCTCCCTCGGGTTTTTATAGGATTCCCTTACCAGTGGCTGGGCAGCCATATGAATGACAATTTCTGGTCTGACTTTTTGTACAACCGTAAGGAGCTTTTCATAATTCCGGATATCGCCGATGGTTGAAGAAACCAGTTCGTCGATGTTTGCCAACCGATAGAGGCTGGGTTCAGTGGGCGGATCAAGGGCATACCCGTAAATTTCAGCACCCAGCTGATGAAGGATCAATGACAACCACGATCCTTTAAATCCGGTATGGCCGGTGATCAGAACTTTCCGGCCTTTGTAAAAACCTTCAAATTGTTCCTGCATTACCATTTTATCCAGGGGGCTTTATGGGTTTGTATCATCTCTTCAAGCTGGAGCTTATCACGCAGCATGTCCATGGGTTTCCAGAATCCATGATGTTTATAGGCGGACATTTTCCCGGCTTTCGCGAGGTTGAAAAGGGGTTCCCGTTCAAAAACAGCATCGTCCCTGTCCTCGATAAAATCCATCACCTCAGGTTCGCAGACAAAGAAACCGGCATTTACCCACGAACCATCGCCTTTTGGCTTTTCCTTAAATGAATTTACCCTTGAATCATCACCGATATCCAATGCGCCAAATTTTCCTTCGGGTAACACCGCTGTTAAGGTTATGAATCCGCCCTGTGACTTATGAAATTTAATGAGGTCGGGGATGTTTACATCTGAAACACCATCGCCGTAAGTCAGCATGAAAGGTTCATTTCCGATATAATCCTTAACCCGCCGTATCCTTCCGCCGGTCATGGTGTCAATACCGGTATCGATGAGGGTCACCTTCCACGGTTCGGCATGAATTTTATGGTATTCAACCGAATTGTCGCGAAGATTAACGGTCAGATCGGAAGTGTGCCTGAAATAGTTGGCAAAATAGGCTTTGATCATGTATCCCTTGTATCCGCAGAGGATAATGAAATCATTGAATCCATAATGGGAATAGATCTTCATGATGTGCCAGAGGATGGGTTTACCTCCGATCTCTACCATCGGTTTCGGTTTCAGATCCGTCTCTTCCGATAACCGGGAACCGATTCCACCAGCAAGAATTACAACTTTCATAGCGTGTTACAATTAATCAATAATAATGTGATGTGAGATGTGAGATGTGAGATGTGAGATGTGAGATGTGAGATGTGAGATGTGAGAAAACCTAATGACTACTGCCGACTGCCGACTGCCGATCATGTCAGAACCCTGTATGCGGGTAACGCCCATAAGTTTTTTCCAAATTGCATAATAGTATCACCATTGTATAAAACAATTCCTCCCTGCCATGCATCCCCGGCTGCTTCGGCGAGTCGTTTCAGGTTGGTGAAATCAACATCGCTGACACTATCCCGGTACTTTACTTCAATGCCCGTGAGCCCTTTATTGGTTTCGAGGCAGAAATCCACCTCCATACCTGAACGGGTCCTGTAATATGACATTGTGATGTTGCTGCCTGTAGTGCGGTTCCATTTCATCATTTCAGAAGCAATGAAATTTTCAAACAGATGCCCGTTCATCACCCCGAACCCCATTCCTGACAAATGGCGGAGTATACCATTATCAAACCAATATACCTTGGGTGCTTTAATAAGCTGACTGGTAAGATTTTTCGAATAAACAGGCAGCAGAAAGGTTTGGTAGGAGAGTGTCAGATACTCCAGGTATCTGCGGGCGGTTTCAACGCCAATGCCTGCATCCCGCGAAAGTTCAGAATAGGAGAGGATCTGCGAAGCCCGGTTGGCTGTGAGTTGCTGGAATTTTTTAAAGGGTTTCAAATCGGTCAATCTTGCCAGATCGGCGAGATCTCGTTCCAGGTAAGCAATCGCATAGTTCTTAAGCCATACGATTTTCTTTTTTTCTTCGCGGAGATGAATCAGGGGAGGCATCCCGCCCCAGGTACAAAGCCATGATACCGCCTCTTTCATTTCTGTTGCTTCTTTCCCGAAAAGAGAAGCAGGAATTCTTTTTAACAAAGTATCCATGCCGGAGCCGGAAAGAATTTGTTCAAGTAACACCGGTTTCCGTTTCAAGGATTCCGGATCCGTCAATTCAGACAGGAGAAAGGGGAAAAGTTCATGAATTGTGACCCTGCCTGCAAGAGATTCGCGTACATTCTTCAGAAGCATGATCTGGGATGAACCGGTAAGGGCTGTAAATGACAAAGTTCCGGCATCGTAGCTGTATTTGATTTTTTCAATCAGAGCGGGAGCTTTCTGAATCTCATCAATCACTGCTTTCCCTATGTCACGGGACCATGTGAAGGTACTGACATCGGTAAGCTGATGCCGGTATTCCAAAGCATCGAGATTAAAGTAGGGCAAATCAGGGTATTTGCGTTGTACAAGTGTGGTCTTTCCTGTTTGCCGTGCTCCGGTGATCAGCACGATCCCGCGATCGGAAACCGTTGGAAGTTCAGACTCAATATATCGTATTACCTGTAAATTATCCCAAGCCATGAGCAAATATACAGCTTATTTGTTAAATTCATTTGGTTTTTCATGGTTTATCGACAAGCGGACTGCTAATAATCATCCATCTTCCATCCTCTCTCCAGCCTTCCTTTAGCTTAGCTCCAGCATAGCATCAGAAATGAGATGTGAGATGTGAGATGTGGGATGTGGGATGTGGGATGTGAGATGTGAGATGTGAGAATACCTAATGACTACTGCCGACTGCCGACTGCTGACTGCTGACTGCCGCTGCAACCAGCTTCACTGCTGCCCCCGTCCAATGTGTATCATCAAAAGCATACAGCATCTTTCCGTTCATCCTTTCCCCGTTATAAAGTGCCAGGGTGTTGATGGAGGAAATCCCCGACTGCTTCAGGAGCGAGTCCAATTCAAATAAGAACTGCGGCTGGTGATCATAGGGGACAAGGTCATAGTAAACAGATTCCTTGTTCGGCATCGGGACGAAGAGGAACCCGATTCCCTGTGAACTGCAGTATTCCTTATAGGAGCGAATGGCTTCCAGCGATTTGTCAAGACTCTCCTTATTCCGGATATCGGAATTCAATCCCTGTATAAACAGCATATCTGAAGTATTACCGGGTGAATTCTTTTTTAAGGTATCGGGCTTCCGGGTCATCCTTGCCGAGAGCCATTTCACGGAATAAAACCGGGTCAGCCGGTCGATGACCGAACCCGGTGCGTTAACAGAAATGCGCGATAACAGTCCGTATCTCAGGTCGGTAATACTTAAATTGCTTCTGATACCTCTTGTATTGTTTTGTACCGCGAGTTTCTCCAGTTTGGGAATGTTCCGTTCTGCTTCAACAAAAATCACCAGCCTGGGTTTTTTCAGGATGCCGTATTTCAGGAGGTAGGGGAGTTTGTTGAAATCGACATTCATTTCATAGACTTTACCTGATGCGCCGGGCATGGATCCGACCTGGTTTGCAAGGGTCTCCTCCTGGCTCAGGGAGGTGCCCACGAGGAAAGAATCGCCAAGGAAGAGGATGTCGGGGTCGCTGATAAATGCATCATTCCGGAAACCCAGGTTGTCGGTTCTCCACCGTACCCTCTTTTTTACAGCATACCGGGTATTGTGCCCAAGGTCGCCCTCTTCGGTCATGGAGATATCCTGGTTGGGATAGAAGGGCCCGATGGAGGAAAATTTAGCGGTGGTAAAACTGACGGCCTCCCAGCACCGGAAGGTAAAAGCATCGGGGGGTATGATGAAGGCCTCCGAAATGCTCAGCAGGATCACAGGGGAGAGGAAAAACAAGATTCGTGTCAGGAAAATTCTCAAAAGAGTGTTATTTCTAAAGACTCCAATATGTCAATTCCTTGATACTTTTCCTGAACACTCCCTTCACATCCACCAGCACCCCTTTCTCCGTCATTATGGATTTGAAATAGGCTTCATCAAGATCAAGATAGGGCTTATGGGCAACGGCAACGATCACCGCATCATACTTGTTAGTGAGAGGTGAGAGGTGAGAGGTGAGAGGAAGAAGTTCGAAGCCGTATTCGTGTTTTAACTCGTCGCTGTTGGCATAGGGATCCACGATGTCGACATCCACCTTATACGATTTTAATTCGCTTATCAGGTCGGCAACCCTTGAGTTGCGGATGTCGCTCACATTCTCCTTGAAGGTAGCTCCCATCACCAGGACTTTCGACTCGATCACATTTTTCCCGGCATGAATGAGCTTTTTGACCGTCTGCTTGGCGATGTAAAATCCCATGGAATCGTTCACATAACGGCCGGCGTTGATCACACGGGCATGGTAACGGTACTCTTCCGCTTTGTAGGTCAGGTAGTAAGGATCCACGCCGATGCAATGGCCGCCTACCAGTCCGGGATAAAACTTCAGGAAGTTCCATTTGGTTCCCGCTGCCTCAATCACATCATAGATGTTGATACCCATGCGGTTGAAGATGATCGAAAGCTCGTTCATGAAGGCGATGTTGATGTCGCGCTGGGAGTTCTCAATGATCTTCGCGGCTTCGGCTACCTTGATGGTCGGTGCCCGGTGCACACCCGGCTTTACAACCAGCTCATAAGTCTTCGCGATCACCTCCAGCGATTCGTCATCGCATCCCGAAACGATCTTGATCACATTGGTAAGCATATGTTCCTTGTCGCCGGGGTTGATCCGTTCGGGTGAAAAGCCGACCTTGAAATCCTCAATGAATTTCAATCCCGAGAGTTCTTCCAGTACCGGAACACAATCTTCTTCTGTTGCCCCGGGATAGACGGTGGATTCGTACACCACATAATCGCCTTTTTTCAGGATCTTCCCGACGGTTCGGGTGGCGGCGATCAGCGGACTCAGGTCGGGCAGGTTGTGCTTGTCGACCGGCGTGGGTACAGCGACGATGTGGAAAGAGCATCCGCCCAGGTCGGCCGCGCTGGAGGTAAAGAGGATATCACATCCTTTAAATGCCTCGCCGGAAAGTTCTTCGCTGGGGTCGATGCCGTTCCGCATCATCTCCACGCGGTCTTTCCGGATATCGAAACCGGTGACCGCAATTTTCTTTGCGAATTCAAGGGCAATGGGGAGACCGACATAGCCCAGTCCGATCACGGACAAGCGCGTCTCCTTTTTTAGTAGTTTCTCATAGAGGGTCATAGGTAGAAATACAGTTTTAAGTGTTAAGAAGATATTACTTTACTTTGTGACTTTGCGATGTTTTTTTTACCGCTAAGGCGCGAAGACGCTAAGGATTTTTTTCGCGTCACGCGTCACGCGTCACGAATCCCCATTTCCCTTCCATATCAAAAACGCTTCCGGGTTCTTTGCGAGGAATTCCGCTTCCTCCGACTCATCGAGGAGTTTGTAATGGATGTCGCGGTGAATAAGAGCTTTTGTCTTGCTGATGAGGCGTTCAAGGTATTCCAGGTCGATCTCGGTACCGATAAGGAACAGGTCGATCTGATCGGCATCTTTTCCCATGGCCAGGTCACCTGTGATAAAGGCCCGCTTCACCGATCCCAGGTTGCCAAGAACTTTCTCGATGATCTGGTCAAACCCGACATACTTCCTGACGATGTTGTTGATGTCGGGAAAGAGCGGGTGACTGGTATTTGCCTTAAAGACTTTACGGTTCTGCTCCTTCCCCGAAACCAGCAGCCCTGCTTTCTCAAAACGGTTCAGCTCCAGCCGGATGGAATTGGTAGATTCGTTGAATTCCGTTTCCAGGTTCCGCAAATAGGATTTCGAACTGCTGTTCAGGAAAAACCGGAGCAACAGCTTGATGCGCGTTTTACTGGTGATTAATGTGTCGAGCAAGATGTGAGAGGTGAGAGGTGAAAAGTGAGAGGTGAGAGGTGAGAGGTGAGAGGTGAGAGATGAGAGGTGTGTGTGAGTGTGAGGGTGAGTGTGAGTTTTATTTTTGGGGTTTGTTTTTTAAATATTTGATCAGGCCGAGAAGTTTCATTTTTACCGATTCAATTTTTGGTAAAATATCAAGGTTACCAATATATTCCAAGTCACGGGCTAAAAGTAATTGAGTTTCCATTTCTGCTAAGGAGCCAAGTGAAATATATAGAAATTTAACAAACTCCTTATCACTGCTTCGTGCAGCGCCTTCGGCAATATTTGATGGTACCGAGACTGAGGCTCTTCTCTCACCTCTCACTTCTCACCTTTTACAGCTTCGCCCGGTCAGTCCCATCAAAAACAAGGACCTAGCGGGAATTGATTAACCCTGTTCTGCAGTCTATAGTCGGCAGTCGGCAGTCGGGTCTTAATACTTAACACTACTCACTTCTCACCTCTCACTTTTCACCTCTCACTTCTTCCAGAAGATGCGGAGATATAGTCAAAAGCAATACCTTGTCGATATGATCCAGCCTGATCATAACTTTTCGTTTTCCCGCATCGTTGATCAGTTCACCGGTCAGCTCCTTCAACGGGCCGGAGACCACTTTCACATGCATGCCCTGCTTCAGAACGGAGGAGACACAATCGATCTCAGGGTTGCTGCCCATGATGAATTTCAGTGTCCGGATCTGGCTTTCAGGTATCACTGCAGGTTTCCCCGAAAACCAGATGTATTTCACGGCGCCGGGAGTATTCAGGACTTCGAAATAATTTTGTTTGGGAACATTCACAAAGACATAGGAGGAGATCAGGGGTTCATCCACCATTTTCTTCCGGTCTGACCACTGCCTGAGGGTTCTGCGCATCGGCAGATAGGCTTCGATCCCCTTCTCATTCAAACGATCGGCAAGCTTTTTCTCACTTCTGGGTTTCGTGTAAACGGCATACCAATGTAACTGGTTCTCCATGAACAGAAGGTCTTTATAACAGAACGAGTAACAAATTTACTCAATAAAAACATAAATCCGACAAATTTTGGGATTTTTTATAAATAATTAACAAAAGGGAAAAATCGTGACGCGTGACGCGTGACAAAGAATCTTTAGCACCTTTGCGCCTTAGCGGTAAAATATTTTAACCGCAAAGCACGCCATGTTTATGCAAAGTTCGCAAAGGAAACATCATCCCCCATCCCCCATCCCCCATCCCCCATCCCACATCTCACATCCCACATCCCCCATCCCACATCCCACATCCCACATCTCACATCTCACCTCTCACTGCATCTTCTATGCAGGCGAGGATCTCCTCTTTTCCCGTTTTCTTCTCCGAGGAGGTCAGGATGAAGGGGGGATCGATGCTCAGGGAGGCCATGAGTGATTTCCGGTAGAGGGCCGGGTTGGCGGTATGGTGTGCTTTGGAGATCTTGTCGGCCTTGGTGAACAGAAGGATAAAGGGGATCTGGTTCCGGCTGAGCCAGGCCATGAACTGCAGGTCGATATTCTGCGGCATATGGCGCGAATCGATGAGCAGAAAAGTGAGGCGGAGGTTATCGCGGCGAAGAAGGTAGCCTTCGATCATGGTTTCGATTTTCGCACTCTCCGCTTTCGAGGTTTTTGCAAAACCAAATCCCGGAAGGTCGACCAGGAACCACGATTCATTGATCAGGAAATGGTTGATCAGCCGCGTCTTCCCGGGTGTGCCCGAGACTTTTGCCAGTGCCTTGATCCCGGTGATCATGTTGATGAGCGATGATTTCCCGACATTCGACCGGCCGATGAATGCAAATTCGGGAAGATCCGTTACCGGACAGATCTTCAGCGAAGGACTGCTTGCTATGAATGTTGCTGACGAGATCTGCATAATTTGTTTATTACGTTTTTAACTTTTATTTGTACTTTTTCCTTTTACCCTTCGCCTGCAGGGGTTGACTGAAAAAGGAGTATTTATTTTCTCGCAGAGGCTCGCTGATTAATCGCAGAGTTCCGCAGAGAGGATACTATGAATTTTAACTCTGCGAAACTTAGCGTATAACTTTGCGAAACTCTGCGTGACGTTTTTTTTGCTTATTAATCAGCCCCACGCGGGTTGCCTCCTCCTTAATTCTTACTTTTTTCGCGTCACGCCTGACGCGTCACGTGTCACGACTATTGTTTCCTCCTGATCTTGATGTCCCTCCACGATGACAGCCTTCGCAGATAGGTGATAAGGTGCCGCTCCTTTTTACGCGGATAGATGTCGGGGATGTTGATCATGATCCCGGTCTCTTCCACTTCGCCGAACTCATGGTTAATGGCGGTTCCGAAAGTGGTCATGGTAGGGGAGAGGTTCATGTAGGCATTGACCAGGGGGGGGATGTGCTCATTGTAGGTGCGGATCTTATGAACGAGGATCTTGTAATTCTCCTCGAAGGTGGATCCGTTAAAAAGGTCCGTCAGGAACTTCTCATCGGTCTCCATCTGAACCGGCTCTATCGGCGTCATCAGCTTTTCATGGTCGGGGAAATAGGTATTGAGAAAGTAGAGGATGATGTCCCTTGCCGTCTGGTTGTAATCGGGATACATCGTCATCTTGCCGAAAAAATATTTTACATCGGGATTGTCGATGATCATGGCCCCGAGCCCGTCCCAGAGGTTATCCAGCGAATACATGCCTTTTTTAAAGTTGATTGTGGGCTGGTACTCGGGCTGAACGAACGAACGACCCAGCTCGATGGAAACGGGCAGGTAGTCGCGAATAAAGTGGTCGGAATAATTAAAAAGTTCAGCCGTGGCGCTGTTCAGTGACCCATCTTTCTTGCAGGGAATGTTTTTACCATGGATGAAGCGATACCCGCCGACGATGTCCCTTTCGGCCGGGTTCCAGACGATCAGCTGGTTGAACGGCTTTTCAGCCTCGTCGTATTCGTCAATGTCGATTGATTTGCCGGTCCCGCCGCCTGCATCACGGAAGGTGTCCTCCCTGAGCCGGCCTACCTCCCTCATCAGGCTGGGAGAGCTGTGTGCGGTGAAGATAAAGATCTTGTTATGCCCGTTGTTTGTATTCCTGACAAAATGAGCTTCTTCAAGTTCTTCCTCAAGCAATGTCTTATCTACCGGTGGAATGATGGACTCCATTCAACAAAAAATTACGAATTACGAATTATGCCTGCCTGCCGCAGGCAGGAATTACGAATTAAAAGTACAACAATCCATGCTATTCTTAACACTTAACACAAGAATAATGTAACCGCTACGCGGTTTAAGACTTAAAACTTAACACTTGGTTATTCCAGGCTGAGTTTCCCCGGCCTTCAGGCCGGGGACAGCTCCCCCAGCCGGTAAACCTTCTCCTTGATGATCTGCGCCCATTCTGCATCGCTGTGCGACCGGTCGAGCGTGGAAAACGGGATGGGTTCGCCGAAGGTCAGCCTGACGGTTTTGTCGTACTGGCGCATCATCTCATCGGGCAGCAGCATCATTTCAATATTTACACGGGTCACCTTCTTGCGCAGGTTTGCAAGATTGTAGAAGAAATTGGTGTTCCGTCCGGAGATGTAAACAGGGATGATGTCGCGCTGGTATTTTTTCGCCTGTGTCACAAAGGTTTTTTTCCAGTCAAGGTCGAGGATCTTTCCTCCTTTCTGTTTCCGGGAGACGAGACCTGCCGGGAAGTAAAGGATGGTTTTGCCGGAAGCGAAATTCTGATGGATGATCTCAACATTTTCGGTATTCTTGCCATGCTTGTTGATCGGGATGAAGAGGGGCTTCAGCCCGGGGATGAACATCAGCAGGTCATTTACCGGGAAAACGACATCGGGGCGCGATTTTCCTGCCACATGCATCAGGGCAAGACCATCAAGTCCGCCGAGCGGGTGGTTTGATGCGAGGATGAACCTTCCTTCCGTGGGGATGATATCCTGAAGAGCGTTTCCGGAGATGACCGACCCATGACTGTCAACCACTTCCAGCTTCACCCCGAACTCCCCGAGGATGGCCTCGACGAAAGGAAGACCCGATTTGTCGCGGTGTTTGTAAATGTACCCGTTGATCCTGTCCTGGTGAAGGATCTTTTTCAGGATGGAAAAAACGAACGGCGGTATGATCTTTAACAGGCGTGGATTCTTGGAAGCAAAGACTGACTTTACATCAATGAGGTTCTTCGTTATTTCAACAGGTTCAGTCATCGGGATCTTTACTTTATATTCTCTTTTCTCCTGCCAGGTTTTTTTTTACCGCAAAGGCGCGAAGGCGCAAAGGTCGCAGAAAAACCAGCATTTCTTTTAGCGTCCTAGCGTCTTAGCGGTAAAAATACTTTTCCGAAAACCTTAAGTGGATTCACAGACTCACAAAATTAAAAAAGAAAACCACCGGTTTTACATCAGAGGCTGACCTCTGCAAAACCAGTGGAATTCAGGAATAGGTTATAGCAACTGCAGGAGGAAAGCGTTATTCTGCTTTAGGCTTTGCGAGCGAGTTTGCTTTCTTCATCATTTTCGACTTCAGGTTGGCTGCCTTGTTCTTATGGATCACACTTTTTTTGGCGAGCTTGTCCAGGTTGGAGATGACCACCGGAAGGTCTTTTTTAACTTCTTCGGTATCGGTCGTATTCCTCAGCTTCTTGACAGCATTCCTTACGGTCCTGGCCTGGTAACGGTTTTGTGCTTTTTTGGTTTCGGTTGAACGGATTCTTTTTTCTGAACTTTTGTGATTTGCCATTGTTTATGAGATAATTAATTTGTTTTTATAGTTCCTGTTTCTATTCTGTTTCTAATCTTTAGTATTCATTCCGACTTCTGACTTCTGATTTCTGATTTCCGACTGCTGACTGCTGACTGCTGACTGCCCACTGCGCTTCGCGGCTGCAAAGATACATCTTTTCAGGAAAATACAAAATCCGGTCAATTCAAAGATATACGGAATCAGCCAGTATATATTTTACCGCTAAGGCGCTAAGGCGCAAAAAAGCTTTTCAGGAAAATACAAAATCCGGTCAATACAAAGATGTACGGAATCGGCCAGTATATATTTTACCGCTAAGGCGCTAAGGCGCAAAAAAGCTTTTCAGGAAAATACAAAATCCGGTCAATTCAAAGATTTACGGAATCAGACAATTTAAATTTTACCGCTAAGGCGCTAAGGCGCAAAAAAAGCATTTCCGGATATTACCTTTTTATGTTTAAACTGATAAAGAGGCTACAATCTTAGAAATTGAAAAAATGAGAAAGTCTGAAATTGAATATTTTGCTCAACAGTTAGTTGATGCCGGTTACAGAGTTCATAAGGAACTCGGGCCGGGCCTTCTTGAGTCGGTTTATCTTTTTTGTTTAATGGAAGAGCTGAGAATACGGCGGATCAGGGCGGAACAGGAAGTATTCCAACCCATTTTTTACCGGGGCAACAAATTGAATAAGGATTATCGTCTTGATATTCTGGTGGAAAATGAGATTATCGTTGAGATTAAATCCGTTGAGATCTTATTACCTGTTCATATTGCTCAGCTTATTTCATATCTTAAACTTTCAGAAAAAAAGCTGGGTTTTCTGATCAATTTCAACGTGCCGGTTTATAAGGAAGGAATTCGACGTTATGTAAACAACTATTAGCGCCTTAGCGTCTTGGCGGTAGATGATTTTTTGAAAAAGCATGAGGGGTTAGTACCAGTCTGTCCGTTTAAGAAATCGGGCTTCATACGAATTCAACAAGTATTTGTGCGCGCGTAAACGTATCCCCGGCTTTTACATTGACTTTCTTGATCCGTCCTGTCAGGGGAGAGGAGAGGATGTTGTTCATCTTCATGGCCTGGAAGGTGAGCAGGGGTTCGCCCTTCTTCACCTTGTGTTTTTCCTTTACAAAGACCTTGACGATGGTTCCGGGGATAAAGGCAAATACCATCTTGGGATCGGGCACACTGTAAGGCTTCCGGTTCTGGAACTTCTTGGTAAAGGTGGTCTTGAATTTCCCTTCTTCGAAACTTAAAATGTGGAATTCAGGTTCTCTGTTCTCGATATCCATGGTTATACAATAATGAAACCCCTGCGGGGTTAAGGGAATATTTGTTTTATTTCGCTATTTCGCTATTTCGCTATTTAGAATGGAGGAATCCCGTGTTTCTTCGCCGGCCTTGCTTCACGCTTGTTGGCGGCAATGGTAAGTGAATGGATCAGGAAATCGCGGGTTTCCGTCGGTTCGATGACTGCGTCGACATAACCAAAAGCAGCAGCCACGTATGGATTCGCAAATTTCTGGCGGTACTCTTCGATCAGCTTTTTCCGGGTCTCTTCGGGGTTATCGGAAGCTTTTATCTCATTCCGGAAGATGATGTTGGCTGCGCCTTCGGGACCCATGACTGCGATTTCGGCGGTGGGCCATGCAAAGACAAAGTCGGCCCGGAGGTGGTGCGAGCACATGGCAATGTATCCTCCGCCGTAAGCTTTACGGAGAATGACCGTGAGTTTGGGAACGGTTGCCTCTGAATATGCATACAATACTTTTGCCCCGTGGCGGATAACACCGGCATATTCCTGGTCAACGCCGGGAAGGTACCCGGGGAGATCGACCAGGGTTACCAGCGGAATGTTGAAAGCATCGCAGAAACGGATGAACCGGCCGGCCTTATCGGAGGAGTCGACGTCGAGGACGCCTGCAAGCACCATCGGCTGGTTGGCGACAAACCCGACGGTCTGTCCGTCGAGCCGTGCAAAACCGACCACAATGTTTGCAGCCCAGAATTCATGGACCTCGAAGAAATCGGAATCGTCGCAGATGGATTTTATGATATCCCTTACATCATAAGGCTGCATCTGGTTGACCGGGAAAATCTGGTCGATCTTGTATTGTCTTGATTTCGGTGCTTTCTTGGGGAAGGTTTCGGCTGTCTTTTCGTTGTTCCAGGGGATGAAACTCATCAGCCTCTTGATCTGGTCGAAGCATTCCTTTTCACTTTCAGCAAAAAAATGAGCATTTCCCGTGATCTCGGCATGAACCCTGGCGCCTCCAAGGTCTTCCATCGAGATCTCCTCTCCGAGAACGGTCTTGATGACTTCCGGTCCGGTGATGAACATCTTCGAGATCTTGTCGACGACAAACACAAAGTCGGTCAGGGCCGGTGAATAGACTGCACCTCCGGCACAGGGACCCAGGATCACCGAGATCTGGGGGATGACACCCGAAGCCTGTGTGTTCCGGTAAAAGATCTCACCATAACCGGCCAGCGAGTTTACTCCTTCCTGGATACGTGCGCCCCCTGAATCGTTGATCCCGATCAGCGGCACTTTCATCTTCATTGCCTGGTCCATGATCTTGGCGATCTTCTTGGCGTGCATATAGCCTAATGACCCGCCTGCGACCGTGAAGTCCTGGGCAAAGACACAAACCGGATAGGAATTGATGGACCCGGTACCGGTGATGACACCGTCGCCGGGGAGATACTTTTTATCCATGTCGAAATCAACACCGGCATGCTTGACAAAAAGATCGTATTCATGAAACGTATCCGCATCGAGCAGCTCAAGGATCCGCTCCCGGGCGGTAAGCTTCCCGGAGGCCTTCTGTTTTTCGGTGGCTTGTTCACCCCCGCCCTTGAATGCTTCCTGCATCCGTTTTTTTAAATCATTTCTCTTCTGGCGTAAACTCATGATGGGTTTTTTCGAAAACGTGCAAAGGTAGTATCAAAAAATCTATTTCGCAAATAGTGTTAGGTTTTGGGTATTGGGTGTTAGGTGTTGGGTGCTGGATGCTGGATGCTGGATGCTGGGTGCTGGATGCTGGATGCTGGATGTGTGTGAATGGGTATTAGGGTTTGGGGTGTTAGGTGTTAGGTATTAGGAATTAGGTCGGGGCGGGTTCAGAACCCGCCCCTTTCAGCCAATACGCTGCAATTCGTAACGATAGAATAAAAGGAATTTACAACAGTATGATCCCGTAGGGATCAAATTCTTGCAGAACCCGCCCCTTTCA
>JAPLDI010000040.1:67141-72118 GCA_026391795.1 Bacteroidota bacterium
TCTTGTAGAACCCGCCCCTTTCAGCGTAACCAATACGCTGCAATTCGTAACGATAGAATAAAAGGAATTTACAACAGTATGATCCCGTAGGGATCAAATTCTTGCAGAACCCGCCCCTTTCAGCGTAACCAATACGCTGCAATTCGTAACGATAGAATAAAAGGAATTTACAACAGTATGATCCCGTAGGGATCAAATACTTATAGAACAGGGGGGGCGAATCAAATATAGCCCCTCCCCACAGGAATGTTTGATCAGGGCTCATTTTCAGCATGGGGAGGGGTTGGGGTGGGGCAGTGGAAAGATTATTGTAATTTTACAAAAATTTACGACTGTGGTCTTCCCGTCAAACTTTGAGTCGAAAATTGGTTTCGATGCCATCCGTACATTGTTGAAAGATTCGTGCCTCGGGCCCGGCAGGTCTCATGCTGAGGCGGTTGCTTTCTCGGATGACCTCACCGTGATCAGGCCTCTTCTTGAACAGACTGAAGAAATGAGGCACATCCTTGTTTCGCAGGAAACATTCCCATCCCAGGATTATTATGACCTGACCGATGAACTTCACCGCATCCGGATCGAAGGAACCTTTATCGAGCCAGAAAATCTGTCGCTGCTGAAGCTTTCCCTCTCTTCCATCTCGCTCATCCTCGATTTCTTCCGGAAGCATCCTGCTGAGCAGTTCCCTTATCTCACTTCACTCTCCGGTGATATCTCCATCGAACCGGGCCTCATTCACGACATCGATCGGATCGTTGATGAAAAATCGCAGGTCAGGGACGATGCCTCTACCAACCTGAAAAAGATCAGGAAGGAAAAAAAAGCAAAACTGGCAGCCGTTGAACGGAAAATTGTTCAGAGCCTGAAACTGGCCCGCCAGTCGGGCTGGACGCCTGAAAATGCCGAACTCACCCTGCGCGACGGCCGGCTGGTCATCCCGTTGCTTCATACGCACAAAAGGAAGATCCAGGGGTTCGTTCACGATGAATCGGCTACGGGACAGACGGTTTACCTTGAGCCTGCCGATGTTCTCGAGACAAACAACGAGATCCGTGAGCTCGATTATGCCGAACGGAGGGAGATCATCCATATCCTGACTGCATTTGCCGATACGCTCCGGCCTTTCTGTGAGGAGCTTACTGAGGCATACACTTTTTTAGGCACGATCGATTTTATCCGGGCCAAAGCATCCTTTGCCCTGCGCATCAACGGGGTTTTGCCGGCCACCCTGTCAGAAAAACCCCGGATAGCGTGGAACGATGCCGTACATCCCCTGTTGTACATCGCGCATTCGCGACAGAAAAAGAGCGTGGTGCCCCTTTCCATGGAACTCGACCCCGAAAACAGGATCCTGGTTATCTCCGGTCCGAATGCAGGGGGAAAATCGGTCTGTCTGAAAACGGTAGGACTGCTCCAGTATATGGTCCAGTGCGGCATCCTGCCTTCCGCCAAAGAAGATTCTGCCTTCGGGATCTTCCGGAACATCTTCATCGACATCGGAGATGAACAATCCCTCGAAAACGATTTGAGCACCTATACTTCAAAATTGCTGAACCTGAAGTTTTTTCTTGAAAACCTTGATGAGAACTCCCTCTTCCTGATTGATGAATTTGGAACCGGCACCGATCCTGCCCTGGGAGGCCCCATTGCGGAAGCAAGCCTTGAGGAGATCAACCGGAGAAAAGCCTTCGGAGTGGTTACCACGCACTATTCAAACCTGAAGCTTCTTGCAGGGAGGATTGAAGGGATCGTCAACGGAGCGATGTTGTATGATGCCTCAAGGATGAAACCGCTTTATCTTCTGAAAACCGGGAAGCCCGGAAGTTCTTTCGCATTTGAAATTGCACGCCAGATAGGATTTCCTGAAGATGTTCTGGATTCAGCGGCCCGGAAAACCGGGACCAGCCAGCTTGATTTTGACAGGGAGCTGCAGAACCTGGAAGTGGAAAAAACCGAACTTGTGCAGAAATCCACAGAGGTCAGAGTGGCCGATGATTTCCTGAATGAAATGATCACCAAATACAGGAAACTCAATGAAGAGCTGGAGAAATCGAAAAAGGAGATCCTTCAGAAAGCGAAGGAAGAAGCCCTCGAGATCCTGGATTCATCGAACAGGATCATCGAAAAAACCATAAAAGAGATCCGGGAGTCGCAGGCCGAAAAGGAAAAGACGAAAGAAGTAAGGCTGGAGATCAGGGAATTGAAAAATAAAATTGAGCAGGATACCGGTACACCCGTTCCGGAGAAACCGAAGGAGAAGAAGTTTACCCGTGTGAACCCTGAAGAGCTCGGCGGAAAGAGCGTTAGAAGCCCTTACCAGTCTTTTTATGACGACCTGCAGCGAAAGCTGATGCACTTTGAACTTACCCTCGACCTTCGCGGGAAGAGGGCAGATGAAACCTTTTCAATCCTTCAGCACTACATTGATGATGCCATCCTTCTGAACATCCCCGAAGTCAGGATCCTTCATGGAAAGGGAAATGGTGTCCTGCGCCAGATCACCCGCGATTACCTTTCAACCGTTAAAGAGGTGAAGAAATTCTCCGATGAAGCGATCGAACGCGGTGGCGCCGGAATTACCGTGGTAGTATTTCGATAATTGAATTTCGCTTTTCGCATTTCTCTATTTTCTTTTTCACCACATTAGTCACATTAGGTCACAATAGTTCTTCGTGGATCTTCGTGTAATCCTTCGTGGATCTTCATGTAACAATTCTTCACCACGGATTTTCACAGATTAACACACCTGCCTGCCGCAGGCAGGGATTTGTCACAGACTTCTCTTATCCGATCTCTGACCTCTGACCTCTGACCTCCGTCGCCCTAACACAATTTTGGATTTAACGATTTTGATTGTACCTTTGCACGTTTTCGAAAAACCCTACCATGAGTTTACGTCAGAAGAGAAACGACCTTAAGAAGCGGATGCAGGAAGCATTCAAAGGCGGTGGCGAACAGGCTACCGAAAAGCAAATCGCCTCCGGGAAGATGACTGCCCGGGAGCGTATCAACTCGCTGCTCGACGCCGACACATTCCATGAATATGACCTTTTTGTAAAACATGCCGGAGTTGATTTCGACATGGATAAAAAATATCTTCCCGGCGACGGGGTCATAACGGGCACCGGGAACATTAATTCCTGGCCGGTTTGCATCTTCGCCCAGGATTTTACCGTCGCAGGTGGTTCGCTTGGATACATGCATGCCAAGAAGATCACCAAGATCATGGATCATGCAATGAAGATGAAAGTTCCCCTGATCGGGATCAACGATTCCGGCGGGGCACGTATCCAGGAAGGGGTAAATTCACTGGCCGGCTACGGCGAAATTTTTTACAGGAATACACAGGCTTCAGGCGTCATACCGCAGATCTCGGTGATCCTTGGTCCCTGTGCAGGAGGAGCAGTCTATTCCCCGGCCCTGACCGACTTTGTTTTTGTCGTCGATAAGATATCCAAAATGTTCATAACCGGTCCCGAAGTCATTAAAACGGTGCTGGGTGAAGAAATCTCGATGGAAGACCTGGGCGGTGCCCGCGTGCATGCTGAAATCACCGGTAATGCACATTTCTATGCCGAAAGTGAAAAGGAATGCTTTGAGCAGATCAAAAAGCTGGTCAGCTTTATTCCATGGAACAATGAAAAGACTGCGGAAACATTTCCCAAGAAAGCACCTAAATCAAGACAATACAAGATCGACCATATCTTCCCTGTCAACCAGATGGAACCTTACGATGTGCGGGATATCATAAAATCGATCTGTGATGATTCCGATTTCTTTGAAGTGCATCAGTTATGGGCAGCAAATATTGTGGTTGGTTTTGCAAGACTGGATGGCCAGACCGTCGGTTTCGTGGCCAACCAGCCGCTGGTTCTTGCAGGTGTTCTGGATGTGGATTCATCCGACAAGGCAGCACGGTTTATCCGTTTCTGCGATGCCTTTAATATCCCGCTGGTGACCCTCGTTGACCTGCCGGGGTATCTTCCCGGTGTTGACCAGGAGCATGCCGGTGTGATCCGTCATGGAGCGAAAGTGCTTTATGCCTATTCAGAAGCTACTGTCCCCAAACTCACGGTAATTCTCAGGAAAGCATATGGCGGAGGGTATATCGCAATGTGCTCGCACCATCTCAGGGCCGACTTCGTTTTCGCCTGGCCTACGGCCGAAATTGCCGTCATGGGTCCCGAAGGCGCTGCAAACATCATTTTCCGGAATGAAATAAATTCATCCGACAATCCTGAAGAGACCCGGAAGAAACTCATTAATGAATACCGGCAGAAATTTGCCAATCCATATGTGGCCGCTGCTTACGGATATGTTGATGCCGTCATCGAACCAACCGAAACAAGGGATTTCCTGGTACATTCCCTCAACATTGCCGAACATAAGCGGGAAGCAACACCGAAGAAGAAGCATGGAATTCCACCATTCTAAAGCGTAGTGAGCAGTGATGGGTGAACAGTGAACGGAGGTCCGAGGTTACATAATCTGTGACTTAATCTGTGGAAATCCGTGAAAATCTGTGGTGAAAAAAATAAATAGCGAAAATTGAGAGATATGGATATCGAAACCGTTCTACCTGACTATCATACGTTCAATTTTGAGGAGGGGAATTACAAAACCACCTATACCAGGAAATACCAGAACCGGAAAGCTTATGAAGCGCCTGACCCCAGGAAGGTCTATGGCTTCATCCCCGGAACGGTCATGAAGGTCTATGTAAAGGAAAAGCAGCGTGTAAAAAAAGGCGAGCCCCTCCTGATCCTTCAGGCCATGAAAATGAACAACATCATTGCTGCTCCCATCAACGGAGTCATCAAAAAAGTTTACGTCAAAGTCGGGGACATGGTCCCAAAAATCCAGATGCTCGTTGAATTTAAGTAGCAGATTGGGTTTTTTATATTCCTGAAAAGGTGTATCTTTGCACGCTATTTTAAAAAGAAGAGCGCCAAACGCCAAACGCCAAACGCCAAACGCCAA
>JAPLDI010000030.1:0-40285 GCA_026391795.1 Bacteroidota bacterium
ATGTGGTCCCTGAAATGATCAGGTTTGGGCGGATCGTGATCAAACAACCCGTACACCGCCGACCCGCTTCCGCTCATGGAGGCATAAACGGCACCGGCATCATAGAGTTTCTCCTTGATCTGAAGGATCTCCGGAAACTGCGGAAACACCGATTCTTCAAAATCGTTGACCAGGCGGTTTTTCCATTCCCGGGGGTCTGCTTCCAGGATAACCCGGATGTTTTCGGCCGGTTTTTTCAACTTCACATGCCTGTAGGCTTCAGGGGTACTAACATGAACCGGGGGAATGATGACCATTAGGGTATACCCGGCCAGGCTGATGGTAACGGGTTCAAACTGATCGCCACGCCCGCAGGCATATACAGCCTTATTTTCGATAAAAAAGGCACAATCGCTTCCCAGGATACCTGCGAAGTGCTTCATTTGATTTGGGGTAAGACCAAGCGCGAAAAGTTCATTCAGCAGCTTTATTGCAAAGGCGGCATCGGAGGATCCTCCTCCCAGTCCGGCCCCCATAGGGATCACTTTATGGAGGTGCATCTTCACAGCGGGAAAAAGGCGTTCAGCCTTCAGCAGGCGATAGGCCTTCAGGCAGAGGTTTTCTTCCTGTTTCCCTGGAATAGCCAATCCTGTACTCTGAAATGCCGGCTCATCCCCCTCCAGGGGAACGATCTCAAGAACATCGCGGAAGGCAATGGGAAAAAGAACGGTTTCGAGGTCGTGATAGCCGTCGTTCCGGGTTCCGGTCACATTCAGTCCGAGGTTGATCTTTGCATTTGGAAAAGCAAGCATGGTATGCTGGGTTATTTTCGGCTAAGTAACAAAATATTTTCATTCATCGGGCATCGCTGAAGGCCTTGAAAATGCAGGGTTTGTAATGAATGTGCTGTCGGTGAAGGTCAGCAGAAAGGCTTTCAGGTCGGCTTTCTGCGAAGGGGTGAGCCTGACCCCTCCGGTGGCAATGTGGTGCATGAGCGGACTGATGGAAGGTGACCATACCAGTCCTGCATTGTAGAAATCGAGTACTTCGTCAATCGTCTTGAACCTTCCGTCATGCATATAGGGAGCTGTAAAAACAAGGTTACGGAGTGTCGGCGCTTTGTAGGCTCCCAGATCGGCAGCGCTGCCGGTGATGGAAAACCGGTCGAAGGGATCGGTAAAAACGGAATCTTTCCCGTTGTTGTAAAAAAGGTTGGTGGTGAACAATGGATTCCCGTCGCCGCCATGACAATGAAAGCAATCACCTCCCTGCTCGGTCATGAAGAGTACATACCCGTTCAGTTCTGAATTTGAAAGCTGAATCTTTCCCAGCAGGTAGCGGTCGAATTTGGAATCGGCGGAGATCAGGGTACGGACAAACTGGGCGATGGCCCTTGCGATGTTCTTCTCGGTAACGGTGCTGCTGCCAAAGGCTTTGTAAAAGAGTTCAGGGTAACCCTTAATCTGCCCGATCATGGCCTTTGTCCGGCTGGTATCGCCGCAGATCTCCGAAGGCAGTTCGATGACGAGGCGTACAACGTCTTCAATATTTCGCAGGGCTGGCTGGGGATTGTCGGCCGAAACCAGCCCGTTCCAGAGGTAGCCGTGGTTGGTCCATACCAGGTTGATCATCGGGAGCATGAAATGAGAGGTCTGGATCCCCGTCAGTCCGTGGGGATGACCGCCGGTAAAATCGGGATGGTCGATGCCGCAGACAAAGGAATGTGCCTGGATGTGGCAGGTGGCGCAGCTCATCAGGGAATCAGGTCCCGGGCGGCCGGAGAGGCGACCGTCATAAAACAGGAATCGCCCGAGTGCAATTCCTTCCACGGTCATCGGGTTATCTGCAGGGATGTTCAGCTCCTGCGGGAAATGCAGGGGGATCTGTATAGTATATGGAGTGGCCCGGAAGGGAGCGGCAGGTTCTGTTTTCTTCGTACAGGAACTGGTAAGAATGAGGATCGTGATTGAAAAAAGAAGAAGGAAGGCAACATACCTGAAACCCGGCGATGAAAATATGGAATCTTCCCGTTTCATTCGTAATTCGTAATTTTTAATTCGTAATTTTTACGGTGAATACTTTCTTCCCGTTCCGGATGGCCCTGAACATCGCCTCCTGGTTCTGCATCATCCCGCTCGGGTAGCGTGCAAACTCAAATGCATTCTGCCCATCAAACCAGCGGTCCACATTCATCTCCAGGATGACCTGGTGATATCCTCCGGCGGTGAGGTCGAGACCGATGGGAAGGCTGATCCTGAAAGAATTCGGCACATACCCGATAATCGAATCGGGGTTCACGATACCGGAGGCATAAACCTGGCCGGTACCAAGGTGGAACATGAACGGCATGGATTGCGGCATGGTATCGTTCTGCCATTTCAGGTTCATTTTCATACTATGATATCCCCCCCCCAGGATATCCGGCCAGAACATGTCCCGTTCAGGAGGATCGGGAAAACGCCCGGTGGTGTTCTGCAGGGCATCGAGACCGAAGATAAAAGCAACCGAATCAAAGGATTCAGGAGGCAGAAGATCCTTCACCCACCAGGAACAGGAATAGCTGTCGCGGGCATCGGTATAATGGATCCCGTCATCCATTTTAATGTCATGCCATTTCCCTTTTAAGGAATGCAGGGAAATCCGTGAAGTGAAGTATTGCAGGTCAGAAACCTGGTACCTGTTTCCGGTTGAGGTGCTGTAACGCAACGTGTCAAATTTCAGGGTTTCGCCTTTCACCTTGTGAGAATAGGAGATGATAATGCTGCCCTGTGTGTAAGGAGTTATTTCAAGTGAATGATCTTTCACACAGGAGATAAAAACCAGGAGCAAAATGGGAAGGATAAAGGTTTTACCAGAAGCGAAAATATGTGACATACTTGACAGGTTAATTGGTTGAACAGTTTCTTATGAAAGGTTCCAGTCTATTTCCTCTTTCCCCTGTTGCTTCAGGATCTCGTTGATCTTTGAGAAATGGCGGCAGCCGAAAAATCCTCTGCTTGCAGAGAGCGGGGAAGGATGTGGTGCTGTAAGGATCAGGTGACGGGAAACATCGATAAGTTCTTTTTTGGCGATTGCGAAGTTACCCCATAAAACGAATATCACCCCGCTTTTTTGTCCGGAAATCGTGCGGATGACCTCATCTGTAAAGGTCTCCCACCCTCTCCGCTGGTGCGAACCGGCCAGGTTCTCCCTCACCGTCAGGGTGGCATTGAGCAGCAATACCCCCTGGTCGGCCCATCTTTCCAGGTTCCCGTGAGAGGCCGGCCGGATGCCAAGGTCATTTTCAAGTTCCTTGAAGATATTGACCAATGAAGGTGGTTTCGCAACGCCCCTGGGAACGGAAAAACACAATCCATGAGCCTGGCCATATCCGTGGTAAGGGTCCTGCCCGATGAACACCACCTTAACAGCAGTGAAGGGAGTATGGTTAAATGCATTAAAAATGAGTGAACCCGGCGGAAATATCCTGAATTTTTTCCTTTCTTCGAGTAAAAAGTCCTTCAATTCCATGAAATAGGGCTTGTTAAACTCACCGGAAAGAACAGATTTCCAGCTTTCTTCAATGGAGGGATTTATCTCTGTCATATTCTAAACAATGTCCAGTTAATAACTTTAAAACAATAATAAACGAATTATGTTGTTTATATCACTGGAATTCATTTACTTTGCACTATATAATATAAACCTATTTGCATAAGATGAAAAAAGTTCTCGCAGTGATATCGGTCCTGGTTTTAGTTGCCATGCTAATGGTTTCCTGTTCCTCAAGCTCAAGATGTGCAGCTTACGGAGGCGACAGACAAAGATATCAAACTGAGCGGCGCTAACCGATCATCACAAAATAAATATTTTTATGCAAAGGGAAGCGTTGGCCGTCTTCCCTTTTGTCTTTTTTCTTTTTACCTTTGTTTTCTGACTTTGTAATTTCAACCCATGGGCAAGTTCATCCTGGCGATCTTCCTTTGTATGATGGTTTTCCTCACCATTCCCGGCATGGCCCAGGAAGAGAGCCAGAAAGTGACGAAGAAAGAGACCAAGAAGGAGACGAAGAAAAAAGAGAAGAAGGAAGAAAAGAAAGAAGCCCCTGCGATCAGTGATACCATCGACAACATTTTACTTGAACAACAGTGGAGCTTTGGTGTTCACATCAACACGAACGGTTGGGGACTGAAGTTCAGGAAAGGAAGGAACCTCGCTGCATTGAAGCAATTTATGTGGGAGATGGAGTTCACAACTTACAAATCAGCCAAAGAGATCAGGACCGTCAATCCCAATTATTCAGATTCCAAAAGCTATTTTTACGGCAAGATGAACACGGTCTATTTTCTTCGCGGGGGAATTGGTTTCCAGCACATCCTGAACCGGAAACCCTACTGGGGAGGAGTGCAGCTCAGCTACCTTTATTATGGAGGATTCTCACTTGGCATCGCGAAACCGGTTTACCTGTTTATCATAACACAATCCAATGCCACCGATTTTGTCATTACACAACAGCGATACAACCCCGACCTTCATTTTCCCGAAAATATCTATGGAAGGGGCGCCTATCTTACCGGGATACAAAACATCGGGCTCCACCCGGGGATTTACGCAAAAGGAGGACTGGAGTTTGAGTTCGGGACCAAGAGCAGGGCCATCCAGGCGCTCGAGATCGGAGCCATCCTTGATTATTCACCCATCGCCATCTCCATCATGGCCTATAATCCAAAACAAAGTCTTTTCCTCACTGCCTACCTCAGTTTCAGCTTTGGAAAAAGATACAATAAATAATTAGGAATTAGGAATTGGGTATTGGGTATTGGGTATTTGGATTGTGGCTTTGGTTTCGTAAATGCATCAGGGAAAGAGATAGGTTATTTCACCGTGGTTAAAGGCGGTTTTTTTACCGTTTTCAAGCTCCAATAGCAACTTTCCGTCATCATCAACCCCGGTGATCTTTCCTTTTTTCACCATTTTATCAACAGAAAAATCCCTCCATTCATTGATTCCGAGAAGCCGGGTATTGTAATCCCGGTCAAGGACCTTTAACAATCCCATCTGCAGCTGCTCATAACGTTCATCGATGAATGAAACGATCTGCTTCAGAACATCTTTGACCGGATGATCCCTTCCTGTAATCTGCTTGAGGGAAACAGGGTTTGGCAGGCCGGGTCCAAAGGCGACCTGGTTGACGTTGAACCCGATCCCGGCAATTGACGACTCAAACAGGGTTCCGCAGATGGTATTCTCGATGAGAATCCCTCCGATCTTGTGTTCGCCGGCATAAATATCATTGGGCCATTTAATGGAACATTTCAGATCCGGCTGACAGGAGAGCAGGAAATCAAGAATGCCCAGGACGATCGCTTTATTCAGCGAAAACTGCTCGCCGGGTGCGAGAAAAGCAGGAAATAAGACCAGGCTGAAGGTTGCATTTCTTCCGGTTTCACTTTCCCACCGGTTCTCCCCCTGCCCTTTTCCAGAGGTCTGTTCGTGGGCAAAAATGACAGTACCCTCTGCAATGCTTCCGCTCTTCAAAAGCCTCCCGGCATACCGATTCGTAGAATCAACGGTTTCAAGTTCGATCAGCAGATGATTTTTTTTCATTTTTCAGTAGAAGGCGTTTTCCGGTTCAAAATTAATGCTTCCGTTTGTATTACCTTTTACATTTTTCCCGATTAAGAGGAAAAAACATGGAAAGATACGAAAACCATTTCCCGATAAAGAACTGGGCCGAAGAAGACAGACCCCGGGAAAAAATCCAGCTGAAGGGAAGAAACTCACTCAGTGATGCCGAACTCATAGCGATCCTTATCGGATCGGGGAACCGTTCAGAGTCGGCCGTGGATCTCGCCAAGCGGATCCTGGCAAGTGCAGGTGACAACCTGATCGAGGTCTCCCGGTTAGGTATCAGCGACCTGATGCAGTTCAGGGGGATCGGCGAAGCCAAGGCAGTTACGCTGATCGCAGCGCTGGAGCTGGGAAAAAGAAGAAACGAATCGGAAGTGATGGCAAAAGAGAAGATCACCTGCAGCCGGGATGCCTTTGAGATTTTCAGGAGTGTGATCGGCGACCAGCCCTATGAATCTTTCTGGATCATCCTGCTCAACAAAGCCAATAAGGTGATCCGGAAATGCAGCATAAGCGAAGGCGGGGTGTCGGGCACTGTTGTCGACCCGAAAAAAATCTTTAAGATCGCGCTCGACCAGCATGCATCATCGATCATTCTCGGGCACAATCATCCCTCCGGGAATATCCAGCCCAGCGAAGCCGATCAGAAGATCACGAAGAAGATCCGGGATGCAGGATTGATGCTGGATGTGGCCGTGCTCGACCACCTGATCGTAGGCGACGACCGGTATTACAGCTTTGCAGATGAAGGAAGCCTTTAAATAATTACGAATCAGGAATTACGAATTAACAGCTCATCAGCTCATCAGCTGTACAAACCTGTACCCCTCGCCAAGAAAGTGATCCAGAAACCGGGGCAGGGTGTAAAGGAGCTTCTCCTCCGCTTTCAGGGTATCATGAAAGAGGACGATGGAGCCTGACCGGGTATATTTCAGCACATTCTCCAGGCACTGTTCCTTCGTGATCCTCTTATGATAATCGCCGCTGAGAACTGACCAGAGAATGATCCTGTACTGTTTCTGAAGCAGGAAATACTGACTGGGGGTAAACTTTCCATACGGTGGCCGGAACAGATCCGTTTTGAAGTACTCTTCGCATCGTCTGACATCCTCGAAATATTCGGCCGGTGGGGTTGTCCATCCGTTCAGATGGTGGAAAGTATGGTTCCCGATGGCGTGTCCGGACTCCAACAACTGAGCGAACAAATCCGGATGCTTTTTGACATTGTCTCCGGTACAGAAGAATGTAGCCAGGACATTCCGCTCTGCCAGAATGCCAAGCACCCGGGGTGTGACCTCGGGAACCGGGCCGTCGTCAAAGGTAAGGCTGATGACCTTCTCTCCTTCGGGGATTGTGCATGTAAGGTATTTTCCGTCGAAAATCCTCAGAATGAAAGGCGGACGAACTGAGAACATCCTTATTGCTGATAAACATTGGTAGAGTAAAACTGATAGTTCTTCTGGAAGGTGGCTTCTGTCTTCCTTACCAGTGACTGGTTGCTGCTGCCTTTCACAGCCTCATCGAGCCGCTGGAGGATCATCAGGTCTTCCCTTAAATTATTGTCCATCGATTTGAGATCGCCTGTGGGGAAAGAATAGAGGTATACCATATCCTCATCCATCAGTTTCAGAATGTGTTCACAGATCTTGTCGGCCTTCTGTGCATCCCCCGTTTTATAATAACATTCAGCAAGCCCGATCACAAAATAATCGTAATGGGAGACCTCATCCGGGAAGACTGACATACAATAATCCACCACTTTACGGGCAGAATCTTTCTTCCCTTCCTGGATGAGCGCATCGGCCAGCCTGGCGAAGAGGCTCCGGTAACTCAGAATCAGCCGCTGGTTCTGCTCATCGATGTAAACTTTTTTGTTAGTGACGTTGCCCCATTTGAATTTGTTCATCAGGTTGTCGTACAAAACATCGGTGTTGATCTCACCGGTTTCACCCTCTTTGAGCCTGGCCTGGGCAGGCACTACCCTGCAGGTAAATCCTTCCACAAAAAGGTAGGGGTCCAGGCCCGTATAAGCATCCGGTCCCGCGTTGAGAACAAAATAGACCGGCCGTTTCCAGTTGTTCGTGGTCAGGATATCCAGCACCACAAGGTCGTTCTTCTCAAGTGCCTGCTTCCGGATCGTAAATTTTACGGTATCGATCCTGGATACATATTTTTGAGGGACCGATGTGTATGAAGCGATCTTTGAAGGATCAACCGTTATCATCAGTTTTTTGGAAGGGAAATAGTCCAGCGACCCGTATTGCGGCGTACTGATCCTCAGCCGCGACTCGTCGGTATTGATGATGTCAAACAGATCCTTCAGGTCAATGTATGAATTCTTCAGCTTCTCATCTTCGAAGATATACGTCACATCATGATTCCCGGTATGGTACCGGGCCCTTGACATCGACATCGGCACGGGATCAGAATCGTAAGCTTTTCTCCGGATCTGGTCGATGCACCAGTCGGCGTTGAGGAGGCTGAGGTTGACAACCCGGATATCTGTCCGGATTCCTTCCACCTCCTGGGCATACCATAACGGGAAGGTGTCGTTATCCCCGTTGGTAAATAGAATGGCGTCTTTTGCGCAGGAATTCAGGTAGTTCTCGGCCATGGCAAGGGAAGAGTATCTTCCCGACCGGTCATGATCGTCCCATCCCTGCTGTGCCATCACCCCCACGACGATGCCGCCGAAGATAACCGATACTATCAAAGAGATATTTGTCCCAAGCTTTTTCTGAAGCCACATTGTAAGTTGGATGATCCCAAGCCCGATCCAGATGGCATACGCATAAAAAGAACCCGCAAAGGCATAGTCGCGTTCGCGGGGCTGCGGAGAATACTGGTTCAGGTAGATCACAATGGCAAGTCCGGTCATAAAGAAGAGAAGCCCGACGATGATGGTGCTGCGGTAATCTTTCTTGATTGTAAAATAAAGGCCGATCAGGCCAAGGATAAAAGGAAGGAGATAGAATGCGTTATCGCCACGGTTATTTTTCCGGAGTTCGGGAAGCGGGTGTGAGCCCAGCCGTGCATTGTCGAGGAAGGATATCCCGCTTTTCCAGTTTCCGTGCAGCCGGTCACCCAACCCTTGCTGGTCATCCTGTTTCCCGGCAAAATTCCACATGAAATACCGCCAGTACATATGGATCACCTGGTAGTTCCAGAAGAACCGGATGTTCTCTGCAAATGTAGGCTTGTAGAGGGTCTCTTTCTGTTCGCCCGCCTGAACTTCTATGGGAACGCCTTTGATATCCGCCCATTTCTTGTACCCCTCAGCATGCTTGGGGTCGGTGGTGCTCCACATACGTGGAAAAATCGTGGTAAACCGGGGATCAAACACCGGGATGGTCTTCTCTTTCTTGTCGGTGATGATATATTTCCCGGATGCTGGGTCTTTTGTATAGGTGGGATTTCCATCGGTCCGGTCAATCAGGGGGGCATTGTAATAGGGCCCGCTGAACAGGGGCCAGTCACCGTATTGTTCGCGGTTCAGGTACGACAGCAGGTACATTGCATTTTCAGGGTTGTTCTCATCCAGCGGCGTGTTAGCGTTGCTCCGGATCACCAGCATCAGGAAGGAAGTATAGCCGATGACGATAAATGTAAAGGCAAGGATGATGGTATTCCAGATCGTTTTTCCTTTTCTCCGCGTAAAGATCAGCCCGAAGGTGATCAGGGAGATCAGGATTACGAAATAGATGATGGTTCCTGAATTGAAAGGCATCCCGAATGAATTCACAAAGAACAGCTCGGAGAGTCCGGCCAGTTTGATGATCCAGGGAATGATCATGTACATGACCACGAAGAGGATGCCGATCCCGGCAATGAGGGCAAAGAGAATTCCTTTCCAGTTCGGGTCGGGGCGCTTTTTGAAATAAAACACAAACGTGATCGCGGGGATTGCCAGCAGGTTCAGCATGTGAACCCCGACAGAGAGGCCCACCAGGTAAGCAATCAGCAGGAGCCAGCGGTAGGAATGCTTTTCGTCAGCATGTTCTTCCCATTTAAAGATGGCCCAGAAGACCACGGCTGTGAAAAACGATGACATCGCATAAACCTCGCCCTCAACGGCTGAGAACCAGAAGGAATCGGTAAAAGTATAGGCAAGGGATCCGATAAGTGCAGCGCCCATGATGAGATGCATCCGGAAGGCTGTCATCTCCTCCCCTTCTTTCACTACCAGTTTCTTTGCGATCATGGTGATCGTCCAGAAGAGGAAAAGGATCGTAAATCCGCTGCACAAGGCCGACATGGTATTGACCATCCGTGCCACATGCGAAACATCGCCTGCGAAAAGGGAGAAAAACCTTCCGATCATCTGGAACAAAGGGGCCCCGGGGGGATGTCCTACTTCAAGTTTGAAAGCAGTGGAAATGTATTCACCGCAATCCCAGAAACTCATGGTGGGCTCGGAGGTGAGTATATATACGGTGGATGCGATGGCAAAAACAAGCCATCCCAGGATGTTGTTGTATTTCCGGTACACTTTCATCAGGAATAAAGGATTTAGAAGGATGAGGAGTCGTATTTTATTATGCCAAAACCGGCGAAGCAAAAGTAGTAAATATTTAGTACTTTTGAGGTCGTATGTAAATGTTGATTACGATGAAAAGACTTGTTTTGTTAAGGCATGGCGAAAGCACCTGGAATAAGGAGAACCGTTTTACAGGATGGACGGATGTGGATCTTTCAGAAAGAGGTGTCGGGGAAGCCATTGAAGCCGGGAGGGTTTTGAAAAAAGAAGGATTTCACTTCAGGGTGGCCTACACCTCCTACCTCACCCGTGCCATCCGGACCCTCTGGCTTGCGCTGGGGGAGATGGATCTCCTGTGGATCCCGGTCCATAAGACCTGGAGGCTGAACGAGAAACATTACGGCATCCTTCAAGGGCTGAACAAATCCGAGATGGCTGAAAAATATGGTGACGAGCAGGTACTCATCTGGAGAAGGAGCTACGACGTTCCTCCCCCTCCAATGGAATATGATGATCCCCGGCATCCGCGGTTTGATCACCGGTACCGCGACCTGAAGCCTTCCGAGATACCGGCCACGGAATCCCTGAAAGAAACCGTTGAGCGGATCGTCCCCTACTGGCTGGAAGATATTTCGAAAAAACTCAGGGATGAGGGAGAAGTACTAGTTGCAGCCCATGGAAACAGTCTTCGCGGCATTGTCAAATACCTGAAGAACATCCCCGATGATGAGATCGTCGGACTGAACCTGCCTACAGGAATCCCTTATGTATTTGAATTTGATGACCAGTTGAGACTTTTAAAAGACTATTTCCTCGGCGATCCGGAAGTGATCCGCAAACTGATGGAGGAGGTGGCCAACCAGGGAAAGAAAAAACAATAATTCCATGAAGAAAAAGTGGGTGATCCCTGATATTCACGGTTACCTGAATACCCTGAAGGCCCTGATCGAAGAACAGATCCGGCCCACCCACCAGGATGAGCTCTATTTCCTGGGTGATTATATCGACCGCGGACCTGATTCACGGGGGGTGATCGATTATATCCGGACCTTACAGAAAGAAGAATATTCGGTAACGGCGCTGAAGGGTAACCATGAAGATTTCGTGGTTGAACTCTACGATGCAGAGATGCAGTCAAAGAACTCATGGTTTCGGCGCATGGTTGACGGGAAACGGAAGGCCTGGTATGCCACCGGGGGAAAGGCGACCCTGAAAAGTTTCGGGATCCATCACCTGAAAGAGATGGCTCCCGATTATATCTCCTGGATGAGAGGCCTTGAATATTACGTCAAACTCGACCAGTTCATCCTGGTCCATGCCGGCCTCAACTGCACGATCGATGACCCGTTCACAGATACACGATCCATGCTCTGGCTGAGGGATTACCAGATCCTCCCGGAAAAAACCGGCAACCGGAAAATCATCCACGGACATGTCCCGGTCGACCTTCCGTTCATCGATCTGACCCTTAAAAACAGTTTTTACAACTTCATCGATCTGGATAACGGCCCCTATCTTTCAGGAAAATTGGGGTATGGAAACCTCGTTGCCCTGGAATTGACGAATATGGAGATCGTGATACAGGACAACAGGGATAGCTGATGAACTGGCGATCTGTAACCTTTCTGTTATTTTGTCATCATAGTTAAAAACCAGAAATATGATATTAAAGATCGACAACCTGAACAAACAGTACAGCAATGGTGTAGTTGCCCTTAGTAATGTCTCCCTTGCAATCTTCAGCGGAATGTTCGGCTTGCTGGGGCCCAACGGTGCAGGTAAATCCTCGCTGATGCGGACCCTGGCCACACTGCAGGATGCCGACAGCGGTTCAGTAATGCTTGGAGAGATCGATGTTCTGAATAACAAGGAAGAGGTCAGGAAAATCCTGGGTTACCTGCCGCAGGAATTTGGAGTTTATCCCCGTACCTCTGCCGTTGAACTGATGGATCACCTTGCACTGCTTAAAGGATTCATACATAAGGGTGAACGCAGGGAGATGGTGGCCCACCTGCTGGTGAAGGCAAATTTATACGAACATCGTAAAAAAGCGGTAAGCAGCTACAGTGGGGGGATGCGACAGCGTTTCGGAATCGCACAGTGCCTTATCGGCAATCCGAAACTGGTCATCGTCGATGAGCCCACAGCCGGGCTGGATCCCGGAGAAAGAAACCGTTTTTACAATATTCTTGGCGAAATCAGTGAAAATGTCATCGTAATCCTCTCTACGCATATCGTTCAGGATGTAAAAGAACTCTGCACACACATGGCAATCATGGATAAAGGCAAATTGTTGTTCAGCGGAAACACCGATGATGCCCTGCAGCAGATCAAGGGCAAAGTCTGGGAACGTAAAGTCGAAAAAGCCGAGTTACCGAAATACCAGAACGAATACAAAATCATCTCGAGCAAACTGACAGGCGGGAAACCCTTGATTCATGCGTTCTCCCTGACCGATCCGGGCTACGGCTTTGCAAAAGCTGAAGAGAACCTGGAAGATGTATTTTTCGCCAACCTGAACGATTTAGTCTAACGCCAACCCCGACAAGACATGTGGAAATTCATCCTCTACGAATGGAAATACTGGCTGCGTTCGCCAATGACCTGGATATTCCTTATCATCAATACCCTGATGGTCATGGGGGCGGTTTCATCCGACCAGGTCACCATTGGCGGGAGTATCGGCAGCGTGCATAAGAACGCCCCTTATGTAATCCAGTTTTACTATGGGGTGATGTCGCTGGTCTGCCTGCTGATGACCACCGCATTTATGAACGCATCGGCCAACCGTGATTTTGCGCACGACATGTACCAGCTTGTCTTTACCTCCCCGATTAAAAAACGGGATTATTATTTCGGAAAGTTCATTGGCGCCGTTACAATGGCCATCATCCCCCTGCTGGGTGTTTCGCTTGGCAGCCTGATCGGTCCGTTAATGCCCTGGGCGCAACCGGAAAGATATGGTTACGCCGCCTGGAACGGACACCTGCTGGGCATCATCACTTTTGCAATCCCGAATACGATCATCGCAGCCGTGTTGATTTATATTCTCGCCATCCACTACCGGAGCAACATTGTATCTTTCATGGGATCCATGCTTATCCTGGTGCTTTACGGCGTCTCCGCAGGCTTTACAAAGGATATCGAGAAAGAATGGCTGGCAAACCTGCTTGATCCTTTCGGATTTCATCCCGAGAACATCATCTCAAAATACATGACGATTGATGAAAAAAACATCCATGGGGTGGCACTCACAGGCGCTTTTCTGATTAACCGGCTTGTATGGACAGGCGTCACCCTGGCCATCCTTGTGGCTGCCTATTTTAAATTTTCATTCAGTGCAAAATGCACCATCAAATACCACCGGATTTTCACTTTCAGCCCTTTGGTACCTCATCCGTTTTGAAACAAGAGCGATCCTTAAGAACCCTACGTTTATTATCATTACTCTGCTGGGTTTACTCAACCTGATTGCATCGCTGACCAGCTTTACCGGAAGGTACGGCACCGCTCAATACCCGGTGACCTACGGTGTGATCGATGCGATCAAGGGGTCGTTTTACCTTTTCCTGATCGGGATCATTACCTTTTATTCGGGTGTGTTGGTATGGAAGGAACGGGATGCTAAGATCAGCGAGATTGAAGACTCCACTCCCATTCAGACCTTCCAGCTCTTTTTCTCAAAGGTTGTTGCAATGGTTGCTTCAGTTGCTGCGGTGCTTATCAGTACCATACTCATCGGAGTTGTTGTCCAGACCATTTTCGGGTACCATCGCTATCAGCTGGATGTCTACATCAAATCCTTGTTGTTCGTCAGCCTGCCCAATTTTGCCGGCCTGATTGTCATTGCCCTCTTTTTTCATTATACCCTCAACAACCGGTACATCGCCTATTTCGCTTTCGTGGCGTTCATCATCATTGACCAGTTCCTCTGGGGCGTTTTAAGGATCGATACCAACATGGTAAAATTCGGCCATACCCCAACTATCATTTATTCTGACATGAACGGCTTTGGCCCGTTTGTAAAGTCGGTTACCTGGTATACTATTTATTGGTTTCTTTTTTCAATTCTCGCAGGATACGTGGTCTTTTCGTTTTATGTCAGGGGAAAAGAAACAGGTTTACGATACCGCCTCAAAGGGGCAAAATACCTGTTAGAAAGAAACAAATCGGGAATCTGGATCTTCTCTCTTCTGTTCATTTTCTGTTTCAGTTTTGTTTACTACAATACCAAGGTGCTGAATAAATATGATTCAGAAAAGGATCAGGAAGACAAACAAGTGGAATACGAGAAGCTTTACAAGAAGTATGATCACCTCGTGCAACCCCGATTCTACCGGTATGACTACGCAATTGACCTGATGCCTTACGAGCGCAGCATGAAAGCTGTAATTCATGCCGTTGCCCGCAATACATCGGTTCAACCCATCACCGAGCTGCACTTCACCCGGCCGCAGATTCCTGACAGTATTAAAATTATCATCCCGGGAAGCAAACTGAAGCTGAACGACACCCGCCTGGGCTACTGCATTTATACCCTGGCAAAACCCCTCCTGCCCAACGATACGATCCTGATTGAATTCAGGGTATCGAGGATCACCCGTGGATTTGAGAACGAGGTCACATTTACGCAGCTGACGCAAAACGGGACCTTCTTCAACAACACGGATATCACGCCCTCATTGGGCTACCAGAAAGAGTATGAGATCACCGACAGAAACAAACGCATCAAACGGAAACTTCCGCCGCGCATCCGCATGCCGAAATTAAATGAGCATGACCTTGCAACCCGGGCCAATAACTACCTGACCGACGATGCCGATTGGGTGGAAGTGAACACTACGATCAGTACCGCCCCCGACCAGATCGCAATTGCCCCAGGAAGCCTTCTTAAATCGTGGGAGGCAGACGGAAAGAAATATTTTAACTATAAACTCGACCAGAAATCCCTTGATTTTTATTCTTTCATCTCCGCCCGGTATGAAATGACCAGGAAAAACTGGAACGGGATCAACCTTGAAGTTTATTCTATCAGGGAACATGCTTACAACGTGCCCGATATGATGAAGAGCCTGGAAAAATCGCTGGAATATTATACGCACAACTTCGGGAAATATTATCACAAACAATGCCGTATTATAGAGTTTCCGCGGTACGCAAGTTTTGCCCAGGCATTTCCCGGCACAATGCCATACAGCGAAGGCATTGGTTTTATTGTTGATCTCCGGAAAGTGACCGTTGAAGATGTTGACCTTGTGTTTTATGTGGTTGCCCATGAAATGGGACACCAGTACTGGGCTCATCAGGTATGCGGCGCTGAAATGCAAGGCAGTGAAATGATGAGTGAAGGGTTTGCCCAATATTCGGCGCTCATGGTAATGGAAAAGGAATATGGAAGGGGCAGGATGAAGAAGTTTCTGAAATACGAGATGGATGGGTACCTTCGCGGCAGAAGCAATGAATTTGAAGCAGAACGCCCCTTGTACAAATCAGAGCACCAGGGATATATCCATTATCAGAAGGCCAGCGTGGTGATGTATTACCTGAAAGAGATGATCGGTGAAAACAAGGTGAATGAAGCCCTGCGCAGCCTGATCGATTCCTTTGCCTATAAGCAGCCTCCATACCCAACGTCCCTTTCGGCTATACGGGCATTTCGGAAAGTGACCCCCGACAGCCTGCAGTACCTGGTTGACGACCTGTTTGAAAACATCACCCTCTTCTCCAACCGCATGATGAAAGCAGATTATAAAAAATACGGGAATGAATATGAGGTAACCCTAAAAACATCCTCCGAAAAATTCAGGGCTGATTCACTGGGACGGGAAAAGAACATCCCGATTGCTGATTATATCGATATTGGCATCTTCGGAAAACCAGTTAACAACATCAACCTGGGCAAACCGATCCTGCTGCAGAGGATCAGGCTGACAAGGAAAGAAAACACTTTCACATTCCGGATCAAAGAGAAACCTTACCAGGCCGGGATCGATCCGTACAACTATTTAATTGACAGAAATACGGAAGCCAACCTGAAGACCTTCCAAGACGAGTAAGAATGCAGGAATTGGATGCTGATGCTGGATAGTACTTGTTTTCTTGTCCTACTGTCCGCCTGGTCACTTCCCTATTCCCTCAACAGCAGCTTTCAGCGCTTCTTCCACCGGGAGGTAATTGAACTTCGCCCAGAAGGTCTCGTCAGGGCGACCGATGATCTGGTCCCAGCGCTGGGAAGTACCCATGACCTTATCCCCTTTGAAATTAAGGATCTGTTCAGGATTTCGGGTAGCATGTGTGATGATCACATCGTTCTTGTAACTGAACTTCATCCGCTGACCATTGGCGGGAGAGGTAAAGGTCATCCAGTTTTCGGTCCGGATGGAACTGAGTACCCAGGAGGTATCGCGCTTTGAATAGGTGATGGTTTGCTGGATAAAAGGCATCTCCTCTAACCATCCCGGTTTGTTCATGATCGTATATCCGCGGTTGTACTTGGTTTTCTCATACGCTTCATAGGCATACATGCTTGGCTTCTGTAAGATCTTCATTACAGCAAAAGAGTAAGCATCGATGTACAGGTCGCCTTTCCAGAGTCGTTCCTTAACATCCTTTTTCTGGGAAAAACGAATGTGGTAGATCTTGCCGCCTTCGGGAAGGATCTGCTCTTCCATCGAAAGATCATAACGGGAAAAAAGTGATTCATCAAGAATGGTATGGTGGTAAAACTCCACGATGTCGTTGATAAAATTGCAACCCAGACAACCAACATTCCGTCCCACATCTCCCATGGCATTGACAAGGTTGGTATCGGAAACTACCCTGCCCTTCATGAGCAAGGGGATGTTCGATTGCTTGTGTTTTTTATCGGATTCACCTTTTTTATAAAGATAATAACCGGTTTTATAATCCTCGATGATAGCTTCTGTGTATTCAGCAAGGCGGTTGTTCACTGATTTCTGTGAGCGGATGAAGGCTGTAAGGATCAGTGGTTCCTTCCCGTAATTAAATGGGATTGCCGCAACCGCCCGGCGGATGACCTCCTGGGGTGTAAGGCCGACAATATCCACTTCTGATAATTGCAGCATCACCGGTTTCAGGGAGATCACAGAAGTACCTGAAAGGAAGGAATTCACAGCGATCTTACGCGATTGATAACCCAGAAAGAAGATCATCAGTGTGTCGTCCCGGTTGACATCAGGAATATCCAGCCGGAAATTTCCCTCCTCATTGGTAGTGGTACCGAGTCCGGTATGCCGAACCGAGATCTGGGCAAAGGAAAGAGGATTTCCGGTAACTGAATCCGAGATCCGGCCCTTTATTTCCAGGAGGTCCTGACCGAGAACAGGGTTCAGGATGAGAAGAAAAACAAAAGGCAACAGCTTACGCATGGAGGCGGTATGAGGTGTCGGGTGACCGCGAACGTCAGGAATGTTTTTTCCTGGATGCCCCTCTTCCGCCCAAAAACCCCCATCCACCGCTTCCGATCAGGAAGCCGAACGCATACCATGCCCCGTTGTTGTTCTGGGCATAGAAGGTAATATCATCCCTGAAGAGCGAAACGACAAGATCAATCGGACCGATAATTCCATGCCACAGACCGCCCCAGAAACCATACTGGTGACCGGCCAGACACTTATCCACAATTTCTCGGTGCGCACAGCCCGAGAGAAGAACGACACAAATAAGGGCTAAAACCGGCAGGGCAATTGCTTTGAGATTTTTCATAAGTTGATCTGTTTGGTTATCCGAACGAATAATATTTTTATCAAAGATAATTCATTTCACTAAATTTTTCCATCCTCCATCTTCCATCCTCCATTTTCAATTCTCAATTCTCATTAAATTTCTACCTTTACTCAAAAATCCGTTAGCCTGAATGCGTCGCTTCAACCTTCTCCTTTGCCTGCTGGCATTCTTCCTGCCTGCTCAATCGCAGCAGATGAAGAAGGTCCTCTTTTTCGGCAACAGCTACACAAATGTGAATAACCTTCCTGGACTTTTCGCACAGGTCGCCAAGAGCCAGGGTGATTCAGTAGTTTACGACCAGAGCACTCCCGGAGGATTTACGTTCCAGATGCATACGCAAAACCCGGTCACTCCGGTCCTGATCGCAGAAACAGACTGGGATTATGTGGTATTGCAGGAACAGAGCCAGCTGCCTTCCTGGCCGCCCGATTCTGTTCAGAACCTCGTGTACCCTTATGCCGATACGCTTAACCATTGGGTGAAAGCTCATGACTCCTGTTCGACAACCCTTTTTTATATGACCTGGGGAAGAAGAACCGGGGATCTGGAGAACTGTCCGTGGTACCCGACTGTCTGCACATACGACGGAATGCAGGGACGGCTGCGGGAAAGCTACCTTGAAATGGGACGGATGTTCACTGCCCAGGTATCGCCGGTAGGAATTGCATGGCAACATACGCGGGAAATATTTCCCGCCATCGGACTTTATGCTGCAGACGGAAGTCATCCCAGCATCTGCGGGAGTTACCTTGCAGCCTGCACATTTTATGGTGTGATCTTTCAGAAGAGCCCGGTAGGAGCATGGTATCCGGCACCGATCCCTTCCGATACAGCGCAGATTCTCCAGCAGATCGCCTGGCATACGGTCTTCGACAGCATCTCCGTCTGGTACATTGATACAACAAAAGTTCATGCTGGTTTTACAGCTGAATACCTTGGTGGCGGAACGTTCCGCTTCACCAATACCTCACTGAACGCCACCCGGTATGCATGGGATTTCGGGGATCAGGGATCCTCAACAGACACCGACCCGGTTCACACGTACGCTGCCCCCGGCAGCTACCTGGTCACCCTCACTGCAGGCAGGCAGTGCGATACGAGCAGTTTCGCCCGGCAGCAAACGGTGGTTTCCATTGATTGCCAGCTCCTTCCCGGAGAACCGGTTCTCTATCCGAATCCCTCAACAGGGATTGTATATGTAAATCCGGCCTGGCTGAAATTGCATTCTCCTGCAAATTTCACGGTAACCGACCAGCAAGGAAACCTTATTCTTAAGGGAACTCTTGGGAAGGGAAATCCATGCCTGTCTCTTTCCGCATTCGCAAAGGGTGTTTATCACGTCAGGATTGAGACTTCGAATGAGGTTTTTATGGAAGGTCTTGTCCTGGGGCGATAGGTATTGTTAAACTTTTTTCAGGTTCATCGCCGCCGTGAACAATTCATAAACCGCACAGGCGACGAGTACCAACATCCCTGCCGTAACACCGACATTGTCAGTCAGGCTGCCGATCAGCAGCGGAATAACAGCACCGCCCGAAACAGCCATGATCATCAGTCCCGAGATCTCATTGGTGCGGACGGGGTATTTTTCAACGGCAAGAGAGAAGATCAGGGGGAAAATATTGGCAACACCCAGCCCGATGATGAAGATGATCACCATGGCCGACATTGCCGACGGGGCAAAGATCAATGCCAAAATGGATATCAGCGCAAGGATCGATGACCAGAGGAAGAACTTGCGTGACGGAAGCAGGGTCAGCATCAATGCACCGCCAAAGGTGCCGAGCATCTTGCCGAAGAAATAGACACTTCTCCCCGATTCACAAAAAGTTTGAGGTGAATGGAATTTATTGAGCAAAAACTGTCCGGATACCGCATTCACGCCAACATCGATCCCCACGACGAGAAAAATACCCATCACCATCATAACGATGAACCCTGTACCCAGCAATCCGAAAGAGGATCCGAAGGTTGCCCTCTTCTCCAGGTTTTTGGTTTCGTCAATCCTGATCATGGAGAGCCAGAGAACGGAAAGTACGGATACCACACCGAAAACCAGGAAGAGAATCTTCCAGTCGCCGAACTTAAGTGCAAAGAAACCTGCCAGCGGGGCAGCGATCATGGAGCCAATGGCTTTGATGAATTGTGAAAAGCTGAGAAAACTGGAGGTCCGGTTCGAAGGAACCACATCCACCAGTAAAGGATTTGCCGAAACCTGTACGATGGTGTTTCCGATCCCTAACAAAGCAAAGCCAAACAGTACCGTTGTGAAGGTGTAAATAAGAAAAGGAACGAAAAGCCCGAGCGCGGTAATTCCCATCCCGATGTTCACCATGTTGCGTTTCCCGATCCGGTCCTGGAGGATACCGATGGGGACAGAGAGGATGAAGAACCAGACAAATACAGCTGAAGGGATCAGCTGGGCCATGGTGTTGCTGAGTGCAAATTCAAGTTTCACACGGTCAACGCCAATTCCGACCAAGTCGCAAAAACTCATGACAAAAAACGACATGAGGACAGGGATAACGAAGGTAAAATTCAGCTTCTTTGTCATAGTTCCAGGTTAATGGTTATTTTTCAGGGAAGGTTTTTCAGGATGGCTTGTAAACGACCCCGATGTTCTTTTTGCCATCGATCTCGATGCGTACCGGATTTTCAAAACGGATGTGCCGGATGTATTCGTCTTCATGCATGGCAGGCTGTTCCGACAGGAATGCCAGATCGTAGAACCCGTCCTTGATATAAGGATTAATGGTAAAATAGCCGACATTGAAGGAGGTCAGGTTCTGGAAAAAGTGAGTTCCCTGGCTCGGGTCGATCCGGTAATTCTCAAGTCCCGACTCCACGATCAGCCTTGCGGCGGAGATTTGCGGCCATCGCACCGGGATACCCAGCCACGGATCGGCTGACCCCCATCGTCCCGGTCCTACCAGCACATAATTCTCCTTTTCTTGAATAAAGCTGTCGTTGAGCAGTTCCAGCCGCCGGGCGATCTCCTGGCTCTTGGAAGCATCCCAGGCTTCCGGCCGGATGTAGACGAAATCGCGGATGTCCTTTACAATGCCGTTGCCAAGAGCGGTGTTCGACAGGATGATTGCATCCTCCTTGCGGATGTCCTCAAGCTTCAGGTTCACGGTGTTATACCTGCCCACGATCGGCCGGATCTGGAGCAGCGAGAACACCTTTGGCTCGTCTTTGGGGAGGTCAAGGTTCACGGCAAATTCAATCTCAACGGGTTTTCCCATCTCTTTCTGCCCGATGTCAAGCACAGTCTGGAGAATCTCTGCCAGCGGGAAGGTATTGTGGTTCAGCAGCTGTGAAAAAGTGATGAGCCTCTTGCCGGTTCCCATCACCCCGTCCCGGACAGAATGACTATCGTAATCAAAGGTTGAGGCCACCAGTCTCAGGGCTCCATCCTCTTCTGCATCCTTCAGCTTAAGTTTCAGCAGGTTTACCGTATCATCCGTATTCGGGGTGAACGCCTCTGCATGAAGATCGAGTGCATAGAAGTTTTTTTGCGTCTCGCTGAGGGCGAGTTCCGGTGTGCTAAGCTGCAGGATCTTCTTCGGATACCTAGGTGAAAAGCGCAAGCCGTTGCCTCCGTCGACGATATATTTCCCAAGGCCGAAAGCGATGTTTGCGATGCCGTCTTCCGGTTTTTCCGGGGCGATCGGGTAGAAGTTGATAGAGCGTGCGACGCCCGAGATTGCAGGGTAGAAACGATTCCCATATTGGATCCCGGTGACTTCCTGCAATACAATTCCCATCTTTTCCTCATCGATCACATTCAGCGTTGCCATCATATAAGCCTTGCTGTCCTTGAAGAAAGCCGAGGCATAAACACTTTTGATAGCTTCCGAGAGCTTCTCGATCATCAGCCGCTCGTTATTCCGGATGTTCGGGATCATATAGGTGGAATAGATGCCGGCAAAAGGCTGGTAGTGCGAATCTTCCAGGAGACTGGAGGAGCGGATGGCAATTGGGTTATTCACACATGAGATGAACGTATAGAGGTCTTCGTGCATCCGGAACGGCAACCGGGCCTTTACGAAATGCTGAAGGATATCCTTATCGCTCCGGTCCGACAGTGCAATCTCATGAAGCCTGTTTTCTTCCATGAACTCGTCAAAGATATCAGTACCCAGTACAACTGTACGCGGGATGGAAATCGTGACATCATCGAATTTATCGGTCAGCCGGTTTCGCTTGATCAGGGAATCAAGGAATGCCAGCCCGCGGGCTTTGCCCCCGATGGAGCCCTGTCCGATCCTTGCAAAAGAGAGGTATTCATCATACCTCCCTCGTTCGAACTCGGCAATGACACCCTTCGCCTTGTTGATCCTGAATACAGTTATGGAATCAAAAATATAGCGTTTCGCCTCATCCATATCCCGGAAGGCTCCCACCGAGATCTCCTTGAACATCTCGGCAATCGGGAACAGGGCACGCGCATTCAGCCATTTTGAAAAATGATTGCGTTGCATATGGTACAAAAGCGAATCATCGGGTATCTCAAAGATCTTCTCCTGCAACGATTTCAGGTCGCCGGCACGGGTGATCTCCCTGCCCGTAGCAGGATCAACGAAAACAAAATCGCCAAAAGAGAAATTATCATGGATAAAATTCCGGAGTTCAATGGATAAGGTCTTGCTTAACTTGTTGATAAAACCTACCTGCAGTTCATTTGCGATAGCTTCATTCTCAGCTTCCGACGATTGCAGCAGGATTGGCACGAACTCATCCTCTTCCCGTACCTTTTTTACAAACTGGATCCCTGCGGTCTTATCCGTTTCACCCTCTTTCTTGAACCGGATGTCGGAGATGATGCCGATGAGGTTGTTCTTGTATTTACTGAACATGGCACATGCCTCTTCATAGCTGGTCGCCAGCACGATCTTCGGCCTCCCGCGCATCCTCACCATTTTCTGGTGTTCGTTCAGCCCCTCGGTGATGAATCCCTTCGACTGCCGGTAGATGATCTTGTAAATGTTCGGCAGGTAACTTGAATAAAACCGTATGTTGTCTTCCACGAGCAGGATCACCTGTACCCCCTGCTGAACATCCTGGTCGATGTTCATCTTGTCTTCGATCAGTTTGATGATGGCAAGAAGGATATCCGAATTGCCCAGCCAGCTGAAGACATAATCGATGGCGCTGAGGTTTTTCTCCCGCAGTTTGATGTTCACTTCGCGTGAAAATGGCGTAAGAACAACAATGGGGATCTTTGGGTATTTGTTCTTGATCCGGATGGCAAGGTCGAAGGTATCAGTCTTTTCAATACTGAGCATGGAGATCACCAGCTCGATCCTTTTGTCCTCCAGCACTTCAAAGGCCTCCTCTTCGGAGGTCACCTTGATGAATTGCGGTGGATAACGGAGACTGAGGGAGACATATTCCATGAAGATGGTCTCGTCGATGCGGCCGTCTTCCTCCAGCATGAAGGCATCATAATTCGACGAGATGAGCAGTACCTGGTAGATCCGCCGTTTCATTAAAAGGTTAAAGGAAGTATCGATGAAATAGTATTTCCTGGGATCGAGGGCATTCTGCTTGGTGGGCATTTTTTCCTTTTTTATGCAGCTAAGATACTATTTTTAACCTCCTGTCAGCTGATCTTGCTGTTGACCATTTCCAACAGCTCGGCCTCCAGTTTCTGGGCGCCTTCCTCGATGCCTTTTCCCTGTTTCAGGATATCCTCCACGAAATTCTTATCCTTCAGTCCCGAGGCATTCACCTTCACATTCAGGAATGCGCCGATCACCGCCGAACGGGCACACAATGCACCAACGCCCGCATCGGTGACCGAGTTCGGGTTTCCGGTTTCGATCATTGCTTTAATGATCTCCATGGCTTCATACGACTTCTGCATGGTACGGAACGGTACGTCGATGGCATATTTCGTGGCCTCCTGGATCGCTTCTGTGCGGGCAGCTTTCTCTTCGGGCGTCTCCTTTGGTAGCCCAAAGGCATCCATGATGCGGTTGAACGAACGGGTATCCTCATCCACCAGGAAGAGCAGTTCATCCTTCAGTTTCTGGCCTTTTTCAGCCCAGCCGGAGAACTCTTCCCAGCGTTCGTCCCAGCCCGCCTTGTGCGAGGAGAGGTTAGCAACCATCGTTGCCAGTGAAACACCCAATGCTCCAAGGTAGGCGGCTACCGAACCTCCGCCGGGAGCCGGCGATTCAGAGGCGGTCTCATTGGCAAACCCTTTGCACGTCATGTCGATAAGCCTCTTCTTTGACCTGTCCTCCATCAGGTACTCAATGATCTTCTCATTCGGATCAAAGGGCTTCAGATCATCGAGACCCAGCGACTTTATGGCGATTTTAAGGATCTCTTCTTCAGAGATACCCACGGAGCGGTTTTGTTTTTTCAGGAAATATTTTCCGGCAGAAATCATTGCTGAAAGCGGTATCAATCCTACAAGTTCCGAACCCGTCACCCGCATTCCGCGGTCCTGTGCACTCTTGCAGGCAGCCTCGTAGGCCACATGTACCGGCGTGATGCTGATGTTGGTGAGGTTGATGGAGACCTGTGCAATGCCGTATTCTTCGATGTACCAGCCGATAGCCTTTAAGGCCTTCAGCACACCCGGGCTCCAGATCTCATTTCCCTTTTCGTCTTTTTTTATTTTCCCTGTGAAGGGATTCCCCTCACGAACCGGTCTCCCCTTTTCGCGGATGTCGAAGGCAACGGCATTGGCTCTCCGGGTGGAGGTTGTATTGAGATTTACATTGTATGCAACAAGGAAATCCCTGGCACCAATGGCGATGGCACCGGTGCGGGGGTTGAACTTTGCCGGACCGAAATCCGGCTTCCAGTACGGGTCCTCCAGTTTCTTGGGAAGTCCCTCATATTCGCCCGAACGACAGTTGGCCAGGTTCCGCCGCTCTTCAGTGAAAGCCGCATTTTCATAGCAATAGACCGGAATCCCAAGTCCCTTCCCGACCCTTTCGGCCAGTTTACGGGCATAGACTGCCGTTTCCTCCATCGTGATGTTGGCAATGGGAACCAGGGGACAAACATCCGTTCCGCCGAAACGCGGATGTTCCCCTTTGTGTTTGCTCATGTCAATGACTGCAGCGGCTTTCTCAATTGCACGATACGCGGCTTCAATCACTGCATCCGGTGCCCCGACGAAAGTCACAACGGTACGGTTGGTGGCTTTTCCCGGATCCACATCCAGCAATTTAACACCTTCCACTTTTTCAATCTCGTCGGTGATCTGTTTGATGATGGTCATATCCCTTCCTTCGGAAAAATTCGGGACACATTCAAGGAGCTGGTTCATGGCAGTCTGGATTTGGTTTGGTTCAGACCTGCAAAATTAGAGAATTCCATGAAAAGAAATAGCGAAAAGCGAAATAGCGAAATAGCAAAACTTTCGTCATGCATTATGCGTCACCAATTACCGCATTCATAATTTTCGCATTATTTTTTTTGATATATTTGCTAAGAAACAAATCAACCTCTGCCTTATGAAAAAAATCTTCCTTCTCCTCATCCCCATGGCCCTTCTGATGAGCCAGTGCAAACAACCCACAACCCCGATGGAACAAAAAGCAACCGTTCAGTTTATTCCAAAAGCCGCTGCTGACAGCATCATTGCAAAGCTCGTGAAGCAGTCCGGCGAATCCAGCAAGGCCCTGATCGAAAAAGGGGTCAGCCAGGTTGCCGCCCTCTGGACTGAAAAAGACGGAACCGCCAAAGATTTTGAGGATTTCTGCCTGAAGAACTACATTGCATCACCGGTACTCAAGGAGAAGATGTTTCAGCGTATCTCGGTCAATTTTGAAACCCTCTTCGGATATTTCAACCGCATAAGCCTTGACCTGAAAAGGCCGATGGCGCTGGATATGGGAGAGACCTATCCCATCGATGAGGTCTTTGCCGCCTATGAACCATCGGCACATTTTACCGATGATTTCTTTACCAACAAGATCGGATTTATCCTCGGACTGAATTATCCCTTCTATTCGTTAAAAGAAAAAGAAGAGCTGGGTCCGAAGTGGAGCCGCCTTGAATGGGCCTATGCCCGCCTTGGTGACCAGTTTACCACCCGCGTGCCCGCCGATATCGTCCAGAAAAGCTCCGACGCCGTCTCTGCTTCGGAAAATTATATTGCTTCCTACAATATTTACGTTGGAAACCTGCTTGACGACAAAGGCCAGGCCCACTTCCCAAAGGAGATGAAGCTCCTGTCGCACTGGAACCTCCGCGACGAGATCAAGGCCAACTACAACAAAACTGATGAAGGCCTGACCAAGCAGAAACTGATCTACGAGGTGATGCTCCGAATCATCGACCAGAGCATCCCCGACAGCGTGATCAATAACCCTGCTTTCCAGTGGAACCCGGTGACGAATAAGCTTTTTAAAGACGGGAAAGAGGTTGCAGCAACCCCCGAACCCGACAAACGCTATGAAGTGCTGTTGAACAACTTCAAGGCACTGAAAGCCGTGGATCCTTACACCCCGATGTTCCCTTCCTACATCCAGCGTTCATTCGATGCCGGCATGGAGATCCCTATGGACCAGGTGGAGAAGCTCTTCAACGAGCTCTGCTCGACGCCGGAGGTAAAAGAAGTCGGAACCCTGATCAGCAAACGGCTGGGACGCCCGCTCCAGCCTTTCGACATCTGGTATGACGGATTCAAGGCCCGCAGCAGCATGGACCAGGCCAAGCTCGATAAAATGACGAGAGCCAAATATCCAAATACCGAAGCCATCGAGAAAGATATACCCAACATCCTTATCAAACTTGGATTCAAACCCGACAAGGCAAAAGAGATCGCTTCCCACATCACGGTTGATCCTGCAAGAGGATCCGGTCACGCCTGGGGTGCCCAGATGAAAGGCGACAAGGCGCACCTCCGCACCCGCGTGGGCAAGGAAGGAATGGACTACAAGGGATACAATATCGCCGTTCACGAATTGGGCCACAATGTGGAACAGACCATCTCGCTCTACATGGTTGACAACTACCTGATGGCCGGCGTTCCCAATACCGCCTTCACTGAAGCCTTCGCCTTCACCTTCCAGAAACATGACCTCGACCTGCTGGGCATCAAAGACAATGACCCGAACAAAGAATACCTGGCAGCCCTCGACAATTTCTGGATGAGCTATGAGATCATGGGCGTTTCGCTCGTTGACATGAAAGTATGGACCTGGCTTTACGCCAATCCCAACGCCACACCTGCACAGCTGAAAGAAACCGTCATCACTACAGCAAAAGAGGTATGGAATAAATACTATGCCGATGTTCTGGGTGTAAAGGATTGCCCGATACTGGCTATCTATTCACACATGATCGACAGTCCGCTCTACCTCTCGAACTACCCCGTGGGCCACCTCATCGACTTCCAGCTCGACGGATGGTTCAAAGGAAAGAACTTCGCTGACGAAGCCATCCGCATCTACTCGGCCGGCAAGCTGATCCCCCAGGAATGGATGAGACATGCCGTCGGAAGCGAGATCTCGATCAAACCACTGGTGGACGCCACGGACAGAGCTCTGAAAGCGGTTAAATAGCTGGTGAATTGGTAAGCTGATGAACTGATGAGCTAAATGGTACTTTATATACCTAATACCTAATGCCTACTGCCTATTGGCTAATCTTTCTTAAATAACGGCATATCCGCTTAGAAGGAATACTCGAACAATCGATTAACGAATTTCGAGATCAGATCGAAATTCACAACTCGTTCATCGATTGTTCGACTATTTAACAGGATTAATGGCGAATCCCCATCTTCTCAATCCTTCCTGCAATACTATCCGGATAAAAGTTAAGACCACATATATGGCACTGGCGGATCTCGTAAAATGCCTTTGGTTCATTTGCTTCATCAAACATTCTTTTACCCAACTCGAAAGGAATGGTCTGATCCTCGATGCTGTGGATGACCAGAAAGGGGTTACGGTACTTTTTCAGAGATTCTGACCCATTGTGCTTTTCAGTCAGGAAGATCCGTCCCAGGAACCCATATTTCTTTGCAGCCATGTCGCGTATCGAAGTAAATCCGCCCTCCACGATAAGCCCATCAATCTTTTCCTGATTGTCTGCTGCAACGGTCAGCGAAATATATCCTCTCAGGGATTGGCCATAAAGGAGGAGTTTGTCTTAGGATCAACTTCACATCATTTGGGATCTTTACAGGGAAAACAATCTTGTTATTAAAGTTACATGCTGATAAAAGCAATGCCAGCATCCCTTTTTTTATTGCTGTCCGCTTCATGATCTTTTCATTTAGTTCAATGTTCTGACACATTAACCTTCCAAACAAATATACGAAAAACCATAACGGATAATGCGTGACGCTGAGGATGAGGATAGAAGATATAAGAATTACGAATTACGAATTACGAACGACGAAAATCGAACAGTAAAAAACGAGAACACGAATTAAATTACGGTTGAGAATTTTATTAACTTTGAACTGTGCTAGCCCCCGAGGGGAGTTAACCCCCATCATTTTCATCGTGCATTCAAGACAGCAAGTCCCTTCAACAACTAAAATTCAATCCCCATGAAAATCAAAAAAGGAGCTGAAGTAACCCTGACCTATAAAGTTTCTGCATTCTCTCCCTTACAAAAAAGCAGTAAAAAAATCATTTATGACGGGCGGAAAAAGCCATACACTTTTTTTGCAGGCAGCAGTATGGATGCTGTTTACTTGTTTCCTGCATTCCAAAAAGCATTGGAGGAAAAAGAGTCCGGTGATCCGTTCAGCATTCTGCTTCAACCGGCAGATGCCGTCGGCAAACATCATCCCGAAAAAATATTCAGGGTCTCACGGGGAATTTTGAAAAAGTATTATAAAGTAAATGACCTGATTCCCGGAGATACCATTGAAGACATTTGCTTTACTGACAAGGACCTGAAAGACCCCGTTACGGGGATCCAGGGAGACCTGGCTGCTTTATCGTCATTTGCCGGTGAACTTCCGGAGGGTGTGGTATCGGAAATACAAGATGATTTTATTCTTATTGATACAAACCTTCGATACGCAGGCTTGTGCTTTGAATATTCAGGGAAGATCCTGGAAGTAAAGGAGAGTCCTTGGAAAACAACTTCAGGGACAAATGCCGAATTTATTGACTTCCTCCAAAAGGTCAATAAATACAAAGAAGAAGTTCTGGATCCGTCATCAGAAAAGTATCAGCTTGACTGGGGATTGGGGATCTATGAAGGCCGGGTTGATCGTGAAAAAAGAATCCTTCACTTTTTGGCCATTGACGATGATTCTGGCGAATATGAACTGGAGGTTCTGGAAGCGGATGTACAGTTGATCGGCAGTAAGGATTTATACGGACCCGGCCATAATTTATTCAAATGGGCATGGGGGGAGGATCATATCAACACAAATACAGGGAAAGACATTGAGATTGTTAAAACCTTTGGGGAACAAAACGGCTTCGCCAACCTTACTCAACAAGAATGGGTGGTATCAGATTATGACGAAGTGTTTGATCTGGTTCATACAGCCGCCTTTCTGGCCGGGGCAAAAGCCGTATGCCATTATTCAGCTTTCGAACTGGATCAGGAGGGTGAAGAAGAGACAAACCCTGATTATTATTTTGCTCTTTATGAGTTCAGGATAATAAATCAGGAGGCTATGGTGAAGATCCTGAAAGACAGCGGAACAGAGGCCAGTTAATACGTAATTACTTCTGCATTGCCGGCTGCAGGATACTTACCCTGTTCCCCTCGGTATCGATAAAAGAAACATACGATCCTACCATGGGTATCTCGACCGGTTCACCCATGACCGTACCACCGGCTGCGCTTATATGCTTCATGGACTCCCGGATGTCGTCAACGGCAATGACGATCGATGGATACTGGGCAGGCATCTCTTTTGATTTGGGATAGAAACCGCCGTTAATGACGCCCGGCATCTTCGGACGGCCGTTTTCACCCATCTCGGTAGTGGCGACGGTGACATAGTTACCCGACTCCTCACCCATCAGCTGAGCCTGCCAGCCAAAAACTTTTGTATAGAAATCTGCCATCCGGATTCTGTCTTCCGCGGGCATTTCAAAATGTACTACGGGATTCATTGCTTTCATATGTGTAATTATTTGATTTGTTAGATTAAAACCCATAACGAAGGCAAAGATCAAATATTTTTCTTATCTGGAATTATTTTAAATTATTTTTTCACCTTTCGATCTTCTGTCATTCCCGGATCACAGGAACAATTTATTCCGTAATTCGTAATCCCTGATTCGTAATTACTTTTCCACCCAAAATAACCGTTTCCACCTTATTGCTCCCATATGCATAGGGCATAAACTCATATCCGGGGATGGGTCTCGTAATGAAGAGGTTCGCTTTCTTGCCGCGTGCAATGGTGCCCAGTTCCTCACTCACGCCCATCGCGTAGGCACTGTTCAGGGTAACTGCGTTGATGGCCTCTTCGGGAAGCATCCGGTAGTTGATACAGGCCAGGGAAAGGATAAACTGCATATTCCCGGAAGGTGACGAGCCGGGGTTGAAATCGCTGGCCATGGCTAACGGAAGACCGGCGTCCATCATCTTCCTCACGGGGGCATGCTGCAATCCCAGGAAAAACGCTGCTCCGGGAAGAATTGTTGGCATGGTCTCGGATCCAAGCAGGCATTTGATTTCCTCATCACCGGTATATTCCAGGTGATCAACCGAAAGTGCATTGTACTTTACACCAACCTGGATTCCTCCAGAGTATTCCAGTTCGTTGGCATGGATCTTCGGGCGCATTCCGTATTTCATTCCAGCCAGCAAGATGCGGTCAGTATCTTCAGGCGTGAAAAAGCCACGATCGCAAAAAACATCGATATAATCGGCCAGTCCTTCCGCTGCAACCTGCGGGATCATCTCATTTATAACAAGGTCGACAAATTCGTCCTGCCGTCCTTTGTATTCTTCCGGTAAAGCATGAGCGCCCAGGAATGTTGCGACAACCGTCAGCGGAGAGATCTCCTTCAATCTCCGGACCACCCTCAGCATCTTCAATTCATCTTCCACAGACAAGCCATACCCGCTCTTGATCTCCACGGCACCGGTTCCCAGCATCATGATCTCGTTAAGCCGCGCAAGGGCATGTTCCACCAGTTCCTCTTCCGAAGCCTTATGCAACCGTTTGGCAGAGTTCAGGATCCCTCCTCCCCTTCGGGCAATCTCCTCATAACTTAATCCTTTGATCTTGTCGATGTACTCGATCTCCCTGCTGCCGGCATAGACCAGGTGGGTATGCGAATCGCAGAAAGAAGGAAATACAAGTTTGCCCGTTGCATCTATGGTTGTCAACTGCTGAGCCGGTGAACTGGTGAGTTTGTGAGTTGATTTTTCATGATTCATAATTCCTGCCTGTCCGGCAGGCAGGCGTATTTCGTAACTGTCTTTCGTGCCAAAGTCAATGATCCGGCCCTCATCAATGAAGATCCAGGCATCTTTTACTGTCGGAAGGGAAGCCATCTCCTTCCCGGAGACGTTCGGCCGGAATTTCTCTTCAACCTGGATGAGCGCTTTTATGTTTTTGATCAGGATTGCCATTTCTGTTATTTTTCTTCAGCGAAAGTAAGAATTTTTAGCGCTGTTTCCCAGGGAATTTCTGTTTTCAGGTCGGGAACGCCAACTGTTCATAACTGCCTGAAGGGTTTGTTTAAAAAAGTTTAGAGAATTCTTTTTCTGGTTCATCCACGTATCCGAAAAGTTGTATCTTTGTGGTGAAGAAATCAGTGCAAATTATTCACCCTTAATACCTTCATCAGATGAAAAGAAATTTTATCCTTTTTTCTCTTTTGCTTATAGGCATAAGCTTTTCTGCTTCTGCCAAGAAAGTTGAAATTTCAGACGCCAGGCTGATCGCTAAGAACACCTGGTATGAGCAGGTAAACCGCCATGACGCAGTACCTTATCAGTCGATCGCAATCACAGGCGAGTATGTTGAAAAATATACTTCCTACGACGTCTATTATATTTTTAACATCAACGACAATGGGTTTGTGATCCTGTCGGCAGATGATATCTGTTACCCGGTCATCGGATTTTCTTTTGAAGGAAACTATTCGCCATCCAACAAGGCAGAAGGGTTTGTTTACTGGATGGATTTACGTGCCAAGGAAATCGCATACAACATTGAAAACAATGTTCAGGCCAACCAGGAGATCACTTCCCTATGGAAGCATCTTTCGACCAAAGATATCAGCCAGCTTGAAAACACAAACAAAGCTGTTCAGGATGTTTTACCTCTGATCACCAGCAATTTTGACCAGGGTTATCCTTACAACTCAATGGTTCCGGCCGATGCCGGCTGCAGCTCTTTTGACGGCCATGTAACTGTAGGTTGTGTTGCTACCACCATGGCACAGCTCATGTATTATTGGAGATGGCCCAAAACAGGCAACAGTTCCCATGGTTACACAAGTGCTCATTACGGTTATCTTTTTGCCGATTTCGGAGCCACCACTTACGACTGGGAAGGGATACCCAACCAGCCAAGCAAAGAATGCAATCCGGTAGCCCTGCTCTCCTACCATGCAGGCATTGGCGTGAATATGAATTACAACTCCGACGGGGCATGCTCTTCAGGAGCCTATTCGGCAGACATGAAAGATGCCATGAAAAATTACTTTAAGTATTCATCGTCGATTACGTATGCCAAGAAAATAAATTACTCCACTGCAAACTGGAACAGCTTGTTGCAGGGCGATCTCGATATCGGCCAGCCCCTCTATTATTCCGGTTCAGGCCCCGGCGGGGGACATGCATGGGTGTGTGACGGTTACCAGTCGCCCGATTATTATCATTTCAATTTAGGATGGAGCGGAAGTTCAAACGGTTATTATTACCTCAACAACATCAATCCAGGAGGATATACCTTCAATAACGGTCAGGAAGCCGTCGTACATGTTTTTCCTGATCCTGCCCAATACCCCCTGTTTTGCACTGGAAATACCAATGTGTCAACGTATGATTTCGGCTCTATTGAAGATGGCAGCGGCCCGGTAGCCAATTACCAGAACAATGCCAACTGCAGCTGGCTGATCGCTCCGGATGACAGCGTCAACTATGTAAAACTGACATTCTCAAAATTCAATACAGATGCTGCTGATTTTGTAACCGTCTATGACGGAGCCACGACTTCAGATCCCGTACTTGGAACTTTTTCAGGGTCCACGGTTCCCTCGGGGACCATTCAATCCACCGGTCCGAAAATGCTCGTTAAATTTGTTTCAAACAGCTCAATTACAGCTCCCGGCTTCCTGGCCATGTATGAAATATCACCGGTAAGTTTCTGCAACACCAACACAACCCTTACGGATGTCACCGGATCCTTTAGTGACAACAGCAACCGTTTTCAATACCGGAACAGTACGTTATGCAAATGGTTCATCACACCCACAAACGCAACCTCGATCACCATCAACTTTAACAACTTCAACACGGAAGATGTAAACGATAAAGTTCAGGTTTACAACACGGTTACCAACCCTCCTGTTAAACTTGTTGAATACTCAGGCGATCACACTGCCTTACCGCTGGACCCTGTGACGATCCCCTCCGGCAAGGGACTGGTTGTCTGGTCATCAAACAAAAGCATCCGTGGCGAAGGCTGGGATGCAAGCTATTCGGTGACTGTAGGAACCAATGATCAGAAAGCATTTGAAGATCTTTCGGTTTTCCCGAACCCGACCAACGGCTGGATCAACATTCAGTTCACAATGACCGAAATCCAGTCTGTCAGGATCGATGTCCTCTCCATGAAGGGTGAAAACGTTTACAGTCAAAACCTTGGAAATTTTAAGGGAACATTTGACAAGCAGGTGGATCTTTCATCGTTGGCAAAAGGAGTTTATATCCTTCGCCTGACCAGCGACCATGGATCATCTTATCAGAAGGTAGTCCTTAATTAATTAAGGCTGATTTTTCTTTCTTCTATTTGCAGGAACAGAAGCCTGATAGCCGGGTATTGTCTTGAATTGTATTTATTCCTGCTTCATCTTTTAATGGAACCGATCTATGAAAACGATAATAACTTTTATTGCAAGCATAACCTTGTTGGTCACTTCAGGTTTCACCCAATCCCAATCCGGCAAACCCATCGTTATTAAAGCCAACTATTTTGATATCTCGCCTCCGCTCCGGGAGATGGTGAACCAGTTCTCCGTCAAAGCGGATCAGTCGTGGAAAGAAAATGTCGTGAAGAACGCTCTTAACGTATACAGTCCCGGCGCAGATAATTCTGATCCCAATTTTATTGATCCTGTTCAGCAGATGACCTTCGGGCAGGTGCAGAGCGATACAACAATTCAGAACTTTGAAGGCATCGGTGCCGCCGGATCCCTTCCCCCCGATACGGATGGAGATGTATCCTCGAATTATTACTTCCAGGTTGTAAATACCAAGTACAAGATCTTTAACAAGACAGGTGGCGGGGTTTACGGACCATTCAACAACAACACAGTCTTTACCGGATTGCCGAACAACACCAATGACGGAGATGCCATTGTTCTTTACGACGAAAAAGCCGGTCGTTGGCTGTTCAGCCAGTTTGCACTGCCCAATTATCCGAACGGGCCCTTTTACCAGAACGTAGCCATTTCACAGACCAACGATCCTACCGGCTCCTGGTATCGTTACCAGTTCACCTTTTCAGATATGCCCGACTATCCCAAACTTTCTGTTTGGCAGGATGCCTATTACATGACGGTCCGCAGGTTTGCATCAGGTTCCGGCAACTGGCTCGGCCCCGCTGCAGTGGCTATGGACCGTACAAAAATGCTGGCCGGGGATGCTGCTCCGACCATGGTGATGTTCAACCTTCCATCCTCTTCCGAAGGCCCCCTCTCCCTTGACTGCGACAGCGACTTTCCGCCTGCAGGAACACCCAACTATGTTTCTTACCTTGTCCAAAATCCTGCACAGCTAAACATGTATGAGTTTCATGTGGACTGGGGCAACACATCCAACAGTACATTTAACCTTGCGACAAGTGTCCCGATCTCTTCCTTTTCGACCATGGGATCCAACGTAATCCCGCAGCTGGGAACAAGCAAGAAACTGGATGCATTCAGCAGAAAAGGATTGATGTTCCGCATGCCGTTCCGGAAATTTAACAGCTACTGGTCTGTTGTAGCAAGTTTCACCGTTAGTGCTTCGGGAAAAGCCGGTGTCCGCTGGATGGAACTCCGCAACAGCGGTTCAGGATGGAGCCTCTATCAGGAAGGGACTTATGCTCCTGACGCCACAAACCACAGGTGGATGCCAAGTATAGCCATGGATACATCGGGAAACATTGCCCTTGGCTATTCAATCTCGAGTTCAACCATGTATCCTTCCATCCGGTATACCGGAAGACTCAAGAGTGATGCTCTGGGCACCATGTCCCTGGCTGAAAAGGGAATCATAAACGGAGGCGGATGCCAAACCGATAACTCCGGTAGATGGGGAGACTACAGCGCAATGTCAGTCGATCCTTCCGCTCCCGGCACATTCTGGTACACCACTGAATATTATTCATCCACATCCGATGCCAGCTGGCAAACCCGGATCGCTTCGTTCTCTATCGGCACTGCATTTGCTTCCTATGCAACAGCGGCCCCCGGGATCATCTGTCAGGGGGCGGATTCTATTCAGCTCAAATCTGTTGCCTACGGCGGATCAGGAACCTATACCTATTCATGGACCTCGGTTCCTGCCGGTTTCACATCGGCATTGAAAGAGCCCAAAGCCGCCCCTGCGGTGGACACTAAATATATTGTTGCCGTCAGCGATGGCTCAAAAACCAGGATTGACACTACCAATGAGGTGACCGTGATGGGTACGCCTTACACTTTTGCCGGAAATGATACCATCGTTGAGCCTTCCCTGGTCTCGATCGACCTTCACGGCATTGCAAACAATTACCGTGCATTTCAATGGCAAACCACCGGAAACGGAACTTTCGGCAGCGTGACCCAGCTTAACACTACGTACACTTTCGGCACGATTGATAAGACCAATGGAACCGTGACCCTGAAACTTACCGCAGTTCCGAATCCCCCCTGCTCAGGAAATTTCACCAGCACACGGACAATCTATTTGTGGCCGCTCGGCATTCCAAAAAATACCAGCTCAGGATTAGCCTTCAACATTCAGCCTAACCCCGCCTGGAAAAATGTTTCAATCCTGATCAGCGGACTTGAAAACACCTATGGTGTCCTGACAATTCTGAACATGAACGGAACTGCTGTATATTCATCTGATATAACACCTTCTTCAACTGTCATTACCAAAGAAATAGATCTCAGCAGCTTTTCCAAAGGCATCTATATCGTCAGACTGAGGACTGATCGTTCGGTAGCAGTAAAACAACTTGTTGTGCAATAATTGCATAGAAATGATCTTCAGCACCTTTTAATCACAATCCTGATATGCTGAAAAAAGCGGTTTTTGTATTTCTTTCTCTCCTGTTTGCAAATGGTTTGCTTGCAAAACAAGTTGGGTTTGAGGATGCAAAAACCGCTGCTCTTCATTTTTACGGGGAAAGGGCCGGTCAGCAAGGCCCCGGCAGTAATATGCCCTATTCTGTTTCCGGTTCCTTTGTTGTGAAGGACTATGAAATCCCTGTGTATTATGTCTTCAACATCAATAATAAAGGATACATCATCGTTTCGGCGGAGGATGCAGTCACGCCTGTTCTTGCTTATTCCTTCGAGGGGATCTATACGGAGGAGAACCAGGCTCCCCAGTTCACGGCATGGATGGCACAATATGCCCGGCAAATAGGGTATGCGCGGAAAGTCGCGGCTTCTCCTTTCCCGGGAACGGTGGTATCCTGGAATCACCTTCGTGATCAAAGTTTCAATTCTCCTTCACAAAGAACAGGTACCCGGGATGTGGATCCCATGATCTCCTCCGACTGGAACCAGCCCGGACCTTACAATGAAATGTGTCCCGCCGACCCGGCAGGACCAAACGGACATGCCCTCGTCGGATGCGTCCCCGTATGCATGGGGCAAATCATGTATTACTACCGCTGGCCCGACCATGGAACCGGTTCTTACACCTATTTAGATTCCACCTACGGAACGCAGCATGCGAGCTTCGACAGTACCTGGTACCAGTGGAACAACATGAAGAATACGATCTCCTCAAGCGACCCGGGGATTGCTCTATTACTTTATCACCTTGGCGTTTCCGTCGACCTCCGCTACGGGCCAACCAGTTCAGGGATGTATAACCACAAAGCTGCCTATGCGCTGCGAACCTATTTCAAGTATTCTCCTGAAACCCGTTATGTTTACCGTGACAGTACCAGCCTGAACTGGGACAGCCTGATCATCGCCCATCTTGACCGTAAGATGCCGCTCTATTATGCAGGATGGTCGGTTCCGAACATCAACGGACATGCATTTGTTTGTGATGGATACCAGGGAGGCGACTATTTTCATTTTAACTTCGGATGGAGCGGTTCCTTCAACGGCTATTTTTATCTCGACAATCTTACTCCCGGCGGGAATAATTTCAATCTTGCCCAGGAACTCATCATTAACATCTACCCGGATACACTCAATTATACGTATCCTCCCTATTGCTCAGGGCTCTCAACAGTGAAATTTAACCAGGGCAGCCTCACCGACGGAAGCGGCCCGACACGAAATTACCAGGTCGGTGCAGACTGCAGCTGGTTGATCGATCCGCAAACAGAGACAGATTCCATCTCAAAAATTACACTGACCTTCGACCGGTTTGAGACCTCCCCCAGTGACGTTGTCAGTGTTTATGACGGAGCAGCTGCCACCGCTAACCTGCTTGGAAGTTTTCATGGAAGCGCATTGCCGCCGTCGTTAACCTCCACCGGGAATAAAATGTTTGTCACCTTCAGTTCGAACGGGCCCTCTTCTTCCGGCTGGTCAGCCAACTACTCAACCACCATCCCGGTATGGTGCACCGGACAGCAAACGATCACAGCAGACACGGCAGATATCACAGACGGAAGCCTGAATTTTAACTACCACAACAATTCGTTCTGCCGCTGGATGATCAATCCGGCCAACGGGAAGAAACCACTGACCGTATATTTCAAATCGTTCGACACCGAACCGGTGAAAGACCTTCTCCGGATCCTTGATCCTGTCTCCCATGATACGCTGGCAGTAATTTCAGGTCAGTATGGCTCATCCGGTCTGCCTGATTCGGTATCTTCACCAAGCGGTAAAATTTTCCTCATCTTTTCATCCAACAGTTCTGTCACTGCGGGCGGCTTCCACCTCTATTATCCGAAATCCTCCCTGGGTATCATTGAGAAATCTTCATTGACGGAATTAAAGATATTCCCGAACCCGGTGCATGACGTTATCAACGTCAGTTTCCATAGTGCTGGCGCCACCTATATGGATATCAGCCTCTCTTCCATGCAGGGGCAGTCCCTGTCTGAAAGAAAGGTTGCATGCATAACCGGCAGAAACCAGTTCAGTATACCGGTAAACAATGTTCGTCCCGGAATTTATCTGCTTCGCCTGCAAAATGAGGCTGTAAGCGAAACCTACAAGGTCATCGTCACTAACTAATAGATCCTGAATTCAATCATTCCCCAACCAATATACCGTAACCCTGAATGAAAAAAATCTACTCCCTTGTTCTCAGTTTCCTCCTGGTCTCCTCTCTGGTTTCCGGCAGTAAAGTAACGATTGAAAAAGCCCGTCAGGTGGGATCCAATTTCTTCTTTGAGAGGCACACGCAACATCAGCAACTGAATTACGGGGACCTGAAAGTAAAAGAATCATATACCAAGAAATTCAATGGAAACGCGGTATTTTTCATCTTCAATTTCACCAACAACGGGTATGTTATTGTTTCTGCAGATGATGCAGTTCCTCCTGTACTTGCGTATTCGTTTGACGGAAGTTTTTCACAAAACAACCAGCCGCCTCAGTTTATCAACTGGATGGAAGGCTATGCGAAACAGATCGATCAGACCATCCTGCATCCGGAAAACGCTGTTTATGATTTTCATTCAGACTGGCAACGGCTTTCCACTGCGGATCCCAAAAATCTCGACAGCAGTCCTCTTACAGATGTTGCGCCTTTGCTGACCTCAACCTGGGACCAGGGAACTTTTTACAACCTGCTGTGCCCGCTGGATGCTTCCGGTCCCTATGGCCGTGTCTGGGCCGGGTGCGTTGCAACAGCCATGTCGCAAGTGATGTACTATTACCGTTGGCCGGTTACCGGTGTCGGATCACATTGTTACACACCCTGGGGTTACCCGGAACAGTGTGCCGATTTCGCAAATACCACTTATAAATGGGATGAGATGCTGAATGCCATCGGATTCCCGGATACTGCCGTTGCCACCCTCATCTGGCATGCAGGGATTGCCGTAAACATGATGTACTCCCCGACAGGCTCCGGCGCATACAGTGAAGATGCCCTCACGGCCATGATCAATACGTTCAGGTATTCACCCAATGCTCACCTGGTTTCGAGGGATGGAACCTCTACCGACCAGTATAACTCCATTCTCAGGGACAACCTCGATCATAAGCGGGTGATGTACTACGATGGTTACGGGACCGGAGGACATGCCTTCAACGTTGACGGTTACCAGGGAACCGACTACTTCCATTTCAACTGGGGATGGAGCGGATCTTTCAACGGATATTTTTACCTGAACAACCTTAACCCGGGAGGCGATGATTTCACTAATGGCCAGCGGGCCATGGTTGAACTCTATCCCGATACCCTCAGCAATACCTACCCCGCCTATTGTACCGGTCAGCATGAACTGAAAGCCCTTAAAGGAACTTTTGAAGACGGCAGCGGACCTGTGCAGAATTACCAGAATAATGATGCCTGCAGATGGCTGATCGACCCGCAGAGCAACTCTGATTCCGTTGTCAGCATCACGGTCAACTTCAACCGTTTCAGCACGGAATCGGGGACCGATGTGGTCAATGTGTACCAGGGTGCTTCTGTAAGTGACAGCCTGATCGGATCCTTTTCGGGCGATAACCTACCACCGGGTATCACGGTTAGCGGCGAAAAAGCCCTTGTCACTTTCACTTCCAATGGAATTACCCGGAAGCCCGGTTGGCTGGCCTCTTACTCTGCCGAGTCGTATGACTGGTGTTCGGGGACAACGCAAGTATTTTCAGATCCCGAAGGCACCTTTACGGATGGAAGCGGCAATTACAATTATAAGAACGGTACGGTTTGCAAATGGCAGATAACCCCGTCGGCCCAAAGAAGCCTCCGTCTTGTTTTTAATTCCTTCTTTACGGAACCTGTCTATGATAATGTTAAAATCTATGACATTCAAACCCAACAGCTGCTGGCCACCTATTCAGGTGATTATAACTCAAATCCTCCACCGGCCGTAATTGCTCCCAGCGGAAAAATGCTCATCATGTTTTCTACCAACCAGAGCATCACCGATGCGGGATGGAGTGCCACCTGGACACATGAACCCATGGGAACTGATGACAACACTGGGTCAGAAGC
>JAPLDI010000030.1:40292-115191 GCA_026391795.1 Bacteroidota bacterium
AAGGAAGTGACTGCCCAGCTGGTCGGTACAGACGGAAAAATCCAGCTATCTGAAGATTTCGTAACAACCGTTGGAATGAACCGGAAATCAATTGATGTTTCGGGGCTGCAGCAAGGTGTTTACTTTCTCAGGATTATGAGCAATGACAGGATGATCACAAAGAAAGTCGTGATCAACTAATCCTTTTTCGCTGTCCGCTTTATTTTTATAGCTTCTTCCCTGTAAAGAATATCGATCCTGCCTCTTTTTTCAAGGCATTCCATGAGCCTGCTCTTCAGTTTCCAGCAGGTCATCTGCCTTCGTTCCAGTTGTCTTGATAGTTCATACGAAGAAACCCCCGGGTCATGGCAAACCGTGTAGGCAATCCGGAATGCCTCGCTGATGGGAATATGACAACGGTGGAAAAGGGTGTTCGCGGTTGCTGATTCTTCGTGCTTGCAACGTGTGCACCTGCGGGAATACGGTGATTTCCCCTTACAGAAATTTGTATGCCCGCATTTCCTGCAGGTATAGCCATCCGCCCATTTCTGACTGGAAATGAATTCCAGGCAGGCTTCATCAGTCTGGAATTTTTCAATGCGGATCCGTGTAAAATCAACTACCATAAAAGAATATTTATCCTGCTAAACGGTTTTCCCAGAGGATGAAGTTGCAAAATTAAAAAATAAAGTGATATTTATGCGATTGGTTGAAAAATATATTTTATCTTTGCTGCGAATTTAACCGACACCTATGAAACGCATATTTCTGATCGCCTTTTTATCCTTCTCGTTTTTCCTGAATGCCTGTAACAGCAATGGCGCAGGCAATCCCGACAACAAAAGCACTGAGCTTAAACAGGGAGCGGTCAACCAGATGTCGACACAGATGTTCATCAAATTGGTCTGGGATTACCGGAAAGACGCAAAGACTTTTACCTACACCGGCGATCTCCCGGTCATTATTGATTTCTATGCCGACTGGTGCAGGCCCTGCCGGATGGTGGCACCAATTATGGAGGAATTCGCAAAAGAATATGACGGAAAAATCAGGGTCTTCAAAGTGAATACCGATGCCGAACAGGAACTTGCCCAGCTTTTTCAGATCCGTTCCATTCCGGCAGTTATGTTTATCCCGAAAACCGGGAAACCGCAGATGACGGTCGGAGCATTGCCAAAGGAATCGTTTCAAAAGCTTATAAATGATGTTTTGATGGTAAAATAAGGGACAGGCGGACTAGTAAATCATAACCCTTAATCAAAACCAAATACCAAATACCTAAAACCTAATACCCAATTCCTAATACCCAATACCCAACAACCAATTCGTAATTCGTAATTTATAATTCGTAATTCTAATAACCATGGCTTTAGAACATTTGACAAAACAGACATTTCTCGATAAGGTCTTCAACTTTGAAGTAAACAAGGAGTGGAAATTCGAAGGTGAACTTCCTGCAATCATAGATTTTTATGCAGACTGGTGTGGCCCCTGCAAAATGGTCGCCCCTATCCTTGAGGAGTTGTCGGCTGAATATGCCGGGAAGATCAACATCTATAAAATCGATACCGAAGCCGAACAGGAACTGGCGGCTGCCTTCAATATCCGCAGTATTCCTTCGATGCTTTTCATCCCCAAGAGCGGACAACCGCAAATGGCAGTCGGGGCATTGCCAAAGGATGCATTGAAGAATGCCATTGCTGAGGTCCTCCTTTCGGAACAGAATTAAATTCCAGTTTTTGCTTCATGCCGTCCCGGAAATTGAAACCTCTTTCCCAGACGGCATGATTGCTTATGCCCTGTAAAAAAATGATCGTTTTACGCTCAACAGCCTATCTTCCTCCAATATCCTACATTGCGGGGTGTCTTCACGCTCAGGAAATTGTTGTTGAACGATTTGAAACCTATCCGAAGCAGACTCTCCGGAACCGCTGCCGGATTCTGGGGCCGAACGGACTGCAAGTCCTTAGCATACCGGTCTTAAAAGTACACGGGAACCATACACTCACACGGGACATCCGCGTTTCAGACACGTTGCCCTGGCAGCGATCACATTGGCGATCGATCGAAACAGCCTACAACAACTCCCCTTTCTTCCTTTATTATAAAGACGAATTCGAAAACGCCTTCAAACAACCTGCTGATCTTCTGCTCGACATTAATGCACACCTGCTGCAGACTGTTTTCAGCATCCTTAATATAAATATGAAGATCAGCTTTACAGAGGATTTCCTGAAAAATCCGGAAGGAATGGAAGATCAGAGGCACTTTTCCGGAACGGAATATTCAACTGCAGGGTTTGACGGTCAACCCTATACACAGGTATTCAGTCCGAAACACGATTTCATCCCCGACCTGAGCATCATCGATCTCATCTTTAACCTCGGTCCGGAAGCATCGGGTTATCTGGTATAGTTTTTTTTTCTACCTTTGCATTGATTTAATCTAAATAAATTGTCTACATTACAGGAACTTCAGCAGGGAGAAAGCGGAATTATCGTCAAGATCCGCGGACGTGGCGCTTTCCGGAAACGGATCACAGAGATGGGATTCGTGAAAGGGCAGGAAGTGACTGTGATAAAGGCTGCTCCGCTGCAAGACCCTGTTGAATACAAGATCATGGGATACAACGTCTCACTCCGCCTGAGTGAAAGCCGTCTCATCGAGGTAATCACCCTCGAAGAGGCACTAAAACAGAAGGCAGAATCGGGAATAATGCATTCGTTCAAGGGGACTTTCACCGACGACATTCTCAAGACCTCCGCAAAAGAGAAGAGCCGGGTCATCGATGTAGCTCTGGTTGGAAATCCCAATTGCGGGAAAACGACATTGTTCAATTTCGCATCAGGTTCGCACGAACATGTGGGGAATTTCGGCGGAGTGACGGTGGATTCCAAGAGTGCTGAACTGGTACAGAACGGCTATACATTTAACATCACGGATCTTCCGGGGACATATTCACTGACGGCTTATACGCCGGAAGAACTTTTTGTCCGCAACCATTTACTTACCCGGATTCCCGACATCGTTGTGAACGTTGTGGATGCCTCGAACCTGGAGAGGAACCTTTACCTTACCACCCAGCTCATCGATATGGATATCCGCGTTGTGATGGCGCTCAACATGTCGGACGAACTGGAAAAGGCCGGCGACCACCTCGATCATGTTGCCCTCGGAAGGTTACTTGGCATCCCAGTTATTCCGACAGTTAGTTCAAAGGGAACAGGCATTCCTGACCTGTTCGACAGGATCATTGAAGTTTATGAAGACCGCGATCCCATCGTAAGGCATGTTCATGTCAACTACGGGCAGGAGATCGAGCGCTCCCTAAAAAAAATCCAGGATGCCATCTGGTCGGATAAAACACTTACTGACCAGATCTCGTCCCGTTATTTCGCAATCAAGCTTCTTGAAAAAGACCCTGAGACCCTTCCCTTATCCACGGCAACTGAATTCGACCAGATCCATGAAGTCGCCCGGAAAGAGATCAGCCGGCTTGAGACGGAATACCATGATGATTCAAACACCCTGATAACCGATGCGAAATACGGATTCATAGCAGGAGCCCTGAAAGAAACGATGATCCGTAACCGTAAGCCGGTCAAAGGGAAAACCCCAAGTGAAAAAATCGACTTCTGGCTTACTCATAAAATACTGGGATTCCCGATATTCCTGGCATTTCTCTGGATCATGTTCCAGTCGACTTTCGTCGTGGGGGAATTCCCGAAGCATTGGATCGACCTGGGTGTTGCCTGGCTCGGTAGCCAGGTTGGATTGCTGATGCCGTCAGGCCCGCTGAAGGATCTGCTGGTTGACGGGATCATCAATGGCGTTGGAAGTATCATTGTCTTTCTTCCCAACATCCTGATCCTCTTCTTTTTCATCTCCTGGATGGAAGATACGGGCTACATGGCCAGGGCTGCCTTCATCATGGACAAACTCATGCACAAGATCGGGTTACACGGACAGTCGTTTATCCCCCTCATCATGGGTTTCGGATGCAATGTTCCTGCCATCATGGTCACACGGACACTGAAAGACCGCAACGACCGCCTGCTTACTATGCTCATTAATCCTTTCATGTCATGCAGCGCCAGGCTCCCGGTATACATTCTCATCACCGGGGCCATCTTCCCGCGTTATGCAGGTACCGTTATTTTCGGTCTTTACCTTACGGGGATCCTTCTTGCGATACTGGTTTCGATACTGTTTAAAAAGACAATACTCAAAAGCAATGATGCCCCCTTTGTCATGGAACTTCCACCCTACCGGATGCCTACTTTCCGGGTCATCATCCGGCATATGTGGGATAAAGGGGAACATTACCTGAAAAAAATGGGAGGCGTTATCCTCATTGCCGTAATCCTGATCTGGGCGCTGGAGTATTTCCCGCGCGGAAACGCAGGGACCAGCCGGGAAGATCAGCTAAAATATTCCTATACCGGAAGGTTCGGTCGCACCATCGAACCCGTAATTCATCCGCTGGGATTTGACTGGCGGATGGGTGTCAGCCTGATCACAGGCACTGCCGCCAAGGAAGTCGTGGTATCCACCATGGGCGTCCTGTATGGATCAAGTCATTATCATGAAAAGGATACAAAGTCAACCCTGCCTGTCATCCTGCAGTCGGAAAAATATACCGAAGGAAGCAGATCGGGGCAGAAAGTTTTTACTCCCCTTGCGGGGATCTCATACCTGCTTTTTATCCTGATCTATATGCCCTGCGTTGCCGTGGTTGCGACGGTAAAAAAAGAGTCGGGGCATTGGAAATGGGCACTCTTCCTGATCAGTTATACCACGGCTCTTGCCTGGATACTGTCCTTCGCGGTATTCCAGATCGGAAGTTTGTTTTAGCCGGTGAATTGGTGAACTGGCGAACTGGTGAGTTAATACAATTAACAACTAACAACATATAACCATTTAACGGAACAAAAAGAGAATAACGAATACCCAATACCTGCAACCAATTCATAATTTATAATTCATAATTCATAATTTCAAATGCTTTTCCAGATCCTCCTCACCGTAATCATTGTTGCATGTGCCCTGGGGATTGCCATCTATCGCACAGTCAGATACCTGCAGAATCCGATCAGGGGCTGCGATGGCTGTGATAAAAACTGCGGAGGATGTTCGCTGGAAGACCTGAAAAGAGAGATCGATGAAAAGAAAAAAGAAAAAGATGGAAATTAACCTTCCATCACCCATCTTCCATCTTCCATCTTCCATTTTCCATTTTCCATCCTCCATCCTCCATCCTCCATCTTCCATCCTCTGACTTCTGACCTCCGTTTTCCGTTTTATTCTTACCTTTGAAAAAATTGCAGATGTATGGATTTTGGCATTTGTTTACAAAGTGTGATCCCTCTGAGGATCGGTGCTTCCCACCAGTCTGAAATGGTGACCCAGGTTTTGTTTGGCGAACTCTATCGCATCCTGGAGAAAGAAGGGAACTGGCTGAGGGTTCAGCTGGCTTACGACAGGTATGAAGGATGGATGGATGCCAGGCAATCTTTTCCACTTGATGAGGAAGAATACATCCGGCTTTTCAATGCCGACACACCGGTCTCCCTCGATCTTGTACAGCTGCTTTCAAATGAAACGCGAAAGTCCATCATCCCGGTTCTGCTGGGCAGTTCCCTGCCGGGAATTGAGGGCCACAGATTTTCTGTCGCAAAGGAACAGTTTTCTTTCGACGGACTGGTCGCTGATGGCCGGGCACTGGAAACTGCGCTGACCAAGCAGGAGAGGCAGAAGGCAAAACAAACGCTCATCGATGATGCCATGTTGTATCTCAATGCCCCTTATCTCTGGGGAGGACGGAGCCCGTTCGGGATCGATTGTTCCGGATTCACACAGATGGTATACAAGCTGAAAAAGATCAAACTGCTGCGGGATGCAGCTCAGCAGGCTACACTCGGTGACCCTCTGAATTTCATCTCCGAATCGGAACCCGGCGATCTTGCCTTTTTCGATGATCCCGAGGGTAACATCATTCACGTCGGGCTGATGATGGACAAATCACGCATTATCCATGCATCCGGGAAGGTCAGGATCGATATGATCGATCATGAAGGGATCTTTAATGAAGAGGAGCGAAAGTACACCCACAAATTGAGGGTAATCAAAAGAATGATCTGACCCCGATATCAGTTACTAAATTCCTTGGATTTTTTCTTTTTATCCGGAAGGATATCATTGAAGATATAGACCAGTCGCAGCGCGATGACATTGTTGAATTGCTGCCTCCACCAGGTATTGTGATAAAAAGGATTCTCAAATTCACGGGAACGGATCTTGAAGATGGAATAAGAATAACGCAGGTTAAACCATAGCCCGCGGTAGAGCCGTACCCTGACATCCGCGAGTGCCTGGAAATCAGAACGGGTATAAGGCCCCTGAAGGGATGTCGAAGTACGGACAAACCCCCTGTTGTCATTGTAATCCTCGTATTCGGTTACACCGACCAGCTGGCCGTAAAGGAATCCGAGGCCCCCTGCGATGAACCTTTTATCTGTAAAATGTACGATAACCGGGATCTGGACATAGGTAAGGTTCAGACGGTACCCGTCATAAAACTTCAGGGAGTCCTTCTTGATAATCGTATCGTGGGCAGCGTATTCCGATTTCTGGTTGCTTCCTATCTGGGAAAACAGCAGTTCCATTGTGACCGACCATTTTTTATCCTTTCCGAAAGGGATGATGATGGAGGGCCCGAAGTTCAGGCCTACCTTTTTAAAACCATACACCTCGTCGCCATCCACCTGCGAAAGGTTGATTCCCGCGGCCACAGCACCGAGTACTCGCTGTGAAAAGGATCTTTCCGAAAGGATCAGAAAAAACGAAACAAGGAAAAGGAATATCAGCTTTCTGGAATTCATCCGACAAGTAAATGTTCAGTCATTCATGTGTAAAAACGCTATTGCCGCTCAATTAGTATTCTGCTCTTTCATGGAAAGTTGGATCCGGTTCCTTTCCAGGTCAACCTCAACCACTTCAACCATCACTTTCTGGTTGAGTTTTACCACCTCATTCGGATCTTTGACATACCGCTTCGCCATCTGGCTCACATGCACAAGACCATCCTGGTGGACCCCGATATCGACAAAAGCGCCAAAATTCGTGATGTTGGTTACAATTCCCGGAAGGCGCATCCCTTTCACAAGATCATGGATGGAATGGATGTTCCGGTCGAATTCAAACATTTCAATCTGTTTTCTTGGGTCCCGGCCAGGTTTTGAAAGTTCCAGGAGGATATCCTGAATGGTGGGCAGCCCTGTATTTTGATCCACAAATTCATCCGGTTTGAGCTGTTCCCTGAGTTCTTTCTTTTCAATAAGTTCAGGGATGGAACAGTTCATCCGCGATGCCATTTTACTGACCACAGGATAACTTTCAGGGTGCACGGCACTGAAGTCGAGCGGGTTTTCTCCATCCCGTATCCGGAGGAACCCGGCCGCCTGTTCGAAGGCTTTCTCCCCGAAACGTGTGACCTTCTTCAGCTCTTCCCTTGAACGGAAAGCACCTTTTTTATTCCGGTGCTCAATGATGTTTTTTGCCAGCTGGGGTCCAACACCCGATACATAGGTAAGGAGCTCTTCGCTGGCGGTATTGACCTCCACACCAACGGAATTGACACAACTGACAACCGTATCTTCCAGGCTGTGGTGAAGGGCTGTCTGGTTGACATCGTGCTGGTACTGCCCTACCCCGATCGATTTCGGGTCGATCTTCACCAATTCAGCCAGGGGGTCCATCAACCTCCTTCCGATAGAGACAGCTCCCCTGACGGTGATATCGTAATCGGGAAATTCTTTTCTCGCAACGGCCGATGCGGAGTAAACCGATGCGCCGCTCTCATTCACCATGATGGCGATCAGGTCGCCGGTAAACGGAATCGAGCGGATGAGGCGTTCGGTTTCCCTGCCGGCAGTTCCATTGCCTATGGCAATGGCTTCAACCTTGTAGGCATTGACAAGACTCTTTAATTTATGGATGGATTCTTTTACTTCTCCCTGCGGAGGATGGGGATAGATGGTTTCATTGTGAACCAGTTTCCCTTGTTTATCCAGGAGAACGATCTTGCATCCTGTACGGAAACCCGGGTCTATCGCCAGGACATTTTTTTGTCCCATCGGCGGGGCAAGCAGCAACTGCCTGAGATTCTCGGCAAAAACCTGAATGGCATCGGCATCGGCCCGTTCTTTTGCCAATTGCCGCATCTCTGTTTCCATGGCCGGGAATAAGAGCCTTTTGCAGGCGTCCTTCAGGGTTCGTCTTACCAGATCCGACGAAGAATTGGTACCATGGATGAAGATTTTTTCCAGGATCTCCATGGCTTTTATTTCCTCCACCTCCACAGAGACTTTGAGGAAAGATTCGCTTTCACCACGGAACATCGCGAGAACCCGGTGGGAAGGTGATCTCGAAAGCAGTTCACGGAGATCAAAATAGTTCCTGTAGTTTGCGCCATCCTGTTCCTTTCCTTTTGCTACCCTGGAACAGATCATGCCTTCGCGCTGAAACAACTGACGGATCCGTTTACGTGCATAGATGTGCTCGTTGATCCATTCCGCAATGATATCGCAGGCACCATCCAGCGCCTCTTCCACGTAATTGACGCCTTTTTCGGGATTGATGAACGAGCGTGCACGCGATTCCAGGTCGTCGTACTTCTGCGAGAGTATGATTTTGGCAAGACCTTCCAGTCCTTTCTCTTTTGCTATACTGGCGCGGGTTTTCCGTTTCGGTTTAAAGGGGAGGTAGATGTCTTCAAGCTCCGTCAGGGTAGTTGCGGCATAGACGGCCTTTTCAAGTTCTTCAGTCAGTTTCTCCTGCTCGGTCAGTGAACGGATGATGGTCTCCCGCCTCGCATCCAGTTCCTTGAGCTGGTTTAACCGGTCGCGTATCCGGGCGATGACAACTTCATCCATGCTGCCTGTCATCTCCTTCCGGTAACGGGCAATGAAAGGGATGGTAGCACCACCCTCCAACAGGTTAATCGTATTCCGGACGTAGGATGCGGCGATATTCAGCTCAAGGGCGATGGCCGCAGAATATTTTTCATTTGTCATCTCACGAGGATAACGGTTCCTTTAAATTTCACCTTCCCGTTGGTGGTTATGTCGCTGCTTCGGAAATCGACAAAAGCAACCCAGGAATAAGTCCCCGCCGGGCATTTCGCCCCACGGTAAGTTCCATCCCACCCACTATCTATGTTATCCGACTGAAATATCATCTGCCCCCCACGGTCATAAACATACAGGTTCAGGTTGATGTTGCGGTAAAGACCGATCATCCTGAATACATCGTTCGTCCCATCTCCGTTGGGGCTGAAAGCATCCGGAAAAAAGTACTTGAAAACATTCACATACACCGTATCAGAGTTATAGCAGCAGTTCTGATCCTCCACCTTCACCCAGTAATTCCCTCCATTTTCAACTGCTATATCGGGGCCGGTCCAGCCCGTCGACCACTCATAACTGCGGTATCCCGTACCGGCATGCAGCACTACTGTCGCCCCGGAATAGAGAAGGATTGTATCGCCAAGTTCTATCTTTGGCAGATCATGAATGGTAAGGGTGACAGAATCCTTAAAACTTTTCCCGTTGAAGTTTTCAGTAAGTCTGACATTATAATTTCCGGGCTGTGCGTAAAAGTGAACCGGTGACATCGCGACGGAGGTCGATCCGTCCCCGAAATCCCAGAAAACATTGTCGATATTGGCCTTGTTGATAATGTCGAAGCGGGTCACATCACCTTTGCATACACTGTCGTGGGTAAAGGCAGGACGCTGAAAATAGCTCTGCATGAAACTGGGCAATCCATAGGTACTTTTTCTTCCATTCAGTGAAAAACGGCTCTGGGGAGCATTGTTAAGCAGATTATAGTTACAATCCAGCCCCGGACGTGTCGGATTGTAGATGACATCGATCGAATCTTTTTTTGTCAGGAGGTTGACGGTCCGGGAAGCGTAGATCCTTCCATCCCTTGCCAGCTGCAGTCCCCCGATACGTATCCCCGGCATTGAATCGATCAGCACAGGATTGATAAGCCCGGCCCTCAGGTCAAACTGGTAAACACGGGAAGGTACTGCAGGAGGTCCGTTCCCGGTAAGCATCAGCAGGCTGGTGTAAAGCATTTTGCTGTCGGAAGAATATTCGACACCGTATGGTGCGATTCCCGGAACGGCATAGGCATAATTCTTTGCATTGCTGACAACGCCTGTATTGTTATTAAAATCGAACAGTTCAACCATATTCATTCCGGAAATGGCCAATGCAAGACTGGAACCATCGGGTGCAGCTTTCATGTACCCATAGGCATTGCTCTGGCTTACAAAAGTGCCGATCTGAGGCGTACCCGCTTTACTGACCACCGGAGCCGCCAGTCCGCTCTCTGTAAGCAGGTAAGAATAAAACTCATCCGATCCCCATTTGTGAACAATTATCCAGTAATCCTTTAAATTGCTGTGCCTCACCGCCGTAAGTTTCTGAGCAACCGGTGAAAGCAGCGGGATGTTCCACCGTGTAGTCCCCGATCCGAAATAGTAATTCCCATTCATGTTAACCACACAGTAAGTCAGCCCTTTTGTGTCATATGTATTGTCGGGCTGGTAAGTCATCACATCAATGTTGAAGATGTAATAGAGCAGGGAATCTCCGGGTTTCGGAATGATGAGACAAGGCTGTGTTACCCCGAGATCACCAAGCATGCTGGGCGTACCTGACATGATGGTGAAGTCTTTGGCCCACACCGCTTTGGCATTGGTAAAGAACAGGAGGTTGCCCATGCTGTCGGAGATCACCGAAGGGCTCTTGAAAGCCGTCATTACATTCTCGTCTGTCAGCGCGACAGCCGTTCCGGAACGGAAATCGATACCGGCCTTGTCGCCGAAATACCAGATCTCCGCCTGTTTTTCCGACCTCGGACAATCCGTTACCGGATAGATTGTCTGAATCTGTTTTTGCGAAATTGCCACCATTCCTGATTGAAGAAACACAAGAAAGATCGCACTCCGTTTCAGGAATGATATCCAGGAAGAGCGTATCCGATGTTTTTTCACTATTCGATGATCAGTTTAATGGTTTTGACAAGGTCAGAATTGCCCACCCTGACCAGGTAGATCCCTTTTGGAAGGCTGGTCAGATCAAGGGTGAGATGCGATTTCCCGGATGGATTCCCGGGAAGCACATACGATCCTGCTGTCTGACCCAACACCGAAAGGAAGGTCACGTTCAGATCACTCTTAAGACCCCTTCCTTCAACGGTAATAATTCCCGCAGAGGGATTGGGATAGATACCGATTCCCATAATGCCTGAACGCTCTTCAATGCCGGTACATGCCTCAAACGAGAAGTGAACGTTGATAGATGACTCCGAGAAACAACCGTGTTCGTTGGTGACGCGTAAGGAATAGAATTGGGTTTCATTAAGGATCCCTGTTGCATTAATCGCGATGACCCGGGTAGATTCTCCATTTGACCAGAGATAGTCTGCTCCTGGGTTTCCGGCATCCAGGTCCACGGTCTGATAGATACAGACAGTCGAGTCGGCGGGGCCAAGGTGGATGTAGGGTTCGGGATAAATGGAAACCGTCGTACTTCCGTTGGCGACATTAAAATTATCATCCACAGTCACCGTGTATAGCGTGTTGACAACAGGATTCACAAAAGGTTCAGGGTCAGTGGAGGTGAAACCCGGAGGATTGGATACCCATGAATAACTGTAGTGCCCCACATTTCCGCCACCTGCGAGGGCATGAAGCTGCGTGGTATCTCCCTTGCAGATCCAGGGCGGCGTTGCAGAAGGATTGGCATTCAACGGTCCGCCGGTAACCTCGATGGTGACATTCGCCGGATTATCGCTCACACAACCGGTCACCAGGTCGGACACTACCAGGGAATAGATCGTTGTCGCTTCAAGTTTGACGGTTTGTGGATTTTTAATATTGGGATTGATGAGTTTATCGGCTGGTGTCCAGCTATAGAAACAATTGCCGCTTCCGCCGGTCACATTACCTGAAAGATAAATATAGGTCCCAAAGGGTATGCTTTGACCGGTGCCCGCATCAGCCAGGGGAAGGGGATTAACAGTCACCGTTACCGTGCCTGAAGCGGTGTTGTAACCATCTCCTACAATCACCGAATATACAGATGTGGAGAGAGGCTGAACAGTTGGGTTCTGAATGGTGGAGGTGAACCCGGCTGGGCCTGTCCACTGGTACGAATAATTTCCGGCTCCGCCCGAAGCAATAGCCCTCAACTGGGTTGTCTGGCCGTAACATATCGTAGAAGGATCTGCTATTGCGCCGACCCCCAGTGCACCTCCTGAAATATTAATTGTAACATTGTCAAATGCGGTGCAACCAGCTGTATCATCCGAGATCGTGAGCTGGAAGATGGCCGGGGAGAAGAGGTTAACCGTGGTCGGGGTCTGCACGTTGGGGTCCAGGAGCAAAGCTTCCGGGGCCCAGTGGTAATGATAGGCTCCCGTTCCGTCATAGGCGCTGCCATGAAGGGTCGTATAGACTCCATTCTGGATGGTCGTGTCATTTCCAGCATTGGATACCGGCTGATAAACCCTTACAGTGGTCTTGGAGGAATCCTGGCTGGGTTGTCCGTTGATTGTAATCCTCAGGTAATAGTCGCCTGCATTGATCATCTGTGCATTCGGGATGGTCGGGTTCTGGCTGTTTGAAGTAAAACCGGCGGGTCCGTGCCAGTGGTAGGTTGCCCCGTTGACAGAATTGGCCGTCAGCTGGATGGTTTGTCCAACGCAGATAGGACTGTTATTGCTACAGGGCGGAGGAAGGATCGTACAATCGGTAGTTCCCGTACCTCCGGTTTGCGAAAAGATAATGTTGCAGGGAGCGTTTGAGAAGTTGGTAATGACAAGGATGTAATACTGGCCGGTAATCCCGTTTGGAATGTTGCAGGTTTCCGTCCAGGAGGGGGAATAGCTGCAGTCTACAACTTTATTACAGGTAAGCGAATCACAGGCATTTTGTGAATGATATGGTCCCCAGCAGCAGAAATCGATATCCTTTGATGGTTCACTGTGCATGCCGATGATGATGTTCCCGGATGTCAGCACCCTCATATAATACCACGCCGGGTTCGGTCTTGTTGTCAGGCAACTGTAACATGGGCCGGCCTGTCCCGCACCAGAATTTACCCCGGCCGGGAAGGTATAGGTCGTTCCGGTACAGAAAGGTGCAGCGGTTTCACACGTACTGTTACCCCCGCCGCCCGGCTGGGTAAATCCCCGGATCGCCATAAGCAGCAACAACAACAGAAGGATACTCTTTCGCTTCATACCTTCGGGTTTATAAATGGAAATGGCATGCTTGTCCGGAAACTAGTTGAATTTATCATTCTTCAGCATCCAGTCGGCCTTTTCTTCTGCAGTAAATGAAATTGCAGCTTTATGTGTCTTCTCCCGAAGCTGGTCAAACTGCGTACCAGCCTCCTTTTCGGAATATTTCTTATTTACCAGGAACCACAAACGATCCTGCGAAAGGTCGCCGTCGATGTTTACGATCATCCCCGAGCCGTATACCAGGTTCAGGAAATAAACCCGTTCGAATTTATCCGGGAACAACGTAAAATCTGCCATGTAATATTTATTCACGTCATCTTGCGCAGCAAGGAGATAAAATTTCCCATCAAAATTCAGATGGCTGTATTTTTCCCGGAATGTGGGATCTGCAGGATTGATCGGGACGGACCGGCTTTCCTGTGCTCTTGAAAAGTTAAACGAAAGAAGGAGCATCAGGATATAAAAAAATGGGGCTTTTTTCATTTTCACGGATTGTTCTTTCATTCATAACCTGTTTGATCTCATGCAATCACCGCTTTGCTTTACCATCCGGAAGCCAGGACATCAATGATGTGCATGGTTTTTATTGGCAACTTGTGTTTGTCAATGTAAGCTTGCTGATGCATCAGGCAGGACGAATCGGTCGAAACAATGTATTCTGCACCGGTCTCCAGGGCATTTTTGACCTTCTGTTCCGCCATTGCGGTCGAGATGGGTTCAAACTTTACCGAGAAGGTTCCGCCGAATCCGCAGCAAACATCATTATTTTTCATCTCTTTCAGAGTCAGCCCTTTGACCTTCGACAACAGGGCCCGGGGTTCTTCCCATATCCCGTATTCCCGCAATGCTGCGCAGGAATCGTGATAGGTGACCACATGATTGAATTCTGCACCGATCTCATCCTTCTTCAGAACATTCACAAGAAAATCGGTAAACTCATACATGTTTTTCTTCAGTTGCTTGTATTCATAATGCAGTCCGGTATTGTGGAACAGCCAGGGATAATAGTTTTTTATCATACCCGAACAGGAGGCCGAAGGACTGATCACCGGCCTGTCGTTGGGAAAATCGCGGATAAATTTCGCCCCCATCTCCTTTGCTTCATCCCAGAACCCGCTGTTAAAAGCCATCTGTCCGCAACATGTTTGATTTCCATTATAATGAACATCAACGCCAAGCTTTTCAAGAATCTTAACCATGTTCATCCCTGTCTGAGGATAGATCTGATCAACAAAGCAAGGAATGAAAATATCAACCAACATAAATCAACTGTCTAAAATTAAACCGCTTTTAAAAAGTCAAAAATACGGATTTAATCAATTAGTAGACAATGGTTTTCCCAAAAAGTCTATTTTCGGAAAGTAAAAAAAATTGAATCGTGTTGTTAGGTATGAATTTCAGGATGTTAGGGAGCAGGCTGCAGATCCTGTTCCGTGATTTCAAACCCCGCAGAAACAAAATCGTTCCAGAATCCGGGATAAGATTTAGTGACCACTTCGGGGTTCTCGATGCAGATCTCCCCGTTCATGAGGGCCAGGGGTGCAAATGTCATTGCCATGCGGTGGTCGCCGTAAGTACTGAACTGCAATCCGGGCCTGGGCTCGAAGTTGCTTCCCTTGATCTCGATCGCCGGGATCAGGTTCCCTGTGCTGTATGTTTCTGTTATGATCCCGATTTTCTCATATTCGGTTTTCAAGGCCAGCAACCGGTCGCTTTCTTTGATCTGAAGGTTTTTTAAACCGGTGAATAACCCGTTCAGTCCCAGCATTGCACAGGTTGTGATCACAGCCGGGGCAATATCGGGATGGTCGGAAAAATTGAAGGTAAATTTATTCCCGGATAAGGGCTGGGATGATTTTGTAAGACGGATACCTTTGGCGGTGAACTCCGTTTCGACGTTAAAGGCTTTGAAGATTTCGCTGATGACCGAGTCGCCCTGGAGGCTCCCGCTGGTAAGCCCCAGCAGTTCAAGATCCACATGATCGGCCAGCGCAGCTGCTTCGTACCAGAAGGCCGCCGCAGACCAATCCGACTCCACCGAAAAAGCGCAGGGGATATAATTCCCTTCGGGTATAAAAATCCGGCTGCGGTCCTGGCTGACATGAATTCCACAGTTTTTCAGCAACCCGATCGTCATTTTCACATAAGGAAAAGAAACAGCATGTCCGCTGAGGTGCAACGTAAGGCCCCCGGGTATTTTCGGCCCGATCATGATCAGGGCAGAAACAAACTGGCTGCTGATTCCCGGATCAACGATCAGCTCTCTTCCTTTGAGGGAGGTCCCATGGATCATCACCGGCGGGTAGCCCAGCTTTGAAAGATAGTCGATCTGCGCCCCCATTGATTTCAGCCCATCCACAAGGATCCCGATCGGACGCTGTTTCATGCGCTCCGATCCGGTAAGGATCCACTTTCCGGGAACCATGGAAAGATAGGCGGTAAGAAAACGCATCGCGGTACCTGCATTCCCGGTATCAAGTTCTGTCATGGAAGTGTTTCCCTGGTGCGACCGGATCTTTTTCAGCAGATCCAGGAGAAGAAGGGTATCATCGGCTTCGGAAAGGTTTTCAATATCGAGGCCGGCTGAAGCCAGTGCCCGGATGATGAGCAACCGGTTACTGATACTTTTGGAGGAAGGCAGGCGAATGGTGCCTGTCAGGTTCCGGTCAGTTTTTTTAATCGTAAATGCTTTCATGGCAAACTATTCTACGATTCAAGAGTAGAGTAAAAATCAAACGATGATGCGATTTCTTCAGGGCTGCAGGTGACACCGGGAATTGCCGTTCCTGGCTCCCTGAGCAGGGTAAACCGGATTCCAGAACCTCTCCGCTTCTTGTCATGACCCATGAAATCCATCATAAAATCCCTGTCTTCCTTCTGCAACGGGAAATAGCTATACTCCGGGAAGATCATCCGGATAATGTCATCCCTCAGCTTACGGTCCAACCCGGTCTTAAGTGAGGAAAGATAACTTTCACAGATCATTCCAAGGGCGATGGCATGGCCATGCGATAATGGTTTTCCGTTCTTCTGCATGGAAAGTGATTCAAAGGCATGACCCATCGTATGTCCGAAATTCAGGATCTCCCGGATGTTCTGTTCCCGGAAGTCCTGCTCCACGATCCTGTATTTTAATGCGACCGATGCAGAGATAAGATCCTCCCAGGCGGACTCATCCGCCGTATTGTTCATGAGATCTTTCAGAGGGATCGACAAGAGCCTCTTCCACAATCCGCTGTCTGCCGCGAGCGCAATTTTGATGATCTCGGCAAAACCGCTCCTTTGTTCATCCGGATCAAGTGTCCGGAGAAATCCGGTGTGGATGAAAATTGCTTCAGGATCATGAAAGGTACCTACCTGGTTCTTGACATCCCCCAGGTTGACACCCGTCTTCCCGCCGATGGCAGCATCTACCATTCCAAGGAGGGAAGTGGGAATATGAATGAAAGGGATTCCACGTTTGAAGGTTGAAGCCACAAACCCGCCCAGGTCGGTAACGACCCCTCCGCCCAGGTTGATCAGCAACGAATTCCGGGAAGCTCCTTTGGCTGCAAGGGTGTTCCAGAGCGTTTCTGCGGATTCCAGCGACTTGCTTTTCTCGCCACCCTGAACCTCCAGTACTTCCGCATTATACAGATCCGGAACGAGCGCTGTCAGCGGGCCAAGGCAGCAAATTCGGATTTTGGGTTCCGTAAGAATGAATATGGATGAAGTTGCGGACGAAAGGTTCCCTAGGAAATTATTCAGATCATGAAAAACAGAGGATCCGATGAAGATTCCGGCATTTTTTCCGGGGCCGCTGTTCAGGGTCAGTTGCATGATTGAAGATCATCCTTCATGAAATGTGGCCATCAGAAGATCAATATCCTGGAAAGGCAGGTTGAAATACCTGCTGATAAAGGAATTCGTGCTGACGCCGTTGTAGATATAGACACCCTGTCTTACTCCATGGTCCAGCTTCAGGAAATTCTCAATTCCTCCTTCCGTCCCGATATCCAGTATGATCGGAACGAAAATGTTATTCAGTGCCTGCGATGCTGTGTGGGGGACCCGTGAAGGAATGTTCGGAACACAATAATGTGTGATTCCATGGACCTTGTAGACGGGGTTTTTATGAGTCGTCGGCCGGGAGGTCTCAAAGCACCCGCCCTGATCGATGCTGATGTCGATGATAACGGATCCCTCTTTCATCTGGCTGATCATATCATCTGTGATGAGACAGGGTGTTTTTCCGTTTTTGGTATGGATGGCGCCGATGACAACATCGGCTGTACGCATCGCTTCGAGAATGGCTTTAGGGTGAAGGATGGAGGTAAAAACACGGATCCCTAAATTATTCTGCATCCTCCGTAAACGGTAAACGGAATTGTCAAAGACCTTGACCAGGGCACCCAGGCCCGCAGCCGACCGTGTTGCATATTCGCCGACCGTCCCGGCTCCGATGATCACCACCTCCGAGGGCCGGATCCCGGTAAAACCGCCGAACATTTTACCCCTTCCGTACTCCGGATCGGAAAGGTATTCGGCTGCAATGAAGATGGATGTACTGCCCGCAATCTCACTCATGGCACGGATCACGGAAAATGAACCTGCACGGTCGCGGATCAGCTCGAATGACAAGGCAGTTACTTTTTTCTGAATCAGCGAACGGAAATATTCTTCTTTCTGGATCCCGATCTGTAACGCGGATATGAGGGTCTGGCGGGGTTTCAGGAAATCCCACTCGGAGGAAGTTACCGGGGCGACTTTCAGGATCAGGTCGGATTTGTAAACTTCTTCGGGCGAATAGACGATCTGCCCTCCAGCCTCACTGTATTCATGATCGGTAAAATGAGCAGAAAGACCGGCTCCTGCCTCAATTAAAACCTGGTGTCCGTGCCTCGATAATAATCCAACCCCGTCGGGAATAAGCACCACCCGGTTTTCCTGGGAACTAATCTCCTTCGGAACCCCGATGGTGAGCCTGCTTTTCTGTTTACCAACTTCCAGCATCTCCTCCTGCGGCCTGAGAAACTCGGTGTATTTTGATTTCTGTTCCTCCATGATCTCAAAATTTCATACGAAGATACAAAATAGTTGGCGAGTTGATGAGCTGACGAGCTCACGAGAAATTTCCGAATATAACTTTGGTGCTTTTTTAATTAACTCATCAACTTATCAGCTCATCAGCTCATCAGCTAAAACTCGATCTGTCTCTCATCCTCCCCGCTGATCCTGACCCTCACGACATCATCCGGCAAGAGCTCTTCAACCAGCTCGGGCCATTCAATAAAACAATAGGCCCCGGAGTAGATATAATCTTCATACCCGATATCAAATACCTCTTCGGTCTTCCGGATCCTGAAGAAATCAAAATGAAAAAGGGAATCTCCCCCGGATGTCTTGTACTCATTGATAATTGCAAAAGAAGGACTCTGAACAACATCCACGGCTTTCAGAACAGAACAGATCACTTTGATGAAAGTCGTTTTTCCTGCCCCCATCCTCCCATAAAAAGCAAACACACGCCTGGTGGGACAGGATGTCAGCAACGTCTCTGCTGCCGGCAAGAGTCCGGCTTCGGTGGGGATAGTAATGATCAATTTAGATGAAGGATAACATTGTTATTTCGGTTTCAGCACCACAAACGGGATCATGACCTCTTCGATCGAAACACCGCCGTGCTGGAAGGTGTTCTTGTAGTAGTTCACGTAATAGTTGTAGTTGTTCGGGTATGCAAAGAAATCATCATTCATGCAGAAAACATAATTTGAACTCACGTTCATCTTCGGCAGATAGGCATCTGCAGGATTCTTGATCTCAAACACTTCGTTGTGTTCAAATTTCAAAGCCTTCCCGGTCTTGTACCGCAGGTTCGTATTTGTATTGCGGTCGCCGAGGATCTTGACCGGGTTCCCGACCCGGATCGAGCCATGGTCAGTGGTGATGACAACATTGACATCTTTCTCTGCAAGGAACTTGAAAATATCGAGCAGCGGAGAATGCTGGAACCATTGCATCGTAAGTGACCGGTAGGCCTTTTCATCATCTGCCAGTTCCCGGATGATCTCCATCTCGGTCCGGGCATGCGAGAGCATATCAACAAAATTATAGACGATGAAATTCAACTTGTTCACCATCAGGTTGGGCAGCGATTCTACCAGTTTCCGTCCATAGGTCATGTTCAGCACCTTGTAATAGGAATACCGGATGTCCCTGCCATACCTCTTCAGAAGCTCTCCCAGGAGCTCCCCTTCGTAGTTGTTCTTCGTCCCCTCTTCGTCTTCATTCACCCAGAATTTCGGATATTTCTTTTCGATCTCCGTAGGAAGCAATCCGGCAAAGATCGAATTCCTGGCATACTGGGTGGCTGTAGGCAGGATGCTGAAATAGATCTCATCCTTTTCAACCCGGAAATATTCCTCCAGCACAGGTTGCAGTACCTTCCACTGATCGTAACGGAAATTATCAATAAGGATGACGAAAAGCGGACGGTCATCGTTCAGCAGCGGAAAGACTTTTTCTTTTATCAGGTTGTGCGACTGTATCGGTCTTTCGACATTTTTATTGCTCAGCCAGTCGGTATAGTTCCGTTCCATAAACTTCGAAAATGCATGATTTGCTTCATCTTTCTGCATCTTCAGCACCTGGTTCATCCCTTCATCCTGCGATTTCTCGAGTTTCAGTTCCCAGTAGGTGATCTTCTTGTAAACTTCCACCCACTCTTCGTGGTTCAGACGCGGGCTGATCTCCATCCCGATGTTCCGGAACTCCTGCTGGTATTGATGTGTGGTTTTCTCGCTCACCAGTTTCTTCGTTTCCAGGTTCTTTTTGAGACAAAGCAGGATCTGGTTGGGATTGACCGGCTTTATAAGGTAATCGGAGATGTTTGATCCGATGGCATCCTCCATGATTGTCTCTTCCTCGCTTTTGGTAATCATGATGACGGGAAGATTCGGGTAAATGGATTTCATCTTCATGAGCGTCTCAATGCCCGATAAACCGGGCATCTGCTCATCCAGGAAAACGATATCAAAATCATTCTTTCTCATTATCTCGATTGCTTCCTGCCCGTTGTTGGAGGTTTCTACTCCATACCCTTTCTCTTTCAAAAAAATAATGTGCGGTTTCAAAAGGTCTATCTCATCATCCACCCATAAAATATTCGTCTTCACCATGGTTTCCAGTTTTCGTATATGATAAAATGTCGTAATATTGCTTTTATTGTCCAGCCTGTGTTTTTTTATCATCTTTTAACAAAGTTACAAGGAATCCGGCGATGAATAACTTGCCTTTCAAGCGAAAATTTATCAATGATCCCGTTTACGGACTGATCACAATCCCCAACACCCTTGTTTTCGATCTCATCGAGCATCCCTGGTTTCAGCGTTTACGCAGGATCCTTCAGCTCGGACTGACGCATTATGTCTATCCTTCGGCTGTTCACACACGGTATCAGCATGCACTGGGCGCCATGCACCTCATGACCCAGGCGATAGAGGTATTGCGGTCGAAGGGAATACTCATCACGGCGGAAGAAGAAGAAGGTGCCCTTTGCGCCATCCTGCTGCATGACATCGGCCATGGGCCATACTCCCATGCGCTTGAACAAACGATGGTCAGGGAACTCTCCCATGAAGACATCTCCCTGTTGATGATGGATTCGCTGAATGAACAGATGAATAACCGCCTGGAAACGGCCAACAGGATCTTCCGGAACGATCATCCGAAGAAATTTCTTCATCAGCTTGTCTCCAGCCAGCTCGACATGGACCGGCTCGACTACCTGTCGCGCGACAGTTTCTTTACAGGAGTGGCTGAAGGGGTTATCAATACCGACCGTATTATAAAGATGCTGACGGTGGTTGACGACCAGCTGGTCGTGGAGGGAAAAGGCATCTATTCCATCGAGAAATTCATCATCTCCAGGCGACTGATGTACTGGCAGGTATACCTTCATAAAACCGTAATTGCCGCTGAATACATGCTGGTTAACATCCTGAAACGGGCGAAAGAACTGGCTTCACAAGGCGTTTCCCTCTTTGGGTCACCGGTGCTTCACCTTTTTCTCTATTCCGATATCACGATCACACATTTCCTGGAAGACCGGGAATGGATCGGAGAATTTGCCAAACTGGATGATTACGACATCCTTTCCGCCATCAAGGTCTGGACAACAAATCCTGACCCCATTCTTTCCTTTCTCTGTAAAAGCATGATTGACCGGCATCTTTATAAGGTGGAGATCCAGAATGAACCCTTTGACAGGAAGTATATAGCTGACCTGAAGGAAAAGACGGTCACGCTTTTCGGCCTGGAAGATGAAAAAGATACCGGGTATTTTGTTGTTGAAGGCACCGTTACAAACAATGCCTACAATCCTGAACATGACCGGATCCGGATCTGGTTCCGCAACAATGAACTGGTAGATGTTTCGGAAGCCTCCGACCAGTTGAACATTTCGGTTCTCTCAACCCCCGTGAACAAACATCTTTTGTGCTACTCGAAAAACATAGTCGTGTGACCGTTTGCTGGGGATTTTTTTCTGGCTGATTGGATTTTTTTTGGTATCTTGCGAGCCATTTTCGGGTGTAATTATCTATAACAAAGTGTATTGATGGAGTTTACCGCAAAACAGATCGCAGAAGTTCTGAAGGGAAAAGTGGAAGGAGATCCGGAGGTTGTTGTTTCCCGGCTCGCAAAAATTGAAGAAGGCGTTCCCGGAACCATGACATTCCTTGCCAACCCGGCCTATACTCCACATATTTACTCCACCAGGGCTTCCATCATCGTCGTAAATGAAGATTTTGCCGCCACCCAGCCTGTTACAGGAACACTGATCCGGGTGGAAAATGCTTACGCTTCCTTTGCCATGCTTATGGAGCTATTCCAGAGCATGCAATCCGGGAAAAAAGGGATTTCACCCTATGCATTCATTTCAAAGAGTGCCAGGATCGGGGAAGATGTTTATATCGGGGAATTTGTATCGGTGGGTGAACATGCGGTGATCGGGAACAAGGTTCAACTCCATCCCCAGGCATTCATCGGTGATAACGTCACCATCGGAGACAAGTCAATAATCTATTCAGGGGCGAAGATCTATCATGACTGTGTGATTGGTATCGACTGTACGCTTCATGCCGGGACTGTGATCGGGGCGGATGGGTTTGGATTTGCACCCCTTGAAGGCAACGAATACAAAAAAATCATCCAGGCAGGGAATGTCATCATTGAAGACAATGTTGAGATCGGGGCAAATACAACCATCGACAGGGCAACCCTGGGGTCGACAATTATCCATCGGGGTGCAAAGATCGACAACCTTGTTCAGCTCGGACATGGTGTTGAGATCGGCGAGAACACCATCATCGCTGCCCAGACCGGGATCGCCGGATCCACCAAAATCGGAAAAAACTGCATGATTGCCGGCCAGGTCGGGATTGTCGGTCACCTCACCATCGGCGACAATGTCAAGATCGGCGCACAGTCGGGAGTAGAACACGACATCAAAGACGGCGACGCTTACCTCGGCACTCCAGCGCTGGAAGTGGGGAAATCGCGCCGTTTATACGTTTACTGGCGGAGTTTCGACCAGCTTGCAAAGAAGATCTATCAACTGGAAAAACTATTGAAGAAAGATTAAGATACCCTTTTCTTACAACCGTTATGAGCGATAAGCAAAGAACCATCAAAACGCCGGTCACCATTTCCGGTACCGGTCTTCATACCGGCAACGCCGTAACCCTGATCATTCATCCTGCTCCCGAAAATTTTGGGTATAAATTTAAAAGGACAGATCTGGATCCGGATGTTGTCATTCCTGCCAATGTGGATCATGTTGTGGATACTTCCCGGGGTACCAGCATCGAACACAAAGGGATCCGGATTGACACGATAGAACATGTTCTGGCTGCCCTCTCCGGGCTGGAGATCGACAATGCACTCGTGGAAATGGATCAGTCGGAGACACCGATCCTTGACGGAAGTTCAGGCATCTATGTCGAAAAACTCCTGGAGGCCGGCATCGTCGAACAAACAGCGCCCCGGAAATACTTCGAACTTACATCCAACGTCACTTACAGCGATACCGCGAAAAAAACGGAGATCGTAGCCATTCCTTCAAAAGAGTTCCAGCTGTCGGTGATGATCGATTTTGATTCCCAGGTTTTGCCAACTCAGAATGCGGTTCTTTCAACGATCCACCAGTTCAGGGAAGATATCGCCCCCTGCAGGACCTTCGTCTTCCTTCATGAGATGGAATTCCTGCTCAACAACAACCTCATCAAGGGGGGTGACCTGAACAATGCGATCATTTTCGTTGACCGTGTGGTCTCACAGGAGGAGCTCGACCGACTCGCCGGAGTATTCAAAAAACCCCGCGTCGAGGTCATGAAAGAAGGAATCCTGAACAACCTTGAACTGAGATTTCCGAACGAACCTGCCCGGCATAAGCTGCTCGACATGATCGGCGACCTTGCCCTTGTAGGGATGCCCATCAAAGCACACGTGATCGCCAGCCGACCCGGTCATTTTGCCAATGTCGAATTTGCGAAGCTCCTTAAAAAACAATTGTGCCTCCAGCAGCACGCCGATAAGGTTCCCTATTATGACCTGAACAAGAAACCTGCCTACGACATCGTTCAGATCCAGAAAACAATTCCTCACCGTCCTCCCTTTCTCCTGATCGACCGCATCCTGGAGATCAGCGAGAACCATGTGGTCGGGATGAAGAATGTTACCATGAATGAACCCTTCTTTGTAGGTCATTTTCCGGTCGAACCGGTGATGCCGGGGGTCCTCCTGATCGAAGCCATGGCACAGGTCGGTGGCATCTTTGTATTAAGCTTTGTACCCGACCCGGAGAATTACATCACCTATTTCCTCAAGATCGATAATGTGAAGTTCCGGCAAAAAGTTGTTCCGGGCGATACCGTTATCTTTCACAATACCCTGATCGAACCCGTGAGGCGCGGGATCTGCCATATGCAGGGAAAGGCCTTTGTGGGTAATAAAGTCGTTATGGAAGCCGAACTGATGGCGCAAATTCAAAAAAAATAACAGCATATGAATCAACCTCTGGCATATGTCAATCCCCAGGCGAAAATAGCTGCCAACGTAGTTATCGAACCCTTTGTAAGCATCGATAAAAATGTGATTATTGAAGAAGGCACCTGGATCGGGTCCAACGTCACCATCATGGAAGGTACCCGGATCGGGAAGAATTGCAAGATATTCCCGGGTGCAGTGATCGGAGCCATCCCCCAGGATCTCAAATATGCAGGTGAAGATACCATCGTGAAGATCGGGAACAACGTCATCATCCGCGAATTTGCCACCATCAACCGCGGAACCAAGGCGAGTTACGAGACGGTTGTCGGCGACAACACCTTATTGATGGCCTATACCCATGTGGCCCACGATTGTGTGGTCGGGAACAATGTGATCATGGCCAATGCCGCCATGCTTGCCGGTCATGTGATTGTCGACGACTGGGCAATTATCGGAGGAATGGTTCCTGTGCTTCAATTCTGTCATATCGGGGCCCATACAATCATTGCAGGAAAAACCGGTGTCGGCAAGGATGTTCCCCCCTACACAAAAGCCGCAAGGGAACCCATGTCGTATGTCGGGGTGAATTCCATCGGTCTCCGCAGAAGAGGATTTTCCATCGATGTGATCAACAAGATCCAGGAGATCTACCGGATCATCTTCCTGAAAAGCTACAATGTTTCGCAGGCCGTAGAGATCATCGAAGCCAAGGTGGAAGCCACCCCCGAGCGCGATGAGATCCTCTCCTTCATCACCAATTCCAGCCGCGGGATCATGAAGGGCTACTCCAAGATCCGCGAAAAATAAACGATACCGGCACTTTTTTGATGCCGTAAACCTCCTCCTGTGAAAATTACGCTTACCGGTACCGGAAAGAAATTCAATACCGAATGGATCTTCAAAGAGCTCAGCCATTCCTTTGAAAAGGATAACGGTTATGCGATCCTTGGACGAAACGGATCGGGGAAATCAACCCTGCTGCAGGTTATCGCAGGAAACATACTTCCCACTTCAGGGAAAGTAACTTACAGCCTGGCCGGACAGGAGATCGCCGCGGAAAAGATCTTTCAGCACCTTACCCTCGTGGCTCCTTACCAGGAACTGATCGAGGAGTTTACCCTCCGGGAAATGCTCGATTTCCATTTCTTTTTCAAGAGACCCGTTCCGGGAGTCACCATCCCGGATATCATCAGCCGGATTGGATTTAAAGACCCCGGAAGGAAAACAATCCGCTTCTTCTCCTCCGGGATGAAACAACGGGTAAAGCTCGTCCTGGCCCTGTTCAGTGATGTATCCCTTGTACTGCTGGATGAACCTACGATGAACCTGGATGAGACGGGATCGAACTGGTACCTGCAGCTCGTCAGCGAAAGGACGAAGAACCGGATCATCATTGTCTGTTCCAACCTTCAGCAGCAGGAGACATCCTTCTGCAAAGAGAAATTGTTTATCGAAGATTACAAACCACAGAAGGTTTCCTGAGAAAAGTCTGGATGTAAAGAAATATCCTTGATACGGAAAGGTATTTTCCTTATTTTTGATATTCCTTGACGATTAATGGAATGAAATCCCGTTTGATTTCTTTTGCAACGCTGCTCCTGATCTTTCCCGTCCTTATTTCGAACGGACAGCAGAATACGTTTTCAAAAGTTTTTTTTAAAGACAACGCTGCCGTACAGGCATATTCTCTTGTCAAATCAAAAGACCACCATTTTCTTGTTGCAGGAGCTGTTGATACAACCTATTACTGGACTTCCCTGCATCCCTTCTTTATGAAAACAGATTCCCTCGGCACGATGATCTGGGGAAAAACCTTCGGGCCGGATCAGGGGGTCTTCAATGTAATCATTGCCACTTCCGATTCCTGCTTTGTCCTGGCAGGGCGAAAAGGTGATAATACAGATGCCACGACTGATGCACTGATCACAAAAATCACCAGGAACGGGGATACGCTGTGGACGAGAACCTTCGATGCGGGTGACGTCGAAAATGTATTTGCTGTGAAAGAGACGTTTGATAAAGGGTTTATTGTTACAGGAATTGCAAACTTTGGTGAATTTTTTGTCTGCAAGCTTACTTCCTCAGGAAATCAACAGTGGATGAAGGTTTCAACATATTATGACAATTTGGTTCAGTCAAATGGCATCACGCAGGCGCCTGACAGCAGCTATTTTCTGACCGGGTATATTGGCAATCTGCCCTGGTCCTCAGCTTTCCTGATGAAGCTTACAAAGAACGGAACACTGGAGTGGACCCGGACAATCTGGCCCGGCGGGAATTTCTGGGGATCCATCGGAAATGACGTTCTTGCCTTGCCCGACGGATTGGTAATTTACGGCTTTAATGCCGGTGAAATCCCCCTGATCTTCCTTATCAAGACAGACTTTACAGGAAATCTGTTGTGGCAGAAAGCCTATACCTGCAGCAGTCTGGTTGATCTTCAGAGCAGTGACGGCAATCCTTCTCCACGTCTTTTTCTAACATCGGGGGGGTCATTTGTCTTTGTTAATACATTGTTACAGGGCAGTTCGTATAGCTTCCCGGTTGGGGCCGGAGATGACATTTTTAAATTTTCCTCAACCGGCGCTATGGAGTTTAACAGTTCAATGGTCGGGATAGGAAAAGATGTTTGTGAGACGGAAGACGGCGGATTTATTGCAATCGGTGATGGCCCGCTGTTTGCTATATCATCCCCGGGTTCCAGCGGGCCTCAGTTCGCATTTATTAAAACTGATTCCGCCGGCAACAGTTATTGTGCAGGACACTCCTATTCTAACTCACCTGATTCCATTGATGTAACCTTTTATGATCAGCCATTTTCATTTACCTCCGGCGGAATGTTAACACCCTATCACCCCAAGATGATCTCAGCGACAATCGCCTCCCGGGATGGCTGCATGGATTGTTCCCCTCTGGTAAAAGAACATGCATCAAAAGAGACCTTTCTTGAGATTACTCCAAACCCGTCATCCGGCAAAATCAGGATTGCTGTTCATCCCGAAGGCATGAAAGTCGCCCGTCTTGAAATTTACGATGCGAAAGGTTCTCTAATGTATTGTACCGATACTGGGGAGACCTTACCCGTCCACCTGGATCTTTCCGGGTCTGAAGAGGGCATTTATACTCTCCGGATGAACTGCAACGACCGGTGGCTTTCCGAAAGGTTCATGATTCACCGGTAGAGAAAAGCAGCCATTTTCATCTCCGATTCAAAAAAAATTCCTACTTTTGCACCCCAATTAATTCATTCGCAATAAATATTTTATGGCAACAACCGCTGACATCAGGAATGGTCTGGTAATTGAATACAATGATGATCTTTTTACCGTTGTAGAATTTCAGCATGTGAAACCGGGCAAAGGGCCTGCTTTCATCCGTACAAAGCTCAAGAATCTCAAAACCGGAAGGGTCATCCCGAACACGTTCGATTCCGGTGTCAGGATCAACGTGGCAAGAGTCGAAAGAAGAAAATACCAGTATTTGTTCAAGGACGGTTCGGGTTATCATTTCATGAATACCGAAACCTACGAACAGACCTTTCTACCGGAAGAGATCATCAATGCCCCTGCCTTCCTCAAGGAAGGACAGGAGGTTGAAATCCTTTTCCATGCCGATACAGAAACTGCGCTGACCTGCGAACTCCCCACGTATGTGGTGCTGAAAGTGACCTATACCGAACCGGGAATGAAAGGCAACACGGCAACGAATGCCCAAAAGGTTGGCACTGTTGAAACAGGCGCCACCGTCAGGATTCCCCTCTTTATCGAAACCGGCGAACTCATCCGGGTGGATACCCGTACGGGTGATTATTCCGAAAGAGTGAAGGCCTGAGTGCTGTTTCCGGGAACCCGGATAAACGCCTGATCCGCTTGATTTAACTAACCAATATCCCTGCGATGAAATTTGATTCTCCTAAAACACTGAAGGAAATTGCCGGCCTGATCCATGCCCGCTTTGTCGGCGACCCTGATTTTCGGATTTCCGGGATCAACGAGATCCATATGGTTGAACCGGGCGACCTTACTTTCGTCGACCATCCGAAATATTACGACAAGGCCCTGAACTCAAATGCCACCACGATCCTGATCAACAAAGATGTGGATCCCCCTGCCGGGAAAGTACTGATCATCTCCGATCATCCTTTCGATGATTATGTTTTCCTGGTGACCACATTCCGGCCTTTCGAAAGAGCCGTTTCAGCGGTCAGCCCTTCCGCACAGATCGGGGAAGGAACCGTCATTCAGCCCGGGGCTTTCGTCGGAAACCATGTGAAGATCGGGAAAAACTGCATCATTCACGCCAATGCCACCATCTACGATCATTCCGTCATCGGCAACAACGTCATCATTCACTCCGGTGCGGTGATCGGTGCCGATGCATACTATTTCCAGCGCAGGCCCGAAGGGTATAAAAAACTTGAATCCTGCGGCCGGGCGGTCCTGGAAGACAATGTGGAAGTGGGCGCCATGACCACGATCGACAAAGGCGTTTCTGGAGATACCCATATTTCTTTCGGAACAAAATTCGATAACCATGTACAGGTCGGACACGACACCTACATCGGCAGAAATTGCCTCATCGGTGCTTTCTGTGCCATTGCAGGAGTTACAAGGATCGAGGATGACGTTATCCTCTGGGCCAATGTCCTGGTCAACAAAGACCTGACAATCGGGAAAGGCGCCGTCATTCTTGCAGGTTCCGGCACAGAGAAGTCACTCGAGGGCGGGAAGGTTTACTGGGGAATACCGGCTATCGAAGCCAGGCGGAAATGGCGTGAAGTGGCTGCCCTGAAGAATCTGCCAGATTTTATGCAGAAACAACAATAGCCTGAAAATCGTGACACGTCACGCGTGACGTGTTAATTTCGTAATTCCTCATTCCTAATTCGTAATTACTTGACCTCAGGATGAGAAGCCTCTTGCTTCTCCTTTGGAAGATAGTACAGGTCAAGCGCAACCAGGATGGCAATAAATCCCCAGAAAGGAACGGAAGCTTTATCAGTGTCGAGAAAATCGTTCATGGTTCCGTGGAAGTAATAGGTGATCAGTCCCAGCAGAACCGATAAGCTCAGCATTTTTATCTCCCTTGAATCCGTTCTCTTATATACCCTCATCCCTGTCCGGATGACAAATACCAGGATACAGATCACCAGCAACGCGCCCATTACGCCTGATTCGGCCAGCGGACCGATATATTCGCTGTGAGCATTCCCTTTATCCCCTGCATTTGTACTGATCCTTGTTTTCTCGCTGTACCGCTGAAAAGGCGCGTATTCAAACTGGTAGGTTCCCGGCCCGAATCCCAGTACCGGTCGTTCCCTGAACATGCGAAGGGCGGAGGCCCAGCGGTTCAGACGCTCCAGGTTTGAATCATCGGTTGTAACATTGGAGATGGACTGAACATGCTCCAGGAAATTGGCGGAAGATCCCTGTTTGTTCTTCTCAAGCTTCTCCCAGATATCGTTCTGAAAGAGGAAGAAGAAACCCAGCAGGATTCCGAATGTAAGCAGGATCCACTTCAGTTTTATTTTTAAGGCGATGACAAGATAGATAAGGATGGCAAAGGCAAGAGATATCCAGGCAGCCCTGCTGAAAGAGAGGACCAGGGCAAGGATCAGAATGGCGAGTACGAGAAAGGAGAAGAACCGGGTGGTCTTTGAATAGGTTCTTGTAAATGAAAACCCGACAAAAACCGGAATGAAAAAAGCGAGGATGGCGCCGTAGGCGGTATGATCATTGTAAAAGGGCTCCATCACCCAGTGTCCCGATTGTTCTGAAAAGCCCCACAAATAATGGTTATAGGTCGTATAGGCGATCACACCGACAAGAGGAATGGCATACAGCCAGATAAAGGAACGGATGTTCTTCATCTTCCTGAACAGCATGATCCCCAGAAAATAAAACGGGACCACAAACCATAACCGGGCTGTCAGTGCTTTTATTGAAACCAATGGGATCTGGCTGGTAAGACTGGTAATGAACATCCAGACCAGGCTGAGAATGATCACGATGGTCAGGGGATGTTTAAGAACATTCCTGTCAAAATCACCTGAATAAAAAAGCTTGATGATGAACAGTGCCAGCACCCCCGCCATCAGCGGCTCTGTGGGAAGGGAGATCCCCAGCCCGAATTGTGCATCGGTCATGTTGATCGCCAGCGGTGTAAAAAAGACGATCAGGAGAAGGATCTTGTCCATCGAATAAAAATAGAGGTACACGATCACCGCAAGGACCGGTATCAGCAGGATCCAGTAGATATCCCGGAGCATAAAATAGACATTCAGTGCGATAAAAATCACACTAATGGCATATACCCATCTTATTTTCGTTCTTTCGAGCAATTCTCCCGGGGATAATGTGATTTATACAGTGGCTTGTGCTGCAGTCCGTCTCCGCCGGCTCTCAATGACGCCGATCACAAGGATGGCTATAAACAATGAGGCCAGAGCCGAGATCACCACGATGACCCAGCGTACAGGGTACCCTTTTTTATCTGCGATGAAAGGCTTGTTCAGCACATTGACATAGGTATAGTTCCGGTTCTCATCCATAACGGCGCGGTCGTAATCCAGTTTGAAGGCGGAGTAATCTTTCGTAATGGCGGTCATAAGGTTCGAAACCATCTCCCGTTCTCCCCCTTTTTCCTCCAGATTTTTTTTCAGCCGGTTCACTTCACCTCCCCTGCTGCCCGATCCGCCGCCGGAGAGATAAGCCCGCATCACTTCGCGTGTCTGGCTGGTATAATCCAGCAAGCCGTATTTAACACCCAGATCTTTTGCAAGCAGCTGCAGGGAATCCAGCTCTTGTCGCTTGTAGTTTGTTACTGTGCGGTAGTTATTGACAACCTCCCTGAATTTTTCCTTATGCAGCCCGCGCAGCTTTAAATTATACTGGTTCATAATTTCGTTCACCATGTCGCAGGCAAGCTTCGGATCTTTATCCCAGACCTCAATCGTGACGGCATCATACGGGGTCTTCGTGATCTTCACATTTTTGCCGTATTCCCACAACAAGGTACTGGTATAGTATTCATAGTTCTTGTCTATCCCGTAATGCCTGGAAAGATCAAATTTCTCGACAATGCTGTCGCGGATATCCTTTGACTGCAGCACCTGCATCATCTGCTCACTCAGGCTTTCATCTGCATAGGCCGAAATGTTGGAAGGATAAAGAACTGCGTAGGACCTGAACATCGGGGTAATGAAAATCGAACTGGAGAAAAAAGCAGCTAAGACAATGGCTGCCACGACGATCACCCCAAGATGAAGTTTCCAGCGAAACAGGATATTAACTATGTTTTTACTTTTAAAGTAATCTTCCATAACGCTATTATTTAGGAATTTTATGTTTTATTTTATGGTATCAGGACAGGTGAAATTTCTTATGTGACTCATAGCTGCTGATCTTCTCCATCATGATGATGACAATGATGGTGAAGAAAAAGGCGGAGAACACGGTTACCAGCACAATCAGCCATTGCACGGGGTATGATTTCCGCTCGGCCTTGTATGCGTTGTTGACGATGAACTTCTGCGGCAGGTCTTCCTCGGCATCCACCTTGGCCTCCTTGAACTTTGCCTGGAGCAGGGTCAGCTGGTGGGTCTTGAACTCAAGCGCATTCTTCAGCGACATGTAAATGCCTCCGTATTTCCCAAGTACATCCAGTCTTTTCTGCAGGGCATTCATGGCCGATTTATTTCCGTTCATGGTGGCAATGGCCATTTGTGTGTTGAGTGCCTGCGACTGGTACTCCACATCGTTCACACCGAGTTTCCCGATCGCAACCAGGGAATCGGCAACTTTATCGACTTCCTGTTTCAGCGACTGGTATTCAGCTTCCACGATCCTGTACCCGCTGTATGCCCGTTGACGCTGCATCTGATTTTTTGTCGAGTCGAGAAGGTCGGCAATCTTGTTGGCGATGTCGGCTGCCATCTGCGGGTCCTTATCCAGAACAGAGATCTGAACGGCCATATATTCCGTGCGCCGGAAGGTAATGTTCCGGTCGTATTCCTTGTACAGGGATTCGTTTTTGTACCTCGAGGCCGAATCGATCTTGTAATGCTGAACAAGATTGAACTTCTGAATGATCCGGTCACGGATCTTGTTTGAATTCAAGATCTGCAGCAATTGTTCAGCCTGTTCGTCTTCCCCGAAGGCCATCAGATCCTGTCCTTTTGCTGATTGGTCGCTCAGCAGTGCCTTGGAAACAGAACTCGTGCTGGCAGGATACAGAATAACGGTCGACTGAAATTTCGGGGTTATAAACCATGGGCAGGAGAAGAACCATGAACCGAAGGCAGCAACGATGATGACAATCAGAAGTGGCTTCCTCCATTTGTATAAAAAGATAACCAGACTGCTAGAATCAAAATCCTCATTCCTTTTCATTTCATTTGTCATAGGATCAAAGATCAAATATTTTCCAAAATTATTGATTTTTACTGAAACCGCAAAAAGTGACGAAAGTTGAAGATGGAAAAGGGTTTACCGGTCTTCACGGAGGATAAGAAGCATCGATTTCAGGTTAAGAAGCTTTAACCCTGCAGCAAACCCGACAGAAAGTACGATCATCAGGAAGAAATTCACCAGCCAGGAATTGCCCGAAGGACCGATGCCGAGCTGACGGAGATCGACAGCTTTGGAAATAAAATTCAGCAGGACCACACCGATGACAAAAAAGAGCAATGTGGAAAGGTACCTGTAATTCATTTTGAACCGGAAGATCTTTTGGACGATGATGACTTCCACAATGGCTATGAAAAACTGTGTGACCAGGCTGGCATAGGCTGAACCCACGGCCATCAGGCGCGGGATCAGGATCAGGTTCATGCTGAAATTGATCACCAAACCGATGAACGAGATGATGTTGAGTTGTTTCAGGTTCCCGTTCGCCGTCAGTAAGGTTCCGAAAATGTAGGTGGTGGAAACGGCCACAAATCCACCCATCAGCAGTTTGAAAACCTCCGCTGATTTTTCGAAGTGCTCTTTGTACAGGAGTTTCATGAGCTCATCGCTGTAGAAGATACAGCCTAATGCGACGATGACAGCGATCGTGATGAGCAGGGTGAATGACAGCTTCACCATCTTTTCTACCGATTCTTTTCGTTTAATCATCCGGGAAAATACAGGAATGAGCAGAACTGAAAAAAGGTATGCAATCATGTTTGCCGCATCCAGCAACCGGAATCCGTTTGCATAGATCCCGACCTGGACATGAGCCGTGCTAATGTCGTTTTGCGGGTCGATCGGTTTATCCGGAAGAAGTTTGCCCAGCATGACCGGGTCAAGCCGGTTGTACAATGTCATCAGCAATACCAGCGAGGCAAACGGAAGGCTTCGCTTGATGATCATCAGGAAGAAAGGCCAGTTGACGTTGAGTTTTGTGAAGCTTGCTTTTTTGATCACGATGAGGGACGCAACCAGGGCTGTTATTCCATAGGCCGCCGTCTGGGCATATACAAACCATTCGATCCTGAAGCCGGAAGAAGTAAGATGTCCCCACAGCAATACGCTGCAGAAGAGAATCATCAGCAAACGGTCGAGAACAGAAAGAATGCTGTCGGTTTTAAACATGAGCAAACCCGAAACGTTTGACCTCAGGTAGAGGATGAAAGAGGTGAGAATCTGGTTAAAGGCAAGCCAGGCGAGGAGTTTCATCTGGTCGGCCTTGTAGTTCATGAGCAGCGCAACGGTAAATGCGATAAAAATATAGACCATGGCAAGCATGAACTTCAGAACCACGATGGCTGAAAAATGCTTGTTGAGCAGCTGCGTATTCTGGGCAATGTTCCGGTTGTTGAAGTTGGTGATGCCGAGATCCAGGAAGATGTTGAAAAGGAAAGAGAAGTTCAGGACTTCAAAGTAGAACCCGTAATCAAGGGCACCTACCACATTCTGAACGTTTCTGTCGATGGCAAAAATCCAGACCGGTTTTATTAATAGGTTGAGCATAAGCATCAACCCCAGATTCGTCAGAAATTTTCGCTGCATATAAAAAAAGTAAAAGCTTCCGGGAGCAGAAACTTTTCATCAAAACATGAAAAATAATTCAGATATTTGCTACAAAGTTAAAAATTAAACTTTTGCTTTCACAACATTAATTCTATATTTTGGGCGCCTGATGAACATTGCTGTCAATACCCGTTTGTTGATCAAAGATAAACTTGAAGGAATCGGGTGGTTTACGTATGAATCTCTGAAACGGATCACAACCCAGCATCCCGAGCATCATTTTTATTTCATTTTTGACCGGCCGTATGATACCTCGTTTATCTTTTCGTCAAACATTACCCCTGTTGTTCTCTCACCACAGGCCAGGCATCCCCTGCTTTTCTGGTTCTGGTTCGAGTGCAGGCTGCCGCGGCTGCTGAGAAAACTGAACCCGGATATCTTTCTTTCTACAGATGGCTATCTGTCATTGAAAACCCCGACGAAGTCGCTTCCTGTTTTCCATGACCTCAACTTTGAACACAATCCTGAAGACCTTCCTTTTTTCTTTCGCTGGTATTACCGGCATTTCTTTCCGAAGTTTGCCGCGAAAGCCGTCCGGATCGCCACGGTTTCAGAATTCTCCAGGCAGGATATCGTAGTCCAGTACGGAAAACCCTCCGATCAGATTGATGTGGTTTACGACGGGGCAAACGAAACCTATGTGCCGCTCTCTCCCGAAGGGATCAACCTCACCCGGAAAAAATACACCTCCGGCTCTCCCTATTTTATATTTATCGGATCCCTTCATCCCCGGAAAAACCTGGTCAACCTGTTCAGGGCATTCGACCTCTTCCGTCTTGCACACCCGGGTGATGTAAAGCTGCTGATCGTCGGTGCCCGGAAATGGTGGACGAAAGAGATAAGCCTCACATTCCGCCAGATGAAATATGCAGACGATGTCGTCTTTAGCGGACGGCTGAATTCCGATGAACTTGCAAAAGTACTGGGGGCCTCCCTTGCACTTACCTACGTCTCCTATTTTGAAGGCTTCGGGATTCCCATCGTGGAAGCCTTCCGGTGTGGCGTTCCGGTAATAACCTCCAATGTCACTTCAATGCCTGAAGTAGCCGGGGATGCTGCACTGCTGGTGGATCCGTTCAAACCCTCCTCCATTGCCGGGGCCATGATAAAACTTGCAGGGGATGAGCCATACCGGCAGGAACTGATCCGCAAAGGGTTGGAACGAAAAAATGAGTTTACCTGGCAGAGAACTGCCGACCTGCTTTGGGAATCAATCGAAAAAACCGCAACATCAACCTGAGTCCCATGAATATAGTATTGCTCGGTTCCGGGGGAAGGGAACATGCGATCGCATGGAAACTGTCGCAGAGCCCTAAGCTGAATAAACTCTTCATCGCACCGGGCAATGCCGGCACTTCCGGCATCGGAGAAAATATTCCCATCTCCCCCAACGACTTTCCCTCCATCCGGCAATTTGTGCTCGACCATGAAATCAGCATGGTCATCGTGGGCCCTGAAGATCCGCTGGTAAACGGGATCCACGATTTTTTCCTGGAAGACGATCAGCTGAAGAAGGTCCCGGTCATCGGCCCTGTCAGGCTGGCCGCCATGCTTGAAGGATCCAAGGAATTTGCCAAGCAGTTCATGATCCGGCACACCATTCCCACCGCAGCCTTTAAAACCTTTACAAAAGAGAACCTGCAGGAGGGAATCGCTTTCATAAACGGATCAAAGCCTCCCTACGTGCTGAAAGCCGACGGACTTGCCGCCGGGAAAGGTGTTGTCATCTGTCCGACCGCAGAGGAGGCACACAGGGAACTGTACTCCATGCTGATGGAATCGAAATTCGGGGAGGCATCCGCCCGTGTTGTAATCGAGGAATTCCTGAAAGGGATCGAACTCTCCGTCTTTGTGCTCAGCGACGGTGAAACCTATAAGATCCTTCCGGAAGCCAAAGATTACAAGAAGATCGGTGAAGGCGATACCGGCCCGAATACAGGAGGAATGGGATCGGTGTCACCGGTATCCTTCGCGAATAAACAGTTCATGGACAAGGTGGAGAAGAGGATCATCATCCCTACCATGGAAGGGCTGAAGAAGGAGAACATGGATTACCGGGGATTTATTTTCTTCGGGTTGATCAGCGTCGGCGGCGATCCCTTTGTGATCGAATACAACTGCAGGATGGGCGACCCCGAAGCCGAATCTGTGATCCCGCGTATACAAAACGACCTTCTCGACCTCTTCCTGGCCGTTGCATCCCGGCAGCTAAAGAATGAAGTAATCCTTACCGACCCGCGTTTTACAGGCACAGTGATGCTAGTTTCAAAAGGTTATCCCGATCCGTATGAAAAAGGCAAAGTGATAATCATGAAGGAAGAGATCAGGGGCAGCCTCCTCTTCCATGCCGGAACAAAAACTGACCCTTCCACAGGAACCGTTGTAACAAACGGGGGAAGGGTGATCGCCGTAACTTCTTTTGGCAAAACCATGAAGGAAGCCCTCGAAACGTCGTATACAAATGCGGAAAAAATTGAGTTTGAAGGAAAGCAATACCGCAAGGATATAGGGTTTGATCTGTAAACCTAACACCCAACACCTAACACCCAGATTCAACCATGATCCTCCGCTTCTTCCGTTCTGCCTTCGCCACACAATACATTGCGATCGGGATCATTGGAACCCTTTTATGGAGCCGCACATTTTTTGCCCCACCGGCCATGCCGGCACCCGACGGGCCCGTCCCGCTCTATGCCTTGATCTACAACCTGCTTCACGGATCCCCCTACCTGGCTTCTGTTATCGGTTTCATTCTTACCCTCTTGTCTGCTTTCCTGCTAAACCGGTTACTGACAAAGAATGAAGTTGTCGCAAAAAATTCGTCCCTCTCTGCCCTGATCTTTATCGCCCTGATGAGCTATTTTCCTTTCCTGTTGACACTCCATCAGCTTACCATCGCAACGCTTATTCTTCTGATGATCCTTGAACGGCTTTACAAGTCCTACAACCGGAACGAATCACAGGAACTTACCTACGTGGCGGGATTCCTGACCGGCATTGCCTCGTTGTTTTACCTGCCTTTCCTCCTGTTTTTCTTCTTCCTGCTGATCTCCTTCATCATCTTCAGGAACATCGACTGGCACGAATGGGTCGGATCGTTCATCGGGCTTCTGACACCCTACGTTTTTTTATCCGTTTATTATTTCTGGTTCGATAAATGGTTGATCAGGATGCTCGAATACAAGAAGTTTTTCCTGGTCTCTTTTGATCCCGCCCCCTTCCGTGAACCTGCTTTTCTCATTCTGAGCGGGATTATACTTGTTCTTTTGATCTTCGGAATGGTGGCCGTTCTTTCACGGTTATCTGAAAAAACGATCGAGATCCGGAAGAAGACGATCCTCCTCGTCTGGCTGGTCCCCATTATCATCGTTTCCATTTTCTTTTCAGCCAGCCTCCTGAAATACCACCTCCTGATCTCCTTCATCACGTTGTCGGGATTGCTGAGTGCCTATCTGTTAAGGATCCGGAATACCTTCTGGCAGGAACTGATCTTCGTGGGAATCATGATCGTTCTGTTGCTGAACAACCTGTTGTCGGGTTTTTTATAATTTGAATCTTATTCGAAAATGCTCAAAAGTCATTACTCACCTGAATATATTGAGGCCGGCTGCGATGAAGCGGGAAGAGGCTGTCTTGCCGGCCCTGTTTTCGCTGCTTCCGTGATCCTTCCAAAGAATTTCAGGAATGAGATCCTCAATGACTCAAAGGTACTTTCTCCCCGCCGGCGCAGGGAACTCCGCATCCTGATTGAAGCTGAAGCTGTTTCATGGGCTGTTGCCAGCATGAGTCCGGAAGAAATCGATACGGTCAACATCCTGAATGCATCCATTTATTCCATGCACAAAGCCATTGCCGGTCTGCATCCCCTCCCGCAGCTTCTGCTTATCGACGGGAACCGCTTTCATCCCTATCCGGGAATCCCGCATCACTGCATTGTTAAAGGAGACTCCAAATATCTTTCCATCGCGGCTGCCTCTGTACTTGCCAAAACCTACCGCGACGATTTTATGGAGAAGCTGCATGAGGAATTCCCGGTCTACGACTGGATCAACAACAAGGGATATCCCTGTAAAAAACACAGGGAAGGCTTATTCAAATACGGAATAACTCCCTATCACCGCAAAAGCTACAACCTCTTCGGCTCACTCAGGATACCGGTTTAACCTTTTTACTCACCAAATCACCAGTTCACCAAATCACCAGTTAATTAACATCCTGCTGTTAACTATATTGAGAGATTTTTCAGGATCGTTGATAATTTCAGCCTACTTTTGACTCTTTATTTTCTTCAGAAAATGAATTCATGCGGCATCTCAAACTGACCGTTATCATTCTGATCGTTGGTTTCCTGGTCTTCGGGTTGGGATACCTCGCCTGGATCCTCTACCAGAAACTACCAGGGCAAAACGAATCACCGCTGAAAGCCATCTCGGAAAATACCGCCCTGATCATTCAGCTGAACCGCCCTTCCGATCTCTCCCAGGATCTTATCAGCCAGAACCTTCTCTGGAAAGAGCTGACAGTGATCCCTTACTTCTCCGCTATTAAAGGTGATTTCCGGAGCATCGATTCACTGCTCAAAACCAACACAGAACTGCTTCAGATAACAAAAAAATATCCGCTCTACCTTGCCATGACCATGGTGACCCGTTCGTCTTACGGGTTCCTGTTCCTGAGCACCATTCCGGAGAAGAACGGAGAAGAGCTGATCACAGGTTTCCTGGAAGAAAATTTCAAGGAGAGGATCAGCATCATGAAAAACCAGTACGGATCAGCAAACCTGGTCAGGGTGACCCTGAAAGGCACAAGGGAACCTTTTTATTTCGCGGTCAGGAAGGGGGTTTTCATGGGAAGCAGCCATCCCGAACTGGTTACCAAGGCCATCGATCAGCTGTACCTGAACATCCCGTCCCTGACAGGGTCGGGCTTTCAGAAAGTGGAAACAACCACCGGCAAGAAAGTGGATGCAAACATCTATGTCAACTACCGGTTGATCCGACCCTTTATCTCAAACCTCCTTCAGCCCGATCAGCAGAATGAAACCTATAAGGTCAGCCGCTTTGCCGACTGGAGCGGACTGGATGTCATCCTGAAAAAAGACGAGATGCTCATCAACGGGTATACCACCATTGCGGATACCGGCTCCCAGTACCTTGGAATATTTTCAGGACAGGTTCCCCAGAAAACCGGAATGATGAAGATCCTGCCGGATAATATTTCACGTTTCATCTGGATGGGCTATAACTCAACCGATGTTTTTTACCGGAACTTTCAATCCTTTGCCTCAAAAAATGGAGGATATCTTGATACCTACCCGGAATTTCAGGATTTTGAAACCCGCGAGCAGGTAGTAGTCAAAGATTATTTTCTCCCCTGGATGGGATCGGAACTCTGCATGGCAAGAGCGCTTAACAATGCAGAAACCATGCGCGAAGATCCGTATGCTATTGCAAAAGTCAATGACCGGCAGCTTGCCGACAGTCTGCTTGCCGAACTTTCATCGCTCTTCCCGAAAAAGAAAGATTCTCTCTCGTACCATTCTGTATCCATTCGCTTCATGCCTTTCCATGAGCTTTTGCCCGGCCTCTTCGGGATGGTCTTTACCGATGTCCGTGCCGCCTGCTATGCCTTCCTTGGAGATTATGTGGTCTTCGCGAATGACGTGCTTGCCATGAAGGATTTCATTGATCATTATACCTACGGGAAGGTCCTGGAGAAAGACCGTACATTTCAGGCTGTCAGTGAGAATATTTCCGACCAGACCAATGTGTTCTACTACTTCAATACCATACGGTCGCAGCCTGCGCTCAAGACGACATTCAGCGACGAACTGATCGCCCAGATCGACCCGGTTTTCGACTCTCTTAAAAAATTCGAATCCATTGCTTTGCAGTTTTCAGCCAAAGGAAACCTGTTTTACACAAGTCTTTTTATCCACTATAACCCGGCAACCGATAACCAGGGGCCGCTCGTATGGCAAACAGTACTGGATTCGGCTGCTTCCGGCATGCCTCAATTTGTAAAATTAAGTAAACAGGGTTCAACCGCGGTTCTTGCCTCTGACCTTGCGAATCATCTCTACCTGATCGACTCTGCCGGCAACATCACCTGGAAAGTCAAACTTACCGGCAAGATACTCGGCCTTCCCAGGGAAATCTACCCGAAGGGCTCAGACAGTTCCTGTTTCCTTTTTAATACCGAGAGCCAGATATACCTGGTTCGTTCGTCAGGGAAATACGTCGATGGATTCCCTGTAAAACTTCCTGCACGGGCCACAGCCGGACTTACTCTCTGCAACCTCGCTACAAACAAAGAACCCAGGATATTCATTCCCCTGTCCGACAACAAAGTCCATGCATTTGAAACGGATGGCACACTCGTCGGAAACTGGCCTGGCCCTGGCATGAGCGAAGGAATCGGGCAACCGGTACAGGTAATTCAAAGCGGGAAAAAGGAATACATTTTTATCCGGGGAAAAAACGGACACCTTTTGGTTACCGACCAGAAAGGAAAGACCCTCATGCGGTCCGGAAAGAACCTGAAAGTTTCGGCCAACAATTTGTTCTATGTCAACAAGACCAACCGCAAAGGGCTTTTCCTTACCACAGATCCTACAGGCAAGGTTTTGTATTTCCAGGAAAGCGGAAGAACCTCGGAAGTCACCTTCAACCTTTTCTCGAACAGCCATACCTTCCTGTATGAAGATTTCAACAGCGACGGTTCTGCCGAATTCATTTTCTACGACCACAACCGGATCTATTTCTACAACCGTTTTTATAAGCTGACATACAGTTATTCGTTCCGGAGAGACATCTCCATTCCTCCGTTTGTCCTGGAATTGCCAGGAAGTAAAACAAGAATTGCCGCAGTTTCCGGCGCTGCAAATGAGATATACCTGTTCGGAATCAACGGACTGCTGGAAAACCTTCCGGGAATCAGGGGAAATACGGAATTTTCAATCGGGAAACTGGGAACCGATCCGGGGCTTAAACTGGTGATCGGTGCAGGAAAAAACCTGAAGTGCTACAGGTTACCGGAGTAATATCTTCTGACCCTGTTTTATCGGGCGCCCCGGTTTCAGCTTGTTGATCTTATACAACTGACTTAGCTGGATTCCATAATTTTGCGACAGGATGTACATGGTTTCCCCCGGCTTAACTACATGCATGGCAAGGACTCCGGCTTTCTTTTTGGGTTCGAGATAAACCATCTGGCCCGGAACCAGCGGGGCATCTTTTTGCATTTCGTTGAACTTCCGGATCTTCCGTTCCGATACCTTGAATGCTTTTGAAACATTTTTAATGTTATCATTCTTCCGAAGGATGATAAACTGAAGACCATTGTTCAGGTAAACCATTCTTTTCCCTGGACCTTCCGCAAAAAGATCATATTTAGCGGCTGTAACCTTCCGCACAGTTGAATCTCCTGAGGGAACAACAGAGTCATTGAAAGCTATCGAAAAATCAGCCACATCGTTCCGGTATAACTGGTAATCCTCGATGGTCTTGATCAGGTGATCGGCATACTGCGGGTTGGTGGCATACCCACATGTCTTTAATCCGTTTGCCCAACCTTTGTAATCGGTGATCTCAAGACTGAACAAAGGTTTGTACCGGTCGCGCTGGGAAAGGAAATAGGAATGATCCCTGAATGACTCTTCAGGGTTACTGTATTTGCGAAAACATTCATTCTTCGTTTCGTCATCCTGGATATACGATTTACCGGTCCATTCTTTATGGCATTTGATTCCGAAATGATTGTTGGCTTCAGTGGCCAGGCGGCTTCTGCCTGCATCGGACTCATAAATTCCCTGGGCCAGTGTTATACTTGCAGGAATCCGGTATTGCATCATCTCCTTGATCGCTATGTCCCGGTACTTCTCTATATAAGCCTTGACAGCTTCTTCATACCAAGAAAACGAACTACCCCATGGAACCCATGCCAACTACCTCCTGATTCTGACCTCCGACTTCTGACCTCTGACCTCATTGAAGTTCTTTCTTAACCAGCTCCTTGTACCTTTTTCCCCTCATTTCAAAATTCTGGAATTCATCATAACTGGCAGCTGCCGGCGACAGCAGGCAGACGGAACCGGGTTTCGTTACATTGCTGACGATCTCCGGGAATTCATCAAACTTCGACAATAAGAAAAGGGTTTGCTCCGGTTTTTTGATCTCCCTGATCTCATGAAGGATCCGGCGGCCGGCCTCACCGGTAAAGATCAGGTTCCGGATGCCCGATCCCGAGAGAAATAAAGCAAATCCGGAATAATCGATCCCCCTGTCAAATCCTCCGAGGATAAGCGTATCCACATTGCCGAGTGCCTTAACGGCTTCCATGCAGGCTTCAGGGATTGTTGCAATGGAGTCATTATAATAATGTACGCCGTTGTACTCCCCGACATATTCAAGGCGGTGTTCAAGGCCCCGGAACGAAGAGATCCCTTCCGCGATGATTGCAGGATCTGTGCCCAGTTGCCTGCAGACAGCTGCGGCCGCCATGATATTCAACCGGTTGTGCTCGCCCTTCAGCTTGATTTTCCGCCTGAGGTCGAAGAGCACTTCCTCCGGGCCGCCGGCAGAGAAAAGAATCTTTTCGTCACGGATATAAAAACCTTCGGAAGACCCGTCGTGTAAGGAAAATGGATGCAGAATTCCCTTGAGCACCAGGGAGGGGATCCGCTGTAGGATCCGCTGGTCATCCCTGTTAAAAAAGAAAGAATCACCGCTCTCCTGGTATTTTGCGATGTTCATCTTTGCAAGCTGGTAATCCAGGAAGGAACGGTAGGCATCCAGATGCTCCTCATAAAGGTTCAGCAACACCGAGATGTGCGGGGAACGCCGGATGTATTCGAGCTGGTGCGACGACAGTTCGAACACAAGGGTTGTGTCGGGATTGATCTCATCCACCACATCAAAGGCTGGCCGGCCGATATTTCCCATGAGAACCGAATCTTTTTCCGCCAGTCTCAGGATATGATGAATAAGCGTGGCAGTGGTGCTCTTTCCTTTGGTCCCGGTGACGCCCGTAACCTGACCCGAATAGCGCCGTAGAAACAGATCCGTTTGCGATGTTATCGCTGCAGGATCTATACCTTCAGCGATATCTTTCAGGGAGATACCGGGTGATTTCAGGATCCGTGAGAAGGTATTCAATCCATCGAGGGATTCCTCTCCCAGCCGGAAATTCACAAACCGGTCGTCCTTTACCAGGTCGTATTCCCTTACCGATCCATTGGCATCGGCAATGGTAAGAGGAAGTTCCGGCAAAACGCGCCGGATGAGCCGGTAACTCGATTGCCCTTCCCTCCCGAAGCCAAGAAGAAGCACTGTTTGATTTTCCAGTTCTGTCCTGATCAGATCAAGCATGGATTTTCGATCTTAACAGCGCCTCGAATTCAGCAGGCAGGAAATGATTTTCATTGAAGGCGTGAAGGAGGGCGCGGGTATCAAAATTCCTGTATCGCGAATACATCTCAGAATCGCGGTAAAGCCTGAGGATTTCCGGCAAACTGTTTTCAGGGATCAATTCCAGCGTCATGATAAGCGCCGCATTGACCTCGTCGATTGTTCCGATACAGTCAAAAGGCTTGGTGACAGTCATGCCCGAAAGCTGCCGGAGCATCGGCCAAAGTTCCGCGTCGGTCAGAAGATTCTTTCCAAAAACCGACGCCAGCTTTTCCTGGGAAATAAAAGGCGAAAGAATGACATACGTAAACAGGCATTTTGCACAATTCCCGCACCAGGAATCGGTCTTGCTGCCGACATTGCAACTTTTAAATACATCGAAATATTTCGGGAACCCTGAAAACAGACTGGCGATCTGCAATTCATTCAGGGGCCTGAGGAAGCTGAAATATTCGATATCGGGAGTGATGAAATGGCTCACGTAATGCCGCATGTCTTCTTCAAATTCCACCGATTTTGAATACTGGTGGTTGATCTCGGATCCTTTCACAGTCGACTCGTTGGCACTCGATTCGTTGGACAGTGCAATGTATTTTTTTCCTGACAATCCTGCAGCAAGCACCGACACGAAGGCAAGCAAAGCGGAAAAAGGCGTGTGACCGTTCAGGAACCCTTTTGCATTCAGTTCAAGCAGAACGGGATCAATGGTCCGGTGAACCTCAAAGATCGAATCGTAGTAAAGCCCCATCTTCATCACTGTTCCCTTGCTTGCATCCCTCGGATTGACAATCAGCGGGATATTGCCGTTGTCGTTACCCAGGATCTCCAGGGTAACCACCGAATCCTTTCCGCCGCCAACGGGAACGATGGCCATATTTCCGAGTTGAAGAGAAAAGGGTTGGAATGTTCGCCCGGGTTCACATTCGATCCTGACAAAATCTTCCGGCTTCACTGTAATCGAGTTCAGGTAAAGGAATTCACCTAACCCCTTATTGTATAGTTTCTGCCACCAGTCAATCTGCTCCGGTGTGAGCGAACGGCCCCGCACGATAAGCTTCTGCGGACAGGCCGCTTTCCAGTAGCTGATGGATTCAACCATGCCGATCTGGAACAGGATGTTTTCAAGAAATGCATCATTGATGTTCCCCGGAATAAAAAAATCCTTCGCAGGGATCATCATGGTGGGATGAAATACATATTTATCCGACAGGGAAAAATGAAATTGTACCCTCAGTCCTTTATCTGAATACTGATAATCAAAACCATCGTAAGCCAAAAAAGGATATTCTGCCCTCAGTCTGGTAAATTTTTCGCGGTTGTTGTTTTTTGGCATGAAATGATATTAATTTTGCTTTGTGTGTGTGCAAAAGTAATAATTTACGACGAATAATGGAAAAGCCCATTATAAAACCACAACAAGGGATGATCCTGATTTCCGAGCCGTCCTTGCGGGATTTTTACTTCCGGCAATCGATCGTACTGCTGGCTGAGCATAACAAAGAGGGCTCTTTCGGGATCATCATCAACAAGCCCATTGAAGCCCAGCTGAACGACATCCTGAAGGACTTTCCCGATTTCGATGCCCCGGTTTTCCTTGGAGGACCTGTGAAGACCGACAGCATTTTCTTCCTTCATACCAAGCCCGACATCGACGACAGTATTGAGATCATGAATGGATTGTACTGGGGAGGGGATATTGAAACCATCCGGGAGATGATCAACCTGAAGAAAATCACTGAAAATGATATCCGTTTTTATGTAGGTTACTCCGGGTGGGACCCTGCACAGCTTGATCGTGAGATCAGCGAAAAATCCTGGATCCTTTCCCATACCACCGTTGAAGAGGTCATCAACCCCAACCCCCAGAACCTCTGGCGGACACATCTCAGGAATATGGGAAAAGATTATGCATTGTGGGCCAACTTCCCCACCGACCCGTCATTTAACTGAGATCAGAGGTCGGAAATCGGAGGTCGGAGTTCTGATCTCTGACCTCCGGCCTCCGAATTCAGATACCTTTTAACCGAAAAATATGATCCGTCACCTCGTTATGTTCAAGCTCCGGGAATTCACAACTCCGGAAGAAAAGACGATCGCCACCGAAACGGTCAGGGCAGAACTGCTGGCTTTGAAAAAAAAGATCCCCGTCATCCTGGAATTCGAGGTGGGTATCAATTTCACTGAGGGTGATGCAGCTTACGACCTCGTGATCAATTCATCCTTCTCATCAAAGGAAGATCTGAAACGCTACCAGGTACATCCCGACCACCAGGCGTTCATCCGCTTCAACAAAGACTATTCTGCGAAAAAAGCAATCGTCGACTATGAATATTAACGGATCATTTGGATACAAATGTCAATATTGGTATATTTGCTGCGTAACTCCGCAGCATGAAATCACCTGAACCCCCTCTGAAAGAAGCCATCAATTATTATGGCCACAAACCCGTTGAAAGCATAGAAAACCGGGAAGCCAAGCGTTCGCCCGGGGCCCGTGCAAACAAAGCCCGGGAGCTTTACTTCGAAGCAAAGTCATCCGCCTCCGTTGAGTTTCCTTACTGGTATACCCGCCGTTGGGAAGAACTGGAGGGAGAGATCCCCATCGTCCGCCGCGGGGAGGCCATGAAAGCCGCATTCGAACACCTTACACCGGTGATCTATCCGGGCGAATTGCTTGTGATGGGAAAAGCTGCTTACCTCCGAGGTTCCTATCCTATGCCCTGGCTCTCCGAAGCCTTCTTCATGGCCGCGGAAGACAAACTTTACAAAGAGGCAATGGAATCGGGAAAACTTACAGCCGACAGTTTCACAACCGTTGGAAAAGGCGGCGGTAATGTTACCCAGAGCAGCGGGAATGTGATCTCCATTGCCGGGAAATTCGGACTGCGGAAAGAAGAATTGCCGATCCTGATGGAGGTGGCAAAAAAATGGAAAGATAAATCGGTTGACGATATCGGTCATAAATACGAACAGCTGGTTCCGGGATACAAGGAGAAAGAGGCCCTCATGCGTTCGGTGATCTGCATGTTCGATTCGGGATATACCCTGCCGCAGGGACGCGAAGTCGTCAATTTTTATTATCCGCTTCAATATGGGATCGACGGCATCATCCGGATCTGTGAAGAGGGGATAAATGAAACAGCAGGTTCACCCGGCATGGACCGGATCTATTTCTACCACGCGGTGATCCTGATGCTGAAAGGATTGCAAAGCTGGATCCGCAATCATGCCGAAGAAGCAAGGTTCCTTTCCTCCCTGGAGAAAGATGAAAAGCAGAAACAGGAATTCGATGAGATCGCCGGAAGGCTGGAATGGCTCTCCACGAGCCGTCCGCGTAATTTCCATGATGCCCTTCAGATGATCTGGATCTTTCATACTGCCGTCCTGAATGAAGATGCCATCTCGGGGCTCTCCCCCGGCCGGGTGGGTCAGGTTCTCTATCCATACTGGAAAAGAGACATTGAAAACGGCACCATCGACCGCGAGAAAACACTTGAGCTTCTGGAATGCATGCGGATCAAGTTTACCGAGATCGATTGTTTTGCCTCGATGGGAGTCGTGGGGGGTGTGCTTTCCGGTAACACCTTCAATAATCTCTGTATCGGAGGATTGAAAAAAGACGGCACCCAGGCTTCGAATGAACTCGAAATGCTGATCATGGAGGCCGGGATCACCTGCGATACGCCTCAGCCAACACTTTCCCTTCTCTATGACGAAAAACTGCCGGAAGAATTCCTGATGAAAGGGATCGAATGTACCAAAATCGGTACCGGTTACCCGGCATGGGTCAACAACCAGGTTGCCATGGAATTCCTTCTGAGCAACTACGGACATGAAGGCATGCAGATGGAAGAAGCCCGCGCCTGGTCGATTGGCGGATGCCTCGAAACCTCACCCGGAAGCTGGATGCCGCTCGAACTCGACGGAGAAACCTGCTGGATCCCCGGCGGATCGGCCCCGGCAACAAGCGTTGGTGTTCACTTCCTTTCCCTTCCGAAACTGCTCGAAGTCACCCTGTTCGACGGTTTAGACATGCGTAGCGGGGAACGGATATTCCCTTCCCACGGATATGCGCTGAATTCCTATGATGAACTCTGGAGTGCTTTCAAAACCTATTTTCACAGGGCCGTCCATGTTCTGACCCTGACGAACAACATCCAGCATGATGCCTGGCGAAAGATCTCCCCTTCGCTGGTCAACTCCATGCTCAAGCCCGATTGCCTTAAAAACGGGAAAGATATCGGACAGATGGGAAGCCGTTATAACACAACCTTCAATGTTGAATCCTGCGGAACGGCTAACCTGGTAAATTCACTGGCTTCGCTAAGGAAGAATGTTTACGATGATAAAAAATATTCCCTGGCTGATTTCCGGAATGCGATCCTTGCAAATTTTGGATTCAAAACCGCCCAGGAAACCGGTTCTTATTCGCTGATCGACCAGGTTGCTACAGAAGATTATCATAACTGGAAGCACATTCATAAAGCCGGTCTCGATGCACCCAAATTCGGCAACGATGATGCCTATGTTGACCGGATCATGGCCGACTGGGAAAACTGGTTCTGCACGATGACGCACGAGTTCCGGTCACTCTATGATCAGCCGCTCTATGCCTGCCAGATCTCTGTCTCTACGCATGGCCCGATGGGAGCTGTGACCATGGCTTCCCCTGACGGACGGCTCAGCGGTACAACTTTCTCTGACGGATCTGTTTCGGCATATCCGGGCACGGACAGGAACGGCCCCTACGCGCTGTTTGAATCGGCTTCCTGCTGGGACCATTCCCTTTCACAGAACTCCCAGATGAATATGAAAATCCACCCCTCCGTTGTAAAAGGCAGGGAAGGTTCACGGAAGTTTCTTGAACTGATCCGTGCATATATGCGGAAAGGAGGATTTCATGTCCAGTTCAATATTGTTGATTCCCGAATGCTGAAAGAGGCGCAGGCAGAACCGGATAAATTCCGGAGTCTCCTTGTCAGGGTTGCAGGTTTCACCCAATACTGGGTGGAACTCGGCAAACAGATCCAGGATGAAGTGATCTCACGGACAGAATATGAAGAATTGTAACATCCCCGGAAACCATGGAAAACAATTGTAAAGATTGTAAGTATTACCTTCCTGTAGATGTTTTTAGAGGAATGTGTAAGCGCGACAAGACCAACATCGGACCGGACCACGAGATATGCGCTAAATTCGACCGGTTGCCAAAATGCAAGTTTTGCCAGAAATACAAGGCTGAAAAAGAATTCCTTGGAAGCTGCCTTGGAAACACCATCGCTTACCCCGATATGAATGCATCCAAATGTGCGGGATTTGAATGGGTCCGGTAAAGCTAACCGAAGCTATCCTCTTCGACATCCAGGGTTTTTCAGTTCATGACGGACCCGGCTGCAGGACATTACTATTCCTGAAAGGATGTTCCCTCCAATGCAGCTGGTGCTCAAACCCCGAAGGTCTGCTCCCCTTTCCCGAACCTCTGTACAATTCTTCCAAATGCATCTTTGACAACCTGTGTACTGGCGCCTGCCCAAGGGATGCCATTACCCCCGGAGATCAGACCCTCTGCTTTGATCGTGAAAAATGCCATGACTGCACTACCTATGAATGTTCAAAAGCATGTTGTACCGGAGCATTAAAAATCGGGGGATACCGGATTTCGGAAGAGGAATTAATGAGGAAGATCCGGCGCGACCGCCAGTATTGGGGCAGCAACGGGGGCATCACACTGACCGGAGGAGAACCCTTTCTTCAGCCATCCGTCGTCAGCTCATTCTTAAAAAAATGTCACCTTGCCTTCATTCATACTGCTGTTGAGACCTGCGGAAATATTTCCTGGAAAAATATCGAACCGTCACTCGCGTATCTTGACTGGATATTTTTTGATCTCAAACAGATGGATGATGTCCGGCATATTGCCATGACCGGGGCAAGTAATAAACTGATCCTGGAGAATGCCCGGAAACTTGCAACGGCATTTCCCGGCAGGCTGGTTTTCAGGATGCCTGTTATTCCGGGATTCAATGATGACGGGGAACACATCGTTCAGCTCTGCGCATTCCTGAATTCCATAAAAAAAGATGAGATCAACATCCTCCCTGTTCATCACCTTGGAAGGGAGAAGTACAACCTGATTGGCAGATCGTATTACACCGACAATTTCACACCCCCTGAAAAAGAATCGCTTGCACACATTCAGTCTGTATTCACCAGTCACGGGATCAGATGCTATGTCGGAACGGATACCCCGTTTTAAAAAAGATCCCCTCCAGATGATCTGAAGGGGACCCGATATCGTTCCTGAAGATTTTGTTATTCAAGACTTAGTGACCTCGTTTACCAGGTTCACTTTTTTCGTTATTAGCCGGAGCCGTTGTCGTGCTCTTTTTCACTTCATCTGTCTTGCCTTGTGTGGAGTGTGTGGAGTTCGTCTTCGAAGGCTGAGCGTTTGGCTGAGGTTTCGGAGCAGGGGCACCCGTCTGTTTTTGTCCGGAAGGCGGCTGTTTTTTAGTCTCTGCAGGGGGCTGTTGCTTCCTGGTCTCAACAGGCGGCTGTACATTTTGTTTCTGATTTGATTGTTCCCTGTTGCGGGTTTCAACCGGTGGCTGCTGTGGGCGGGGCTGACCTGAGGGTTCAACCTTCGTGGAAGATTCCTCGTTTTTTTGTCCGCTGACAGTACCCTGGCTCTGGGTTTTCCCTGCAGACCCCGGATCCACCTGGTTTACCTTGCTGCTGTTGCTGTTCTGGTTCACCTGGTCATTTCTCTCGTATTTGGGAGGAAGGGTGTGAGCGGGGGGTTGTGTTTTTTCGCTGCCCGTCTTTTGGTTGGTGCTGATCGAAGTACGGGTCAGATCTCCTTTCATCCGCTCTGAGGCCGGTTTGATGGTCTCTCTTGCAGCGATCTTAACCGGTACAGGCTGAGGAGCGCTGACATCTTCACGGTACACAGGGGGTTTGTAAATCTGAACTTTACCCTTATCGACAATGGTTTTTCCCGGCTTTGTGTTGTCTTCAACCGGCATCGGCTTGATGCTGCGCCCGGTTACCTTCCTCACCTCTTTAGCATCCGGACCGGTACCCCAGGTGACTTTGGTGCTGTTGTCGACACGGGTATTTTCTATGTTCCTTGATTGAACGACCAGGTCATGGTTTTCACGACGTCCTATATAATACCGGTCGAGGTCATTACGGTCAAAATCGCGGTTTCTAACAAACATCCAACGGTCGTCGGGCATGAAGAAGTTAATGTTGAAACTCATCAGGATAGTCATGCCGGGACCGAGAGGTGCCCATCCGTAATAATCATTACATCTCCTCCAGGTCACCCATGCCGGACCCCATTCATTGCCGGGAACCCAGATCCAGCCATAATAGTTATCGTAGTTCCAGCGCCCGTAGTGGAAAGGAGCCCAGCCCCAGGGATAATTGGAGACCCATGTCCATCCAAAATTGGTCAGTACCCAATGCCCGTTCGTACCATAAGGATAAAACCCTGCAGATTCATCAGGGATCCAGACATATCCGTAACTGTCATCGTAGATCCATGCTCCGTAAGGGCTCAACTGATCATAAAATACCTGGAAACTAATTCCAGGAAATTGTGCTGCTGCTCTCTGTGGCATCATCCATGCTCCTGTGCTCATCAGGACAATCATGGCAATTTTCGCTAGTGTTTTCATGGCTTTAATGTTTGTTGCCTCTTTCGCTACAACCTTCGTGCCAAAAAATAGTGAGAGGTGAGACGTGAGAAGTAAGAGGATTGAGGATGGAAGACGAAGGACTGAGGTCAGAGGTCGGAGGATGAATAATAGTGACTGCAGACTGCCGACTGAGGACGGAAGTCTGAGGTCAGAAAACGGAAAAGTACTGTATCGGGAAAAGATATTTTGTATCTTTATAGACAAGTAACCGTATCCTGTTTTCATCCAAAGTATGTTCAAACAAAATAAAATATGAGACCCGGAAAAATTTTCTTGCTGTTCCTGATGATGATCCTCTTCGTTATATTCAGATCCGATAAAACCCACCGGTTCATCAGGTCGGAGAATATGCAGGAACCGGATGAATGGATCTTTCTGCAGCGTTCCTTTCCTTACGGGACGATTGATCAGGTTGCACAGAAAAGTGCAATCCTCCGGGCCCTTGGAGAGCGGCAGCAGGAGAAAAACAAGAACTCACGAAGCGAATGGGAATTCGTCGGGCCGGTAAACCTGGGAGGAAGGATTACCGACATCGAAGTTCCGGCAGGTCATGAAAATACCGTTTATTTTGCTGCAGCTTCAGGAGGGGTATTTAAATCATTCGACCGGGGATATTCCTGGTTCCCTGTATTCGATGGTCAAACCGCAATTGCAGTCGGCGACCTTGCAATCTCTCCTTCGGATACAAACGTGATCTACGCGGGCACGGGAGAACCCAATGCAGGCGGAGGATCACTCGCATACGACGGCGATGGTATTTATAAGTCGACCGATGGAGGACAAACCTGGCTTAACCTGGGCCTTTCCGAAAGTGGAAGCACCGGCAGGATTGCCCTGGATCCCACAAATCCATCCCGGATCTTCGTTGCCATGATGGGAAAACTCTTTGCAAACAATTCCGAACGTGGGATCTTCAGGAGCACGGATGGAGGCACTTCCTGGCAAAAAGTCCTTTATGTATCCGATTCAACCGGGGGAATTGACGTGGTTGTCAACCCGGCAGACCCCGATATTGTGTATGCATCGCTTTGGGAAAGGATACGAAGACCAAACCGCCGGGTTTATGGAGGCCCGACCAGTGCCATCTACAAGTCGACTAATGGAGGAACAACCTGGAGTAAACTTGCAACAGGTATACCGGCGCAACAACTCGGGAGGATCTCCCTCAGCCTTTGTGCAGGAAGCCCATCTGTCATCTATGCCAGTATTGTTGCAAAGGAAGGGAACCTGATCGACGTGTATAAAAGCACAGACGCCGGGGCTCACTGGGTTGCGACGAATGCAGTTTCCCAGGTCTATGTCACATCCTATGACTGGTGGTTCGGAGGCGTAAAGGTGGACCCGGTCAACCCCAATGAGGTTTATCTGTTGATGATGTACTCCTACCGGTCGCTTTCAGGGGGTACCGGTTCCAGCTGGACGGAAATTGCAACCAGCGCACATGTCGACCAGCATGCACTTTATCTTTCTCCTTCAAATCCACTGTTCCGGATCCTTGGAAACGACGGTGGAATCTATTTCACTTCTGACAATTTCCTGACGATAACCGGGACAACCGAACAAAATCTGCCGATCGGACAATTCTACACAGTGGATGTTTTCCCGGGTGGCAGCACGCCAAATTATCTGACCGGAGGTTTGCAGGACAACGGGGTTGCCGAAAAATCAGATGTCCCGCCACAACAGTGGCAACTGGTTGTGGGTGGTGACGGAGTGCTTTCAAAATTCGATCCGAATGACCCGCTCTACATCTATGGCAGCTATCAATATGGCGGATTCCAGTTCTATAATCCGGTCTATGGATATTATTATCCTACCGGGTTCTCAGGAGGAGACCGGTTCAACTGGAAATCGCCGATGGCGATCTTTGCCAATCATTCAAGCACGGTATTTGTCGCCAGTAACAAGGTATATAAATCCATTGATTACGGTTCCACATTTAATCCGGTAAGCGGCGACCTGACCAACGGTCCCGGTCAAAGTTCGGTTGTGTATGGAACCGTGACGGCGCTGGCTGTTGCCCCGTCTGATTCCCAGTATGTCTATGCCGGGACCGATGACGCCAACCTCTGGATTACACGAAACGGCGGAACAACCTGGACGAAGATCAACACCGGTATGCCTAAGCGGTGGGTGACATCCATCAAGGTTACCGCATCCGATCCGCTCAATGTATTTGTGACCTATTCAGGCTACCGTTTCAACGACAGCATTGCCCATGTGTATCATTCCCTCAACGGCGGTACAACCTGGACAAGCATCAGCGGGAACCTTCCCGACATTCCTGTCAACGACATCCTTCAGGATCCCCTCTACCCTCAAATCCTATACCTGGCAACCGATGTCGGTGTTTATAATTCAAAAGACACGGGATTGACCTGGCAGGTGCTCGCTTCCTCTCTTCCTTTAGTGCCGGTCAATGAGCTGGCGATACACCCAGCAAGCCGGTATCTTTATGCTGCCACCTATGGGAGGTCAATGTACAGGATCAATGTAGGGGATATCACTGGCTTACAGGAACCCCTTGTTCAAAAAACTGACCTTACCATCTTCCCGAACCCGATCTCCGGGGACTTTACCCTTCAGTTTACCATGAGCGTTAAACAGCCTGCAACACTCTTTGTCTATACGATGAATGGTATCCTTTTGCGGAATGTGGCAATCGGGGACCCGAAGACGGGGGTAAACACGATCATGTTGAACAGGAACAATTTAAACGGACACCCGCTTCCCTCCGGCTCGTATATCTTCAGACTGGTGAGCGGAAAGAACGAGGGAGTGGTGAAGGGGATTGTTCTCTAGATCCTGGATGCTGGATACTGGATACTGGATACTGGATACTGGATACTGGATGCTGGATGCTGGATGCTGGATGCTGGATGCTGGATGCTGGATGCTGGATGCTGGATACTCGATACTGGATGCTGGATGTTACTGCTGGCTGCTTAAAATGATATCAGATGTCCGGTTTCTGGTATTGATGGCATAGCATCATTTCTTTAGCCAGTTATTTACTAAAGTTCCGGGAATAACCGGATGCATTTCATAATTATCTTTTTTCTATATTTGACGTGATAACAGCTTTTGAAGTCAGAATTAAATCATCTAACCATCTTAACAAAGGTCTTCCCTATGAAACAGCTGTCGTACCTGCTGGCATGCCTGGCGCTTCCCGTATTTCTGGCGGGATGTCATAAAAAAAGTGACGAAACGACCTCGACAGGATACACCGTGGAGGTGATCCTGAAAAACGTCCCGTTCAGGACGAACGAATTCCTGAGGATTCCATATTCGCTGAAAACCTGGGAATGGAAAAAAACCGGGATGAGGCTTAAACAGATCAACATTCTTAACGATGCTGACAAAACCATCATCCAGACCCTCGACAGCCTTCACCTTCCGAAGGTCCTGATGTACCCCTTTCCGCCTAACCCGATCATGCCCTGGGATAAGATCAACAATTACTATTTTTCTATCCAGTTGCCCATTCCCCTTGATCAGCAACCCCCGGCGCGGATCTCTCACGAGCTGATCCTGCGCGATACGATTCACAATACCGACGTTAAAGTCGAGTGCGGGGTTTATATGCCGGATTACAGTGCGACCCCTCTCGCCATCGCGTCGCCGGTCAAAGGAACACGGTGGCTGTTTTTCAACCAGTCTACGAACGATTATCATTTCACTACCTTGATCTTCGCGGGTGGAATAATCGGAACCGGGGAGCGGTTCGCTTTCGACAACGGGCAGCTTGACGAGAACTTCAATGAATTTTATTCCGGGAATCCGGCGGTGAACAGCTCCTATTTCTGTTATGGCGATACGCTTTATGCCATAGCCAGCGGGGTTGTGGTGGCATGCCGCGACACCATGATCGAGAATGACGGGAACCTGAGGAACCACGTCGATTTCAATATGCCGATCGACTATGCCGGGAATTACATCATCATCGACATCGGGAACCATCATTATGCAATGTATGCTCACTGCGTGAAAAATTCCTTCCTGATCACCATGGGGGATAGCGTGACGGAAGGTCAGCCGATTGCGCGGCTGGGGAACAGCGGCAACTCCGACTCTCCTCACCTGCATTTCCAGATTGGCGACGGCCAGGACTTTTTCATGAGCAATGGCCTCCCGTTTGTTCTGAAGAAGTTTACCAGGATCGGAAGTTACCAGGACCCGACGCCCATTCCTCCGGTTGATTATTTCAACATGATGAATGAGCAGACGGTGGTGATGTCGTTCGAGTAGTTCGTTTATCCGCAATTTCTCTACTATCCGGCTGGTCCTTGGTCTTGTCCTGAACCAGCCGGTATACGCCCGGTACAAGACTTCCGGCAGCCGGCAGCCGGCTGCCGACTACCGACTGCTAACTTCCGACTGCGAGCATCTATGGCTTCACATCTCACATCTCACATCTCACATCTCACATCTCACATCTCACATCCATTTCCCCTCCCTGTTGATAAATTCCTATAAATACCTGTTTCTGAAGTTTAAAAAGGTTGCACAGGTCGAAGATTTTTTTCATTTTTGTTGAGTGAATCTTTAACTTCAATTTAGTACTGCCCGTTATGAAGGATACTCCCATAAATTACGAAGTTGTCTCCCGGCACATTCGTGAAAGCAACGTCAAGAACATTGGAAAAGCTTCGATCCGAGAGATAAAGCGCCTGATCAATAACATTGAAAAGGAGACGGGTGAAAAATTCATCCGGATGGAGATGGGGGTTCCCGGGCTGGTTCCGCCCGAAGTCGGGATCAACGCCGAAATTGAGGCGCTAAAGGCAGGCGTAGCGGCCGTTTACCCTGACATTGAAGGAATCCCTCCCCTGAAGCGTGAAGCCTCCCGTTTTGTAAAACTGTTCCTTGACATTGATGTTGATGAAGCCGGCTGTATCCCTACCGTGGGATCGATGCAGGGCGGATTTGCTGCGTTCATCACCCTGTCGAGGATCAAAAAAGAACGTGACACAACGTTGCTGATCGATCCCGGTTTCCCGGTTCATCATCAGCAGCACATCGTTCTCGGTCAGAAGTTTGAATCCTTTGATGTTTATGATTACCGCGGAGACAAACTGAGGGAGAAGCTGGAATCCTATTTCTCGAAAGGGAATGTTCATTCGGTTCTTTATTCCAACCCGAACAACCCCTCATGGATCTGTTTTACGGATCACGAACTTCAGATCATCGGCGAACTGTCAAACAAATATGATGTCATTGTGCTGGAAGACCTCGCATACTTCGGGATGGATTTCCGGAAGGATTATTCCAAGCCGGGGATCCCACCGCACCAGCCAACCGTCGCCAAATATACCGAGAACTACATCCTGCTGATCTCCAGTTCAAAGGCCTTCAGTTATGCCGGGCAGCGGGTATCCAACATGATCATCTCCAACAAGATCTTTAACGCGAAGTATCCGGATCTTCTGAGGTTTTACACGACCGATATCTTCGGCCGGGCCATGATCTTCGGTACCATCTATGCATTGAGCGCCGGTACCAGCCATTCCGCCCAGTATGCACTGGCTGCCATGCTGAAAGCGGTAAACGACGGCACCTACGATTTTGTTGAAGCCGTTAAGGAATACGGTGAGAAAGCGAAGATCATGAAGAAGCTGTTCACCGACAATGGGTTCCATATTGTTTACGACCAGGATGAAGGAGTTCCGATCGCCGACGGCTTCTATTTTACGTTCGCCTATCCCGGATATACCGGGGAAAAACTCCTTGAGGAACTCCTCTATTACGGGATCAGCGCCATTTCGCTTGCCATCACCGGAAGCGACCGCATTGAAGGGATCCGTGCCTGTGTTTCCCTTGTAAAACGGGATCAGTTCCCGGCCCTTGAGTACCGGCTGAAGAAGTTTCATGAACAGCATCCTTGATGCTGGATGCTGGATGCTGGATTGCTGAGATCGGAGGTCGGAGATCAGAGATCAGAGATCGGAATTAGTTCTCCATCCTCCATCTTTCATTCTCCATCATCAGTTTTCCGACCTCAGACCTCAGACCTCAGACCTCAGACCTTCGTCCTCCATCTTCCCTCCTCTATCTTCCATCCTCCAGATTAAACCCGTTCTAAATTGATCAGTATCCTTGAAAAAACAGGGTAATTATCACCTTCCGTTCGGGAAATTTTCTGTAATTTCGTCGTATTGTTTCCGACAAAATATTTAAATCTCACATATTTATGGCAAAAATCAAGGGTGACATCGTTATCAACGTTGAACGATGCAAGGGCTGTGAAGTTTGTATTGCCGCTTGCCCTTTTTCGACGATCGCAATGACCAAGGAAGTGAATGGCAAAGGGTATCATTATGCAGTAAAAGTGAACGACGATTGCACCGGGTGTATGAACTGTGCAATTGTTTGTCCTGACGGTGTAATCACAGTATACCGGGCCAAAGTAGCTGCCGAGTAACAAAATAATAAACTATACAGAATGGGTGAACTCAGATTAATGAAAGGCAACGAGGCCGTGGCAGAAGCTGCGGTGCGTGCCGGATGCGACGGGTATTTCGGATACCCCATCACGCCCCAGTCAGAAATTATGGAATACCTTATGGCTGTGAAGCCTTATGAAACAACCGGAATGGTTGTTCTGCAGGCAGAGAGCGAAACGGCTTCCATCAATATGCTTTACGGCGGTGCAGGAACCGGGAAGATGGTCATGACCTCCTCATCCAGTCCCGGTATCAGCCTCATGCAGGAAGGGATCAGTTATATGGCCGGTGCCGAATTACCGGCATTGATCGTGAATGTTGTCAGGGGTGGTCCCGGATTGGGCACCATCCAGCCGTCACAGGCCGACTATTTTCAGGCGGTTAAAGGAGGCGGACATGGCGACTATAAAATGATTGTCCTGGCCCCGGCGTCCGTCCAGGAGATGGCTGATTTTGCAAAACTGGGATTCGATCTTGCTTTCAAATACCGCACGCCTGTAATGATCCTCAGCGACGGCGCCATCGGTCAGATGATGGAAAAAGTTGAACTTTTTGATCCCATCCCGCGAAGGACGGATGCAGAACTGATTGCACAATGTCCCTGGGCTGCCACCGGGAAACCAAAAGAGCGGGAGCATGTCATCATTACCTCCCTCGACCTCGATCCGGCAGGACAGGAGCGGGTGAACCTTAAACTCCAGGCAAAGTACAGGCAGATCGAAAAAGATGAAGTCCGCTATGAGTTGATCGGCTGTGACGATGCCGAATATCTTTTTATCGCCTTCGGGCTTTCCGCACGCATCTGCCAGAAATCAATGGATCTCGCCAGGGCCAAAAGCATCAAGGTCGGATTGTTACGTCCGATCACCCTTTATCCTTTCCCGGAAAAGCAGGTTGCTGAAATTGCCAAAAAAGTAAAAGGCATCCTTGTGGTCGAAATGAATGCAGGACAGATGATCGAGGATGTCAGGCTCTCTGCTGGCTGTTCGGTGAAGATTGAACATTACGGACGTTTTGGTGGTATCATCCCCGCGCCGGATGAAGTGGTAAGAGCTTTGGAAAAACAAATAATCGGAGGCTGATATGGAAGAACAATTTGCAAAACTTGATATACGTAAGGACGAAAACATCGTCTACAAAAGGACGAATCTTCTGGTTGACCGGCCCCTGAGCTATTGCCCGGGCTGCGGCCATGGCACGGTTCACAGGATGCTGATGGAGACCCTTGAAGAGATGGGGATCCAGGGAAATACGATCGGAGTTTCACCCGTAGGATGCTCGGTACTTGCTTATGATTTCCTGGATATCGACATGCTGGGGGCTGCACACGGAAGAGCTCCCGCACTGGCAACTGCCATCAAACGAATGTGGCCCGACCATTTTGTTTTCACCTACCAGGGTGACGGCGACCTGGCTGCCATCGGTACCGCGGAGACCATACATGCCTGTAACCGGGGTGAGAATTTCACGATGATCTTCATCAACAACGGGATTTACGGAATGACCGGGGGACAGATGGCTCCAACCACGCTGCCAAACATGCGTTCGTCGACATCCCCCTACGGAAGGGATGTTGCAATCATGGGCCACCCCCTGAAAATGACCGAACTGATCGCCCAGCTTCCGGGAACATATTACGTTACACGCCAGGCGGTGCATACGCCCTCACATGTGCGTAAGACAAAGAAAGCCCTCCGCAAAGCCTTTGAGAACCAGAAGAACAACACCGGCATCTCCTTTGTGGAAGTGGTATCAAACTGCAATTCGGGATGGAAGATGACCCCGGTACAATCGAACAAGTGGATGGAGGAGAACATGTTCCCATTCTTCCCGCTGGGCGACATCAAGGTTGATGGGAAACTGGTTGAGAAGAAGGAAGCTGTTGCGAAGGAATAAGGTTCAAACGGCACACGGTGCACGGTGCGCGATGTACGGGAAAGGCTGAAGAAATACTTGGATGAATAGTTTTTAAGGACAAACGATTAATCAACATATTATGACTGAAGAAATAATCATTGCAGGATTCGGGGGACAAGGAGTATTGTCGATGGGAAAGATACTCGCTTATTCAGGAGTGATGCAGAACAAAGAGGTGAGCTGGATGCCTTCCTACGGGCCCGAGATGCGCGGCGGAACAGCCAATGTTACCGTCATCGTGAGCGATGAGCGGATCAGTTCACCGATCCTGAACGCCTTCGATACAGCCATCATCCTGAACCAGCAATCGATGGATAAATTCGAGAAGAGTGTAAAACCCGGTGGACTCCTTATTTATGACCCGAACGGGATCACAACTCACCCCTCCCGGAAAGACATCAACATCTATTCCATCGAGGCTGCGGATGAAGCAGGGAAGCTCGGACTTTCCAAGGTCTTCAACATGATCGTGCTCGGAGGATTCCTGAAGCTGAAACCGCTGGTTGCCCCCGAAAACATCCATAAAGGACTTGAAAAATCGCTCCCGGCCCGGCACCACAAAATGATCCCGGACAATGAAAATGCCATTGAAATCGGGAAAGGGCTCCTGAAGCCTTTGAATGTTTTGAACTAACCAATGGAAGTATCGCATCAGGAACTTTTTGATTTCCTTGAAGCAAAATACGGACAGTACAACAGTCCGGAATTTATTGAAACCGACCCGATCTCGGTTCCTCACCGTTTCAAGCGGAAAGAGGATATCGAGATCGCTGCTTTTCTGACGGCAACGATCTCCTGGGGAAACCGGATGAGCATTGTAAAAGATGCTGAAAAACTGATCGATCGGATGGATCTTTCACCTTATGAATTCATCCTGCATGCCGGTCGCAGAGAAACAGAACAGTTTGAATCGTTCTATCACAGGACGTTCAACGGAACCGATTGCATCTTTTTCCTGAAATCCTTAAAGAACATTTATATACATCACGGAGGGCTTGAATCCCTTTTCATCCCGGGTCGGAAAAACGGCATCAAAGATGCATTGTGCTTTTTCCGGTCAGTTTTTCTGGAAACAGACCATCTCAAAAGATCCGAAAAACATCTCGCCGATCCAGGCAAAGGGGCTTCAGCCAAGCGGTTACTTATGTTCCTGCGATGGATGGTCAGAGATGATAAAAGAGGTGTTGATTTTGGGTTATGGAAGAAGATTCAACCTTCAGCCCTCCTTTGTCCCCTGGATGTGCACAGCGGAAATGTCGCACGGAAACTCGGCTTGCTTAAGCGGAAACAGAACGATTGGAAAGCGGTTGAAGAACTTACGGAAAATCTGCGGAAGTTTGACCCGCAAGACCCGGTGAAGTACGATTTTGCACTCTTTGGCCTTGGGGTCTTTGAGCGCTTCTGAAACAGCCCCCATCCCTTCTCTCACAGCCCCTATCCCCTAACCCCTTCCCCCCAAACGGGGGAAGGGGAAATCTCGCAGTCCAACAGGTTTCCAACAGCCCCCATCCCCTGTCCCTTCTCCGACAGCCCCCATCCCCTGCCCCTTCCCCCAAACGGGGGAAGGGGATTTGAAGTGGGAATATTTGAAAGCATGGATTTAAGTAAAGTGGAATAATTTTACCTTTGACCAAACCAGTTCTGTAAATGATAAAGCTTAGAGGAGCAGAAGAAAACCTGATCTACTTTGGAGCAACCCCGGAGGTACTCAGAATTGCAGGTGAACTTAAGCATTCGATGACCCCTTCTGAGAAGTTGTTATGGGAACAACTTAGGAGAAGAAATGTAAAGGGATATCGATTTCGGCGGCAACATGCTGTTAAAGATTTCATTGTTGACTTTTTCTGTTACGAAGCAATGCTTGCTATTGAAGTGGACAGGGAAGTTCACGATGAAAGAGGTCAAAATGAGAGGGACATTGAAAGGACCACAATCCTGAATCAACTGGGCATAAAAGTTCTTAGATTCAGGAACAGTCAAATTGAAAATAATATTGAAGAAGTCCTTCATATAATATCTATGAAATTGAAGGAAACTGAGCAACTCTGATACCTCCCCTCCCCCGATATGGGGGAGGGGACGGGGGTAGGGGCTGTTGAGGGGCCAGGGGTAGGGGCTGTTGAGGGGCCGCTATAGCGTCCTGATCATGCTTATGGCCTCATCAATATGGCTGTTCATGTCGGTATGGGAAGAATAATTCTTTCGGATGATGCCTTCCTTGTCAATTACAAAAGTGACCCTTCCTTTTAAAATTCCGAGGAGCGGCTTCACCCCGTATTCCGCAGCCACTTTCCCCTCCTTATCCGAGAGAAGGACAAACGGCAGACGATGGTTGGAAGCGAAAGAGCGGTGAGAAGCCTCATCGTCGGAACTGATGCCGATCACTTCCGCACCTGCATCTTTGAAATCGTCATAACTGTCGCGGAAACTGCAGGCTTCTTTTGTACATCCATAGGTCTCATCCTTTGGATAAAAATAGACCACGAGATTCTTTTTACCAATAAAATCGGACAGGCTGACATTGTTGCCTTCAGCATCGGGTAAAGTGAACAAAGGGGCTTTATCCCCAGGTTTGATATTTTTTTTCATGGGATGGAGATCGGAAAATAGTTTAGATTTGTTTTAAATAGAACGATTTTTACCTATATTTGTGACATTATTCCTTAAAAATAGCAAAATAAAATGAAAACCATCCTGTTAATCTCAGCATTTTTTATCATGACAACAGTTTCAAATGCCCAGGGAAAAAAATCATTCTACGATTTCAAGACAACAACCCTTGACGGACAACCCTTTGATCTTTCAACCCTGAAAGGAAAGAAAGTCCTGGTTGTCAATACCGCTTCCAAATGCGGGAACACACCCCAGTACGAGCAGCTCGAGCAGCTTTTTCAGAAATACGGAGGAGAGAAATTCACCATCATCGGTTTCCCTGCCAACAATTTTCTCTCCCAGGAACCCGGTACCAATGCACAGATCAAAGAATTCTGCACGAAAAATTACGGGGTTACGTTCCCGATGATGTCGAAGATCTCTGTGAAGGGCAAGGACATTGATCCGATCTATCAATGGCTCACCACCAAGGAATTGAACGGCGTGATGGATGCACCGGTAAAATGGAATTTCCAGAAATTCATGATCGATGAGAAGGGAGATCTGGTTGGGGAGGTTGCACCGGGAACATCGCCGATGACGGAGAAGATCATAAGCTGGATTGAGGGGAGCCAGAAATGAGAATGGAGGTCGGAGATCGGAGATCGGAGGTCGGAGAATGGATAATCGAGGATGGAGGATAGAGGATAGAGGATAGAGGATGAAGCGTGGAAAATTGAATATTAAAATAAATATTTGAACACAAATAAACCCCGTAGGGGTTACATTATTATAGCTATGAAGAAATACCGTTGTATGGTTTGTGGCCATGTATATGATGAAGCGGAGGGAGACCCGATCCGCGGATTCCCCCCGGGAACGAAGTTTTCTGATCTCCCGGCCGATTGGACCTGTCCGGTTTGCGGGGTGGGAAAAGAGGAATACGTTGAGATTGAATAATGATTGAATTCCGGAAATTTCCTTTTATCTTTGATCAAAATTTACTGTTATGGAAAAAAGTATTAAAGGATCGAAAACCGAGAAGAACCTGCTGAAAGCCTTTGCCGGGGAATCACAGGCAAAAAACCGTTACACCTTCTTTGCCAAGCAGGCCCGAAAAGACGGGTATGAGCAGATAGCCGCCCTCTTTGAAGAGACTGCCCTGAATGAAGAAGAGCACGGGAAACTGTTTTTCAAACACCTGGAAGGCGGCCCCGTTGAGATCACAGCCACCTATCCCGCCGGAGTGATCGGCACCACTGCTGAAAACCTGAAGGCCGCAGCAGCCGGAGAGCATGAAGAATGGACCGAGTTGTATCCCGAATTTTCCAGGATCGCAGCCGAAGAAGGGTACCCGAAAGTAGCCATGCTTTTTAAATTGATTGCAAACATTGAAGAGAGCCATGACAAACGATTCAGCACCTTGTTGAAGAACCTTGAGGAGAACCGGGTATTTGAAAAAGGTGAAAAGGTTTTCTGGATCTGCCGTAAATGCGGTCATGTTCATTTCGGAACCAAAGCTCTTGCCAATTGCCCCGTTTGCAACCATCCCACTTCCTATTTTGAAGTGAAGGCTGAAAACTACTAAACCTTCGCTCTACGGAGAAGACCAAAAAAATAAAACCACCAGGCGATCCCGGGTCGTTCGACAAGGAGGTTGTACTGAACGATTACCGGTTTGCCTGTGAGAGCCGGCAGGCAAGTTTGCTTGGCCGGAGAGAGGTACTCACAGGAAAGGCCAAATTCGGTATTTTCGGCGACGGGAAAGAGGTTGCGCAGATCGCCATGGCGAAGGTCTTCCGCGATGGCGACTGGCGGTCGGGGTATTACCGTGACCAGACTTTCATGCTTGCTTCAGGGATGTTCACCCTTGAAGAATTCTTTGCACAGCTATACGGTGATACAGACCTGGCAGCAAACCCGGGAACGGGCGGCCGGCTCATGAACAACCATTTTGCCACCCGCTCGCTGGATGCAGACGGAAAGTGGAAAGATCTGACCCGGCAGAAGAATTCTTCCGCCGACATCTCCCCCACTGCCGGCCAGATGCCGCGTCTGCTCGGACTTGCGCTGGCTTCCAAATTATTCAGAAACAATCCCGGACTGAAATCCTGTTCCGGCTTTTCCCAAAACGGCGACGAGGTTGCCTTCGGAACGATCGGTGACGCCAGCACCTCCGAAGGCCATTTCTTTGAAACCCTGAACGCCGCAGGTGTTCTGCAGGTTCCCATGGCGATTTCGGTATGGGATGACGGATGGGGAATATCCGTCCCAAAGCGGTACCAGACCACCAAAGAAAACATCTCAGAACTTTTAAAAGGCTTTCAACAGAACGAAGCGGAACCGGGCTTTCAGATCTATCGCGAAAACGGGTGGGATTACCCTGCACTTTGCAGGATGTATGAAGAAGGCATCTCCCTTTGCAGAACGAAGCATATCCCTGTTCTCTTTCATATCACAGGACTCACCCAGCCACAGGGTCATTCCACTTCCGGATCGCATGAAAGGTACAAGTCAAAAGAACAGCTTGAACAGGAAAAGGAGTTTGACTGCATTCCGCAAATGAGGAAATGGCTGCTGGAGAATAAAATCGCCGGCTCGGAGGAGGTGGATGACATTGAAAGCAAAGCTGTTCAAACTGTAAAAGCAGCGAGAGACCGGGCCTGGAAAAATTTCCAGGATCCGATCAAAAAAGAACGTGACCTCCTGGTTAAAACAGTCAGAACCAGCCACTGTCCGTGTAAAAAGCAGGAACGCATCGACAAGATTGTTGAGGAGCTCCTGAACATCAAGGAACCCATCCGTAAGGATATCATTTCATCGGGAAAAAAGATCATCCGGGATGTCTGTACCACCTGCAGCCTGAAAAAGCCGATGAAGGCCGATCTCTCCCGCTGGCTGGAAGAACAGTATACGGTCAATGCCGACCGTTACAGCTCCCATCTTTACAGCGAATCGGTGAAAAGTGCCCTGAATGTTGAAGGGGTTGCACCGGTGATTCCGGAAGATGCACGGGTAGTGACAGGGCGGGAAATTCTGCTGGCTAATTTCGACAGGATCTTTGCGACAAACCCATATGCACTGATCTTTGGTGAGGATGTAGGTAAGATCGGCGGCGTGAACCAGACCCTCGAGGGTTTGCAGCTGAAGTACGGGGATCAGAGGATTACCGATACCGGGATCCGCGAGGCAACGATCATCGGGCAGGGAATCGGCCTTGCCATGCGCGGCCTCCGGCCGATTGCCGAGATCCAGTATTTTGACTACCTGCTATACGGACTGCAGGTGCTCAGCGACGACCTCGCCACGCTCCAGTACCGTACCAAAGGAGGCCAGAAAGCCCCACTGATCATCAGTACCCGCGGGCACAGGCTTGAAGGCATCTGGCATTCCGGGTCGCCATTAAGCATGGTGATCAACTCCATCCGCGGGGTGTATGTCCTGGCTCCGAGAAATATGACCCAGGCTGCAGGATTTTACAATACGATGCTTGCCTCCGATGATCCCGCACTGATCATTGAACCCCTGAACGGTTACCGGCTCAAGGAGAAAATGCCGGTGAACATCGGGGAATACAGGATCCCGCTGGGCATCCCCGAGATCCTGACAAAAGGGAGCGACCTGACAATCGTTACCTATGGCGCCTGTGTAAGGGTAGCCATGGAAGCCGTACAGCAGCTGAAAGACTTCAGGATCTCTGTTGAACTGATCGATGTACAGACGCTCCTTCCGTTTGACCGGAACCGGATCATCCTTGAGTCGCTGAAGAAGACCAACAAGATCGTCTTCTTTGATGAAGATGTTCCGGGAGGCGCCACAGCCTATATGATCCAGAAAGTGCTGGAAGAGCAGGGAGGTTTCCGTTACCTCGATGCCGAACCCCGAACACTGACGGCCAACGACCACCGGCCGGCATACAGTACCGACGGCGACTATTTTTCAAACCCCAATGCAGAAGATCTGTTCGATCTTGTCTACGAGATCATGCACAACCACAGTCCGGCCAGATACCCGACCCTTTACTGAAGCTATGATCCTTCAGCATATCCTTACGGAAGACGGATCTTCAACATTTTTTATCCCTGAGCTGAATGAGCATTACCATTCCATTCACGGAGCTGTGCAGGAATCCAGGCATATTTTTATCCGGGAAGGTTTTGATAAAACTCCTGATTTCCCGGCAAGGATATTTGAAGCCGGCTTTGGCACCGGCTTAAATGCATTCCTGACCTGTTTATCCGCAGATAAAGAAAAGAAGACGGTTCATTATACTGCGGTTGAGAAATACCCGGTTGAAGAAAATCTGCTGGCCTTACTGAATTATCCTGAGAAGACAGATCCCTCGAAAGGGGAGGTTTTTAAGATGATCCATGCCGTTGCCTGGGAAAAACCGGTACAGATAACCGATCATTTTATCCTTCATAAGATTATGGGAGACCTGAAGGATGTTCAACTTGAAGATTTTTCCTTTGACCTGGTTTATTTTGATGCCTTCGGTCCTGATGTTCAACCCGAACTCTGGACAGAAGGGATCTTTCAGATGCTTTATCGCGCTATGAAAACAAATGCCAGCCTTGTTACTTACTCGGTAAAAGGGCTGGTGACAAGGGCCTTGAAGTCGGCAGGATTCAGCATCGAGAAACTGCCCGGTCCGCCCGGGAAAAGGGAAATAACAAGGGCAACAAAACGATTGTGAAGATGGAACTAAAAAACTTCAACATCCGCGTATACGGGTTCCTGATCGATGATGGAAAGATCCTGGTGACTGATGAGTTCAGGCTCGGAATATTCATGACGAAGTTCCCCGGGGGCGCACTGGAATACGGAGAAGGGATGGCCGACTGCCTGAAGAGGGAATTCAGGGAAGAGCTGAACATAAAGGTGGAGATCATATCGCACTACTATACCACCGATTTTTTCATCACATCAGAACTGCTGCCGGTAAAATCACAGCTGATCAATGTTTATTACCTTGTGAAGGCTGAAAAACCTTATCCTTTCAGAACCACCGATAAAAAATTCGACTTCCCCGAGGTGACGGATGGCGCACAATGTTTCCGGTGGATGTCAATAAAAGAATTATCTGAAAGGGAATTCACATTCCCAATCGACAAATTCATCGTAAAAAAGCTGAAAGCAGATTTCGGGCATAGCAGAATGCCTGAAGCTGACTAAGGATTTTTTTACCGCAAAGACGCGAAGACGCAAAAAAAAGGAATCAGCGCTTAATTTTCCTTCAGGATATACTCATCGTATTCCAGCTCAAACCTCAGTTTATGCCTCGATTCCTCCATGGCCAGTGTGAGGAAAAGTCCTTTCATCACCGGATCCTCAACTTCACCGGAAAGGAAGGAATAAAGGCGGAAAGCATTTTTTTCTTTCTTCATGGCAAGGATCAGGGCATCGGAATAGGTCATATCCGGTTTCGGTGCCACATCCACAAGGTAATCGGCGATCTTCATATCCTTGACCGTTTCTCCTGAAAGTTTCAGGGATTTCTCTTCCTTGATTCCCAGCAACCGTGATTTGTGTTTCATCTCTTCACCGGCAAATTCCTGGAATACTTTTTTTATCTCGGCATTTTTAGACCGTGCAGCCAGGTCTGAATAAAAATCAACGGCTTCCTGCTCCGCCCTGATCGCAAAATCAAGGATCTCATCAACACTCTTAAATTCTTTCATGATATGATTATTTGTTTCTGTTCGTTTTAATTAGAATGCGGCATCAAATTCTTCCTCGAACCTCTTCACAACTGCATCACAGCCAAAATCAAAGGTACGGTTTAGATCGTCTTCGCCGGTTGCCCTGAAAGAGAGTTTCGCATGCTCTTTATTCTGAGGAAGCAACGAGATGAATTCCATGAACACATCTTTGGAGGATGAAGGGGTTGCAAATCCAAATTTTTTCAGCATGCCCGAAAGCTGTTCCAGGTTGTTCATCCCGGTTTTTGATGCCATCACCGCATCAAATTCCTGGATCACCTTCTGGGCGTTTGTGAAGCTCCCTCCTGTTTCGGCAGGGAACGAGGCCGGAAGGATGAGGTCGGCTTCAGCAGCCGTAGCCGTTATAAAATAATCCTGGACCATGACAAAACCTGCACTCCGGATCCATTCTCCCGGATCGCTCGAGGCAGCACAGCCCACAGGGTCTTCGCCAAAGATGAACAGGTTACGGATCGCTTTGGATGAAAGCAGTTTCTGAATATCACCAATTCCCTTTGGAACTGTTTTCGTTTGCCATTTTTCTTCCAGCGACTTAACAAAAGCGGCATCCTTCATGGATTGACCCCCGGGACCGGCATCCGGTGTAATCCCCATATCGAACAATCCCTGAGAGTTGTTTTTCTCCTTCAGGGCGATGATGCCGTTTGCCGTTTTTCCAAGTTTGCCTGTGATCATGGCCAGGATGAACAGTTCTGTGGAAGCTGCTGAAGAGATCTCCTTCTCGGAGAAGATCAGGATCGCATTCATCTGCAGGTTATAATCTTCTGCAAACCGAACAATGCTATCCTTATCTGTGCCCGACAACTTCACCAGCTGTTCAACGTTTTCCTTCAGCAGGGCCGACTTATAATCTTCAAAGCCCATGGTACGGTCATTCAGGAACAGGCTGTTTTCCAGTCCTGCAGTGAGGAGGTAATGGTTCACTGCCTTGACAAAATGGTAGTACGAACGGATCTTCACCACTTCATCGACCTTATGTTCCATCGAATTGTCTTCTTTAACCGTGACCAGGGATACTGGGATCTTTTTGAGATGGTGTGCATTGTGCACCAGGAAACCTGTTACCGCATGATCCTTGTTGATCTCGGTTCCGACCAGGTATACCTTGCTTGCTCCTCCGATATTTCCCATCGGCACGTTTAGTTCACAGTTCGACCGGTAGGCATCTCCCCTTCCGAGATAATGGAAACTGGTAATGTTGTTTGTTTTTGCCGCGGCCCGCGCCAGTTTCTGAATAAGGTACAACTCTTCGTTGGAAAGTCGTGCGCCGGCAAAGAATGCATTTTCATCTGCCTTAACAGAAGTTATCTTTTCCTTTATCAGAGAAAATGCCTCTTCATAGCTGATCGCCTTGAACTCACCGTTTACCTTCAGCATGGGCTCCGTTATCCGGCTCCGGTCGTTCAGGTATTGATATCCGAATTTCGGGTATTTGCAGAGATTCCCGTCGGGATTAACAGTTCCTTTATGTCCCGTGACTTTCATCACAAAACCATTCTTATGGTTCAGGGTGATGGAACATCCCACCGAACAATAATTGCAGATCGTGTTCGCTTCTTCTGTCTTCACAGGACCGGGCTTGAAGAGCACATTTTCGGTCAGTGCGCCGGTCGGACAGGTTGAGAGGCACATTCCGCAGGATTCGCAGAAGCTATCCTGAAGCGCATCGCCCATGCTGGGGGCAACGAAGGTGTCAAATCCGCGGTTGATGAATCCTAGCGCATTTGCACCGACCACTTCACGACAGATCCGGATGCACCTTCCGCAAAGGATGCATTTGTTATTGTCGATCTCAATGTAAGGATGACGGAAATCTACATTGTACTCCTTGAATTCGCCGGTGAATCCTTTCTGGTTGGCATTGTATTCGGTTGAATATTTCTGCAGATCGCAGTCGAGGAAGGCCACGCAACCGCATTCGAGGCAGCGCAGGGTTTCCTGGTTTGCAATTTCCTCCGAGGCATAACCGAGTTCCACTTCACTGAAGTTGAACCGCTGCTCAGCCGGCAGGGTGGGCATCTCTTCACGAAGCTGTTTGCCAAAGCGGCCCAGGTAATCGCCGGTCACCTGTTTTTTGAAACTATCCTTGCGGCTGGTAAAAGGTTTGCCTGCGGGTACTATAGGCAGGTTCATCAGGTACTGGTGCGCACTCGCCGAAGCGATCTTTGCCTGGGCAATGGCCTCGATGATGGTGGCAGGACCGGTTACGCCGTCGCCGGCTGCAAAGACGGAGGGGATCCCGGTCTGGAGCGTATCTTTCTTTGCATCGATATCCCCCCATTTGTTGATCAGCAGGCTCCCGCCTTCCGCTGAGGCATTGATATCGTCGATAAAATTCACATCGGTCTTCTGTCCGATGGCTGCAAGTGCATAATCAACGTCGATCGTAAATTCAGATCCTTCAACAGGAACCGGGCGTCGTCTCCCGGAAGCATCCGGTTCACCCAGCTCCATGCGGATGCAGGTGATCGACTGAAGCTTGCCTTCGGCATCCTTGTTCACCTTGCTGGGTAAGGTAAGGAACAGGTATTCCACTCCTTCCAGTTTTGATTCATGGATCTCGATGGGATTTGCCGGCATCTCCTTTTCGGTTCTCCGGTAGATCACGTAAACCTTTTTCGCGTTGCACCGGATCGAAGTCCTGCAGCAGTCCATGGCGGTATTTCCCCCGCCGATCACGGCGATGGTCTTCCCCTTGAAATCATAACGCTGCCCGGTTGCTTCCATGTTCCTCAGAAAGTCAATTCCTGAAAATACATTCTCCGCACCATCGCCTTCGCAGCCGATACCGGTTCCCCTTTGCGAACCGATGGTCAGGATCGTGGCCTGGTATTTCTCCTTCAGTTCCTTATAGCTGAGGTTACCGCCAAGTTTCTTATTGTAATGGATGTTCACCCCAAGATCAGTGATATTTTTCACCTCATCGTCAACGATGTCGTTGGGAAGCCGGTATTCGGGAATGCCATAGCGCAGCCATCCGCCTGATTTTTCCGAAGCCTCGAAGATGTCGGCCTGGTGTCCCTGGATCTGCAGGAAATAGGCAGCAGACAGGCCTCCGGGGCCGGCGCCGATGATGGCTACTTTTATACCGGTAGAGGGTTTTATCTCCGGAATAAATTTCGTTTCCGAACGAAGGTCGATATCGGAAGCGAACCGTTTGAGGTAGTCGATCCCCACCGGGGCATTCTCGTCAAGGAGGTTCCTCCGGCATTCAACTTCACATGGTCGAACGCATACGCGGCCGCAGATGGCGGGCAGCGGGTTCGTTTCCTTGATCAGTGCCACTGCATCATTGTAAAGTCCTTTTTCGATGAGGGAGATGTAACCCTGCACATCCACACCTGCCGGGCAGGTCTGCTTGCAGGGACCAATGCAATCGGCATAATGGTTGGAAAGCATGAGTTCCAGTGCCATTTTCCTTGATTTGCGGATGCCTTCATTGTCGGTGATGATCTTCATCCCCTCGGTGATCTTCGTGGAACAGGCAGGCTGGTGTCCGCGCATGCCTTCTACCTCCACAACGCAAACATAGCAGGAGGTGAAGGGTTCAAGGCGGTCGTCGTTGCAAAGAGTGGGTATTTCGATACCGTGTCGGCGGGAAAGTTCCAGTATAGTTTCACCGGGGTTCCCTTTAACAATATTGCCATCGAGAATGATATTCAGGAAGTTTTCAGTCATTGTCGGAAAATATTTTCAGATTATGTTTTGTTTATTTGTCAGGAAAGAACGATCGAATCGAATTTACACTTCGTGAAGCAGGCGCCGCATTTGGTACAAATATCCTGGTTGATGAAGTGAACCTGCTTGCGTTCGCCGGTAATGGCTTTCACCGGACAGTTCTTCAGGCAGACCATGCATCCGGTGCACTTTTCCGCGTCCACAGTATAAGTCAGCAGCGGCCTGCAGACTTTTGCGGGGCATTTCTTATGGAAGATATGTGCTTCATATTCATCACGGAAATACTTGATCGTTGTGAGCACCGGGTTCGGGGCAGTTTGTCCCAGTCCGCAAAGCGAGTTATCCTTGATCTGGTAGGCCAGTTCCTCGAGTTTCTCCAGGTCGCCTTCCGCTCCTTTGCCATCGGTGATCCGCTCCAGGATCTCCAGCATGCGCATTGTACCCATGCGGCAGAAGGTACATTTACCACAGGATTCCTTTCGTGTGAAGTCAAGGAAGAATTTTGCAACATCCACCATGCAGGTGGTTTCATCCATGACCACCATCCCTCCGGAACCCATGATCGCACCGGTAGCATTTACCGAGTCATAATCCACGATGGTATCGGAAAGGTATTCGGGGATACAGCCCCCCGAAGGTCCTCCCATCTGAACGGCTTTGAACTTCTTATCTTTCTTGATGCCGCCTCCCAGTTTAAAGATGACATCCCGGATGGTCATCCCCATGGGGACCTCGACAAGACCGGAGTGGTTTACCTTCCCGGCAAGGGCGAAGACCTTTGTTCCCTTGCTCTTCTCGGTGCCATAGGCGGCAAAAGCGGCTGCACCGTTCAGGATGATCCAGGGAATATTGGCAAAGGTCTCGACGTTGTTGATGTTGGTGGGTTTCTTCCACAACCCTGAAGCAGCCGGGAATGGAGGACGTTTGCGGGGCATCCCGCGTTCCCCTTCCACGGAGGCGATGAGGGCCGTTTCTTCTCCGCAAACAAATGCACCGGCACCTTCCTTGATGTAGATATCAAAATCAAACCCTTCGATCCCTGCAATATTTTTCCCCAGGTATCCTTTTTCCCTTGCCTGCTTCAGTGCAATATTGAGGCGCTTGATGGCCAGGGGATATTCTGCCCGGCAGTAGATGACGCCCTGGTTGGCCTCGATGGCATAGGCGGCGATGATCATGCCTTCGAGCACCGAGTGGGGATCGCCTTCGAGGACCGAGCGGTCCATGAATGCGCCGGGGTCGCCTTCATCGGCGTTACAGATCACATATTTCTCTTCCGATTTATTGGCATTGGCGAATTTCCATTTCAGTCCGGTAGGGAAACCTCCGCCGCCGCGTCCACGGATCCCCGAGTCGAGAACCGTCTGGATCACCTCCGTCCGGGCAATCTTACCGACAGCGATCTTTGCAATGGCTTTGTAACCCTCCCTTTCTTCATACTCTTCGATCGATTCGGGGTCCATGTAACCGCAATTCCGGAGTACGATCTTTACCTGCGACTCAATAAAATTATTTTCCGGCGCATCGAAAAGATCGGTGTAAACGATGTAGTCGCGGATCGGGTCTTTCTGGTTGATGTGTTTTTCGATCACCTCGATGGCACGTCCTTCATTCACATCTCCGTAGAGGTAGGTTCCCGTGTCATCCCTGATCTCGACCAGGGGTTCGCGGTAACACATACCGATGCAGCTGGTCTTTTTGAGGATAAAATCCAGTTTCTCGGTCTCCTTCATGGCTTTGATCTTCTCATACGTCTTGCCTGCGCCTGCTGCGATTCCGCAACTTCCAAGCCCGACGGTAACAGTAGTTGTTGTCATAGATGAAATAGTATGTTTTGGTGGTGATTAGTTTTTTTTCGCTGTTCGTTGTTCGCTGTTCGTTGTTCGCTGTTCGCTTTGCTTCGTCATTACGTTCCTCGCAAGGATAATCCAATTCTTTTGCGAAAAGCGAATGGCGAACGGCGAACAGCGAACGGCTAATTACTTTCGCTGATCCGGATATTCTTGATGATCTTCGTGGCTTCATTGCCGGTCAGCTTGCCATAGGTCTGGTCGCCGATCATCATGACCGGGGCCAGTGAACAGCATCCCAGGCAGGCCACCGACTCCAGCGTATAGAACCGGTCCTCGGTAGTCTCCCCGTCTTTGATCTTCAGCGATTCTTCAATGGCTTCTGAAATCTCCTTTGCATTCTGAACATGACAGGCAGTTCCATGGCAGACCTTGATGATGTGTTTTCCGACCGGTTTCAGGCGGAACTGGGAATAAAATGTGGCGACTCCGAACATCTCGCTGAGGTTCAGCCCGGTTTCGGAGGCGATCTTTTCAAATGCCATTCTCGGCAGGTAACCATAGATATCCTGTGTTCCCTGCAGCAGCGGGATCATGTTTCCTTTTTTTCCTTTGTATTTCCTGATCAGGGCATCGATCAGCCCAAGGTCGACCGGATCCGGGTCATGGAGCCCTTGTGAAGTGTTTATTCGTGCAATTCGCATAATGAGAATTTATTTAAGTTTTTCTTTAGAAAATTTCAGATCATCTTTCAGCAAAGACAACTTCCTTTTGGCTTCCTGACATTACACAACAAGTGTCAGGGAATCCGCAATCTGTAAGTGCTGTCAAAATTTACCGGAAGGCCCTGTCATGCGACCGGGGTCCAAAGAATTGGCTGTAAAATTAAAGAAATTTTCTGAGATAAAAAGGGTAAGCTCAGTTGAAAATAGGAGTATTTAAGTAAGTTTTTTTTATTTTCGAAGAGACGCTATTGTCATCAGTTTTTTTATGAAAATTCGTCGGGATGCATTTTTGTTTGGCGTGCAATTTGCCCGGCAATATATAAGATGTGATTTTTGATTATCAGTATTATATGGATTTGAAAAATAAAAGAATAGCGGATTTCCGCTATTACAGATTACGGGTTTCCTCTATTGCGCAATAATAACGGGTAATCTATTTTTTGTATATCGTCAGCGAAATGTTTACCGGTAAAGTTATAATTTTAATGTGTGGTTTTAAAAGAAAAACAAACTTTAAAACCTCACAATTATGGAAGAAGACAACAAAAAGAAAAAGCCCTCCGCCACAGAAGTGGTAAAAG